>NJAL01000009.1 GCA_002591725.1 Candidatus Didemnitutus mandela | reverse complement strand
TAACCCTAACCCTAACCCTAACCCTAACCCTAACCCTAACCCTAACCCTAACCCTAACCCTAACCCTAACCCTAACCCTAACCCTAACCCTAACCCTAAGCAGTAGTCGTGCGCAGAGTTAGTTTTTTCGCTCGCGGCAGAATTGACTATGCCGTTAACGAACAACTTGTGTAGGACTGAATTCGTTGGCCGGTCAATTAACGCACTCGTCGCCGGTAGCGTTTCACGTTGTTGACGTAGGTTTAATCCGGCGAACTGAGGTTGAGGGAGAGGACGGCGGGCTTCGGCATGAACGTATCCAATCAGGGGGGAGCTGCGATAAAGTCAATCTGCTCCGAGGCAGGAAAGGCATGACTAAAAAACCTGGCGCGATAGGCTACCTACCTTAAACATGCGTTTTATTATAGGAAACTATAACTATGTAATTGGACCAACTCCGTTATTCCTTGCTAGCGTCTGCACGAAAAGCTTTAGCCAGCAGATTATGAAGCTGGGCGAACAAGATCTTTGAACAAACCGAAACGCGATGTTGCACTGACGCTAGCCGGTCAACTATTTCCGGGCGCAGGGCGAGCGGATACTGGAGAAAATAGAGATGGCGCGCGGCTTGGTGATTTGGGGCGCCCTGTCCACGCTGCTTCTGTATTTTTTTTCGCAACGGCTGTTGACTTTTGCAGAGAAATTCTCGGGCGCCGAAGTGATGGTACATGAAAACATAACTATGCTCCTGGCGGCAGGGGTGCTCGCGAAGAAAATTAATTTGACGCTTGATGAGGCTGCCCGTAAAATACGGCCAGGCTGGCGCCGAAAGTGGTTTTTTGATAAGCCAATCTTTGCCACGCTTACAGCCGATCATCGACTTGTCGATAAGGTAAGAAACAACTAACTCTGAACGGTCTCAAGGGGGTAGACCTTCATCTTAACGATAGGAGAGGCCGAGTGTCTCGGCGAGGCAGACTCTGAATTCTATGTGCTTAATAGCTTTCCTCCGTGAGGTGGGTTTTCGTAGTGTGCAGATCTAGACGGTGGTGGCAAAGAAACCGGCAGGAATAAGGCATGCGCTGCTGGAAGGTGAAGGAAGCTGCGCGCGTTCTATCGGGGGTATCCGGAGATAAGGGCGCTGATCGACTTTCTCCGGACGGACGCAGTAATCGCGTGACCGGAGCAGAGTGTTGCGAGTTTTACGCGGCTAGTGAACAGATGGAGTTGATGAGCGAATGAGCGTTTCCCGGGGCGATATGATCCGTGATGATGGTCGCGCAAAAATTCTTTTTCAGTTGAGATTTAATTCAGGTTCGCAGCACAGACTGTGCGATATCTTTGATGAAGTCCATTCCTACTTCGAGATTTTATCCAGCGATAGTTAAATATCAGGTTCATCCGATTTAAAAACGATGTTGAGCTTGAGCATGATAGTCTAGTAAAGGATTGGATTGCGATAGGGTAGAGACTACGTGGGCGAACACGTCAGTTGGTCGCGGATGACCAGCACCCTCTGGAACTGAATTGCTCCCTGTAGGCGACTTGCTAGCTTTCCCCAGCGGGTTGTTTGGTGTAGAAACTAAAAGCTGAAGACTTGTCTGGTCGTGAGTCTTTTATTATCGTCATTTTTCCTATGAGTTTAACACGTTTTCCGGTCCTTCTTGTGATTCGTGATGGTTGGGGCGCCAACCCGCATCTTGAGCAAAACAGTTTCAATGCTATTCACCTCGCCAGGAAGCTGACAGACGACCAACTGCACGAGAAATATCCCGTTACGCTGATCAAAACCTCCGGTTTGGATGTCGGTCTGCCGGACGGCCAGATGGGTAACAGCGAGGTTGGTCACGAAAACATTGGCGCTGGCCGTGTCGTAGAGCAGGAGCTCCTTCGTCTGAACAAACTTTTTTCCGAGAAATTGTTTGCGGAAAACCCAGTGTGGCTCGCGATCGTGGAACGGCTGAAGAAAAATCCGGAGGCGAAACTATGTATTATGGGCATTACCTCCAACGGTGGCGTTCATGGCACACTCGAACATCTTTACAGCATCCTACAACAGGCCAAGGATGACGGTCTGGTCGGGCGCGTTTTTGTGCATTCCTTTATGGATGGCCGCGATACGCCACCGCAAAGCGGCCTCGGCTATATCAAGGCGATCGAGGCGAAGATTCACGAAATCGGTATCGGAAAAATCGCCACAGTATGCGGCCGGTTTTGGGCGATGGACCGCGATAACCGATGGGAACGCGTGCAAAAAGCTTACGATTTGCTGACGGGTCGTAGTGCGGTCGCGACGGCCACGACTGCCGAACAGGCAGTCCAGCAATATTACGACAAGCCATTGAGCGAAACGCAAAAGGGCGACGAATTCGTTTCGGCGACGGCGATCGTTGGACCGGACGGCAAGCAGGTTGCTAGCATAGGCAACGGCGATGCGGTGTTTTTTTACAACTATCGTGGTGATCGTCCGCGCGAAATAACGCGGGCGTTTGTCTTAGACGATTTCAAAAGCTTCGATCGCGGCCCGAAGCTTGACCTCTACTACGCGACGATGACGGAGTATGAAAAGGGTTTACCGGTGCACGTTGTCTTAGGAAAGCCACCATCGTTGAAAAATATCCTCGGCGAAGTCGTAAGCAAAGCAGATATCGCCCAATTTCGCTGCGCCGAAACGGAAAAAAACCCGCACGTAACATTCTTTTTTAATAACTATCGTAGTGAACCGTTTTCTGGCGAAGATCGTGCCTGTCAGACGAGCCCGAAGGTGGTAACCTACGACCTTCAGCCGGAAATGTCGGCAGCAGAAGTAACCTCGAAGACAAAAGAGGCTATTTTTTCCAGAAAATACGGCTTGATCGTTGTCAACTACGCAAACCCTGACATGGTCGGCCACACCGGTTCGCTGCAGGCGGCGATCAAGGCCTGCGAAGCCACCGATGAAGGGCTAGGCCAGCTGCTTAAGGGTCTTGCTTCCAAGAATGGTCGAGCGGTGGTTCTCGCCGATCACGGCAATGCGGAACAGATGTGGAATCCCGATTTGAAGGCTCCCCACACCGCGCACACTCTGAACCCGGTCGAAGCCTTTGTCGTTGGCGAAAATTTCGCGGCGGGTAAAACCCAGCTACGCAGCAGTGGCCGGCTGGCTGATATTGCTCCGACAGTTTTGCAGCTTATGGACCTGCCAAAACCGGCTGAGATGACCGGAGAAAGTCTGATCGTTTTCTGAACTCTCAAATAGGCTGGAAGCTGGGTTCCGCTAGGCGCATTGCGGTCCATCCGAATTAAAGAGCTTTGGGCAAGGACTGAGCGGGACTGTCGCTTTCGTTAGGCAGCGGCTTTTTAGACAGGTCCTGTTTCAGTTTATCGAACACTTTTTTCGAGATGGTGTGGCTGATATTTTAGACTATAACGTTGCTGAAAATTTCCACTGATATCCACTCTTCTTTCCAGCGGACGTGGCCGGTTGAGAAGCAGATCGTTACGAACTCTTTCGTGTATGTCACGTAGTTTGATACTTCGCATAAATACGAAAATCAGTGTGACCGGCAGCCCCTCTGTGGGTAATCGGCTAGTATCAAAACCGACGGTCAAAGTTAGTGTCTCGAGCAGAGCCTGTTCCAGCAGAGCGAGTTTTTCCTGTTGGCGGGAGGCTTTCGTGGTTTGTTGGCAGAGATCTAGGTCAGGGTGGTGGGTACGATCACGTACGATGGCGGAAATATTTTGTGGTATACCATTGCGGCTGCGGTGGACGCAAAGCTTTGTGAGGTGAAATCGTCTGCTTAAGGCTAAGGTAGCGGTAGCCATACCTATACTCACGTTCAACGGTTGCAAGACGGCAGCTTGGGGACGATGAGTCCGACAACATCCTTTACGTTATCGAATTCGATCCGGTTTGCGAAACTACCACTCGGCGGGGCGCGCTTTCGAGGGTGTTGTCGGACGCAATCAAGATCGATGTCTGGAAAGCTTTGCTGCCATAAAAATACCATGGGGGAACTTCCCCAATGAAAACGCCTGGCAAGATCCGGCTGTCGGCTGTCCCCCTATAGCAAAGTCGAAATAAGCGATGAATCTGGCCGGGATAAGAGAGCATTCAAGAAACATTTTTTACTATCAATGACAGCAAAATACACAGCAGGGCAGGCAAGACTAGAAAACAAGCCAAAGACCAGGTAAATACCAAAGGAGAGGTTAAGCTTTTCTGGGAACAGATATGAAAAAATAAGCAAATTTCATGCAATGTGAATTAAAAGAATCCGTATTTATTGGGTTAAAGAGGGAAGAAATTCGCTCACTTAAACACCCTAAGAATAGCCCGATCTTCAGCATTGTTTCCTTTACCGACTATAGCAGGCTCTGCATAGGAACGGTACTGCTCAGTTTTCTGTAAACAGGGGGAGACTGGCTTTCTCCCAGCGGTGATGACCGAAAATCTGGTTGCACCAAGGAAGAAAAAAGGCTTTTTAATTTTTTCGATCTTATCTCATGAAACGCACACACCATTGTGCCCAACTCGCCAAGTCTGATCTGAACGCTACGGTTTCGCTTTCCGGTTGGGTTGACTCCGTTCGCGACCACGGTGGCATTATTTTTATCGATTTACGCGACCGCGCAGGCGTGATCCAGGTAAAGTTCGATTCTGCGCTCCGCGAGCAAGCTGCGCAGCTGAAAAACGAATCCGTGGTGGAAATCACCGGCAAGGTCGTCGCCCGTCCGGGCGAGATGATTAACAAAACTCTGTTGACGGGCGAGATCGAGGTCGATGCGACGAATCTCGTCGTGCATAACATCGCCGAGACGCCGCCGTTTCCACTGACCGATGCCGACGGCGACAAGGTCAGCGAGGACCTGCGCCTCAGATATCGTTACCTCGACCTCCGCCGTCCGAAGATGCGCAAACATCTCGCGGTGCGCCATCGCGCGACCAAATCAGTACGCGATTATTTCGACTCCCTGGGTTTCTACGAAGTTGAGACGCCCGCGCTTTTCAAGAGCACACCCGAAGGTGCGCGCGAATGCCTTGTGCCATCGCGCATCCATGCCGGCCAGTTCTACGCGCTTTCACAGTCGCCGCAGCAGTTTAAGCAGATTCTGATGGTTGCTGGTGTCGAAAAATACTTCCAGATTGCCCGCTGCTTCCGCAACGAGGATCTGCGCGCCGATCGTCAGATGGAGTTCACACAGATTGATGTCGAGGTCTCGTTCATCGACCGCGAAGGCATCTATTCGCTTTTCGAAGGTATGCTGAAAAGGGTGTGGAAGGACGTGCTTAATCACGACCTACCGACCCCCTTTCCGCGTCTCGCCTACAAGGATGCGATGAATCGTTACGGCGTCGACAAACCCGACACGCGTTTCGGCCTCGAAATTGCCGACTTCTCCGAAACGTTTAGAAACTCTGGCTTAAAAATGTTTCAGTCTACGGTTGAGGCCGGCGGTTCGATCAAAGCTTTTAATGCCAAGGATCTGGCCGACGTAACCCAGAGCGAGATTAGTGTGCTCGAGGAAGTGGCCAAATCGCTCGGCGGGAAAGGTCTAGCCTACATCAAAGCTGAAAAGGGTGGGTGGAGATCACCGATTGTGAAGTTCTTTACGGATGCTGAGAAGGCTGAGCTGACACAGAAGCTTGATATCGAGGAGAGTGACATTGTTTTCTTTTCCGCGGCTCCTTGGGAGCGCGCGTGCACGATTCTCGGTCGCATCCGGATTGAGGTGGCGCAACTGTTCGTCAAACGTGGCAAGCTAACGCTGCGCGCCGACCAATGGAATTTTTTGTGGGTTGTCGATTTCCCGCTGATGAACTACGACGAGGAATGCGGTGGTTACGTAGCGACACATCACCCGTTCACGTCACCGGTACCGGAAGATGTTTCGTTGCTTGATACCGATCCGAAGTCTGTTCGCGGCCAGCACTACGATGTTGTGTTGAACGGCATGGAGCTTGGCGGCGGCTCTATTCGTATTCATCAGTCGGCGCTACAGGAAAAGGTGTTCAAAGATGTGTTAAAAATTCCTGCGGAAGTCGTCGAAAATCGTTTCGGTTACATGCTGAAGGCCTTTAAATACGGCGCACCGCCACATGGAGGCATAGCTTTCGGCCTTGATCGCATGTGCGCCTTGTTATGCGGCACGGTCAGCATTCGCGATGTTATTGCTTTCCCGAAAACACAGAAGTCGCAAGATCTCATGGTCCAAAGCCCGGCATCTGTGACCGAAAAGCAGCTCCGCGAACTCCACATCAAAATCGCCGAAGAGGTGAAATGAAGTTGCTGCTCGATAAAAAATCTGCTAGGAGAAAAATTTTTTTATTTTCGCTGTAGAGACAAAGAGAACCAAACGATTAATCAAGTAACTGTTTTTCGAAGTGCTGGTTACTTGATATATTTCTGTATCTTCGACAAGTTTTAAAGCCTAGATTTCGAGCTTCTTCTTTAGAATTTTGTCCACCAATACCGGGTTGGCTTTACCGGCGGAAAGTTTCATTACGGCGCCTTTGAGGGCGTTAATTGCCTTCGCGTTTCCGATGCAGACTTGGTTTGCAGATTTCGGATCGTTGGCGATGGCGGTTGCGCACCAACCTTCCAGCTGGCCCGTATCGGAGGATTGTTTTAACCCTTTGCGGTCGGCGACGGCGACGGCTTGTTCGCTGCTTTTTGTCATTTCCGAGAAAATTTCCTTTGCCTGACTACTCGAAACGGTCCCCTGCTCTACCAGAGCAACCAAGCCGGCGATGTGAGTGGCGGTGACCTTGCTTTCGGTGAGCGATTGCCCGGCGGCGGAGAGGTCGCGTAGAAGGTCGTTGGCAACCCAGTTCGCGGCAGCGATGGGATTGGCTCCTAGCTTGACGATCTCCTCGAAAAAATCGGCGAGCGCCCGATCGCGGATAAGGACGGAAGCGGCCGAGTAGGGGAGACCGAGTTTCTCGATAAACCGCGTTTGCTTGGCCAGGGGAAGCTCGGGCAATTCGGCGGCGAGCTTGGCTTTCCATGCCTCGTCGATGACGACTGGCATCAAATCCGGATCAGGGAAGTAGCGGTAGTCGCGCGCCATTTCCTTCGAGCGCATCGAGGCAGAGTGGCCAGTCTCGCCGTCGTAAAGGCGCGTTTCCTGCACGATTCCACCGCCGCTGGTAGCAACGTTGATCTGACGTTTGATCTCGGTGACGATACCATCCCGGATGTAGGAGATTGAGTTGAGGTTTTTTAGTTCCACCTTGGTGCTGAGTTTCGTGCTGCCGACTGGGCGTATCGAGATGTTCGCGTCGCAGCGCATTTGGCCTTTTTCCATATCGCAATCGGAGATACCTGCGTAGATCAACGACTGACGAAGCGAAGTGAGAAAGGAAAAAACTTCTTCGGCGGAACGGATCATTGGTTCGGTGACGATTTCCATGAGCGGGGTTCCGGCGCGGTTGTAGTCGATCAAGGAATCGTTAAAACTGTGATTTAGTTTGCCAACATCTTCCTCCAGATGGATCCGCATAAGTTTAATTTTTTTGTGTTCGCCCATCACTGCGAGCGACGGGCCGGGCAGCTCGATCTCTACGCCGCCGTGACGACAGACCGGTTGATCGTATTGGGAAATTTGGTAATTTTTTGGGTTATCAGGATAGAAATAGTTTTTGCGGTCCCAACGGGTTACCAATGCGATTTCGCAATCGAGCATGAGCCCGGTTTTGATGACCGCATCGAGCGCTTTTTTGTTGAGGACGGGCAAAGTTCCCGGCAGCGCGAGCACAACGGGATCGGTAAGTGTGTTTTCCGGCTGGCCATAGCCCGTAGCAACACGCGTGAACATTTTGGATGCCGTCTTGATCTGGATGTGTACTTCGAGGCCGATGACTGCTTCGTAATCCATGCCGTTAGAGAATCGGATGTTTGGTCGTCCAGGCGTGTGCTTGCTCGTAAAACTTGGCGATGGCGAGTAGATTGGCCTCCTGAAACGATTGGCCGATGAGTTGCAGACCGATCGGAAGACCGGTTTGGGTGGAACCACACGGCACGCTCACGCCAGGCAGGCCGGCAAGGTTTACTCCGATGGTATAGACATCTAGGAGATACATAGCCAGGGGATCGGACTTTTCGCCGATCTTAAATGCCGGGACGGGTGACGTTGGTGTGAGCAGTGCGTCGACTTCCTCATAGGCATTGAGGAAATCGTGACGGATTAGCGTGCGGACCTTTTGCGCGCGGAGATAATAGGTATCGTAGTAACCGCTGCTGAGGACGTAGCTGCCGAAGATTATGCGGCGCTTTACTTCCTCACCGAAACCCTCGGCGCGCGATTTTGTGTAGATGTCGATGGCGTTGGTGGCTTCTTTCGATCGGTGACCATACCGGATGCCGTCGAAACGGGCGAGGTTCGACGAGGCTTCGGCTGTAGCGATGATGTAATAGGTGTCGAGACAGTATTGGGTATGCGGCAGCGACACTTCTTTTATTTTGCAGCTTCGATCAGTATAGAATTTGATAGCGGCTTCGATTGCAGCGCCAACTTCGGGATCGAGCCCTTCGCCGAAGTATTCTTTTGGAATGCCGAGTTTCCAAGGGCCTTTGCGAGCGGCTAGCTCCGCTGAATAATTCAGCACGGGCGCGCTGAAGGAGGTGGAGTCGAGCGGATCATGGCCGGCGATGGCGCCTAGCAACAACGCTGCGTCGTCGACTGTTCGGGCGAACGGGCCGATTTGGTCGAGTAGCGAAGAATACGCCACGAGTCCGTAACGGGAAACAAGTCCGTAAGTTGGTTTTACTCCGACCAGACCACATAACGCGGCCGGCTGGCGAATCGATCCGCCCGTATCAGAACCTAACGAGGCGATGACTTCGCCGGCAGCGACAGCGGCGGCACTGCCGCCAGACGATCCGCCGGGAACGCGCGTTAGATCCCAAGGATTCGCACACGGACCAAAGGCGGAATTTTCATTTGACGAGCCCATGGCGAACTCATCGCAGTTTAGTCGCCCCCATAGCACGGCGCCGGCATCTCCCTTGAGCTTGCGCGTGACGGTCGCGTCGTAAGGCGAAATGAAATTTGCCAGGATTTTACTTGAAGCTGTCAGCGGCTGGTTAGCGACGGCGATCATGTCCTTGAAGCCGATCGGGATGCCGTCCAGTGGGCCGAGAGCGAGGCCTGCGGCGCGTCGGGTGTCGGAGTCCGCGGCTTGGGCGAGTGCGTCGGCCTCATCGCGGGAATTGAACGCTTTTACCCGGTTGTCGACCTCCTCGGTACGAGCGATGATGGCGCGTGTGAGTTCGACCGACGACAGCGTGCCGGTGGCTAGTTGTGCCGAGAGTTCGGTGATCGTCTGAAAGTAAAGTTCGGCGCTCATGTTTTATTCGACGACCTTGGGGACGCTGATCATCGATTTGCGCTGGGTCGGGGCGTTACGCAGAGCCTGTTCCGCATTCAACCCGGGACACGCTATGTCTTCCGCCCAGATATTGTGGACCGGATAGGGGTATGTGGTGGGCTCGATTCCAGTAACATCGACCTTTGTTAGCTGGGCGATGTGGTGAAGAACGTTGCCGAGTTGTTGGGAAAACTTTTCCTTTTCCTCTGGCGTAAGCGCGAGCCGGGCTAGATTGGCGACATAATCGATGTTGAGATCAGAGGAATTGGCCATGAGATGTTCATTGCGATATGCGTTGTTGCGTTGTGGTAGACGAAGCAATCAGTATAATTGCTTCGTCTACCCGCTCCCCGCAATGACATTTAACGTGAGGAAATTTTTGTCTTCTGGCGATCGAGTCAAATGCCTTATACGCTACCTTAAGCTGGAATTGGTGATGGAAGCGCTTGCCAGACACACCTGCGTCGTTGACATTATAGTGATCAAAATCAAGAGTCTTGGCTGGAAAAAGGCCAACTCCGAGGTTTATCGCGGGAAGGAATTATACGGTAGGTTTCCAACCGAAGATAAAGTGAAATTTGTCGTTACTGGCTAACTAGAAAGGACCAGATTGTCAACGCGATCGTGGCTGCTGCGTAAAAGGGCAAGACTGGCAACACATCCACTTTCGTGCTGTCCCAACCAAGGAGATCGTGTGCATTCGAAACGGTGATCTCGATAACGCAGCGTTGCGAAGGGCCTGATTTCTCGCATAGGCAAAGATGGCTATGGGGTTTACATGCTCGACTCGCGCACGGATGGAGAACCGACGCGTCTGGTCTTGGCGGGCGGCGCCGATCTGGGGCCGGACCGGTGAGCGAACGGGTGAAGATTTTCCCGGATGGTTCATTTCTACCACTCCGCTATCGTGAACTAGCCACGCGGCTCGGACGGCATTGTCAGCAACTTGCTTTTCGCACCCCACGATCTTAACTGCCAGTTAGCGTGGTTTTTTAACAATATCGACCTGCTGACATATGCGGCTACGGCACGACCGGGTGGTCTTACTGGCACGCCTCGTTCGGACTTCCCCGGGGATACACAGAATGCATCCGTCGGTCTGATGGAAGCTGTTTTGCACGTCGATGGCAGCGTTGCTGTGGTGAAATGTGTCTAGCTGGACCGTGGCGGCGAATGTGAAGATCGGATTTCCTAAAATCGGGTTCATGTGCGGCGACTGTGGCTTGGAGCGGTAAATAGCTTTTCCTGAGCGGCAATCACGGTTAGGGCGTTCGAATTATCTCGAGTGGACACACGGACTGTCTATGTTCTAGCACTAAGACGGGTGGTAATGTACAGGAGAGTCGCTGGTCGATCGTGTCGAGCTGTTCAACCTGTCTCCGATCGTCTGGTGTGAGCGCCCTCAATTTATTCTTTATCCTGGTACAGTCTATCGCCAATCGTTCTATGGCACACGCACGAGTGTCATAGCTTGTTTGCCTGGCGGCCGGGCCGATGGGAGAATAGCGAATTGGGAAGGACTGGGCGCAGAAAAGCGTGATCGACAGCGTTTTTCTGCACAGTTATCGCTATGAGAAAGGGGGAACGTACATCCGGGGCCGACGATCTGCGGTGTGGCTCATATGACGAGCGAAGGCATGTGCATGTTGTGGCTCGACGACGAGGATCCTTTCCTCTGGGGGTATTCGATGGATGTTCCTTTCATAAAGTTAGTTATCATCGCTGGGGAGGGATCATAGAGCTTTGTAGCGCTTACTATTTCGCATGCGAAGAATTTCGCGTTATGGTGTTGGAGCGAAACCGCAAAGGTGCCGATGCTTATAGGCGTGGAAGAACCGTCTATGTCTCGGCGAGCGAGCACCAGGTGCTCGCTCGCTGTTTCCAAGAATAGTGTGCGAAGGGCCTGAAGTAGACGGTGAGTTTGCGCAGTCCTTCTTCCTTCTTATATCAAGCTGCAGCTAGAACAGGGATCTCGTTAGCTGGGGCTAGCTTTTTACCAAGGCCCACACGCATCGGGTTCGCCGGGGCTTTTCGCGACCTGTGCGATAGCAGAAAAATCTTTTTGTAACGTTGTCCGAAGCTACACGAAAAAATAGGAAAGGTTACTGAATTTTTCCAGACTCAGCGAAATGTTTGATCACAAAATTCACGGTCTTGCGGCGTTGGTGCGGGAACTGGGGGCATCGAGGCGCGTGTGCTCAACGTCAAACAAACGGAGGCCTTTGAGCCGGGTACGAAGATAAATGTGGATTGGCTTGGTTTATTTCCCAGGCGACGGAGTATGAACGTTTACGGCTGGCGTGCGGGGGCGGGCGTCATCATGTCGATCTACACGACTGCGGGCGATTTTGTGGCTGATGAATTGGTACTGACCGGCGATTCGCAGGCGCTGGCGATGCTCGATGGGCTCCAGCTGTGCTTGCCGGTGCAACAGGGAAATCGTTGCAGCCTTGCGCTCACCCAGCCGGGGTTTTACTTCGCCAAATCCTTTTGCTAATTGAGCGAAAAGTTTCCATTACTGCCGATAGGCGGCAAACTACGCTTTGCGGGCTGATGGAAACCACGGGACATAGTGACACCATCTTTCTGGATCGCGTGGCCACAGACCACTGTGGGTGCACGGGCCTTTTTCCGGAACCGATCGACGCCGATTTCTTCGGCGTCGAACCAACCCGTGGTTTGTTTATCGTCCGGTTTCGCCCTACGGGTTGTTCTATCTTGGGTGTTTCAAGAGATATACTAGCCTGAGCATCGCTTGCGGTTACGGTCACGATGGGGTCGGTTTTCTGGCTCTTACTCTCCAGTCTGCTGACTGGCCGGGGAAGCCCTGTGTGGACCTGGCAATCTTCACCTCCGACTGCTGCTCTTGGCTTTTTGATGAAATTGCGCGGCGTCATTCCGGCGGATTGTGACCAATCTGCAGGCCAATCTTTTGGCTGAATACGATACTCTGGCCGCCCATGGGTGCTGGCTGGTCGACGTTGGTTGTACGAACGTCGTGACAGGTGGCTTGCTGGTCGAAGCGGCGATGCTGAGTTTTGACGAGAAAATTGCGACCGTGCGTACCTGCACTGAAGCATTCGCCGGGCGGTCGCCCGTGGCGTTTGGCATTGTATCGCTTAGCACGACTAAGGCTATTGCTCTGGCGCAGACGGCACAAAGAAGACTGACGCCGAGTGGCTGATGGTGCGCAGCAGCCTTACGCGTATTCGAGCGATTTGCAAGAAATTAAGGAGCATGTCAGCGCGGTGCTGATAGCTATTCCGCTTCGTGCATGCTCTACAACATTCGCTGCCTCCTAAAACCGATTTCCTGCCAATACAAATCGCCGAGCTTTCGACGCAGCCGCCCGAATCTCCACGCCGTAAAGGAATCAAGAGCAGATGTTAGCCGCATTGCTTCCCATTTGCGCTGCGGTTGGATCGCGACTCGACATCGTTGTTCGGATGGACGGTGCCGTAGTCGAAAGCGTTTACGCCAGTGTGGCATGGTTGGTCACAAGATTAATGAACGTACGTGCCTCCCGACAAATAGATAGCGTTTTTTATTTTGCGAGCCGAGGCGAAAGAGGTCTGCGCGGTGCGACTTTACGGCTGGTTCCTGTCGTTGTTGTAGCTTGATATGGTTGCCGAAATTTGTGCAGCCCATCAAATGGGTCCAGATAGAAATCGTATTTGAGAGGCCTTATATGCGTCCGCCCAGGCTGGAGATCGTGGGTGACGATTTTCTCAAACCAAAGCAATTTTTGCTCCCGTTTCGCTGGCGGCGTGTCCCTCTTTGTGAGCTCTGCGCGAACTTGGCAGCAGGCAGGCTGGCAGTTTTCCCGATTGGGTTAGGTAAAGTGAGGGCTCCCCCTTGCAGGCTGCCTCTCTGAGCTTTGGAATTTGCTGGGAGCGAAATAATCGCTTAATAATGAATCATGCGGACATAATGAAAAAACGGAAGACAGCTTGATCGGGTAGCAAAATTTGGGTGCCGCTGCGGTTGGTTCGCGGCTACATGTCTTGCTCGTCGACAACAATGCGCTGTTGTACGACGGTTTCGATTATTTGCTCTGGGCAAAGAGAATCAGAGATCGAATGTGCTAAGAATGGGGCGAAAATACTGGAACGATTGCAGGGGGGCACCCAGGTTTTGATTCCTCGCTACAGATATTGTCATGCCATGAAAAAATGGGACCGAGGGGATTCAGGAGGTGTGCTAGAAGTTTCCGAACCTTCCGATCATTGGCATGTCCAGCAACGTTAAAGAGGCGTAGCTGACTGATCTGATTTTTATGCGGTTCGGCGCTTGGGAGCCACGGCAGTTTTGCAAAACCCTTCACAGCAGAGAAATTTATTACCGGAGTGGAAAGCCATGCTTCCGGAGAAAGCGGCCTCGATTGCGGAATGTGTTTTAAATGCCAATGGGAAATAAAAGCTGGTGAAACCTGACTGTCTGTGCACGCTGGATAAATGGGAATTAGTAAGCGCTTCTCTCTTTGATTTTGGAACAGGCGGAAACGGCAGCGGGAGACTTTAAGGGTTTTCGATACGACGGCGAACGAAGCTTTCTGAATCCCTATTCTTCGGTGTTATGTTGAGCTGATCTGGATTGCGCCGCGGTGGGTAAAACTGAACGGTGCGGAAAATTCTGGCGGTGAAAGCCGTTGGCTCTACCGGCTTACTTAAGGACAGTATGGCGCTTGCGAAGCCCGCTACCGAACAGCCGGAGCCCATTTCGGTTTACACGGAGATGGTTAGCATCAATCCAGTCTTTATTTCCGAGGCGGCGTTGACAGAGCAGAGACTGCCCCTCATCCAAGAGTTGCATGCTTCGACGGCACTCGCCGTCGGCTCCTATGTGGTTTGAGGCGGACGTGCAGATTTTTTGGAGAATTACATATTTTTGGAGGAAGTCTTCGATTCGAGTTCGGTCATCGTTGGGTACAGGGCAGGGCCAAAGCAAAAGCTTTGCGGATAGGGCAAAAGCTTGGAGGGGTTCACTGACAACTTCGATGCATTTCACGGCCGGGAGAAGAGGGACGTTCTCAAGCTTTATTCGACGTGCTCGCGGCAAAAATCGGCTGGCTGGTTTTAATGGTTACCCAACGGTGTTGAGGTTAGCCACGGGACTGCGCACATCGGGTCTTTTTTACGATGAATTGCTGCTACCCGAATTGCAGGATGCGAACCTGCTGAAATTGCGAAGGCTGGTGAACGGAAGTTGATGAGAATCGCCTGATAAAGCGCTCGTGAAGAGATGCAATTGCTAATAATTGCCCTGTTCTTATTTTGTGCAAGTGTGAGCCTTTATCATTTTTTACGTAATTTTGTATTTATAAATTATTTGTAAATATATTTTGTGTAAAAGATGTACATAATAGGCCCTTATGCCGTGGGTTTTATGAGCGTTGTATAGGCGCTCGCTTTGAATCGGAAAGGTGCCCTAATTGTTATCGACCGTGCTGTGGATGAACAAGAGCACGTTCTTAACTTTGTCTCCATAAATTGAGGGGCGATATAATGGGATAACTCTGACATCTAAAAAAGTGCGCCCTTTAGAATCAAATTAAAACAGTGTGAACGTGCAATTGTAGATGCCGTTTTGGGTGATTCCAGTACAGAACAGGTCGGAGTGTGCGAGGAGGTTGGCGGCTTGTCACGCTGCGGCACAAGAGCTCGTAGATAGCGGTCTTGTGCTGGCGATAAATTGGAAAATGTAGGTGTAGTTATGTTCGGCTATTGCTCTGGCGGTCATCGATATCGCGGGAGCTGTCGAGTATGGTATTATAGCTGGTGAATGAGAACGGCAGCGGTTTGAATAGGCTGACGTGCGCAAAATGATAGGGCAAGTCGTGCAACTGGCTCGTTGGGTCAGTGTCTTTGAGTTCGCACGGGTACGTCCAAAGCGGAGTCGGGAGCGGGCCGTTGGACGCCTTATAGTTTGGCGGACGAAAAAAGTGTGCTGGAGAATGCGGTGCCATCATTCCGCTTGTAGGTAATAGGCTCTTTTTTCATTCCTGCGAAATTGGATAACGGATTGGGCAGTCGGATGATAGGAGTAAGCGCCTGCCCCGGCGTCAGCGATAAACCGGGTTTGTCCAGCGCGATTAGATGCGTTCGGGTGTGGCGGACTTTGGCCGAGAGCTCGCAAACGAGGGTGTATTGATCGTTACCCCAGGTGATACCGGCCGCGCACAGTTTCGTTTTTAACAAAGAAATCTTTGGTCTCGTAAATAGGAACGGGAAGATAAAAAGCTGGGCGCGCGAAAGCAACAAAAACGCGAAAGTAAACGAGAGGACGAGAATATGGAAGGAAGCCCATAACGGGAGCTGTGGGGAAAGAGACGCGGACGCTGTGCCAAAATAAAAACGAGTCCGAAGCCGGCGATAAAATTGACCGCGCAGCGGCCCGGTCCGGCTGTGGCATTTATTTTAGGTGCCTATCTCAGGCAGGCCGCTTCGTGCTGCAACATGCGCTGGTAGGTGGTGATTGCGGGACCGTTGGTTGTTTTGCAAAGGATGGTGATAACCAGGCGGAGCGCCTCGGCCGGGCTGCCCTGAATTATGTAGGGCGAGATTGAGGAACACATCGAATTTGCAGTTTTTGGAAACTACAGTTTGACGAAGTGTAACACGTCGACAGCGCGACCTGCCTTCGCCCAAAACGTGCAGTGTGTTGCCTAGGCCGATAAATGTTCCGGAAAGCTCGTTGGGCGGCAGGCCGAGCGCGGTGGCCTTTCTGTATTGGGGATTCGTTTCGGCGGGACACCGAACATCTTGTACGTCCAAACTAGTTGGTAGGCGATTTCCGCGACGTTCGGATAACGGCGGAGCTCCTTGAGCCGGGACGGAATCTGTTGAAACTGTCCATGAGCGCGAGGGAAGAGAATGGCATCAAGCTCTTCCAAATGGCTCGAAAGGCGAATCCATGATGTTGATGCTGGGCGAAACGGGGCCGGAAGCCAGCCCGACTAAGGCTCATGGATCCGGAAGATCGGAATAATAGCAAGCTATGCTGTAATTAATTTATGCTACAATAAGTTATGCTGAAAAACCTGTTTTGCGGGCAGAGGAAAATTTTGAATTTCCCAGACGCGCTGCCACTACCAGTGACCATGTCGAGCACAAGCATCATTTTGCTGGCAGCCAGGGCTTCCTGTTTTTTAGTTGGCATGAGGGCGGCTCCGAGGCTCTGCTGTCGGGCCTGGCGATGGGCGAACATTTCAGTAAAGGTTGGCGCGATGCGGCTGATTTCCCTGCAGATCAAAAATTAGCTGTACGATGTCGCAAATACTCTGGATATTCTCAGCGCCGTCTTAGACTCAGTTGATCAGCACGTTCTGCGAGGCCGGCAATTTGTTCCGAATCAACAGCGGTGAGACGCCTAATATACCAGTGGCTTGCGTTCATTTTTGTCCCAGAAAAGATGGAGGGGTGCGGGAGAAATCCTGTGCCCTCTGGTAAAATTAGGCTTTCGGCGCCGCCGGCTTCTTCCCCGGTAGAGTACGGGTGGTGACTTCGGACTTAAAACGGGCGAGCAGGTCGGCAACTTTGTACACGCCTTCGTTGCCTTTAGCGCGGGAGCGGACAGAGGCGCTTTCTGCTTGGGCTTCCTTGGCGCCGATAACGAGCGTGTAAGGAATCCTTTCCAGTTCCGCGCGACGAATCTTGGCTCCGAGTTTATCGGAGTGCGTATCGAGCGTGGCTCGCACATCGGCGGCGAGCAGCTGGCTGAGCGCTGCTTTCGCGTAGTCGAGTACCTTGTCGCTGATCGGAACAATGCGCACCTGCTCGGGAGCGAGCCAGAGGGGGAAGTCACCGCAAAAGTGCTCGATGAGTATGCCGCAGAAACGCTCCATTGAGCCGAAGGGGGCGCGGTGAATTATGACCGGTGTGTGCGCGGCATTGTCCGGACCGGTGTAGCTGAGACCGAAACGTACTGGCAGCACGTAGTCGACTTGAACGGTGCCTAGCTGCCATTCTCGGCCGATGACGTCCTTGATGACGAAGTCGATCTTCGGGCCGTAGAACGCGGCTTGGCCGGGGTCTTCGGTGAACGGCACGCCGAGCATCTTGGCCGCTTCGCGGCAGGCGTTTTCGGCAAGGTCCCACTTTTCGGGATCGCCGGCGAATTTTTTGCTGTCCGAATCGCGCAAGCCGACGCGGATGCGGTGGTTTTGTATGCCGAGAGTGGTAAACACGGTTTTTACAAGCGACAGGCAGCCCATAATTTCCTGTTCCACTTGCTCGGGCGTGCAAAAAAGATGTGCGTCGTCCTGTGTGAAGCCGCGGACGCGCGTCATGCCGCTGAGTTCTCCGGATTGTTCCCAGCGATAAACGGTTCCGAACTCCGCAAGACGCAACGGTAGGTCGCGATAGGAGTGCGGTTGTGAGGCATAGATTTTGATGTGGTGCGGGCAGTTCATCGGCTTCAGGAGAAAGCTGTCGATAAGCTGGTCGTCGGGAAGGATGCGTTCTTTGGGGACTGTTTCCTTGCCGGTGCGCGCAGCGAGAGTTTCAGCAAGCTTGGTAGAGACGGCTTCGATGCGGTTGGCCATCTCGGCGAAGGAGCAGCCGGAGTTTATCAACTGACCAAGGAGATCGCGTTCGACGACGGGCGGAAACTGCGACTCCTTGTAATAGGGAAAGTGACCGGAAGTCTTGTAGAGCGATAGCCGGCCGATGTGCGGCGTGAAGACTTGCGCGTAACCTTGTTTGCGCAGTTCGGTGCCGATGAAGTTTTGCAGTTCTTGTCGAATGATTGCTCCGGCGGGCGTCCAGAGGATGAGACCTTGGCCAACATCTTCGTCGATCTGAAAAAGTTTCAGGTCTTTGCCGAGCTTGCGGTGGTCACGGAGCTTGGCTTTTTCGAGCTGGTTGAGGTATGCTTCGAGCTCGGCTTTCGACGGAAAAGCGGTGCCATATATGCGCTGGAGCTGCTTGTTGGTTTCGTCGCCACGATGATAGGTGCCGGCGATGGAGAGCAGCTTGAACGCCTTGATTTGGTTGGTGTAACTGACGTGTGTGCCGGCGCAGAGGTCGAAGAATTCACCGTTGGTGTAGAACGAGATTTTTTTGCCCTCGGAAATGTCGGCTAGACGACCGAGTTTGTAACGTTCCTGGTGACACGATTTGATGATCTTGACGGCTTTTTCGCGGGAGACCTCCTTTCGGATAAAGGCCTGGTTTTCGTCGATAACCTTTTGCATCTCGGCCTCGATCTTCGAGAGGTCCTCAGTGGTGAGTTTGTGATCGAGATCGATGTCGTAATAGAAGCCCGTGTCCGTGGGTGGTCCGATGTCGAGCTTGACATCTGGGAAAATGCGGAGAAGCGCGGTCGCCAACACATGTGAGGCCGAGTGGCGGATTTTTTCGAGCGGAGTCATCATAGCTAGAGTTGTTTTTGTCCTGCTTACGAATGCAGGGCCAAATTGGGTAACAGGCCACAAGGGCGGGGCTCGCTCAAACTTAGCTTTTGCTTCGGTAGGCACTTCTGGAAAACCTATTGGGAGTTTTTATTACTACACGGATGGTTATGATTTATTTTCTGAGTTAGTGTCTTGAAAGACATTTTAAGTGCTTCCCAAAATGCTCTTGAGAATAGCCTGATACTGGGCCTCTTCATGCCGTATAGAACCAAAATGGTTCCATGTTATGTTATAGGAGCGAAAACCTTTGTCGAAAGTGCGGTGGGTAGAAACTAATTTACCAGCCGCCAAGAGCCAATGCGAGTGCTTTAGTTTACAGAGTTTCAACTAGTGAGTCTTGGAACCACTGCTCACAGAGATTTGCGTGCTCCGTAACAAGGATCTGAAGTGCCGACGCTTTCTTGGCGGTAGAATCGTAGAACACGGCGAATAGTTTTCGTTCCTTTTCTAAATCCGAATTATACTCTGTATTTTTAGCTCTTTTGTTTCTGATTTGTAGACCTGCTCGGAAAGGAAATGCGTCTATGTTGGTTCATCCAAAAGAGAAAAGCTGGTATGGGCTTACGATTGTTCGTCATAAATTGATGTGGAGCCAATAGCTGCACCTAATGCACCTAAGTAGCACAGGCTATGTGATTGGCCCTGCTGCTGGTCTTGTTCATAGATACCGGCCGTTCGAGCGGATCGGCAGCCACACAGTCAGATGTGCTAAGGCCGAAGCGAAATGGGAATTCTAAAAACTCAGCTTTCAGTGTGCTCACGCAATGATCGATACAAGAGAAGAGAGGAGAGGTTATATTGATTGTTGATTTAAGGCGTTCTTCGCTATCCTTAGCACTTGTGACAGCTTCCAACTGTCTAACGATTTCCTGTGTAACTCTAGAATCTGCTTTTTTACCTAGGTAAGTAATCATCGGGGCGATACGTTTTCAGAAACAAGCTGACTTGTCCTACAATTCGTGCCGCAGCTGCATTTCGATTCTCGATCTCGGCTAAGCTAGCTGCAGGGGGTCGGCTTAGCGACCAAGATTTGTTCGTTGGAAAGTTGAAGCTTTGCAGCATATCAAACGACTTTGTTGCAGATAGGGCCTTTGGGAACATTAAATTTATTTTCCCCATGCAGCATTCGACGATATCAAAGAGCTCCGATTTTTTTATTGAAGGAACGAATAGTGATAATGTTTAGACTGTGAATACTTAAGGATCTCACTCCTAGTTTTCCCCTGAGTGGTTGCATATTGCAATATCTTGTATATGCATGGTCTGATCCTATACAATGTGTGGGTTGTTGCACGGTCGCTGATGCTAGCCTGGAGTACTTTTCAAGGCGTGTCTTCGTCCAGTTTTTTAAAGGTTATATCCAGGATTCGCGTTTACTCGTCAAAGAGTCGATCATCACATCCCTCCATTCCTCCGTCATTGAATAAAACTTTTGCATAACCATGCTTTTCGTTTTTTGAGGTACGGTAATAGTCGGGAATGGCTTGATAGTGGCGTTGGTAATACCCTCTCATTTTAACCAAATCGGCTTTCAGTTGTCGAAAAAATAACGGCTCCCCGGAACCGGGGTATAGATGGATAGATATCTTCTTTGAGTTCGGCTTTCTCAAAATCGACAGTGAGATTGTTATAGCGAAACTGTTCTGAAAAACTGAAAATCTTATATACCTTGAGACCAAGGAAAGTCTTATCTCGCTAGTTATGCTGCTATCCCTAGAGTTGCTTATAGACCAGACCTGGCGCTGAAACTTCTGATGGCACCGAACAAAATCCATCCATTAATCCATTACTCGGGTAGGGATATCAGTAATCCTCTTTTGATGATCTAAGATTGTGGCCCAGTTAAAAAACTATTTATTTTTTTAGCGTGGCTAGCAGATAGCTAGTCTTTTTTATCGTTTTGAATTTGGAGCTGGCGGCGAAAGTCATTTTGATTTATTTGATGAGATAAGTCCAGACCGGACGCACTTAGCAAAAATGCTGCCAGGAGTGACCCGATTTGCACATATCCTATGGTGACTAGATAATATCGACTCGAGGCGATTAACTTCGAATCCCTTAGAAAACCTATTGATCAGATATGTATCGGATTCAAAAATTTAAGTTTCAGATCCGTGGTCGTATTGCTCGCTTTTTTGTGATTAAGTTAGGTATTAGAATGCGTCCTTCCTCCGGGTCAGCAAAACCGATGTCATAGCTTTCTTCGATGCAGCAGACCAAAATCTCTATGCCTGATAAAAACCCCTAACAATGAGTAACGAGCCTGATAGAGGTAGCCGAGTGAGGGGGCGAATACTGAAAAACTGTGATACGTTGTTGGCGATCTGTTAACGCTCCACAGTGACAGCGAGGCAGTTATTTTGATGGTGGTGGATAGCTGGCCCAGGAGGGCGAACGCGCCTTTGCTTAAGTCGCCTTCAATGCAGGTGTGGAAGATTTTGCTTTCGCTCTTAACGCTCTTAAGGATGTACGAAATCGATCTCTGTGATGCGGCCTGGTAGGATGATATATGCTCCACTCAAACGAAATTTGTATTGCTTTTCGGCGATGTGCTGTAAAGTGCTTTCTAGCTGGCCGATCCATCGGTCGTCAATGTTCGAGTTGCCTATCATTTAGTCGTTCCAAACATCTTTCGGCGGAGGCCGTAATGGGCGCATTCGGAGAACCTTGTCGATCGCAGACGGGGAATCGAAGGGGCTTAAGAAAAGAATGGTATGTTCAGCGGTTATCTTTTGTTCGAATTAACGAGCAAAGACCTAACACACCTGGTCTGGCGCGGGATCACGGTTAAACGGTTTTTACTAATTGCCAAGGGAGAATGTTAGCCGTCTGGCTGCTGTTTTTTGGTAGACTTCAGAAGAGAAGCTAGCGGGGTAGCAACTTCAGGAACGAGGATTTCCGAATTTTCGTTGTTAGTTTGTGATGTGGTGCCGTTGAGCCAGGAAAATAGACACGCATCGAAAGTGGGACGTTTGTTTGTTTGTTTGTTTGTTGCCATCAACTAAAGGATAATTGGGGTAGATAAAAAAAGAGAAGCTGTGGCCACCTTCTGGAACGCCGGCGTAAACGGATTTCCCCACTAAATGTGGTCTGCAGTGCAGCAATAGCCGATTCGCGTAGGCCGAGCGAACCGTCCGAACCTTCAAATATTTCTGTGGCAGCAGCATAAGTTTTTTCAACATTAGCGACGAGGAAAAAGCAGTTGTCCAGTGACGAACGAATGTCAGGCGTTTTATCGTCTGCTTGTCAGTCCTTCATAAAGTTTTTAATTTCTTACGTGACCATTTTTGGCGATAGCGACGGGACGGACGGGCGTGAAACAGATAGCGTTGCTTTTGTAGAAGGTGATTTTGATCTGGTTTCCAACATTAAGGCGGGCAAGGTCCATCAGCGCCGTGTCAAAGGTGATGCTTTGGAAATTGCCGACTGTTCTGATGGCTTTGATCATAATGTAATCTGTATTACATTACTCGGCGCGAAGGTCCTCTAGTTCCGGTTTTTGTCGAATAGCTTACTTTCTGGCCGGCTCCAACTTGTAGCCGTCTTTGCTATCGAGCATCGCCCAGCCAGCGGCAGTGAGTTCCTTGCGGAATGCGTCTGCAGCGGAAAAGTCGCTGGCCATTTTGGCTGCCCAGCGCTTTTGGGCGAGGGAGGTGACTTCGGCGGGTGCTTCGGCTTTGACCGAAACAGGTGCACGGAGATCAAGACCGAGAGCGAACAGGGCGTGGTCGAATGATTTTGCCTCGGGTTTACTTGTGTGACAATTGATTGTGGTAAAAAGGGCTCCGAAGGCGCCTGGAGTGTTGAGATCGTCTTCGAGTGCGTGGATGGCCGGCGCGAAGGCTCCACGGACAGAGCTACTTGCGGAGAGATTGGCGCGGAAGTTGCGGAGAATTTTAAGCGCGCTCTCAGCGGCGTGTAGC
The DNA here is from genome assembly GCA_002591725.1 of Candidatus Didemnitutus mandela. Lineage (GTDB taxonomy): Bacteria > Verrucomicrobiota > Verrucomicrobiia > Opitutales > Opitutaceae > Didemnitutus > Didemnitutus mandela. The sequence goes on along the minus strand of NJAL01000009.1, from coordinate 13,986 downwards.
GAGTCGATCGTGAAGTTTAGTTGCTTGCGGGGGTGGGCAGCGAGCAGCGCATAACGGACAGCCATCGGTGAAAAACCTTTCGCTATTAGGTCGTCGAGGGTATAGAGGTTGCCGAGGCTTTTCGACATTTTCGCGCCGTCGACGAGCAGGTGTTTGCTGTGATACCAGTGGCGCGCGAAGAGTTGGTGGTTGCAGCACTCGCTTTGAGCGATCTCGTTTTCGTGATGAGGGAAAAGCAGATCTTCGCCGCCGGTGTGGAGATCAATGGTGTCGCCCAGGTGTTTTTTGCTCATCGCGCTGCACTCGATGTGCCAGCCCGGGCGGCCGCGGCCCCACGGCGATTCCCAGGCGTTGCCGGTGTCCTCGGGTTTTTCGGTCTTCCAGAGTACGAAGTCGGTGGAGTCTTCTTTTCCGTCGGTGCTATTGGTCTGGGGTTTTCCGGCGAGCGCGGAGCCGAACTGGAGTTCGCGCTCTTTTAAGCGGGAGAGTTTCCCGTAGTTATTGAAGGAACTGACCTTAAAATATATAGAGCCGTCGGCAACGCGGTAGGCGTTTCCGTTTTTCATCAGCATGTTGATCATGTCGATCTGCTCGCAGATATGGCCGGTAGCGGTAGGCTCGATGTGCGGGCGGAGACAGTGTAGGGCGTCGCAATCGGCGTGAAATTTGTCGGTCCACTGTTTCGTGACAGCGGCGAGTGGACGGCCTTCCTCACGGGCGCGCTTGATGGTTTTGTTGTCGACATCGGTGAGATTGCGGACGTATTTGACCTTATCGGCACCGAATTCGAGTTCTAGAAGGCGGCAAAGGACATCGTTGATGATGAAAGTGCGGAGGTTGCCGAGATGGGCTGGCGCGTAGACGGTGGGGCCGCAGTTGTAGAAACGGAAAACGCCGTCGGGATGGTAGGCTTGGAGAGTTTTGGTTTCGCGACTCAGAGAGTCGTAGAGGCGGATGGGCATCTAGGGGGATGGGACTTAGGTGAAAGAGTTGTTTGGAAAACCCGGGGCGAACGAGGGTGGCCTCGCTAAATAGGTGTTCATCTTCGCGAAAAATTGAGATAATCGTTCCGAGACGAGTGTGCTTTAACGGATCCCTGCGTCATATCCAAAACTTTTAAACTTACGTTTACCTAACCTTCCCTTTCCTGTGGTAGCTTCGCTGCATACACTGCTTGGAGAAAACCATGCTACAGCTCGCGGACTTTTCACCGCACTGCCTGTTGTCTGTTGTGGGAAAACCCGGATCCGATCGTTTCGCTTTCGGGCATGTTTCGTTTCAGTATCCCGGATCTAGTGAAAAAGCGCCAAGAATTGTGAAAAGCTGGCGCGCTTGGCGGTGGACCTTCTTTCGAAGATTGATAGGCCGTGCTCGATGCCCCCGAATGGAGAGTATCATGATGGTAAAACTGGCGGGACTCTACCTCGGCATCGGCCGCGACATGTGCCAGCGTACAGACAATCCGATGGCAGCCCTATGAAATATTCAGGTGAATACACGCAAATCTACGCTGTTTTTGGAAAGGGCTGCCTATGATCGGCGGGATGCTGCTTCGAGTTGTTGCTTGCAATTGCAATTAAACACGCTGGTGCTGGGTATCACCCTTACCTATTTCTCAAAGGAAGTGGCGAAGGAGTTGGAAAAATAGTGTCGCGACTTGGCGAGGCGTGTTGTTTTCAACACGTTCCGATACCGTGCGGCGCGATCACTTATTTGTACTGCGGTTCAGCGCGCTGTGGCGGTGGCTGTAGCCGAAGTAGATGACGAAACCGAGCAGTATCCAAATAACGAGCCGGAGCCACGTATCCCCCGGCAACATATACATCTGGATCAGGCAGGTGGCGATACCGAGGATCGAGACGAGCGGCAGGGCGGGCGTGCGGAACGGTCGTGTTAGGTCGGGACGCTTGATCCGCAGCACCCACACGCTAAGGAAAACGAGGGTAAAGGCCATCAGTGTTCCAATGGAGATTAGTTCACCAAGCAAATCGAGCGGCAGTAAACCTGCGACGATCGCACAGATGATGCCCGTGAGAGCCGTAGTAATATAGGGTGTATGGAAGCGCGGGTGTATTTTCCCGAAAGAAGTTGGCAGTAGGCCATCCTTGGCCATCGAGAAAAAGATACGCGGCTGGCCGAGCAGGGAGATGAGAATGACCGAAGTGAGCCCGGCAAGTGTGGCGATTTCGATGCTCACGCGGAGCCAGCCCGGTGCGCCGATCTGCTGGAGCGCGAAGATAAAGGGTGCATCGACGTTAAGCTTTGAGTAATTGACCATGCCGGTGAGCACGGTGGAAACTCCGATGAAGAGCAGCGAGCAAACCATGAGGCAGCCTAATAGGCCGATCGGCATGTTGCGCTGGGGATTCTTCGCTTCTTGAGCTGCGACCGAGACGTTGTCGAAGCCGACGTAAGCAAAAAAAATTACGGCGGAGCCTTTGAAGACGCCGCTCCAGCCGAACTCACCGAATTTCCCCGTATTTGCGGGGATGAAGGGCGTCCAGTTGGCGATGGCGACTTCGCGGTGTCTGGCCATCCACCAGAGCCCGTAGATGATAAGCACGACGAGCACGGCGACTTTGGTGAAGACCATCGAATTATTGAAGCTTGCGGACTCTTTGATGCCGACAACAAGGACGATGGCGATCGCAAGTGAAATGAAAGTTGCAGGCAGGTTGATCAGCGTACCTGTGACGACGAGGGGGTGATGCTGATACGAAAAGAAGCCGATGCTGGTTGTGACGAGTTGGGAACGATCGACGGCGAACGGAGAGGAGCCGATGATCGCCGGGATTTTGATTCCGAGCCATGGCTCTGCGAGGAACTCCTGGATTGCCGCTGACCAACTCACGGCGACGGCTGCGCCTGAGAATAGATATTCGAGGATCAAGTCCCAACCAATGATCCATGCAAGAAACTCGCCCATAGTTGCATAGGTGTAAGTATAAGCGCTTCCGGCGATAGGGATCATCGAGGCGAACTCCGCATAGCAAAGACCGACGAACAGACACGAGATGCTGCATAAGATGTAGGAAAGAATGATGGCCGGTCCCGCGTAGTTCGCCGCGGAAACACCGGAAAAAACGAAGATGCCAGCTCCGACAACCGAGCCGATGCCAAGACTGATCAGGTTGAGCCAGCCGAGCTCCCGTTTTAGCTGATATTTTCCGGTTAATTCTGATTCGGCGATCAGTGTAGCAACAGGTTTGGTGCGGAAAAGCTGCATGTTATTTCTTCGAGTTCAGTTTGCTGTGGTGGCGGCTGTAGCCGAAGTAGATAACGAAACCGATTGCCATCCAGATGGCGAGCCGCAGCCAGGTATCGCCCGGAAGCGAAGCCATTTGCCACAGGCAAGTAGCGGCGCCTAGAATTGGGACGATGGGTACGAGGGGGGTCTTGAACGGACGCGGCAGGCTGGGCTGTTTGTAGCGGAGAAGAATGATGCTTACGCAGACGATCGCGAAAGCGAAGAGCGTTCCGATTGAGACGAGTTCGCCGAGAAGGCTGAGTGGAAAAAATCCGGCGATGGCTGCGGCGAGGATGCCAGTCAGGGTTGTGGTGATATAGGGCGTCTTGAAACGCGGATGTACTTTTGCGAAGATGGCGGGCAGCAGTCCGTCGTTGGCCATTGAGAAAAAGATGCGTGGCTGGCCCATGAGCATGACGAGAATGACGGAACTGAGGCCCGCGATGGCCGCGATTTCGACGACAAGGCGCAGCGCAACGGGTGCGCCTGCGGCCTGGAGGGCATTCACAACCGGTGCGGCGTTGTTAAGCTCAGTGTATTTCATTATGCCCGTTAAAACGAGGGAAACGGCGACGAAGGTCACGGTGCAGATGATTAGCGAACCAAGGATGCCGCGTGGCATATCGCGCTGGGGATTTTTCGCTTCTTGCGCGGAGGTTGAGATGGCATCGAAGCCGATGTAGGCGAAAAAGATTACGCCAGCGCCGCGCATAATGCCGCTCCAGCCGAAGTGGCCGGGGCTTTGTTTTGGCGGAATGAAGGGCGTCCAGTTGTTAATGGCGAGTTCCGGGTGGTGCACCAGATGCCACACGCCGAAGCTGATCACGGCGATCAGCACGGAAAGTTTGGTCACGACCATCAGGCTGTTAAAGCTAGCCGATTCCTTGATGCCGATATAGAGCAGGATCGTGAGGATGACGGTGATGGCCATGGCTGGGACGTTCAGCGCCGCGCCGGTGATAACGAGTTGACCGCTGGCGACGTCAAAAGGAGCATGAGAAAAGTATTCGGGAATCACCAGGCCGAACTCGCGGAGGAAGGCCACAAAGTGTCCCGACCAGCCGACTGCCACGGTGGACGCGGTGAAAAGGTATTCGAGGATCAGGTCCCAACCGATGATCCAGGCTAGGAATTCTCCTAGCGTGGCATAGCTGTAGGTGTAGGCGCTACCGGCGATTGGGATCATCGAGGCGAACTCTGCGTAACACAGGCCAGAAAAGAGGCAACCGAGCCCGGAAATGACAAAGGAGATAACGATAGCCGGTCCGGCATATTGGGCAGCAGCCTGTCCGCTTAGGACGAAAATACCGGCGCCGATGATGGCGCCGATACCGAGACTAACTAGGTTGGTGGCAGAGAGCGTCTTGTTTAGCCGTTGATCTCCGGTGGCTTCAGCCTGCAGCTGGGCTACGCTTTTTGTTTGGAGCAAGTTCATGGAGTTGGGAGAAAACCAGATGCAACAAAAGCTGGATTAGCTCGATTAGTGGAATCTAAAAAGCGGAACAGGGCCCTTAGATGAAATTGCCTGAATTGCCTGGCAAGAAGCAGCGAGCTTTGGACGGGCTGGCGCTGGGCGCGAGATGGAGACGTCGCAATCACAATCATGTACGATACGATTGCGTGTCAGGGGATAACCCTTGTTCTCCTTGGCATAGAACGAAAATCCACTGGTAGATTGGATTGCTTTCGTCAGAGAAAGATCGGGAAGCCAGGCGAGGTGGCTAGGTTTTGTACCTCGTCTCCAGTATAAATATTCGGTTACGCCGACGGACACGCTTAGTTTGGTGTAGAACTTCCGACCGATGTAGTCCTGGCGAATTGTTTGGGTAAGCCGACTGGCGGAAATTGAGTTGGTGAATGGGAAGCTGATCTGGCGTTCGTCAAGTTGTACAGCTTTGGTTCTTGGATCGGGAATATCCTAAAGCGACACAAGAAGAGAACTGCTTCAACCCCAAAGGACCTATAGGCCTTGATGGCCGACATGGCCAGTTTGGAGTTGTGGATGTTTGGTCGCAAATTTCTTTTGGTGAGTTAAAAATGGGAAAATCGAAGTTAGTGTGGAGAAAAGAGCTCAAAATAGGCTGGGCTGAAGCATACAGGTGAGTGGATACTGTTAGCAAATCTATTAGCAAATCTGTTAGGAAATTGACTCATCGGGTTTAGCAACGGCTACGGGTGGGACGTTCATCGCCCTCCTCAGTTTCTTCTTTTTCGTCTTCCTCGTCCCATTTCAAGGAAGAATCGTTCTTCATGCGTTCGTCTTCTTCTTCTTCGATGTCGGGGAAATCACCTTCTTTCCCCTCTACGCTACAGCCTTTTTCGAATTCGTCACCCTCTTCGGTGTAGCCGGCAGGAACGAAGTCGAGGATTGTGGTAAGTTCAGTGAAGATATGAACGGTTTTTCCTTCGATGAAATCGGTGTTCTCGTGGTTACGGATCTGATCCTCCACTTCATCGACTGTTAGTTTCTCCTCGAAATCGAAGAGATCGTTTAGGAGTTTTACTCGTAGAAGTGTGAGATGGTAGAGCAAGTCGGCGTGAGGCCCGTTTTCCTCGTCGATTATGTCTGGTATCGCAAATAATTTTTCATTGGAGTCTAGAAGCGATTCCTCCGTGCGGACGAGACGTACGCGCCCTTCGCAGAGATCCTTCGAGATGCGAAATGGAATAAAAGCACGTTCAAACACGTCCGGATCGAAACCGTAGTCACGCAGCGGCTCGATTAGTTCGATTAGATGGTCAATCTGACGCGGATCAACAATGCTCAAAGCTTCAATGTCCCAGTGGGCATGATCGCTAACTTCGTCAACCCACCAATTCTGGTCTTCGCCTAAGCGGATGACGCACCATTTGAGATGTGGCATCTTTTTTGCCATATTTTTTTATATATAAAGTATAAATTATACCAAAAGATTGGGGTTAGGATTCGGGTTAGGCCTTGTCAAATCCAGAAACACTTAAACTTGAAAATTTGTAACGTCCGCCGAAAGCTCCAGAGCGTGCGCGGATTGTGTTGCGCAAGGAATTAGAATTTTTTTCGTTTTTCGCGGCGGCTGTGCTTGAAGATTGCCAGAGACATGCCCTAAAAGTCTGCGTGAACATGTCTTGGCTCTATGATCACGTTGCCAAACCGGCGTTTTCCCAACTAGATCCTGAAACGGCGCACGAACTTAGTGTTGATGCACTGACGGCGCTCGGTTGGCTGCGCCCGCTCTGCGCTGCCTTGGAAAAATGGGCGCAGCTTAATCCAGTGTCCCATAGACCAATTGAGTGTTTCGGTCTCCAGTTTCCTAATGCTATCGGCCTTGCCGCCGGCTTTGATAAAAATGGCCGTGCCTGGCCGGCGGCAGCGGCTTTGGGGTTTGGTCACGTTGAAGTTGGCACGGTGACCCTGCACGCTCAAAGCGGCAATGAAAGACCCCGGCTCTTCCGTTTTCCGTCAGAGCGGGCGGTAATCAACCTCATGGGTTTTAACAACGAGGGTGCGGCTGCGCTGGCCAGCCGGTTGGCGAAACAGCCCAGATCGGATCATCGTACCATACCGCTCGGAATCAATCTTGGCAAAAGCAAAATAACGCCATTCGATCGCGCTACGGAGGATTACCTTGGCAGCTTCCGATTACTCGCCGATTATGCCGATTATTTCGTCGTGAACGTGAGCAGCCCGAATACTCCGTACTTGCGGGAGCTGCAGAACGCGGCGTGGTTGCAGCTGCTTCTTGGCGCGCTTGTTGGAGAAAATCGCGCGCGGGCTGCTGCCGGAAAGCAGCGCCGGCCGCTACTCCTAAAAATCGCTCCGGACCTAAATTTCTCGCAGATCGATGACGTCCTCACGGTTATTGCGCACTTCGGACTTGACGGCATTATCGCGACAAACACGACGCAGGCCCGGCCGGGAGTTTTTTCCCGAGCGCCGCAGGCGGGCGGGCTGAGCGGCGCTCCACTGCAGGCGCGTGCTACCGAAGTAATCTCTTACATTGCAAAAGCAACCAACGGGAGGCTTCTGATCGTTGGTGTCGGTGGGGTGATGGATTTTGCAGGCGCTGCGGAGAAACTCGATGCTGGGGCGACGCTCCTGCAAGTTTATACCGGCATGATTTACCGCGGGCCTTTTTTCGCGCGCGAACTTGCGCGAGAGGTCGCCGGCCGGAAAACGGTACGAAGCTTGATGCCATAGGTCGCCATTTAGGCCGCTTGCGTTGCTTGTCGGTAAAAGCCTCTTGGTGGTGCGGCAACCCTAAAACTGTGCGAGCTTTCCCGGGTGCTCAAGAAACGAGTCGGTGCAGAAGTGACGCCGATTTCGACCCCCTGCACCCCAGTAGCGATCCCGACCAGAGGCGATTGGCAGCGTGTCGGCAAAGATTCTTGAGCCGGTGCTTAGGCGTTGCGCGGAATCGGATATTTTTCTCTTGTGCGTTGACAAGCTCATTTTGAGATGCCTTTCGAATGCCTTCGTGTTGTTCAAGGCTTTCAACTATTGGGAAATAGACTTTTTTTTGTGAACTTGGGGGCCCTAAACTGCCCAATTCCCTTCTTTATGGCTCGAGGCCTTTCAATTGTCCTCTTCCTGGTTGTTTTGGTATCAATATCGGCGTGTTCGATGAGGGAAATACTTACCGCTATTGATAATTTGTGCGCCCGACGTTCTTTCGCCTTGGGCCCCAGCTATTTTGGCGAAGACGAAAGCCGCTGGCCTGTAAGTCGTAATTGTTTGATGGTCGTTTTGTAAGCGCGGACGGGAAGTTACCTAAAAAATGCCTTACCTTGACATGCCCGCTAGCAAGGTCGGTGAAATGAGCGGCCGCATGTATATCCCGCTCCCTTCGAACAACTCGCCAGGACACGCGAGCAGATCGACGGCGTCATCTCTGCACGGAAGTCCATCCGGTTTTCCTGCTGAAAACATTTTTAAGCCATCGCAGCCAGGCTATCGATATTCCTGGCAGTTTTGACACCGCAAACACGTTGGCTTTCCAAAAAGGTTTGCGTGAAGCGCTGGCTTGTCGGCAGCCATAGACGATGATTGCGACGCTTGATGCTGCTTCGCGCTGCGAAAAGCCAGAAGTTGCCGAGGATGTCTCATCGGTGTTGGCATTAACAGCACCAATTTCGTCGACAAGCTCTATGGCAAACTGTTTTGTTGACGAGCTTTTATGGTTTGGTCTATACTTTCATAACGTAGGAAGGCTTTCGTACGGCTGTGAAGTTGTGTTTTGGCCTTCAAGGCTGAATGTGCCTTTTTATCGTGGCGCCGAAGCTGATAATGCTCTTTGAAACTATACCTTCCCTGTGCGCGTGCACCCCGGCAGCCTTCCTTCCATGCACTCATGGGAGAAAATGGTGCCGACAAATCAACTGTCTTGAAAATTCTGAGCGATGTGTTGAGATATCATACTAATATTAATAGCGAGCTGCAAGCATTTGCCTTGCCCGTCACAAGCGATTGTGGAACGGGTTTCCGTGATTCACCAGAAACTGGACTTGGTGCCGGAAATGTGGGCGCGTCGGAAAGTTTTTTGCTTAGCGGTTGCCTCAACCATTTCTGGTCCATTGATCGCGCGTTGTTGATATACGGAAGCTTCGCGACGCCTGCACTTGTTTGGTCAATGGTCAAACCTTTGTATTCGAGGAAAAACTGGGCCGGCCTGGCCTTGGTGCAGCGCTAGATGATAGAAATTACGAAAACTCTCGGGCGTTGGCAACGAAGGCTGTTGTTACTTTCGACGAACCGACCAGCAGCTTGTCGGATAATTAAAGCAAGCTGGCCTTTACCCCCATTCGCGATTTACGCGACAGCGGACACGTTGTGCTCTACGTCTCGCGCCGTATGGATGAGGTCTATGAGAGGAGCTATGGGGGTACCTCAATCAATGTTTTTTTGCTACGAAAAACATATTTGTACTCACTACGCGCCTTGGGCGAGTTGATGTGTAGGTAGACTGGAAGTGTGGCGCCGTTCCAGGGGATGGGGGGCTGCGTGCAGCTGGCGTCTTTCGACGTAAACCCCGGCGAGGTCGTGGGTTTCTTCGGACTCGTTAAGAGCAGAGCGGGCTGCATGGAGTTGGTGTGCTTGCTTTACGGTGCCGAGAAAAAGACTGGAGACAAAATACAACTGGAGAGCAAACTGCTGATGGCTTCGCATTTATGGGCCGCAATTCGAGCTGGTTTTGTTTTTTTCCGGAGGGCCAGAAAAAAGGATATGTGGGAGATGACCAATGCGATCGATAAGATCGAATAGTCAGCCCATAGGCGAATTAAACTCAACAAGGCTTTCGCTTAGCCAAACTTGGCGTTAACTCCAAAAACGGAGATGGATCACGCGTTAGGAGGGAATTAGCTTATTCAACTGGAACACATAAACGTGTTTATGTGTCTGTATTCGATCGCATCAATTTGTCGACGGTAGAATGTAAATCTGCTCTCAGATCTTTCTTTCGTGGTGCCTGCCGGCCAGCTAGACTAAATATCTCGCTTTTGGGGATCTGCTTTTAATGCTAGCGTAGCGTTCGCGGCTTTCTAGCTTTGGATTAAGGCGCGAAAAGCACGCAGACCACTTGCGGTGCCATCACGCTGCTAACCGGTTCCGAAAGCTTGCCTGTCTTCGGATCGATGCGGAAAGAAACCACATCGTTCGTGTCGCGATTGGCGCAGACAAGCCAGTGGCCATTGGGAGAGAGCGCGAAGTTGCGTGGGTGTTTTCCGCCGCAAGCCATGATTTGGATGCGCGCCAGTTTCCCGGACACTTCGTTGCGGGAGAAGACAGTGATGTTGTCTGGTCCGCGATTGGAACCGTAGACAAAATTGCCATTGGGATGGATGCAAATTTCGGCTGAAGTGTTTCCCCCGGAGAAATTAGAGGAAAGTGTGGAAACGGTTTCGAGTAGTGTGAGAGCGCCGGTTTCCGCATTAGCGGAGTAAACCGTGATCGAACCGCCAAGCTCGTTGATCACGTAGAGAAATTTTCCGGTGGCGGAAAATTTGGAGTGTCGTGGGCCGACTCCGGCGGGAGCGGCGAATTGGCCGGCTGCGGTGATGGTGCCGTTCTCTGGGTGCAGGGCGTAACAAAAAACCGTGTCGAGTCCGAGATCGCATACGTAAGCAAAGCGATTATTTGGCGACAGTGTGGTCGAATGTGGATGTGGCTTATCCTGTCGTGTGCTATTAGGGCCAAGTTTACCACTGGTTTTGAGAAAGGTCGTACGTGGGCCGGCATGACCGTCGCGCAGCAGCGGAAAAGAGCTAACTTCACCGGTACCGTAGCTCACAAGGATGGCTAGTCGTCCGGTCGCATCCACGGCGATGTGAGTAGCTGAGCCGCCTCCGGTCGCTTCGGAATTTAGCGGAGTTAGTTGATCTCGCTTACGGGAAAACACGGTGAGGGCGCCGGCTGGCTTGCCATCGGGCCGCACGCCTTTTTCGCCGAGGGCGTAAAACACGTCGCCTTGTGGACGCAGACTGAAAAAGGTCGGATTAGGCGTTTTGGCGGCGATCGCCACATCGCTAAGTTTTCCTGTCTCCGCATCGAGGCGAACGGAGTAGATCCCTTGGCTTTTCTTTGCTTCCGAAGTGTAGGTGCCAAGAAAGATGAGTAGTGTGACGGGAGGGAGAGCTAGGGTCATGAGAAACGAAGTTTTGTTTTTGAGCGTAATTTGGCTAAATTAAAAATTCTAATGGAATTTCGCAAATTGGGTAGGTCAGGCTTCAGCGTTCCGGTGCTGAGTCTCGGTACGGGCACCTTTGGCGGGAAAGGAAAATTTTTTGGCGCTTGGGGTGCGAACGACGTGACCGATGCAAAACGCCTCGTCGATATCGCGATCGAGGCGGGTATGAATATGTTCGACTCGGCGGACGTTTATTCGGACGGCGCGGCCGAAGAAATTCTGGGACGGGCAATTAAGGGCTGGCGCGATCGCGTGATCATTTCTACCAAGGGTACGTTTCGCAACGGCCAAGGACCCAACGATGTCGGTTCGTCCCGGTACGCACTGACCCGCGCGGTCGAAGCGAGCCTGCGCCGGCTCGGCACCGATCATATCGACCTCTACCAACTGCACGGTTATGACGCACAAACCCCCGTTGAAGAAACGCTGGCGACGCTCGACGACTTGGTTCGTGCGGGGAAAATCTGCTACCTTGGCGTTTCAAATTTCTCCGGCTGGCACCTGATGAAGTCGCTCGCCGTTTCCGAAAAGTACGGCTGGTCGCGCTATGTTGCCCACCAAGCTTATTACTCGCTCATCGGTCGCGATTACGAATGGGAGCTGTTGCCGCTTGGCCTCGAACAGGGTGTGGGGGCGGTCGTCTGGAGCCCGCTCGGCTGGGGCCGGTTGACAGGGAAAATCCGCCTTGGCCAGCCGTTGCCGAAGGAAAGTCGTCTGAATACGCAAGTGGTGGTCGATAAGGGCCCGCCGGTTGCGGACGAATATCTTTTCCAGGTGATCGATGTGCTAGATACTGTGGCTGCCGAAACCGGGAAAACCATCCCGCAGGTCGCACTCAACTGGCTACTCCAGCGCCCAACGGTGGCCAACGTCATCGTTGGCGCGCGCAATGAAGAGCAGCTGCGCCAGAATCTTGGCGCCGTTGGCTGGAATCTCACACCTGCGCAGGTCGCAAGGCTTGATGCGGCGAGCGAAAAGCCAAAAGCTTATCCATATTGGCATCAAATTGGTTTTGCCGAACGGAACCCGCTTTCCGTTTGACTTTCCCCATTGTCCAGCATAGCATATTTGATTTTCTGACCGTCGGCGATCTCGTGCTATCGAATCGCATCATTATGTCGCCGCTTCACCTGCAGCTCCGCCATTCATAGTCGTGTGCCGAATCCACTCATGGCGGAGTATTATCGGCAGCGTGTGAGTGCCGGTCTTATCATTAGCGATGCGACGTCTGTTGATCCGCTGGGCGTGGGCTATAAAAATACTCCTGGAATTTGGTCGGCCGAACAGTTTGAGGGTTGGAAATTGACGACACGCATTATTCACGAGGCGGGCGGGTGGATCTTTATCCAACTCTGGCACGTTGGTCTGGTCTCCGATCCCTCGCTGTATGGCCGCAGCGGCCCTACGTTACACCGCGGGCGCTTACACGCAGGAGGAAAGCTCCCGATATCATTGCGCTTATAAGCGCGGGGCTGAGAATGCGCTTGCCGCCGGCTTCGACGGCGTGGAACTCCACGGCGCTATGGCATGGGCGAGTTGGATCGGTCCGAAACTGAAAGCGACTTTCGGTGGCCCCCCTTATAGCGCTAATGAAAAATTTACGTTTGAAACCGCGATAGAAACGGTGGCGGCGGGCGAAGCCGATGCGATTGCCTTTGGCGTGGCATTCATTGCGAATCCCGATTTGCCGCGTCGCTTTACAAGACGTCTTTGAACGAACCGGATAAGACCATTTTTTACACGCCTGTCTCCCAAGGTTATGTCGATTGTCCGGTGTTGGTGTTGATCGGCACGCCGGCGGTATGGGTGACTGTTAGCTTCAAACGTATGTTGTTGCGTCTTTGTTTGTGTCTTTTTTGTTCTGCCGCTCTTGTCATCATGCCGGTGACCGCGGCTGACAAGACAGTTTCTATTAGTTCAAGTTGCACGAAGCCTGTCTCCACCTGGATGATCCGTGGAGCGGCCGTGCGCTGTGCTTTCCCCTGACGGATTTCGAAAAAAAAGCGTCGGCGATTTTAATTAAGTACCTCCCCAGCCAAACTTGCGGTCCACGGCATTGCCGAGCGCCTGCGGATCAAGTTTTGCGACGAAAGAGACCGGAATCGCGCCGATATCGACTCGATCCTTTTCACCTGTGTTGTAGATGCCGAGGCGGCGGAAACTTTTCTGTTCAAACTGCTTGGCACTGCTCGGGGCTAACCTCAAAAATCGGCGTAACTCCGGTTGGAACCTCAGTGGCATCATCACCACCGTCGAAACTGTCGCCCAGAACTCGGACTGGTTTTATTGTCTCGACCTTCTGGTCGAGCCACCTCGGGCGATCAAAAAAGCTGATCCTCGCGAGTTATACAGCCCAGTGCGCGCCATGAAGGACGCGGTGTGGCTACGCAGAGAACGTCGCTGGCTGGGAAAAGGTCACGACGCGCTGCGATTTTGATAAAAACTTTCGGGAAATTGACCTCGATAAAGCTCTCGCGAAATAATCCTGGCGCTTTCTTTCTCGGTGCGTGGCTCTGCGAAATGAAAAAGCCATCTGGCAGATGGTCTTGATCATTGGTGGCTTTAAGGAGGTTTTCGTTTAACCCCCCACTAAAGGGAGACGGTGGCCCACAAGAGGGTTTCTCCGCCCTGGATAGGGCCAACATAGAAATGACCGTTACGAGAAACCCGGTAAACAGCATCCAAGCGATGTGGCGTGAAGATTGAAGCAGGCCTTCAACAGCCGACAGCCAGCGACGATGCAATATTTCCGCGTCAGGCAATGAGTAGGGAGGTAGGCGAGATTATTGGTGAGCAGAGTAGTATCTCTCGCTTTGGCCAAAGAAACGCGAAAAGAATGGCTATTTAGACTTTATATATCTCCAGCTACACGAAGAAAGTCGGGATGAGAAATTGCTGGCTGATCGTTGCGAGGTAGGTTTCCAAGTTCTTGCTGTCGTGGTGTACCATTGCTCACAAAAAACCGAGGGGGAAAAAACGGTTTTTGGTGCTCGCCGAGCCCGAGTCGTTTGCTGAGGGCGTAAAATATTCACCAACTCAGTGAGGTTGATCACGAAAAAACACAGCAGCACTAGGGGC
>NJAL01000008.1 GCA_002591725.1 Candidatus Didemnitutus mandela | reverse complement strand
TGCCCGGTGCTCGACCTACGCCAGGCAGACATAATGAAAACGATGACCCCTCGTTGCATGAAACGCGGGCTCAATACGCCGAGCCAGCGCCGTTTCTATTATAACCAGCCCTTCCGCGGGCAATCCGGTTGCCGAAGCCCTGGCTTCCCTACCTACCGGACAAACTGATCACGCTCGGCGTGCCGGGTTCGAAACCGCAGCCGGCAATGATCATCTAACAATCGGTAAGAAACGATCGCGAAGTCTAATAAAAAGACACTTCGCTCGAGAAACTGGTGTCTGGCAAAATCGAGAAGGACCACTACAACGAAGCAGAACTCATGGAGAATTTGTACGACAGCAGCATTAATGCCGAGCTGCTCGAGTCCAGCGCCGCCCCCGCAAAAGACGGCGACAGGTCCAGCCGCTAGTCGATCGCGTTCTGCAGCGAGAGATCAACATCCAGCACGCGCGCGCCAGCGCGCGCCAGTACCAGCCAAGCGGCAGAGTTGACCCGTCTTTTAATCTCGCCATGGTCGGCCTTTGAATGTCTTCGTCCAGGCCTGTCCTCATCATTTGCACCGCCAACATTTGCCGCAGTCCGATGGGCTTGGGGTTACTGGCGCACGCCTTGGCCAGCAAGCCTGCCCCACTAAAAAACATCAAGGTCCTGTCTGCTGGCGTCTCCGCCCGGCTGGGCAAGCGCGTTTCTGAGAATTCCGTAACCGCGCTGAAAAAGGTCGGTGTCGATATTTCCCAGCACCGGGCCACTCCGCTGACCCAGAAGATGCTCGATGAAGCGCTAGCCGCCCTCGTAATGACCGAGTCCCACCGCGCACTAATCAAACTGAAGGCCAGCCCCGTTCCGAAAAACCTGCATCTTTTCCTCGAATTTCTGCCAAAACCAGGTTCCAGCGAACTTCCCGATCCGTTTGGCGGGCCATTGCGGTTCTACGAGCAAACCCGTGACCAGATGATAAAAGCGGTACCAAGCATCGTCGACTACTTGAGCAAACTCCTCGCCGAGGCCAAATAGAGCATAGAGCAGCAGCATTGCATCTTACGACATTTTGTGGTCTTGCAGTACGTAGAGCAAGAGCCTTTAGTTATGGGTTCCTCCTCTCCCCATTACCCCGAACGTGAACACTTCTCCCCTTTTCCAACTTGACCCGGAAGTTTACACTATTATCACCAGCGAGCTCGCCCGCCAACAGAGCCATATTGAGTTGATCGCTTCGGAGAATTTCACCAACCCCGCCGTCATCGAGGCGATGGGCTCGATACTGACCAACAAATACGCTGAAGGCTACCCCGGGAAACGCTGGTATGGCGGCTGCGAACAGGTGGATAAAGTCGAAACACTCGCCATCAAACGAGCCCAAAAGCTTTTCAATGCCGAGCATGCAAACGTACAGCCGCACTCTGGCTCGCAGGCCAATTTCGCCGTTTACACCGCCGTGCTCCAACTAGGCGACAAAATCCTCGGTATGAACCTCAGCCACGGTGGTCATCTAACGCACGGGAATCCCGCCAATTTTTCTGGGAAGCTCTACCAATTCGTCCAGTACGGCGTCCGCGAAGATAGCGGCTTGATCGACTACAACGAACTCGAAGCGGTCGCTGCGCGCGAGAAGCCGAAAATGATCACCGTCGGCGCTAGCGCTTATTCGCGCGTTATCGACTTCGCGCGCATGGGCGAGATTGCCCGCTCGGTAGGCGCGCTGCTTTTCGCCGACATCGCACACATCGCCGGCCTCGTCGTGACAGAACATCATCCGTCGCCATTCCCGCACGCTGATTTCGTCACGACCACCACACACAAGACGCTTCGCGGGCCACGCGGCGGCCTCATCCTATGCAAAGCAGCTCATGCGAAAGCAATCGACTCCGCCGTCTTCCCAGGAGGCCAGGGAGGTCCGCTAAAGCACGTCATCGCCGCCAAAGCCGTGTGTTTCGGCGAATGTCTGAAACCGGAGTTCAAAAGCTACTCCGAACAAACCATCAAAAATGCACAGTCTCTCGCCGCAGCGATGGTCAAGCGCAGCTACAAGATCAATTCCGGTGGTACCGACAACCACTTGATGCTGGTTGATCTCCGAGCCAAGTTTCCCCACCTCACCGGGAAAGTCGCTCAAGAGACGCTCGATAAGGCCAACATCACATGCAACAAGAACACCGTGCCATACGAAACACGTTCACCCTCCCAAGCTTCTGGTATCCGTCTTGGTTCGCCAGCGATGACTACGCGCGGCATGGCAGAAGCAGAAATGGAAGAGATTGCGTACTTGATCGACGATGTTCTTTCAGGGGTTGGCAAGCCCAACCTCTGGGCCATGCTTGCGACAGCCAAGCAAAGAGTCGTTGCCCTGACAAGCTGTTTCCCACTCCCCTATTGTCTATAATGAAGTCGTCGGGGGAAACCCCGCACTTTGTCGCCTGGAAAACATCTACCGTTAGCGTTTCAACACCGGCTCCCGTTGGCTCGTCACAGATTTTGTAGCCGGGGAGCAATGTAGATGATCGCTCCAGTATCGTTTCACTGTCAGTAAATTTAAATTAAATTCCTGGTTTACCTCCGCCCGGGGTATAGCTGCGTTGTTCGGCGCCTATTTTTCTTTAACTCAGGTTGCATACGAGGCGTATCTGGACAGAGCTTGAGTGTCAGTACCAGATTTTCTCTAACAACATCGAGCTGCCGCTTCGCGCCAACGAAAAATGTGTTTTTCGTGTTCAGAAACCATCTTCTACTGTTCCGATGATGCTTCTCACGCTCGAATTTTTCCGGTGCCAGTGCGGAGCTGATCAAGCGGAATTCCAGGTCAAACCATCTAGTAAAAGTAAACGGAAGTCTGATCACTTAAACTTCGAGCAAAAGATGTGGGCGACAGCGAATCCCGGCTTCGAAACCAACGATTAGATCTCCGGCGCCACCAAAACGAGCCCGGTACCTGGCCAAGCCCGTTATTGGCCGATCATACAGTTATAGTTATCCTAGCGCGCCGATATCTCCCATTTGCTTCTCGGTTACGACCTAGCTAGTTCAGCAGGCATCCAAATGCAGCTGCGGTAGATCAGTTAATCGTTTCGAAACCACATTACCTATTACACGAAGGATCTCATTTACCTTTACTTTCTGTTTCTGCCAGCCTACTTTGCGCAGATTGCCAGCACGGACTATCCGGCTAACTAGTTGATTTAGGGGGTATTTTCACCTCGGACATGACTCGAAACACTATTGCGACGGTCGCCGATAGTTTCGCAAGCGTCGATCAGGACCCAATCGATCTCGGTATCCAATTTCCGGCGACTGACCGTGTTTCCTATTCCCACGTATCGGAATCCAGCCGTGCAAATCACGGAAACAGGGGTCCGCAAATCGCACTTACACCATCGTCGTGTCGCCACCCTTTACCACAAACACCGCTTGGAGCTTTTGTTCCGTCCTTCAAAGCATGGCTAGCCATTGCTAGCGTTTTCTTACCACGCCGGCCGTATTGGGCTGCGGTTTACTAGCCTTTGTTCTTTTGGTATTCTTATCTCTGGTGAGCTCTCAGTCGAACGGAGGACATAAAAGCGAAGTGCTCACACAAAGGAGTTACGACAGAAAAAACGGTTCCTCAAAGAGAACATTCAACACCGGGGAGCCAAGCCGAGATCACGCTCCAAGCTAGCGAAAACTGCCTACAAACCATCCTAGATTCCTTCCACCATTTTGGCGAATGATCTCGAAGATTGCCACGTCCTTTGTAACTGCTCACTGGCCACACGCTTCGGCCGCCCGATCACCGAAATGACTGGGCGAACCGATGAGAAATTGTTCTAACCCGGGCTAGCCTCTATGCTTCGGACGTCCGGTCCGACCAGCAAGTATTGCGGAGGAAAAGATTCGTTCCAAAAGCAGATAAAAAGCACTCACACGGGACAAAAGCCCCTCCATTTCGTGCAAAATTCCCTCTCTGCAACGGAGTCGGCGATACCTACGTCATCGGCACAGTCTTCACCAACACCACGGAACGATTGCACGTCTAGGAGCAATATCTGTTTTTCAAACGACACCCCCTGTCGGGCCAGAAACTGTAAAATCTCGGAATGCTCACCGGAGACATCGCACATGACTTCAACAATCTGCTCACCTTGTTACTCGTGAATGCCTCGCTTGCCAAGCTCTCCTTTGGGCCGGGAAGCGCTGCCGATGAGGAATTGGGGAAACCCGAGATTGCCGCGCGACGTGCCGCAGAACTCTGTATGCAGATTTCTAACCAACAGCGGGCAAGGGCAGCTTTATCGCAACGTCCATCAAATTGAATGCTCTTGTCCACAAAGCAGCCGCCCTGCTGAGAGTTCCCCTGCACAAAACATGGAACCTAGGCCCAGCCTTGCCGAGTTCTTGCCGGCCGGTGCTGGGCGACGCAGCGCAGCTTCGGTAGACAATCATAAATTTTGCCATCAACGGTACGGGAACCCTTGAAATGATCAGTTGCACGATGTTTCTCCGGGAACTAACCGGGAAAATTTTTATCAAGGCCTCATAAGCTCCGAAGCCCCTGTTAGCATCTAAGTCCGCAACAATTTATATGGCATAGCGCCCAAAGTACTTGGTTGGATTTTCGAACCATCCCTGACCACCAAGTTTTCCAGATGCGAGTCTGGGTCTCGCAGCGACGATCGGCATCGTAAACGAACACCAGGGACACTTTTCGTGGAAAGCTCCGTCGGATAGGGCAGTACGATCAAAATGTTTCTTCCGTTTTTCAAATCCAGGTGACTTCGGCTGCGGCACGGGCGAAAGATTCTGCTCTAACCCTCGCCTTACGCAGGACCGTACTGCTCGTCGATGACGAAGTCTACCTGTTGTTGGCCTCCCAAACAGCTTTTCAACACAACAACGGAAACTTGCTGTGTTCTCAACGATAGATGGCAACCAGACCCTCAACCTACTCCGCACCAAGTACACCGGGACCCGTCTCGTCTTGCTCGACCTCATCATGATTGGCTTGTTCGGCGAAGAACCCATTTGCCAGCTTCGTAGTCGAAGAGTCCAGGATCCCAGTCGTCACGATGAGTAGGTACAGCACGGCCGAGATGCCGTCAAGCGATGCGCGGGGCTCGGCATTAGCAGCTTTCTGAAAAGGCCCTTTGAACTCTATATCTTCGTCAAGAACATCGCGCGGTAATATGGGCACCTGGTTCCGATTCCCAGCCTACCAGGTAGCCTGCCAAGGAACTCTTTAGCCCACCACTGGATATTCGACTGGCTGCCATGTATGAGTCATGAGTCACGTCGGAGGCTTGCCCTTCCACCGCGCAGCCTTTTTAAGACGCATCCTTCGGTACAACGCCGTCACCTTGGCTATCGTCGTGCTTTTTATGTTTCTGGGCAATACCGGCATAACCAGTTACCATATGTTGCAAGGAGATACGCTAAGATTGCCTTCTACGCCAACACGCAGCGGTGGGCCCTTCCCGGCATGGGGGCCGCTAGAACCGTTCAAAGCTACGGTCTGGAAGACTTTTTGCCGAGACTTACTCCTTCGTTCAGAGGCGTAGCCTTTTTAATCACCGCCGGGCGGCATATCGCTTCCTTCGCTATTTTCTCGTGGAAGTCGCAACCAAATAGCGGCCGAATCTAGTCATTGACTCTTCCTGCATGTGTCTCGATCGCCAGAAGCCCCTTGTGTTCGGCCAGCCCGGTGTAACCGCCATAAAACATTGGGGAAAGCTTCGTTTTCAAAACCGGCGGCAAGATATCCCTGATCGTTTCCCTCGATGGCGAGATTGGGGAGAGCCTCGCCTTCAAATGCTCAGCCGAGAGCCATGTGTGTCTGCACGAGATCAGACGGGCTAAAACCGTCAGCGTATAGCCTTATACGAGGCGCATTCGGTCACTTTGGAAGATTCGGATATCCCGGTGAAGCCGCCTAAAACACCAAATTTTCCTTGCCTATCGCCTGACCAAAAAAGCGCTCCTCATCAAAAGACCGAGCCCGCCTTGCCGCTACTGCCAAAATTGGTTAGAAAATATTTTCCCCAAGCCTAGTTAACCTAGTCTTTAGTATTGGCCCAAAACAGATTTTGCTCCCGCATGGGTTTTCTCTGCACCATCAAAATAAACCTTGAGCACTTTCCAGCATTCCTTATCAGCAAAACGATCGATCTCGCTCAGCGTAATTTTCCTAACGCTCTATATCGATCTGATCGGTTTCTCGATCATCTTCCCGCTAGGGCCCGATCTTCTGACCCATTACTTGGCGGTCGATGGACACACTGGCGTCCTTGGTTGGCTCGTGCAACGTCTGAACTCGTTTGCGTATCTGCTGGGCAAAAACGAATCCTTTTTGCCTATACTTTTTGGCGGACTCGTAAGCTCAGTTTTCTCGATTCTCCAGTTTTTATTTTCGCCCTTTTGGGGCGGCATCAGCGACCGCCATGGCCGCAGGCCGGTCCTCGTTCTCACAGTGGCTGGCACGGCGCTGGGTTATATCCTCTGGGCCGTGAGCAATTCGTTCTGGCTGTTCCTCGTATCGCGCATCGTAAGCGGTACGTTTAGCGGGAATTTGTCCGTTGCAACAGCAGCAGTGGCCGACGTCACCACCCGGGAAGAACGTTCCAAAGCTATGGGCTTGGTCGGCGCTGCATTCGGTCTCGGCCTCGTCACTGGCCCGATGCTGGGCGCCTTTACCGCCCACATAAACCTACTCGCCTCCCATCCCACCTGGGCGCACTATGGCATCAATCCCTTTTCAGTTCCAGCAACCATCGCTTTCGTGCTATGTCTGGTTAACCTCGGGTGGACTTCAGTCCGCTTCAAAGAAACAATCTCCCCCACCGCCAGCGCCAAATCGCGCAAGCCCAGCCTGCGCAATCCAATCGCCGCCATCTTCGGCCTGCACAACCCGGCAGTCCGCCGCATGAACCTAATCACCTTCACTTTCTCCGTTGCCTTCGTCAGCATGGAAACCTCACTCACCTTTCTCGCCGCTGAGCGTTTTAACTACACCGCCAGCCAAAGCGGTTATCTTCTCGGTTTCTTCGGCATATGCGCAATCATCACGCAAGGGTACATTATTCGGAAGCTGCTCAAAAAAAAATGTGAAACCTTTAT
This sequence comes from Candidatus Didemnitutus mandela, assembly GCA_002591725.1. Taxonomy (GTDB): domain Bacteria; phylum Verrucomicrobiota; class Verrucomicrobiia; order Opitutales; family Opitutaceae; genus Didemnitutus; species Didemnitutus mandela. The sequence goes on along the minus strand of NJAL01000008.1, from coordinate 130,465 downwards.
CATGAAAAGCGGCTTGGTCTCCTCCTCAGTAGGTCTGCTTTGCATCGGTTTTGCTCCGTGCCCGGGATTCCTTTATTCCGGTCTCGCCGCCCTCGCTCTCGGTTCCGGACTCGTCAACACCTCGGCCAGCGGACTTATCTCGCTCTACTCCGAAGCGGCAGAACAAGGGCTCGTGCTTGGCATCTTTCGTTCACTGGGTTCCCTTTCGCGGGCAACTACACCCTTGATCGCCGGCACCGTCTTTTGGATCTTCGGCTCCCGCAGCGCCTTCATGATCGCTGCCCTTTTTTCGTTCGCCGCGCTAGTCCTAAGTCATTCGCTGCCAACACCGAGAAAATGAAGCTGCATCTACCCAAGCGCTTCCTCTTCGCCCTGTTCGGGACAAGGAGCAGCCTGATCTGGCTGGCTGATTGCCACTTCGACCCAGTAAACACTAACATAGTCGCTGATCGCCGCTGCACTGTGGCCGTGCCAGCGAGCCTTGTCTCGAATTTTTTCGCCGAGAGCCAGCCAATCTCATGGCAAGACGTATCACTTAATTAGTCGACATCAAAACCTCCGCTACACTTATTTTCAACACACTGGCAGAAGCACTACAGATGAAACAAAAAGGTCGACGCAACCACCGTGGCTTTGCAAAGGCCGCAGAGGGGGAAACAACACCGCCCCCTATCCTAACTAAAGCCCTCACTCGGCAACGCTTGCTTTTGCGTACGTTCCAGCGCTAGTTCTGGAACTTCACCAGTTTTTCCACTTATCTCGATGTGCAAGTGGATGGCGTGATGGGTTGCCTGTTTTTCTGAGACACAATCTTCAACCTTCGATTATCTGCAAACCAAGCTAGTGATCACGACCTCACCACTCAGCACTCCAACTTTTCACCCGCTCGATTATACTCTTACAAGGCCGCCTTCACATGCGACAAGGAAGTTTTTTATTGCCACTGCAAACTTTAAGAGTGCATTCATCGATGCCCCAGTTTCAATCTAGCGGGTCCGACCCGAAACTTTCCAGCAGCCTTCGCATCGGAACCACGATCGCTACGTTCACCGGAGGCCAATTTAGCAACTCGCCGGCCGGCATCGACAAAAACGTAATACCTCGTCAGCCATGTTGTCTAGACGCCAACCGTCGATCTCGAGGACCAGCTCTATCCAATCGGCAGCACCTTCATCGGCAATTTCGCTCTCGTCTTCGATCTCGGACACAATCGTACTTCCTTCGGGCGCAACACAGATAAAACCATTCGTGACAGCCCACGCGCAAGACCAGGATCCCTTTAGCGGCTCCGACACCTACTAGCACACCGATAATCGTCGTGCTTGACAGCCCGGCCGCAAAAGTCCCCCTGAAAACCCAAATGTTTGTACATCGCATTAAAAGCGATGTACATGGCCGAATAGGGCACCAAGATTTAAAATAGATCTGATTGATTTCTTTAAAAAGCAAACTATTTTATATCAAATATTTACAAAAATTCGATATACGGACACTGGTCTTTAATCTTGTGCCGTAGGCCAGCCGATGGAGCCAAGCCCGTACGGGTAGCGTTTTAAGCTTTGAGCAGGAGAAAACCCGTAGCCCTATTTGTGGCATTGTGGCCATCAATCTACGAATAAGACAGCATGTTTCGCTCGAACATTCACACATAGCCATCGCCCGCAAAACGGCACATCACGTCCCCATTTTGCACAGGCCCAATACTGCACGTGCTATAAGCCAATCGCGCCGCCCGAACGCAGCAACACGAGCTGTTGCTGTTGTGCCAGCCTGCTTTTCAACATCGTTCCGGCTCCAGCCGCCATCTTACGCCAGCACGGTACCGCATCACGCCGGTATTGCCTGCAAGGCACGTCGAGGAACACGGGATCAAGAGTCAGCGACAGGTTGTGTTCCTTGAAATAGTTCGCATTCACGCGTTGCAGATCGCCCGGCATCAGATTAAACTCCACCGTTAACGGAGCGCAATTTAGGTTTTTCCTCAGCCGCTCCCATGCGCAGGTCTAGGTCTATTCCATCAAACGCGGCCAGCCCGCATCACATCGATAATCAACAAAGTTCCCCACCCGGGGCGGCATAGGAATCGAGGACCGTTTCGTTGCACACTGTAGCAAGCAGCTCCACTCCGATCCACATCCGCAGACCTTGGTAGATGTAGTGCTCCCGCTGCGACCCACTGCCTTTACCTCGGTTGGGTGTCCAGCGCTAACCTCATAAAAACTCGGGGAGCGAGTCGCTTTGAGAAAACCTAGCACGGGCTCGGCGTTGGCCGTCGCCAACGCGGATAAACCGGCACGGGCAGTTGGCTCTAAAAAAGTAAGCGACTAACTGCCTCACAGCTTCCATCCCAGACTCCTTTCCCTGCCTTTGAACAAGCCAAACTGGATGGACAAACCCACCCACGAGGAGTAACGGACCGCTCCGCCAGCCGTGGCGGCGAGCTTCCGCGCCCACCGTATTCACTAATGCTAGCTTGCTTCAAGCTAGCGGCCTTTTTGGTGTTCTCGACGGCATGATGCACAATTTTCGCTTAGGCGCCGTCAGCGTGGGTTTCTGTATGCAATTCGAAACCAGCTACCGGACAAAGCTGTCCGTGCTTTCGTTTGTAGGTGACGCCTAATCAGGCCCAACCGAGGCCTACGTCCAGCCCGTCCGGCTCGCCAAACGCACTACGCCATAAAAAACTGCTGTGCCCAAGGGGGTCCCCCGTCCCTGGGGCAAGCTCCATAGCAAGTTATTCCAGAAGGGCATCCACACGTTCATTGGTCGCCAGCCAGGAGCACCGCAGTTTTTCCAACCGCTGGTCGCGTCTCGCACTAGCAGCGCGCCTGCCCCTGCCTTGACTCACCTTGGAAACCCGATTTGAATATCTCGGTTTATAATCCCTTCCACTTATTTTGCTCATTGACTCGCCACGCAAACCATGAATTCCGAAGCAATCTATACGCTGCTCACAAAAAATCCCGCTCTCAAGGCGTCCAAAGCCAAATTGGAGGCAATGAAGCCCGAAACTTATGTAGTGCACCGCAGTTGGGGATTCGGCCAGATAAGTGGCTACGACGAAGTCAGCCAGAAGCTTATTATCGACTTCAAAACCAAAAAGGCACACCCGATGGATCTCGTCTTCTGTGTAAATACCATGGAAGTGCTGCCGCCACACCACATCCTCGTGCGCCAGGAAACCGATATGGGAGCGATCCAAAAGTTGATCGATGACAATCCGGTCCAGTTCGTCATAGAAGTGCTCTCCGGTTACAAAGACCATGCCGCCAGCAGCACCGAGTTCGAAACCACCGTCGCTCAAGTCGTCGGTGAGAATAAATTCAGGCGCTGGTTCTCGGGCGTAAAAAAGAAAATCGCAAAAGAACCGCGCATTAGTATGCCCGTCAAAAAAAACGAGCGTTACGTCCTCCGCGAAGAACCCGTTTCCGCCGAAGATGAAATCCTCGAATTGTTTAGCAACACCAACTCCGCCCGTCGCCGGATCTTCCTCGCCGAAGAGTTGCTCGGCGTCAGCCTAACCGATAAAAGCGCAGCGAGACTTGAGCCGGTGTTGAATGGCATCTCTGAAATCATTTCCAACTCCAACCAACTTAACGAAGGTGAACGCCTCTACAGCGCATACATCCGCGACAAGCTCGCCAAGAAAATCGGTCAGGATCCCTCCAAGTTAGTCCCGAGCCAAGGCAAACTGGTCCAAGAGCCCCGAGCTTTGAATTCGATGGCAGGGAAAATTCCGGTGCACTTCCAATCGGAGTTCCTTGCGCTGATCAAAGCCTCCCATCCGCTGGAGTGGCGCGAAGCCGTCTTCTCCCTGCTCAAAACCTCGCAGGGTAAGTTCACCACCGAGTGTATCAGTTTTCTCCTCCAAAACGGCCAGTCCAACGAACTCGCCGCCACGCTCGCCCGCTGGAAGACCGAGCAAAACCTGCGCGCCCCGGTGCTGCTTTGGATCGTCAAAAACCGCCACTCGAAGAAATTCGCCAAGCTGCTCAACGACCTAATCACGCCACGCCTACTTAGTTCAATTTTCTTCGCCATCGATTACGAAGCGCTGCAATCCGCCGGCATCCGCCGCATCCCGCTGGCCGATGCCCTTGCCGATGATTCAGACCTTATTTCCAATCTTCTCTCCACCGCTAATACCGAAACCGCTTGCGATTTGGCTAACACGCTGATGCTGAGCCAAGGTTTCGAGGAATTGACAAAAAAGTCCCTTCTTGCTCGTTTCATCAAACTCTTTCCCTCGCTCCAATCGCTTGTTGCCGGCGAATCGGAAGCCAAGGATGATCAGCATATCGTTTCCCGCAGCAGCTACGAACGCCGTTGCCTCGAATACGAGGAACTCATCTCTAAGAAAATCCCAAATAATTCGAAGGCCATCGCCGCCGCGCGCGAACACGGTGACTTGCGCGAGAATTCCGAATTCAAGATGACCAAACAAGACCAGGCCGTCCTCATGGCCAAGAAAACTCAGCTCGAATGGGATCTCGCCCGCGCCCGAGTCACCGACTTTCGGGATGCCTCCACCGATCAGATTTCCATTGGCACCACCATCGGCCTTCGCGACATCGCGAGTGGCAGCACCGTTCGTTATACTCTGCTTGGCGCTTGGGACAGCGAACCGGAAAACAACATAATCGCCTACAAAACGCCACTCGGGCAGGTTCTCCTCGGAAAAAAGGTCGGCGAAAACGTCCAGCTCAGCATCGCCGGCGTCCAGCACCGATACCAAATCGCCAGTATCACTCGCTACGCGATCTAAGCAATTTAAGGCTTCTGCTTTCCCCACGTCCTCTTACAACTTCCCGAAAAGTGGATATTTTTGTTGGGGGATTGATCTCGCCCGTCTTCGTTCCTATCCTATGAACCGCCATAGAGAGTATGAACATATGAATAAATCTACACTCCCACCGGTCGCCACAAACGATACATGCCCTGCAACGAACCACCGGTTTCTTTGCAGCTCTCGGCCTCTCATCGGTCGGCCCGTTCAACGTTTGGCTGACCAAGAAACATACCGTCGCCTCCGTTGAGGCCCACGGGAAAAATCGATCAGTTTCCAATATCTAGATCTTCACTTACTACGTCGTTTGTATGTTTCTTTTTTTGTCGCAGCCGGATGGCTGATCGTCGCTTCAATCAAGGCGAGGAACGGAAGGTTTCCCACGTTAACCGCTTTGTATTCATTTCGTCAAGTAGCATCGAAAAATGTATCCGTTGACCGATTATTGGGACAGCCTCAAAGCTATTTCCGACTCCACGCGGCTACGGCTACTCTCGCTCCTAGCTAGGGAGGAGCTGTCGGTGGCAGAACTGCAGGAAATACTCGGCATGGCGCAGCCGCGCATTTCCTCCCAGCTTGCCCTGCTGCGCCAGGCAAGTTTGGTCAGCGACCGGCGCGACGGGAAAAAGACCTTTTACTCTCTCCGCACCGATCTACCCGCCAAACAGCTTGCGTTGCTCCGCACCGCTTGTGAGTATGTTGCTGACCTTACTGAATCGCAGGAAGATACGACCAATCTCGAACGCACCCTAAAAAAACGCCGGCAGGTTTCGGAACAATATTTCAACTTCATCGCCGGACGCCTCGGCAAAGGCTATTGCCCCGGCCGTTCGTGGGAAGCCATCGGACACCTCGCCCTCCGCCTCGTGCCCGCCATCACAGTGGCAGACTTGGGCGCCGGCGAAGGACTGATTTCTCAAATCCTAGCGCGGCAAACCGAACGAGTCTGGTGCATCGACAATTCTCAGCGCATGGTCAATGTCGGCACTGAACTCGCCCACAAAAACGGTCTCGCTAATCTCGTCTACAAACTTGGCGACATCGAGAAAGTGCCGCTGCCCGACGCTAGCGTGGACCTCACCATCCTCTCGCAGGCGCTTCACCATGCGAACCATCCGCAAACGGCCGTACACGAAGCATTCCGCATTCTCAAGCCAGGCGGCCAACTGCTCGTACTTGATCTCAAGGAGCACTCCTTTGAAAAGGCTCATGAAACCTACGGTGACCTCTGGCTCGGCTTCACCGAGAACGGTCTCCATGCCTTTCTGAAAAAAGCCAGTTTCCAAAAAGTCGATGTCTCCGTGGTAGCCCGGGAAAAACAGGAACCTTTTTTTGAAACGCTGCTCGCAATCGGCCAAAAGCGCTGAGCAAGCCTTCCGCCTCGTTAATGCCCGCTCTGCTTGTCACAACTTTTTGTCTGCAAAGCGCCACAGCGCACCGATTCGGAAACCTCCACCAAGACCGGCGCCATGGGCAACGCCGCGGCCGTTTGCAATGTGCCTGGATATGGCACAAAGGAGGTTTAAAATTATGCGTTGGCGCTCGCCCTCGCGCTGCTTTGACAACTATTCCTTCTGGATTCGGAAGCAAAACACCTCGGTTGGATCGATTCCGAACGCTGAAAATATGTGCTAGCTATGCACATTAGTTTTGAATCGCCAGGTTTAATCAGAGCCGGAACCGCCTCCGCACTCAGCTATACGCCAGTAGCGATCCGGTCGTTGTAGAAGCTCTCGATCAATGAATAAGTTTTCTTCTGATCTGTCGTCGCAAGCGACTCCTCCGCCAGTTTCTTGGCATCCGCATGCGTCATATTGCGCACAAGAAATTTCACAGCGGGGAGATCAATTCGTCGACCCCGAGTCCCACCAAAAGCGGAGTATAGATCGGATCTCCTCTCTGGCCATTTCGCCACAAACATGCAACTTTATGTCTTGTTTTTTCACCTCTTCTATCACGTGCTGGACCACACGCAACACGGCAGGGTGAGACGGATCATAGAGATGCGCGATCCGGTTGTTGCCCCGATCGATCGCCACAGGTACTGAATTAAGTCGTTCGTTCCGATGCTGAAAAAATCGCATCTCTGGGCAAGCACATCAGCTACGAGCACCGCGCTGGGGGGCAATCATCGCCCCGACCTTCATCGTCGGGTTGAAATCCTGGCTCCGCTCCCGCAACTCCGCTCGGGCTTCCTCGAGAAACGTGTTGGCCCGGTCGAGCTCCTCACAGCAACTGATCATAGGATACATCAGTTTCACCCTACCATGGGCACTCGCGCGAAGGATCGTGCGCAGCTGCGCTTTGAACATCTCCGGATTCTCCAAGCACATCCGGATTGCGCGGAAGCCGAGAAACGGGTTCGCCTCGGGACCGATCAAATGAGGATCGCCGGGTAGCGGCTTGTCACCGCTGATGTCCAACGTGCAAATGATCACGACCTGCAGGCGCGAGCCAGCCCTTCGGCAATCTCCCGATAAGTCGCATATTGTTTCTCTTCGTCCGGGATTGTCGGCGAGAAATTCCGTGCAACAGAGCTCTACACCTCGCCACGATACGGCTTTACCAGCGCCACATCGCCGGATTTCTCGATGTTGGCGCATAGCATCACGCGTACACCGTCGAGTATATCGGCCGGCATTTCGTTCGCCAACATCAGCCGGGTCTCGAAAGGTTTTCTTTCCTGCTGGATTTTTCCGTAGCGGAAAAGCGTTGCCTATGTGGGGTTGACGATCGATAGGCCTTTGTAGCCATCGATAATAACCCAGCGCCGCCCTGAATCTGCGCGGATAAATTGCGTACACGCCCACCACGGAAGGAACCTTCATCGAACGCGCAACGATTACGGCGTGACTCGTCTGGCTCTGCTCCTATCTGTGACAATACCGAGAGCCGATCTGCAATCGATGCTTGCCGCCTCCGAAGGTGAGATTTCCTTGGCAACGATCACACGCTTCCCAACGAGCTGGTTGAAATTAAACGCCGTCTGGCCCAGCAACCCGCGACGTCACGTCCTTGATGTCAGTCGCACGCTCGCTCAGGTATTCATCGCCGATTTCGGAAAAGGCCAAGATGTAACGTTGCGCAAATCGTGTGGAAGCAGGTCTCGATATTTAGTCCTGTCGCTTCGAGCTCCCGGATCGCCTCGCCAATGAGCGCCTGATCCTCAAGCACCATTTGATCCACATTGGTGCACATCGAAGATGATCGCTTCCTCTTCGCTAAGATTGCGACGGACTTCTTGTTGCACCTCCGCGATCTGCCGTCGCGTCACCACGAGCGCTTGCTCAAAAAGGGCGGTTTCTTCCACACGATTGCCCGGATCGACGGAATAGCGCGGAATCTCCAGCTCATTTTCGAGGTAAAGAAAGGTCTGTCCATAAGCGATACCATAGGAAGCTGCAACACCGCGGACCGTTAGCCCGTTTTTACCAATGCATGCCATGAGCATTCCATTAATGCGTTCCGCTTGCTGCACACGCGGTTAATGCAGAACTCGTTGAAACAGCCTCACGAACCGCAGAAAAACCGTTGTACCCCACCGCTCGCGAACGAACTCTTCTATTTCGGAAAAATCGTCGCAGTTTTTTGCGGGCAGCAGCGCAAAGCAGGCGCTGCCGCTACCGCTCATCGCCACCGAAACGCCAAATTTCCGCCGTATCCCCCCCAACAGCAACGGCAACGCCACGAATTTCTCAAAGGCTGCCGGTTCCATATTATTAAAAAGCAACTCTTCCAGCGGGGCCCCTCCTCCACACCACGCTGCAAAACGGCTTTCGGCTTCCTCGGACGGCAGATAATCGCCCACCCGCTGGACCATCCGCCGGTAAGCCCAAGGCGTGCTGATCGAAAAACTTGGCTTAAAAAGCAGTATCTGCCGACCGGAAATTCGCGCCTCTGCGCCCAAGGGCAGAACATCGGTCGCCTCTCCACGGTTCCGCATGACGATAGGCGCTTCACGGGAAAAAATCGCACAGTCCGATCCGAGACTCGCAGCAATTTTTTTCAGCGTCGACGTCGAGGCAATGCCGCCCGCCAACCGGTTCAGCGCACGCAACGCAGCCACCCCATTACTGCTGCCTCCGCCCAAGCCAGCGCCAAACGGGATTCTCTTGATCAATCGAAAATGCACCGGCTCGTACCACCCCGTCGTCTCCGCAAATGCAACAGCTGCCCGCAACACAAGGTTGCTCCCGTCCAAAGGCACACCCGGCGCTTCACATTCCAGCGTAAATCGCTCCCTGCAAGTGGCTCCGGTCCGCCGCTCAGCCTGCAATTCATCGCCAAAGTCCAGCGGCGCCGCCACCGATACGAGGTCATGAAAACCATCCATACGGCGCCCCGTAACGGCCAAAAACAGGTTTATTTTTGCAAGTGAAAAAACGGTAACAGAGCTCAAGGTATAGAAAATAACGTTGCAAAAAATAACATCGAAAAACGAAAAAATATTCTTATATATAAAGTTATTTTTTATGTTTTGCGATCTAATTGTGGCCCTCGACGTTTCCACCCGTGAAGAAGCCGCTCCCATTCTCGTCCAGCTCTGCGGGCAACTCCGCTGGGTTAAGATCGGTCTGCAAATGTTCTCCGCCTACGGCCCCAACTACGTGCACGAAGTGGTCGGCATGGGGTTTAACGTCTTCTTAGATCTCAAGCTGCACGATATTCCCAACACGGTTGCCAAAGCCGTCGAGTCTCTCGGGGCACTTCCCATCCAGATGCTGACGGTGCACACCGCCGGCGGAGCCGAGATGATGTATGCCGCCCTCACCGCCCAGCAAAAGACCAACCCACAGCTTCTGCTTCTCGGCGTCACTGTCCTGACCTCGATGGACAGCGTCGATCTCCAGGAAATTGGTGTTGCCTCGACAGCAAAGCAACAGGTTTTGCGCCTCGGCCAGCTCGCCGCCTCGGCAGGCCTACGTGGGCTAGTCTGTTCACCGACTGAGGTTTCATTGCTGCGAAGCGCTTTCCCGGAAGAAATGCAACTCATCACTCCAGGCCTTCGCCCGGCCAGCATGGTTGGCACAGACGACCAAAAGCGAACACTCACGCCAGCCGAAGCCGCCGCCGCCGGATCTAGCTACATCGTCGTCGGACGTCCGATTCTCAAGGCAGAAGACCCAGCCGCCGCTGCTCGCGATATCCTTGCCGAACTTGGCAGCCGGTGAGCTTGAGGGCAGTCCTATTCAGTCCTATTCTTTGGTTCCTTTTTCTTTGGCTCCTTTCCCCCTGCATAATCCCCTTCGCTCCGTCTCATGAGCCGCACTGCCGCTATTCTTCTTGCCGCCGGGAGCAGCCACCGCATGCATGGCGTCGTGCCGGATAAGATACTCGCCCTTCTCGGCAACAAACCTGTCTTCGCTCACTCCTCTGCCACGTTTTACCGCAGCGGTGTCATAGACTTTTTCGTCGTCACCTACCGCAACCAGAAACAGATGGTCGAGCTCTCCGCATATGCGCCAACGCCAACGCTTTTCGTGCGCGGTGGTAACACCCGCCAGGAATCCGTCGCGGCCGCCCTCGCCGAGCTGCCTCAGGATGTCGGTTACGTCTTTATCCATGATTGCGCCCGGCCGCTTGTTCAAGCCAAGCAACTCGTCGGTCTGAACAAAATCGTCCGCCACGAAAACGCTGTGGTGCTCGCCCATCGGCTCATCGACACCATTAAGGAACACCATGGCGACGGACGCCTTCTCACCCTGGAGCGCGAAAAGCTCTGGGCCACGGAGACGCCGCAGGCTTTTTCCCGCGAACTAATCAGCAGCGCCTACGTCTATGCCAAGGCCCGGGAAAAGAAGCTCACCGACGACGCAACCGCTGTCGAATTGCTCAAACACTCTGTTGCTCTTCTCGAAAATCTTCAGCCGAACCCGAAACTTACCACGCCAGCCGATCTCCGCTACCTCGAATTTCTTTTTGCGGAGATGAACGCTTAAAACGTCTACGCAACGTTCCATCATAACTTCGTTCCGCATCGGCCACGGCTACGACATCCACCGCACTGTCGCCGGCCGACCGCTCGTGCTCGGTGGCGCGAAATTCGACTGCAATTTCGGCCTCGACGGCCATTCCGATGCAGATGTGCTCACCCATGCGATTTGCGATGCGCTGCTCGGTGCCGCAGCGCTACCCGATGTCGGACATTTTTTCCCCAACACCGACGCCAACTGGGAAAACGCTAACTCGCAAGCTATCCTGAAAAAAGTCGTTGCCGTCCTGGCTGAGCGCGATTGGCGCCTGGCCAACATCGACGCTTCGCTCGTCGCCGAGCGCCCAAAAATCGCGCCGCGCCGCGCCGAAATGATAGCAACTTTGGCCCACTCTACGGGCCTGTCGGTTGACGCCGTCGGCCTCAAGGCAACCACCAATGAAGGTTCTGACGATATCGGCCGAGGCCTCGCCATCGCGGCCCATGCCGTCGCGTTGGTTGAAAAAATACAAACATGCACCTATGTACCTATTATGCCTCTATAATATACCGCGTTTTTTCTTCAACTTTTTGTTCTGCCTGTTTCTATCAAACAGTTATTCATGTCGTGCCAGCAACGTCGAGCTCGATGGTTGTAACGGAATCTTTTACTGTAGCACGAGCGGAAATGTGAGCGACATCGGTCCTCGCATCCCCCACCGGCCTCGCCGAGGGCAGGGGTGCTTCCCTCGCTCTTTTATCCGCTCGCTGCGGCCGGGTCCCGATTCACGACCCGTTTCCGCACTTGCCACGAGCTGGGAACCTTCGCCCGCCGACCTCACCACCTTCACGATACCGTATGGAGCAATGGATAGCCGATCACCGGACAAAAACTGCGTTGAATCCTATCAACACATTTTAACTCCAAACCTTTCAGCCGACTACGCGTTCCCTTTCTGCGTCATCTAAAGGCGCAGAACATTTTAACAAGGGCCATGATGCTGATTTCAGCCACGTTAGTCTCCCCGCAACTGACGAGAAAACTCTCTGCATTTAGAATTGGAACGTCTGGTACTATATTTTCTCACCCTGTTCCCCAGCTTGCCGTTGCGGCCCGTCAATGTCTGCACTATCATCGTCGTCGGCAACTTTTATCACCGCGGAACACCTTGACCAACTCGTGAATAGCAGCCCATTCGTTCTCAAAGAGTGTGACAGCCGCCGCCGAAGAGCGCCGCTTCGGAGCCGGGGCCACCCCACGTAACCGACAGCGTTACGCTTACAAAGGCCGCCTTCTCCCGTGGCAACCCGCTGCAGTTCCTCCGCATCGATCCGTATCTCGACACGTTCTTTTTTCGCTTCAACGTCCGCCACAATTCGCTTGGCGACGGCGACCACTTCGATGTCCAACACCGCGCGCCGATTCCTCCGCGATGCCCGCTACGGTCCCGATAATCCGCTCCCGCCCCTGAACATCGCTTTTTCCAACAAAGCCAACTTTCAGGCCGTCGCCGAAGATATACGGGGAATGTGGCACCTCGAACTAAGAGCAGACATGCGCCTCTTCAGCCGCAAGCTAAAAACGCTGTTCGCCGATAGACGCAAGGGAAGCTACGACATCCTGCTTTCAACAAACTGGGTCAGCAAATATCCCTATGTAACCCATATATTTTGATGTTTTTCCGCAGCAACAGCGGCAACAACCACACCGGCTGGCACAACGGCATCTACGACGATTTTTCCGACGAAGCCGCGCACACCTCCGATAACGGCACATCGGCTCACTCTATATCGGTCGGCGGAAGCGCTCCTGCTTCAGAAAGTGCTGTCCTTCCCTCTGTATTTTTAACACGCAAAATTAATGCTTTTCCTTGCGCGCGTCCAGGTTTAGAAGGAGAGAGGAATCTGGATTCGTTTCTACCGCAGTATTTCAGTCAGTAGAAAAATAAGACCGGCTAAGACTGAATCGATGTAGTGCGCCTTCTTTTGGATTCCTACGCCGGAATGCTGACTCTTTCTGGCGCGTCCATGTTTTGGTTTTCTTGCCAGTCATCTGCTCCAAACCGCTCCGGTGCTTTTCATCATCGTTAAAGCAATTTTTTATGGCCCGCTTCGTACCTGGAAGCCCATTCAAATCTGAGAAAACCGTCACACTAAAAATCTTAACCAATCTGAAGGCACACTATGGGCTAGATCAGCCGTTCTAGAAACAATACCTAAATTACCTCGACCATCTCTTGCACAGCAACCTCGGCCCTTCCTTCAAATACACCAACCGCACTATAAACAAAATCGTAGCCCAAAAACTGCTAGTCTCTCGAACTCGGGGTCGAATCGCTAGCCGTTGCACTACTCTTTATCATCCTCTTGGCCTACTTGCTATCGTAAAACCAACACGTGGCTCGGTTGTCTCTTGCAGCAGCATCTATTTAATCAACGTCTGTGTTCCGACCTTCGCCCTGGGGTCGCTGCTTGCGCTGTTTTTGGCATTCACCTTCATTGGCTAAATGTCTTCGATTAGGACTATCCATATGACCGCACACTTCCCGCCGTAACCCTCGGTGTGGTCTATGCTGCCTACGTTATGCGATTCACACGCGGCGGCATGCTTGAGATGCTGAGTCAGGATTTTATCCGCGCAGCCAGGGCAAAGGGCGCTTCCAAAACGCGGATTGTCCTTAAACATGCGCTCCACGGCAGGCTCCTGCCGGTCACCTCGCTTATCGCGGCCGGGGAACCGCCGACATTCTCAAGGAGCCGTTCGCCATCGAGATGATATTCCAAATCCTCTGGCTAAGACGCGAGTTCGCAAGCAGCGCCTTCAATCGCGACTATACCCTCGTGCTCAAAGATAGCCCTTTGCGCACCCCTCATTGTTCTGATCAACCTTGCGGCCGGCGTAGTACAAGCTACAAACATGGATGGATGAACCCACGGCTAAAATTTGAGTAAACCGATAAAATTCCTCTCACACACCAAGCTACCTCCCAGCCGAGGTCACCATCGACCAACTGGAGCAGGGACATTCGCTCTGGGCCGAAGCCTGGCAACGGCTGCGCAAAAACAAACCGCCCGCCCTTGGCTAGTGCGATGATTGTAGTGCTCGCGCTCCAGTGCATCTTCACGGTCGGTATTTTCCCATATTTTCTACGAAAACTAGAATCTGTTGCTCGTCGCTGATACGATCGGCCTGCACGCTCTACGCGTTTGGCGTCGGCCTATACGCCACCTTTGTCGCCCTAAAAATCGCCGTTGTTACCTACGGAGCCGTCTCCGGCTACCACCTCGACAGAAAGACCAACGTGGTAATGATGCGCATAGTCGGCATCATTTATTCCCTGCCCTTCACGATTTTCGTAGCCCTGTTCACGGCGTTTTTCAAACAAAACATCGTACTCCTTTTCGTCGCGATCGGTGCGGTCGAATGGCTGACAACAAGCCCGTGTTGTGCGCAAATAGAATGCAGCCATTAAAGTAAAGATAAAGAAGGCCAAGTTCACCGAGGAGGCACGGGCACTCGGGCTCAGCCATTCACGCATCATTTTTCTCCGTCTGCCGCCAGGCATACTCGGATCGATCATCGGTTGCAGGACGCTCACAAATTCCCTCGACTATGTTGTTGAAAGCATTCCTGAGCTTCCTTAGCCTCGGCGTGCAGCCACTGATGAGCTCTTAGAGGTGTGCTCATCAAGGACAACAAGGGGAAGATGGAGGAATTCTGGTAGCTGCTCGTATTTCCGGGCACACTTTTTCCCCTAAATCTTCTTGGAATGGATTTCGCAATAGCTTGGATGTCCGTTCATTCAGAGACCTGGATTAGAATCCCTTATTTTTCTCGATCCCTCCGTCCAAAATCTAGAGTTCTTACCTAGATGAACTTGTATCGCTTTCGCCCTTATTTCTATTACCTGAGAGCGGTTCGGAATTCGATCTTAAAAGCGATCGGATTCGGCTTCACTGAAAAGCGACGCCGCACTCTGGTTCATCCGGGATCTCGCAGCCCATGGCGGGTCTGGCCTGCGGCTAACTTCGCCCGCGTTATCGACGCTCTCCAGTTTCGCGGCCACCAGATCGCTCTGCTCGCCGGTCTTAAGGAACAGAACATAGTCGACGAAATTTTATCCCATCTTTCGCACCCCGTGCCGCGCTTCCCCAAAGGGCTCACCATTCCCCAATTCGCCGCCGTATTAGCTTCGGCTGATCTCCTGTTATGCCACGACAGCGGTCCGATGCATCTGGCCGCTTCCGTAGGCACGCGTGTGGTGGCGCTCTTCGGTTCTCAATTCGCCAATCCCTGGAAGCCGGTAGGGGAAAACAACATCATAATCCAACCACCGCTGCCCTGCTGTAATTGCGTTACGCCAGAAAGTTGCGTGCCAACCGATTCCTATCAGAATCACTGCGTTCGCAACATTACGTCCGACCAAGTGCTCGCCGCCTTCGATTCACAGGAAAAATTGAGATCCATTGTTCCGTAGGACTCAGAAGTCGTTCCGTTCCATTTTTCACGCAACGTGCAGCCGTAGTGTCTTTTCTCTTATCGCACAATCTACCTTTCGAGTCGACTTTCCCAGCACCAGTAGAGCCAGCTGAGCTTCCATTTTCCGGAAGCGTAACCGGCTCTCCGGTCTATACGAACAGATACCGCAGCGATCAATCAACACAGGCTGTATTAACCAAGTTGTAGTGGCGCAGAAAACTCCTCCCTGGCTTTCGTCAGGAGAAAGCCAGATAGGTATGCCCAGCAAAAAAATCGACATCCTCGATGTTTGCCCGATTCAAAACTATTCATCGAAGCCGCCGATTTTCTCGAAAGAACCTAGTTACCAAGCGATCAGCAGCTTAGTCAGCCAACCGGTACGGCAACCGTACGTTGTTATTTCGCTAATTTAGTATCATTAATATCACCACCCACTCGACCGCCCTAGCGTCGGCCAGATCCTAGTTCCAAGGTAGCGCACATCCGCAATTCTCTACGCTACAGGCCACTGCGAGATCTGTCCGTGTCAGACCGTGCCATTCCCCAAACCGTTGCCGACAACAACCACTACCCAAGAACCGCCAGCAAATTCTCGCTTGGAGGCTTGCCACGCAAGCCCTGCCCCGTGTGTAGTCGGACTAGTATCAAGACAGGGATGACCAGCACGATGTGCTTCATGAAATACGCTGCACACGGAACAATCCGCGACAAAAGCAAGGCACCGCGAAACCTGGTTCATGGTGCGTTAGCATGTACCCGCTCGAAACCTCCATCACAAAACTGCAATTGCACAACTGCGCAACCAACGCCATTTCATCTTCCTGGCAATGGTACGCGCAAATTGCCAGCCGGACGGCCCTAGATCTAGATGCCGCACCCAAGATATGACACACGCCACACAGCACCGCGCTTTTGTGGTTCTCGACATGGATCTTGAAGAAGTTTGGCGGGTGCCTTCGCCGCGAAATAGTCGGTCGAAGTACCAAGGAGCATCCTCCTGTTTTCTCGCCCATTTGGGGCCGCACGATTTTTACTTTCTTTTTCCACGAACGGAAAAGCCTGTCTCATCTCAAGGACAGGGATCCAAGCCTATAAAGGCCTTTTTCGTATTCGAAAAGATAAACCTGGTTAACGCACTTGACGGTTTTCTAAAGTAAAACTGACTTCGCCGCAGCCAATATCCGCCACCACGTAGCCCGTATTCACACCGAAACCCTGAACAAGATCGGTATGGCGAATGATTATACTGTTCCCGGAAACAAAACTATACCCGGCACGATACGCCAATGTTTCCTGTTTCCGTCCCGTCTAGCGCCAAGACAAACAACCGTTACCTATGCTCGAAATAGGAAAAATCCAGAACGTAATATTGTGCCGCTCGACATGCCAGGCTGCACAATAGCTTTAATAGTTTTTGAAAAATCTCGCAGGGGAATAGAACAAAAGAACAATTCTTCAGGCAATTCACCGCAAAAGCAACCTCTGGATCATGGCTGATGGATCCGGAGCACTCAGCTATCCGAGATGATAGCACGCTAAAATTTGTCGCTCTGTTGATGCAGCAACTACCAAATAAAAACTAGGAATCAAACATCATAAAAATATTTACTCAAACAAGCAGCTTGACGACAAGCAAGAAAAATTCTTTTCTTATTCTCGCTGCCACTCGCCCGCAAATGAATTCTGCTTCCGACCGTGCCATCGGTTCTGCCCATCTCTGTCGTAATCGTTGCAAGCAACGAAGCCCATAATCTTCCTCGCTGTCTCGCGAGTGTACGCGGCTGGACGGCTGAGACGGTAGTAGTCGTAAACAATTGCACCGATCCTACGCCAACGCTAGCGCGCGAGGGAGGAGCAATCGTTGTCAAAACAATATGGCGTGGTTATCGTGACATAAAAAATTTCCCCCTGGATCAGGCCCACCAGCCTTGGGCGCTGTGTCTCGACACCGACGAAGAGGTGTCGCCTGCATTGCGAGACGAAATCCGTTGTTTCTTCGCGGAGGGTCGTGCAAACTATTTCGATGGCGGACGTTTTCCGCGCAAGGTATGGTTCATCGATCGTTGGATTTTGTACGGCGACTGGTATCCAGACTTAAGCCTACGCCTGATTCGGCGTAGGCGGGCCCGCTGGTGCGGTAGCCCGTTTGTACATGAGAAAATGGAGGTGGACGGCGCGGTTGCCACGCTCGCAGAAGACCTGCATCATTATTCCTTTTCCACGCTAAACAACCACATAGCTAAGTTTATCCCTTTCGCTGACTTGTTCCTGCAACAAAAGATCGCGACCGGTGGGATGTTTTTTGTTTCCGCGGCGGTTTTTCCGGGCCTATGTAATCAAGCGAGGCTTTCTGGATGGATTCCCGGGATTTTATATCGCCAGCGCGGCAGCTTTCAATATATTCGTGCGCTATAGTCGGCTTTACGAGCATGACAATCACCGCGAGCCACCGTCTCATGAATGCTCACCATAAGTCTAAGTCCGGTCCGCCAGAGTTTTCGCGGGCCATTGAAAACTTAATCGCTAATTTTCGCGGACTTCCGGAAGACGAAACAAGCTCGAAACGGCGTCAGACTACGGATCTTTCTTCGATTATCGACGAACTGCTGGTTAAGTATCGCATCAGCCACAATTTGCTTGAGGACACCATTCGCGAAAAATGGCCAGAGCTGGTCGGAGCCGCCAACGCCAGTTACTCCCATCCTCTCGTTGTCGAACGTCAACAGCTAATCGTTCTAGTTTCTCACGCAGTCGTGCGCAATGAGCTTTTCCATCACCAGTCCGCCATTCTAGAAAAGGTCCACAAGCTTCCTGGCTGCGCAAAAATCAAGGGCGTTACTTTGCGAATAGGATGACCATTCTTAGTTAATTTTAGACAACGGAACCGAGCCAATCCCGCCTAAAAGTTAGCGAAAATTTCCGCTTGCACGACATATCATATCATCCTTTTAATTAATGAATTCTTACGTTATTGGAGCCTGCTAATCGCAAGTTCCGCCACGATCAGTCTGGGCAACAGTACACCAGTGGTTCCGCAGGCCATACAAAAGCAGCCTGCACGAGGCTAAAAGCCTAAACATACACATAGATCGAGCTATTTAACTTAACATATAAGCCATGCCACAACTTGTTAAATCAGAAGTCATCGCCCAGTTCAAAACTCACGAAAAGGACACCGGATCCAGCAACATCCAGATCGCGCTGCTTACAGTCTACATCAACCATCTGACTGAGCACCTGCGGAGACACCGCAAAGATTTCCACAGCCGCCGAGGCCTTCTCCAAATGGCCAGCCGCCGTCGCAAATTGCTTAACTACCTCAAGCGCAAAGACCTCGCCAAATACAATGAGTTATTGCAAAAGCTCAACTTGCGGAAGTAATGCACTTCCACAAAAAGCGGTTCGAGGTCAACGGAAAGAGGCTCAACCAAAATTACCGATTTCTACTATCCAGCATCACCCGGGGTCAATAGCACAACTCCAACGGATTGCCTTTTAAAAATCCCAATCAAAACTCGAAAATGAATCAGAAACATTCTGTCTCCGCTTCCAATCTAGGAATCCAATTTTCCACTGGCACCTATGGCCACCTCGCCAATGGATCCGTCATTGTTACCGTCGGCGAGACCAACCTAATGGTAACCGTTTGCGCTGCGCAGAACATAAAGCCCGGTCAGGACTTCTTCCCTCTCACTGTCGACTATCGCGAAAAATACGCCGCGGCCGGCCGTTTTCCGGGTGGTTATTTCAAGCGCGAAGGGCGTCCCACCGAAAAAGAAATCCTTACCTCGCGCCTCTGCGATCGCCCCTGTCGCCCCCTTTTCCCCAAAGGCTTCCTTGCTGAAGTCCAGATAATCGGCCAGCTTCTGAGCGCCGACCAGATCAACGACGCCGACATCCCGATGGTCAACGGTGCCAGCGCCGCCCTCGCCATCTCCGATATTCCGTGGGCCGGCCCAATCGGCGCCGTCCGCATCGGCCTCATCGATAGCCAATTCGTGGCCAACCCGAACATTGAACAGATGCATTCCTCCTTGCTCGACCTCATCTATGTCGGCACCGGAAAAGACTTACTGATGATTGAAGGCTCAGCCGACCAGCTGCCCGAAGAAGAATTTATCAAGGCACTCGAGTTCGGCCATCAAGCCATCCAGCCAGTAATCGTAGCAATTAAGGAACTCACCGCCCTCTGCGGAAAGATGAAGGCTAGCTTTAATATAATCAACACCGCAGCCGAAACCCGCGCCATTATCAAAGAAGTGGTCCCGGTCGAACGCATCGCCGAAACCATTTTCGGCAAGGAAAAAACGGCCCGCGGCTTCGCCGTCAAGATGCTGAAAGAAGAAGCCAAAGCCACCCTCACAGCCAAGCTCGGCGAAGGCAAATTCACCGACATCGATTTGAATATCGTTTTCGAAGAACTACAGTATAAAGCCTATCGCCAGACCGTTCTCACCAAGGGCGTCCGCGCCGATGGTCGCAGCCAGAAGGAGATCCGTCCGCTCAATGCTGTCGTAGGTATTCTCCCGCGCGTGCACGGTTCCGCTTCGTTCCAACGCGGCGACACGCAAAATATAGCCATCACCACCCTCGGTCCAACCAAGGAAGCCCAGGAGATGGATGGACTCACCGGCGGCGCCACCTCGAAGAGCTTCGTCCTTCACTACAACTTTCCACCCTTTTCCTTTGGTGAAACCGGGCGTTTCGGCTCGCCTGGTCGCCGTGAAATCGGCCACGGTGCCCTCGCGGAGCGCTCGCTCGTGCCCGTACTGCCACCAGAAGACGTTTTCCCCTATTCGATCCGCATCGTCTCCGAAGTACTGTCGTCCAACGGTTCAACCTCGATGGCCTCGATTTGTGGCGGCTGTTTGTCCCTCATGGATGCCGGCGTTCCGATCGTTGCTCCAGTTGCCGGTATCTCCTGCGGTCTCATAACGCAAAACGGCGCCGATGGCTCGATTGAAAAGTGGGTTACCCTCACCGACATTCTCGGCGAGGAAGACCACTTTGGCGACATGGACTTCAAGCTCGCTGGAACGACCAAGGGTATCACCGGTTTCCAGCTCGATCTTAAGATCAACGGTTTGCCCTTCGAGATCGCCAAAACTGCTATCATGCAGGCGCACAATGCCCGCATCGAAATCCTTAAGGTTATGCTAGCCACGCTCCCTGCGCCCCGTAAAAATCTCAGCCAATACGCCCCGTGCATCCAAACGATCCAGATCGATCCGGAAAAGATCGGCCTGCTAATCGGGCCCGGGGGGAAAACTATCCGCCGCATCACCACAACAACCAGCACGCAGATCGATATCGCCGAAGACGATTCCGGAAAGGTCTTCATTTACTCAAACAATGCCGATGCGATGAACCGTGCTTTGCAGGAAATCGATGCCCTCTGCGGCAGCGGCGCCCAGATCGAGATCGGCAAGATCTACGCAGCTGCCCGCGTCACCGGTACGAAGGAATTCGGGGCCTTCGTCGAATGTCTCCCGGGTAAAGAAGGCCTCGTGCACATTTCCGAGCTGGCCGACTTCCACGTGGGCCGCACCGATGACGTCGTCAAAGTTGGCGACATTATCACCGTAAAGTGCATCGGAATCGACGAAAAGAGGGGCAAGGTCCGCCTTAGCCGCAAGGCCGCAATGAAAGAGCTCGAAGCGGGGAAAGCTGTCTTCGTTCCCACCAACGAAGTGCCCGGAACGACAACGCAAGTCTAAACCTATGCGCAAAAAAGTTTCGAAACCGCGACCCAAGGTGGCATTTTTTTCTTTATTGTGTCGAAAAACCAAGCAACTACGGTTTAATATGTGGATATACCAATCAAAACAGGGGCACTAAACCGCCGCTTTTTATTGCAGTCACCAATGTTTGTCGGCTCTGGCACAACTAGGCGATAGCTCGCAGAGAAGGTCGTGTTCCGGTTGTGCTTAAATCCCCACAAGACGCTACCTAGGAATCTTCATCCATGCCAAGCCCAAGCAGCTAGTTAATGAAAAACCTCTGATAAGCAGCCGTTCCCCCAGAAGCTTAACTTTGCTTGTTCGTTTCATTGGAGCTCTCTGGTCTCTGGCGTTGAGAGGCCAGAGAGTCGAATGACCAGCGGTGCTTAGCGGTGGCCTTTGTCTGCCCGTCGAAACCTAAGAAGCTTTCCATCACATCACCTACGTTCAAGACTCCTATGTTCCTCCTTCGTCCTTAATCTGGTAATGGTCGCTCTCACGACACGCGTACTCATCCTCAATTTTCACAAACACAAGGCAAAAGCGCTGGCTCGCCGGTTGAAGCCTAAAGATTCCGATACTTTAAGCTTACAGCCAAGAGTTTATCACTTATAGCTAAGCCTCCGTCACACATGAAGCTTCTCATTACCAACGACGACGGCATTGATTCTCTCTTTCTTTGCGAACTTATCTTCGCGCTGCAAGCCGCCGGACACGACCTTTTCGTTGTCGCACCCGTCAGCGAACAAAGCTGGACCGGCGCCTCCAAGACACGCAACCGCCCGGTCAAATCTCAAGCCGTCAACCGCAGTTTCAACTGTCCCACCTGGGTCGTCGATGGCACGCCTTCGGACTGCGTGAACATCGCCATCGCCCATCTGCTCCCAGGAAAAGTCGATGCTGTCGTCAGCGGCATTAACGTCGGCTTCAATTGCACTATCGGCTTCATAATCGCTAGCGGAACAGTTGCTGGAGCATGGGAAGGTGCCTTGCATGGCCTTCCCGCCATGGCGATTTCACAGGACGTATCGGAAGACATTTATTACCATCTTAAAGACCAGGGCAGTGAACCCAACGGCGCACTGTTGCAGACTCTGAAAAATTCTGCGACTCACTCTGCCCGCCTGGCCAGCGAGATTCTTCCGGCAACTCCGCCGCGCAGCTTTATCGTGCATAATGTCAACCTTCCCGATCCGTGCCGGCCCGACACCTTGGTCCGCCGCACCATACCAGCACAGATTTTTGTTCCTGGCCTTTTTACACCCGCAGATAACGAAGGCCGCCACAAGCTTATCTGGACGGAAGGTGAAGACGTTTCGTCCGCAGAGCCACTTACCGACCTAAAATGTCTCACAGCTGGCGCCATTAGTTACACAATTCTTGATTATCGCAAGCTCGGCCAACTTGCCTGAGTCTGCGAAAACTCCAGCCCTAAGAAACCATCTTCCCCGATCGCGGTCCAGATGACTCGATTCGACGGATAGCTTTCTTTCCAATTTTTCATTTCTCCTCATGACTGAACTTCCCGCACCCATTATCGAAGTAGAGCACCTCACCCGAGCTTTTCCCACACTTATAAAAAACAGCTCGTTTTTGGGGCAAGTGTAAAAGGACTCTCTCTTCAAACGCAGTTTTGCTCGAAATGAGCACGGCCAGCGAAGCGACGGCCAGCTTCGCCATTTAAAGATTAGAAATTCGTTGGTTTTCTCGGTCCAAACGGAGCCAGAAAGACGACGACATTGAATAGTTTCTGGCTTGATTTACCCAAACAACAGAAAGAGCACATGTCGCCAGCTCCGACCCCTCCAAAGCAGGGAAACACCTATTGCCTGCTTTTTGTCCTCGTGTTCGTGAAAAACTCTGGTGGGATCTGCCCGTTTTCGAGTCGTTTTATCTATTCAGGGTGATCTGCAATCTCGACCTCAAGCAATATCACGAAACGCTCGGCGGAGCCTATCGTTTTCTCTGGGTGTCGCGTTAAAAAAAAATCAATGTAATGGTCCGCAAGTTTTTGCTTGGCGAGTGCATAAAAATGGAGCTTACCACCGCCCTATTGCACCAATCTCGCCTGTTTTCCTGGATGAGTCCACCACCGACCTCTACATCATCTTCCAGAAAGCAGTGCGCAATTTTTCTTGCACTACAAACAGCCGCTACAAAACCACCATTTTGTACACCAGGCATTACACATGGCTGACATTTTCCAGCTCTTCCGTCACCGGACCATAGCAAAGAAAATATAAAACGCTCATCTCATCGCCGGGACTAGCTCAAGCTCACGGGAAAACCATAAAATTCAAGCTACACAAACAGCGCTTCCCCCTCCAACTGGAAGCTACACCACGGCGAGTGCAAAGTCTGCACCGATGGTAAATTTTCTCTGCGCATGTCCCGAGCAGCACGCCTTCACTGTCTGCTTACCAGGTTCTCGGAACAGGCTCCAACGTTGGTGCCGTTAGCATTCAAGGTATACCCTCTGCAAGGACGTCTTCCAGTGCGGCATAAAATAGGCTGCAACATCGGATTACCAATAAGTCAAACAACCTGAACAGCTTCAATTTTTTCTGCCATCATCGATATGGCCTCCCCTTTTATTTCGGAAGTTTGATGGTTCGGCCCAACGTTCTGATTGCCGACAATTGACTGGACGCGCATGAAAGAATCACAAGAAGCATTCGAAATGCAAGCGGTTAATCGCGTCGATTGCAGCCTCGAACTAATCGGCCAAAATTCCTGCACTCTCGTCACCATGGGCATTCTGATGCAAAATGGCACTAATGGTCTTCAAAGAAGTTCGCCGCATCGATTCAAGAATACCTCCATCGTAATGCTTACAGACTACAGAGCGCTCGCATCGACATATGTCGCCATTAACCTCGAAACTAATGAATATTTAAAGGGAATTTTCGCCGTCTAAACCAGGCTCCAATTCATGCGGGACCACGCGCGAGAGAATGTTGGAACGAAAAAACGCATCAACCTGCTCAACGGGATCCGAGACCATGCATGCCTAAGACCAACATGCCTCTCGACGAAGCGCGACAGCTAGCAGGTAGTGAGCTGGGTACCGAACGAATCCTCTACTACGCAAAAGCTCTAGAGAAATATTTCTTTTTTGCCTCCACCTCCCGGAATACTGGCGGAAAAAACTAAACATGCAGCGAAAATCTAAGACTTCGGTCTCTTGCACCCGCCGCCCCGAGACCCGCTCAATCTTCTTTTTCGACAATCCGAACACCGAAGTCCAAGAGAGCCGCGCATCTTGATCACTAGCGTGCTCCTCGAGGTCGTTACCGTACTGCAATGCAAAATCTGTTAAAAAATTCATTCGAAACCGATTAATCTCGGGTGGTCATCTGCATACGCCGCATAGACAAAAAATCCCCCTCACGGTAACAGATAACAGCAGCGGTTATTTCGCCCCAGCTGGTCGAAATCATTTCGAACAAGCCTATGGAGTGCACAAAACCGCACGGGACCAATCTATTATATCAGAATGAAGATCGAGCGAGGCCCCAGCCGAGAAGCTTTTTTTATAGCTGGTGTTTCACCGCACAGCAAATTAAAAAATGTGATCGCCAGATCAAGAGAACTTCGAAAATTCCGTCCGCAGCGACGTTTTTACTTCGCCAAATTTCAGAGCGGGGAAGCTTTGAGGGATGGCGATATTTTCACTTACCTCGCGACAGAGCGTCATAATTTGCAACATCGCCTTCACGCAGAGAGCACGACTTGGAGGCATAACGGCGTTGGGTTACTGCAAATGCTCCGTAAGACAGCCAGCGTTCCGGAGCACGCAATTATCCGCACGCCGTCTTTTCAAGAAGACTATTTTTATCATATATATAATTATATAATACATATATAAAACACAATATATATCTATTACAGCTGGACCAATGATCCGTTTATCGGAAGCTTGATACAAAAACATTTATTTCGTTAATACCAACAATCTTTGATTATAAATTTACTCTCCTTAAGGATCGCAAGTATGTTGTATAAAATAAAAATAATGGCTTACAACCAAAATTTTTTATTAGTATTATATTGTTATCGTTAGAATGGCCGATTTTTTACAGCCATTTTCTGGCTTGACCGCAAATTGATCGGCTGCCTCTGCTTGAGTAGTGTACAAAAAGAGTCTCGCATCGGCCAGCCAGGCAGCCACCGAACTAACCCACAGCGAATCTCACTCCGGGAAACTCATTTGTTGAATAATTAGAAGCTACTCGAAATTCGTTGTCAGGCCGGCTTTACACGGCTTATAATTTAATAAAATATAGACTAATAGCCGACACGATAGAAATTTACAATAGAGCAGAAACAGTCTTGCTGATGCCAAAATCCAGCTACGACTATATATTGCTCAGCCGTACTAATTGGCGCACCACTAGAGAGTCTACACCGCCAGCATCAACCCCGGCAGCCGGCCGCCCGATCTTCGCAAATTTCTGCTCGGCCGACCAAATCGGAGTGATTGTCACGGTACCGCTAACACCGCCAATGCCCTCCTCGCTTTTTGTTTTCAGCGTGAAAGTCAACAAAGTTCTCTATTCTTATCCAGAGGCCACAAAACTCCAGAAGTTCGCTTATTCTATTCCATTGGTAAACATTCTCGCATACTCCCGTCTTACAACTCAGGCCCGTCAACCCGAACAGCTAACCACGATCCAATTTTTTGGCACCAGCTTCGCTCACAAAAACCGCCCCCTCTCGCCTCAACCAAAACCCTCGGACAGTTCCTGTCCGAACCGCTATCACGACAGAGATTTACACACCCGTTCCAACCGGTTCATTAGTTACACTGGGAGCCGCCGGCAATGGCCCCAACACCTCCGAAAAACACAAAGCCCGTCTTTTCTTTACTCTACAAAGAACAAAGACATAAAGGCATTCATGGGCGGCCTCGCCTTTTGCGCGTGATATCTCACGCGGATACGGTGCTACTATTAGCTGTCACCGACAGCCTGCTGCCAAGCACCCGTTTTCAGATCACCTTTCCATGCCAGCCACGCCACGATCACCCCCCTAACGACACTGGATGAACCTCTGAAAACAACAACA
This sequence comes from Candidatus Didemnitutus mandela, assembly GCA_002591725.1. Taxonomy (GTDB): domain Bacteria; phylum Verrucomicrobiota; class Verrucomicrobiia; order Opitutales; family Opitutaceae; genus Didemnitutus; species Didemnitutus mandela. The sequence goes on along the minus strand of NJAL01000008.1, from coordinate 104,501 downwards.
TATTCCCAGCGAACCGATTAACCCTTGGTGCAACCCCGCCGGGTTGCACCAAGGGTTATTTCTTCCCGGCATCCGCCTCTTGGTAGCCGACGTCAAAGCCACGCATACCCACTACACGAAAGGCGCACCGCCACGTTTGCCATCCCAAATCTATCCAGCTCGAACAAGTCCAGAAAAATTGAGCCGCGCGTCTCTTCTTCAGCTATGGGGGAAGCCGCGCCGAGCTCTCCCAATCGGTCGACACGCTTGAAAAGCGTTGCCAAGAAAACGAAGCCCAACGCCTCGGATTGCTCCGCAACTTTAGTCTCACACTAGACCACGTTTCGTCTAGCCAGATCATTTCTCTTCCTAGTCATCCTAGTCAAGCTCGAGAAAATCCTCACTCACGGCACGCTTCCGTCGGGTTATCGGCAATCAGCCGTTCAGCACGTCGCTTGCACAAGATGCAGCCATCGTGACCGAGGCGCAGAAACTCCAGCAGTTCGCCAAACACCCCTTCCTTTTCGATGAGCTCGCGGCCGGCCTCACCGTCCGCTTTCCCAACGAGCAGTATATGTTTAATGTCGATCCACGCCTGCTTCGTTTTGTTTTTGACTCGATCTTTGACGCCATCAGCACCAGCCGTTCGATAAGTAGTAAAAATTTTATCCTCACACTCCACACGACGAATTAAAGGCGCGTTCGCCTCGCCGACATAACTCTCGAAGGAAAGTACCTTAGACTCGACGGCATTCTACCCGTTCAGCGTCCTGATCTGCCGTCCAACCACGGCCGCCTCTAAGCCTTTCTGGTCCGGGAAAACCTCCTCCTCCACAATGGTTCGCTTCAAACCGGTCCAGTCATCAAGGGTATAGATATCCAAATTTCTGTCAGCCACCTAATACCTAATCTGACCCGGCACCGGCACCAGCTGCGCGCTTGCCGCCTCGGCGCTGCCGGGCTTCAGTCCCCGCATGGAAATCCTCTTTGTGTTTCTCGGCGGCCTAATTATAGGCGGGCTCATCGCCAAAATCCGCTCTGCTACGCTAGCCGAGCATGCCCGGCTAGCCGACGAGCAATTGGTGAAAGCCAACAGCGAACTCGCTGATGCCCGTCGTCAGATCACCGAACTCGAATCCCAAAAATCCCGACTCGAGTCCGGTTTTTTTCGCCTCCAAGCGCAATTCGAAGCCGAGTGTCAACGCGCTTCCGACCAGGGGGAACGTACCTCCCAATGTTTAGCAGACATCGAAAAAGTACGAACGTCTCTGCAAACCGAGTTCCAAGCCACTGCCGCCAAACTTTTTGAGGAAAAATCAGCCAAATTCACCGAACACAACAAAACCGAGATTAACACCCTGCTCGGCCCGCTAAAGCAACAGCTCACGGATTTTCGCACCCGCATAGATACGGTCTACAAAACCGAGTCCGACGACCGATCCGCGCTCAAGGCGCAAATCGAGCAACTCCGCCAGCTCAACACGACCATCACGGACGAAGCCCGAGCCCTCACCCACGCTCTGAAAGGCCAAGCTCAAGCTCGTGGCGCTTGGGGCGAACTCGTCCTCGAGCGCCTTCTGGACGCCGCTGGCCTCGTTCGGGGCCAGGATTACCTCGTGCAGCAAAGTCTGGCGACCGCCGACGGCCGCCGTCTTCGCCCTGATGTCATCCTTCGTCTTCCCGACCAGCGTCATCTTGTCGTAGACTCCAAACTCTCGCTCATCGCCTATGAACAATCCGTCAATGCCGCAACCGACAACGACCGCACCACCGCCGTTTCGGCCCACCTCCGAGCCGTCCGCAACCATGTCGACGAACTTTCTAGCAAAAACTACGACGACACCGGGAAACTCGTGACGCCCGATTACGTCCTGATGTTCGTTCCTCTCGAACCAGCCGTTGTCCTCGCCGTCGAGGCCGACCAGTCTCTCTACGAATGGGCACTCGAACGCCGTGTCATCCTGTGCACAGCGCCAACGCTTCTTGTCACGCTAAAAACCATCGCCCTACTTTGGAAGCAAAATCGGCAGACGAAAAACGTCCACGAAATCGCCCGCCGCGGAGGACTCTTATACGACAAATTCGCTGGCCTCTATGCCGACTTGGAAGCCGTCGGTCTGCACCTAAGCCGCGCCAGCACTTCCTACGACGACTCCCTCGCCAAACTCAAAACTGGGCGCGGCTCTATCCTTTCGCAGGTCGAGGAGTTAAAAATTCTCGGTGCCAAGGCGCAAAAAAATCTCCCCGCTCCCACCGATGCATGCCCCCCCTGAAAGCACCAGGAAACCGCTTTACGCCGAACTTGACGGCGAAGGAGGCGCGACGCCCATGGGGAACTACTCTAGCAAACCGCCGTCGGCCGCCACGCCATCCGTTTTGGCCACTTCGTCGCCGATAAAGGCACTTACGAACACGAACCGGCGACGCCGCTCATCGCCACATCACGTTTCGCGGCAATAACGCTCCGAATACTGGCCGCACGGTCCCGTGCATCTTGAAGTTCATCGAAGATTGTCTCATGATTTGCTACGGTCTCGGGGGGGACGTTAAGCAAACTTCGGCATACAGCTCAATTCCGGTCTCTACCTCGTTCACCTACGCCCGCAAAACCAAGCAAAAGTGGAATCTTGCGTCTCTTCGCTTTTTTGTCTTTTATTTAATCTTGCCAAGCGCTGCCGATGCTATCTCGTCGAAACAGTAAGAAATAAGAACAATTGCGAATTTTTTCGCCTTCATTCCCGAAAAACAATATCTCCTTACTCAGCGCAAGTATGCCCACATAGTATTCATCAAAACGGTTTTCTCTGGCGGAGTCCCGGGTCTCGTTGTTGCACACGTTCGTCAGTTTTTTGCAACTCGTCAGCCGTTTTTTTTTGCTTCTCGTTAGTCTTTTCATATTTTCCGGCATCGTAATTCCCGTGCTTCCAACTTATACAAAACTACATTAATATAAGTATAAGGTAAGGTAAGGTAAGCACGCTATAAAGCAGTGTTCAGTGTTGTTGTTTCGGCAAGACGTCTGGATAGAGAAGCGGCGGTTTTCACAAATTTACAAATAATTCGCGGGATCGTCGCCATAAACCTACGCTGGCTGACCCGCTTTTGATAGTCGCTATTTTTTTCATTACCTTTGCTAGCCCCTCGCGTTTTTACAGCACATCGTTCCGGAAATAGACAGTTTTTTGCCTGCGCTAACTCGCGCTAGCAGCACACCTCACCCCCCCTCGACCCATGTTGCAGCTAAACCTCGGCTAGGTTTTGTTGATTTTCTATCCTCCAGCACCTTTGCCCAGCACACGGTCCGCTCCTCCACATTTTCGCGGCCGCGTGCCAAAGCAGACGAAACGGGCCCATAACGGCGCTTATACTATCCTATATACTTATACTACTATACATCACCTACATACATGCATATATCTAGGAAATCTGCCACGGTTTCGTGATCATCAAGCGATTCTATCAACTCCAAGTCAAAAGCTCGCTCTTGACGCTTTGATATGTCAGCTATCGCTTTTTGTCAATCGTAACCTATCACCACTTTCCCCCTTGTTTTATTCACTCAATGATTAACGGCCCCGTCTGGTCCCAAAAGCTCTACACCGAAATAAACAAGGCCGTTATCGGCCAAAAAACCGTCATTGAGCGCCTCCTCGTCGCCCTGTTGGCAAATGGTCACGTGTTGCTCGAAGGTATGCCAGGTCTCGCCAAGACATTGCTCGTCAATTCGTTTGGCGCCACCCTCGGCGTCCAATTCGAGCGCATCCAATTTACGCCCGACCTGCTCCCAAGCGACGTCATCGGCACAATGATTTTCTCTCCCCAAGACGGTGTCTTCCGCACGCACACCGGCCCTGTTTTTGCCAACCTCGTTCTAGCCGACGAAATTAATCGCGCGCCCGCCAAGGTGCAGTCCGCACTCCTCGAAGCGATGCAGGAGCGTCAGGTTACCATCGGTAGTACCTCGCACAAGTTGCCGCAGCCGTTCTTCGTAATGGCGACACAAAATTCCATCGAGCAAGAAGGCACTTATCCGCTCCCTGAAGCGCAGACTGATCGATTCCTTTTTAAACTCCTCGTCGATTATCCGTCAAAGGCCGAAGAGGCACGCATGATGCAAATGTGGGGTCACGTCACGAAGACGCCCGTGCTACACCCCGTCTCCAGTGGAGAGGAACTCCTCGAACTACGTACGCAAGTCGATACCATCCACGTTTCCGATAGCATGCAGGCCTACATTCTCGAACTCGTCCGCAAAACTCGCCAGATCGCGAGTCAAGCCAAAGCCGCTACAGGAACCAAACACCTATTGAGCTTCGGCGCATCGCCCCGCGCCTCCCTTGCCCTCTTCCAAGCCAGCCGCGCACTCGCGTGGATCCGCGGCAGCGACTATGTTTTCACCGAGCTCGTCCGCGATGTTTTCCATGACTGTCTACGCCACCGCGTCGGCCTGACTTACGAAGCGGAAGCCGAGGGGTTCTCCTCCGATAAGATTCTTACCAACATACTTGAACGCACAGCCGTGCCGGCTTTCGCCTAACCGTTTCTTCCTGTTCTGCCGCGTATTCGCCCCCAAAAAAAGCGCTTCATGTTCAATTACGCCAACGACCAGGCCGCCACCATTGCCTTACAGCTCGCGCCCCTGCGCCAGCTCGAGTGGCGCGTACGTCACGCGGCCAAAAATATCCCCACTGGCGAGTATCGTTCGGCCTTCCGCGGCCGCGGCATGGAATTCGACCAGGTGGTGAAATATGCCTTTGGCGACGACGTGCGCTACATCGACTGGAGCGTCACCGCCCGTCTTGGTGAGCCCTACCGAAAAAAATTTGTCGAAGAACACGAAGTAACTCTTCTGCTCGTTTTCGAAGACAGTGTCAGTCTGCAGTTCGGCTCGGCCGCCCAGACAAAACGTGAAGCTCTCCTTGAACTCGCCGGCCTCGTGATGCTGTTCGGCACCATAAATCGCAATCGCGTTGGTTTCCTTTACGCCTCTCCCGAAGGCTATTCTCTCCAGAAACCAGTACGCGGACGCAGGCAGATTCTCCATTACGCCGCGAAGCTCCTCACCAAGCCCGTTCCTTTGCTCGGCATGCCGGCAGCCGACGGCTCGTCCCCACCTGCGAGCTTCATTCCGTGGCGGCTGCTCGCCCATGCTGTGCCGCGCCACAGCATACTAATCTGGCTCGGCGATTTCCCGCCGCGCATCGAGCCAGAAGGCTGGTGTGTGCTCACACGGCGCTACCAAACCATGGGCTTCCGTGTGAACGATCCTTGGGAATGCAAACTGCCCGACATACCGATGCTCTCCGCATACGATCCGGTTAGCGGTCGCATCGTCAATCTCAACAGTTACTCCAAAGCACAACGCAATGCCCATTTGGAGTGGGTCAATCAGCGCGAAGCGGCCTTCACAAAAATTTTCCCCAATCCGCTCAACCGGCTTGTCGTCCACACCGACCAGGAGCGGCTCGATGCGCTAATCCGCTTTTTCCACGCCCACATGGCCGCGAATCGCGTACGATGATGATTGGTAACTACAGCAACTACACTTTTCACAATCCTTGGTGGCTGCTTGCGTTGCTGCTTCTGCCCCCGCTCGCGTGGGTGCGCGGCCGGCGCGGCGCACCCGTGCTCATCGTGCCTTTCGCCAGCCAGTGGCACCGACCCTTTTTGCTCCCCAGTTCGCGCTGGCCGGTAATACTAGCCGTAATTGGCCTTGTGTTGTTAGATCTCGGTCTCGCCCGTCCGCAAATCATCAAAGACAAGCAAGTGGCCAAACAAGAAGGCTATGATCTCATGCTCACAATTGATCTCTCCAGCTCCATGCTTGCCGAGGATTACAGGCGTAATGGCCAAGCAATTAGCCGCCTCCAAGCGATCAAACCCGTGATCCAAGCCTTCATCAACCAACGCACGAACGACCGCATCGGGCTGGTAGTTTTCTCCGGCCGCGCCTACACGCTCGCCCCGCTCACGTTTGATCACAACTGGCTCGGGCGACAGATCGAACGTCTAAAAATCGGGGTGATCGAAGACGGCACCGCCATCGGCGACGGTCTTGGTTTATCGCTCACGCGTCTTGATCTTGATAAACAAGCCGGCCCTAAAAGCAACAACTACCGCAAGGGAGCCTTTGTCGTTCTGTTGACAGATGGCGCCAACAACAGCGGGATCCTGACACCAGAACAGGCCACAAAAATCGCGCAGTCCCGCCACATCCCCATTTATACCATCGGTGCGGGTTGTCACGGTCTAGCACCAATGCCGATTTTTGATGAGGACGGCCACCGCATTGGCACGCGCAATGTCATGTCTGATATCGATGAAAATGCGTTGGAGGAAATCGCCCACTCAACGGGAGGGAAATTCTTCCGGGCCACCGAATCCGATACGATTAAAAAGGCGTTCTCCTCCATCGAACAAGCGCACAAAATCAAATTTCAGGCCAAATCATACCTGCTCACCACGGAACTTTTCGCTTGGTTCGCCACGCCAGGCAGCATCTTGTTTTTGCTCGGCGCTTTCGTCGCCACACCATGGCGCTTCAAAACGCCGCCGGGCCGACTTGGCCGTTATCGAGCATAATGGCCATTCCGCCAAAGTCACATGAAATTCAACTCGCCTCATCTGCTCTGGCTGTTTATCCCTCATGTGTTGCTCTTCTCCTGGGAATTTGTCCGCCAGCGCAGTCCACTAGCTGCGACCTGGCCGAAGATCACACGCGCTTGGACCGGTGTCCTTGGGGTCTCGCTCGAAGCCCGATACAAGATTGCAGGAAACCGGCCCCGCATTTGGGTTTGGTTCGGTCTCGCCCTGTGCGTCATCGCGCTGGCACGTCCGCAATGGGGAGAGGCCAAGGAACAGGTTTTCGACCAAGCCCGCGAAGTGCTGATCGCAGTCGACCTTTCCCGCTCGATGCTAGCGCAGGACGTGAAACCTTCCCGTCTAGATCGCAGCAAGCTGCTTATAAACTCTCTGCTTGGTGGCCTGAAAGGCGAACGCGTAGGACTTATTCTCTTCGCAGGAACCGCGTTTTTGCAAAGCCCGTTCACACCCGACTACGAGGTATTGCACGAACTACTGCCAGCATTGGAACCTGAATACCTTCCAAAAGGCGGCACGGACTACAAAGCGCTCCTTGAAACTTCGATCCAAGCCTTCGGTACGTCCGCTGCGGACCGTTATATGATTGTGCTCAGCGACGGCGAGAGCACAACCGACAACTGGAGAAACCTTACCAAAACACTGAAAAAAAAAGGCATCTGTGTCATCGCCCTCGGCGTAGGAACCACCAAGGGCGCATTAATCCCCAACGGCAGCGGCAACTTCGTCAAGGACGGGCGCGGCGCGGTCGTCTTGTCGAAACTCAGAAGCTCTACGCTCCATGAGCTGGCCCAGGCCACGGGCGGCGTCTACGCGGACGCCAGCGTATGGGTCAATCTTCCCAAACTGCTCCAGCAAACTGTGGAGGCCGGTAAGAAGGGCGATTTTTTGGAGAAAAATACCACACGGCTGGTTGAGCGTTACCAGTGGTTTCTTGCTCCAGGTCTGCTACTACTGTTGATCAGCTTCTGGTCGGAATTCCCCGTGCTACCTCGCGAGAGAGCGGTCTCACTCGGTGTCCGAGAGACACCGAGAAAAACGCCCGACCCAGCGGAAACGACCATCAGCGCACTGCTGCTAGCCTTGCTCGTACTGGCCAGCGTTCAGCCGGTCGCGTTAGCATCTTCCTCCCTCCAATCACCCGCTCTTCCCAAACAGGCAGGGCAAACCACCGAGCAGGTTTTAAGCGCTCCTGTGAGAAAAAAAGTAGTCGAGCTAGCGATAAAAAAGGATCTATCAGATCGAGATTTTGCCAGTCTCGCCAAAGTCACCATCGCCTACGGGCGTAGCCTAACCGAATCCAAAATCGAGATCCCCAAAAAAGTGCTTACCGATGCAATCGAAGCTATCGATCGTGGAAGCGCTCTGAATCCAAAAACCGCCAATTGGACCCGTCTTCGCAAGGAGCTGGAGGAGATGTTGCACAAAGATAAGCCGCCCAACCAGGACGACAAGCAAAAGCAGCAACAACAAAGCGAGAAAAAAGAGGGCCAGTTCAAACAGAACAAGGATCAGAACCAGTTTCAACAGAACGGAAATCAGAAAAAAAAACAACAAGACCAGCAGGGAAAACAGTTCGACCAATCGGGCCAACAACCACAAAGTTCTCAATTGCAGCCTCAAGAAGGCGACCAGCACAAAGGCAACCAGCACAACCAGAACGCCTTTGGTGACATAAAGAACCAGCAACAGGATAAAAACCCCCGCCAAGAACCGCAGCCCAGCGCCACCCAAAAAGTCGGCGACGAGAACAACGAAAACTCTAGTAAGCCCATTGACCCAAATCTGACCATCCCTTTGCAAAGACTCGAACAAGTCCGCGACCAAGATTCGCCCGCCAAACTCCAACAAATCATGCAAAGCCGCTCGAAAAAAAAGCCGCAGAAAGAAACCAAGGATTGGTAATGTTCCTCCGTCGTTTCTTCTTTTTCGTTCTCGCGCTCGCTTTCTGGCTTTCGCCGCAGCTCTGCGCGCAAAGTGTACGTTGGGACCCACCCAGCGGCCAGTTTAGCTTCAACAAGGTCAGCCACCTTTCCCTTGTTTTCACCAACTGTCAACCCGACGGCAACGTCGATCTTCCAAAAGTCGATGGTTTGGAAATCGGCCGCAATCCAAGCCGCAGCAGCCAGATACAGATAGATAACTTCAATATGGGGGAAACCTACTCCCTCGATTTTCCCGTCCGGCCCACGATGCGAAATTCCATCACTATTCCCGGCTTCGACATTAAAACAGATAAAGGGAAACTCCACGTCGCTCCAGCCAGCTACACCGTCGGTAACGCCACCATCGATAACACCGACCTGATGACCGACAACATCGCCACCGCTCAAGTCTTCTTGCCTAAGAACACCATTTGGTCAGGAGAAGTCATACCGATCACCTACACGCTAAGCTTGGCCAGACCCTATTTCCACTCGCCCGCTACGCTAGTACAATGGGACGCAGCTCCGATGGTTACCGAGGAATGGACTTCGCCAGAGTCTTCCGAAACCTTGGTGTGCGGAAAACGAGGCATCGCCATCACGCAGACAACGCACGGATTTGCGAAGAAGCCCGGCAAATTTACCCTCAATCCGACCTCGCAAGTCGCCAACCTTATTGTCGGCCAAGCCGGTTTCGGCTTTTTTAGCGCACCCGCCATCGAACAGAAAACCATCACCAGCCCCCGTATCAATCTCACAGTAAAACCACTGCCCGCACCGACCGACAACTTTTCGGGCGCCGTCGGCAAGTTCACCTTCTCTTCGAAAGTCGTGCCCACTTCCGCCAGCATCGGTGAACCGATAACATGGACGCTCGAATTGAGCGGAAGCGGGAACTGGCCCGACATCAAAAGCCTTCCGCTAAGAGAAGTTTCGACCGATTTTCAAGTTATACAGCCGAAGTCGGAACGCAAAATGAAAGACAGTTCGCTTTTCAACGGGACCCTCACGAAGGATGCCGTGCTGGTGCCCACGAAGGCCGGCCCCTATATTCTAGGACCAGTGGGTTTTACCTACTTCGACACCGAAAGCGGCACCTATAAAACCATCGCCACAGACACGGTCACCGTGCAGGTCTCCGCCGCGCCCAGTTCCACCCAAACGCCAGCGAACGGGCCGGTGCAATCTTCGCTCAACGTGCCGAAAGCCGCGAAATTCGCATCCAACGCACTCCCCCTTCCAAAAGCAGTAGCTCCCAAACCGCCTGAAAAGCTCCCACGTAGCCCACTTCCCGACAGCAGCAACATAATCTTCCCCGTTGTCGAAAGCAACGTTACCGCAAGCTTCCTTGCTATTCTTCTCGCCATCCCCGTGATCGCGTGGCTGATTCTTGCCACATTGCGGTCGCGCGCCACCGATCCGCTGCTGCCTCAGCGAAACGCCCGCGGTCAGTTGATCGCCATTCTCCAAAAACTCAGTAGCAGCGCGCAAAGCGCGCCCAGTGTTCTCGATCTAAGCCTCATCCACGCTTGGCAAACGCACACTTGCCAGCTTTGGGATATCGGACACGCCGCCCCCACACCCGCCGAAATCGCCGCTCGCGTAGCGGAAACCAATTTCTCCGCAGCGCCCGCCTGGACCGAACTCTGGAGGGAAGTCGATCGCGCGCTTCATAGTTCCACCGCTTCGCTTCCCCCCGACTGGATCAGCCGCGCTCTGGCCGCCGCTGAAAGCGCATCCATTCGTACATGGAGCTTTTGGTCCGCTTTTGCACCACACAACCTTGTGCCCTTCGTATTCGCGCTCCTGGTCGTCGCAACTAGCTCTCCTCTCTATGTGTGGGCGGCCAGCGGTGCCGCCCACGCTTACGAAGAAGGAAACTTTCCAGCAGCGGAAGCAGCTTGGCGCGACGTCGTCAAGGCCCATCCGCACGATTGGATCGCGCGCCACAACCTCGGCCTCGCACTTGCTCAGCAAGATCGTTGGGCAGAAGCTACCGCGCACTGGACCAGCGCCTTTCTGCAGCATCCCCGCGGCAGCACGACGAGCTGGGATCTCACGCTCGGCCTGGAGCGGTCCGGAATGGCACCGCCTAAACTCGTGGACCTCGTACGCGGCTCAGCCAACATCGCGCTGCCTCGCCTCGCTTCGCCCGGCGAGTGGCATGCGCTGCTTTTGGTTTTTCCCCTACTGATCGCCGCCGCGCTAGTGCTTTTCCTGTTGCGCGGCTATCAACGACTCGGCGCCTGGGCCCAATCGGCCGCTTTTGTGGCCCTGATCGCAGCCACCCTACTCGCCTGCCTCGCCAGTTTAAGCCTGCACGCCTACGGCCAGTTCGCCAACCCCGAGGTGGCGTTGATCTGGAAGTCATCGCTGCTCCGCAGTATTCCCACCGACGCGTACACGACTCAAAAAACTTCACCAGTCTCGCCGGGCACGTTTGCTATTGTAACTAAAACCTTTCTTAGCTGGTCGCAGCTTCGTTTCGAAAGCGGCCAAACCGGCTGGGTGCCGATTGAAGATTTTATCAAGATCTACCGCTAGGCTGTGGCGATTGAAACGAGTTTTTTCGTTTTCACCACAACCTTCGGTCAACGTTTTTCCGCATTCAGTTCCGCACGTCTTCGAGATCGACCCACAACAGCACCTTGAATCTGCGCGTGGCTACAAGCAGCTCTTCTAGATGGCTTTTACATGCAATAATTCAATCTCGGTCGAGGCCAAAATCTCCCCAGGAAGTGCAGCGTGGTCAGGCCCAACCCCTCTCGCGCTTCGCGCAGAACAATACCGAGCAAATCGCTCTCCCCCATCGGCGTGTCCGCCGAGTTGCAGCCCCTATTTTTCCAGCTTAAAGTGATATGATACGTCAGCAACGCCCTTTGTAGTGCCGGATCGATCGCCCAGGCCGACCCGATCAAATGCCCAAGGTTGCACGACCGCAACAGACAGTTTTTGTAGGCGCAGATAAAAATCGCGAATTTACTCGCGACTTCCGACTCTCGCTCCGTTTCGCCAGCCCGGCCTAGATGGGCCGTAAGTTACATACAGAAAATTTTCCGCCGGGCTGCGCCGTTCATCGGGTCATATACCACTTCGCGTCGCCAGGCTGGTGCTTCCAGGTTTCGATCAGCAGGAAAACCTCCTCCATTTTTTTTGCCACAGCAAATTTTTTACGGATTGTCGTATGCATGAATTTCTCCGCGATAATCCGCTCAAAAAACGCCAGCAGCCCATCATAGTAGCCATCGAAGTTGAAGATCACGACCGGTTTCTGCAATGCCTCGAGATGCGCAAGCGTGAGGATTTCCATCAACTCCTCCAGAGTGCCCCAGCCGCCCGGCAAAGCCACAAAGGCATCGGCCCGTCTCTCCATTAGCATTTTCCGCTCACGGATGGTCAGCACGGAAATCAGCTCATCGGCCTCGGTAAACTCCAGTTCGCGCCTCTTCATGAACTCCGGAATCACGCCAACCACGCGTCCACCCGCCTGCTTCGTGCCGCAGGCAACAACGCCCATCATCCCGGTGCGGCCGCCGCCATAGACGAGCGTCCATTGCTTCCGGGCGATCTCGACGCCAATCCGCGCAGCAATCTCATAATACTTCGATTCCAGATTTTCGCTGGAAGCACAATAAACACAAAGGGAAAACATCCCTGCCTCGATAGTCAGAATTTTTGAAAGAGGCACGGAGAAATCGCGTGAAAAGCTTGTGGCAACGAATTTGATTCACGCGTTTCTTCGTTAATTCCGGAGCTCATCCCCCTTCTTTCTCCCTGTCGCTGCCGCCTTTTTGCACCGTCGTCAACCGGCTAGCTGGACCTCAACCACGAACGAACCTTTTGGGCCACATAGAATACATGCCCAAGCCTCCAGCGGAACATTTGATTCTGTGCAAAGACGATCTCGATCCAGCACACTTTACCAGCACGAGTTCACAAAGGCAATTCTCGATGATTTATCTGCTCGCTCGTAGAAGGGAGGCTACGCCACCTAGGCCAACCACACGCTCCCCAAGACCAAAATCCAACGGTTGCCGTTATACCGCCAAATGTTTCGACCTTTTGCGGGCGACTAGTATGCTCTATCCGTATTCCTGTTCGTGTAAGGACGCTCCGTTTTCAACCAGAGCGGCGACGAGCCGCTCAATCCGCGAACCTGCCCGCAGGTAATTAGGCGATTTTCTTGTCTAGCGAAAAAACGATTTTCCTCCATCTACCAGCTAACAACAATCGCCGACGTCCACGCCATAGAGGTCGCGGAAATCGTGCGCAGGGCCGATCTGCTGCTTTCGACCTTTCGCTAGGTATTGCTCTTTCGTACGCTCGGCTGGAACATGCAAGGGTTCTTCCATTATCCATTTTCCACCGACGATAACCAAGGCGTCCAATTTCCCAAACGGAACAACACGCTTCCGCTCCGTACACTGTAGACTCTGTAGACTCCGGAAGGCATTCGGGCCACCTTGGAATGAATTTGTACCCAGCAGAGCCATTCCCATAGTATAGTCCCGACCAATCGAATATCAGAATCGCTGCTGCCGCACCGATCCGGAGCAGTCGATTGCGTTCCCTTCTTGTTTGATGGCAACACAGCCACCTCAGGATCTTCAAACACTGTTCACGCTTCACGGGGAAACGGAGCTGATGGGCCACCGGGTTAACTATCGCGCGGAACCGGAACGCGCCCTGATCGGCAACCTCATCGTCTCATATATGCTCTTCAGCCAGGTATATCCGTGGACCCATCTGGGGAGAGCACTGGGAGCTACCTTGGTAGTGCTGCTGTAGATCGTCGTCCGCTCCTTTGTATTCAACGCCCACAACATTGTATATCTCGGCCAAACAATCTGCATCTTTTTCGCATTGGGTATCTACTTATTATCTGTTAATCGTCGCAGATTTGTCATGACATCGCCAATATGCCAGCTGAACGACGCGTATTCCCATTCCCCTACGTCCATCTTTTCACCGGCACCTTAACCGTAGGAGTGGTGCTGATTAGCAAATTCCCTATGGGCGAGAGCTTGGGAATCTAATCACACAAGGTACCGTCACTAGTCGACCTCCTGCCGTTCTTTTCCTTTTACAGATTTGTAGTTAATTTCGCCAAATTTTATCTTTATGTGCACCTTTTTCAAGGCTACGCGAACGAAATCATTCATATCCCACTCGACGAGCATCGTTTTAAGATCGACCTAGACCTCCGTAGCTAGCTGAATCTGCAATTTGTCAACTTCAGTGCCATGACCGCTTCCTTTGGTTTTCTTTTCCATAGGCCACAGTACACTCCGCCCAGTTGGCGTTTAAAGCCATTTCAACGCTCCCTGCGGGCCAAATCGAAACCATTGTGCGTCTAACGCTAGCACCCTGGTGCGACAGCGTGGGATAATTCATCGGCATGGGTTTTGGTCTATGAGCGTTGCTCTTTCCAAAAAAGTTTTTTGACGGCGAAACATTCCGATTTGGGCGGTTGCTTTCGTTAAACGTGGGCATTGACCTGAGTCTCGCCGAAACTCACTTCAGCGACCGCCTCGCCAAACTTCCGCGTTTCCTGCATCTGCCCAAAAGCGGCAACATCGAGACCGCAAAACAACGACGTGTTCGACTTCACTCTCGTCCATGCTACACGCGGGCGGCTCTCCGTTCTGATTGATTGGCTAGAAATCCGATCTCTAGCTTCCGCCTCCGCCACGATGTTCCTCGTTCCTCGTTCCTCATCCTGATAACGGCAGCTGCTTTTACCTTAGCCGGCCCAATGCCAACCAGCATCGAGGTCCAGGTCCAATCCGATCGGCGCTTGTCCTCGCCATATTTAACAGCTTTTCCAGGCCAAGTCGGCTCACCTGTGAAAGGTAACGCCACACCGAAAGCTTCGCTAACGGGCCTCACCGAAAAACAAAAAACGGCCAGAAACCACCCAGTATAGAATTTCGCATTTTCGGCTTTCCCAATGCATCTGTAGTTTCAGGGAAAACCGTCGTGGTTTCCAACGAGTTGTTAAATAAAACTCGCCGCGACAGATAACAAAGTAAAAGCCGTGCTCGGGAGGGGTAGATACGGTCGTCTTCATTACCACCACGCCCTTCAAGGAGTCTTGCGCAACTCAGGAGTACTGTTTGTCGTCAACATATTGACAGAAAAATTATCCACAAAACATGTTATTTTAATACAAATAAATCGCTTATGCAAGCTCGAAGCGGAGGAAAACGATTGTTCGGTCAACGAATTGTGACACGTAGAAGATCCCCCCAGCAAATCTCGCCGCAATCTTATCCCGGTTGGAAGGTTCCGGGCCGGAGAAAGAACCCAACAACAATTACTTCATCACGCACCCACAACGGCAGATCGCATCCGGAAAATTGATTCCAGCAACAAATACCAGAAACTACTCGCTTCAAAATCTCCAATGGTCCGGGCACACAAAACCGGAGTGCCACAGGCGCCTCCCATCTTTTGATTCCGTTCAAACGCATCTACCCGGTTTGTCCCGCTTCGCTGCGAGCGCGCCAGGTCGACGGCAAGACAACGATGGCGTTCGCGCTTGATGCAGAGGAGAACATCAGCAATCCTATTGCCATCAGCAGCACTTATCCGGAACTCAACGTACCGGTAGTTGCTGTTATTTTCCAGCAGTGCTTTGCTTTTGCCTTGCAACGAGAGGGAGCTCCCATTCCGTCCGTCTGTGAGAACGCTTCTGTTTTCGCTACAAAGTTCGGGCTTCGTATAGAGAGGAGAGGTAACAAAGATCAGTCAGGAGCATTGAATCCGAGCCAACTGGTCTCCCCATTAAAACCGTAGCCACCAATCTCCACCGCCACTCAGCGCGGATTCCTGACAGCCGGCTAGCAGAGCCGCCTGGACTGATTAGGTAACTACTATAGTTAGAAGCAGAAAATATGCCACTCCGAAAACGAAGAGAAAAATCAACTCTCCGATACTCCCCGCTTGCGGTAGCCTTGTTTTTTTCCGCCGCTCTGAGCGGCCCACGTCACTCACGGTACCATCTCAAACGCGACCATCGCCGAGCCGTAGAGCACGAAGAATATGATGAATAGGTAAACAACAGCTACCGGTCGGCGAACAACTTCGCCTTATAGGCGGCTATTTTTTCAGCAGAGATTAACCCCGACAAGAGATACCTCTTAGTAGCATTCAAGTACAACTGAAACTTTCACAGAGTTTGATACCCAGGACCGGCCAAACTTCGAATAGAAAGGAATTCGTCAAGTCTTACTTAAAGATTCAAACAAGATCTGCCGTTATCGAAAAAAGTTGAGCGAGTGCACGATCCTGAAAAACCCCTCAGGCCTCACCGCCGAGGAACTGGGCAGGCCAGAGGAATTCGTCATGGTTCCCCTGCTTCCGGCCCCCCAATGCTCTTTGGGGGCAAATGCAGCAACATGTGTGTGTCCATTTTGATCCTAATAAACAAACACACCAACGCGTGTTTTCTGAACTAAAATTTTTGCTTTGGAATTTCAGGAAACTCGCTATTTTAAAATCGACGAAGGTCTTTACATCCATGTTTTCCAAGATCGTCACAACAAACAATTCCAACCGGAATGTTGAGCACACTGACCTTTCACAGGTGCTTAAACTCGCTATGTTCGTCCCTAGCGCGACCAGCCCACTACCCCCGATATCGTCACACACGGATCCGGTCTGATCGTCATCGCCCGCAAGGCGCATTTCGTCCGCTTGAACTGACAGACAGGCGGAAAATTTTGAGAGCGTGCAACGGGCTTATCATTTTAAGCTCAGGCTCGGTACGAGAGCTTGTTCTTAGGAAAGTCCGGGCGGATTTGCGCAATGATGTCACTGAACATCGTCGTGCCAAAAAACGGAAGCTCTCCAATTAACCACGATCTTGCCCGCCATGTCGCGTAATCGCCTGGAAATCAACTTGGAATCTACCGCCTAGCCCAAGCTTTGGGGAGAGAAAAAGCAACAGCGGGCCTTCTGAGGGTAGGCAGTCCGTCTCTTTTTACCCGGTTCAATGAAATTCTGGGAATAGCCACAGCTAAGCTAGCCAGATTCTTTTTTTACAGATTACCCATTTTTTATGACACACTTTCCAGCCGGCACGACCAAACACTACGCCCCCACTTAGGTTGGACACGGTCAGGGGCGAAGAGAGGTATTTTATGGGGCAAGCCGCTCTTTCAAAGCGCCTGTCTTGCCGAACACGCGGCCTCGCTTTCGAGGCCCTGCCCCTGCCATTCACAGCCAGTTGGGTCATACCACCCAGCTCAGCGAAAAGACTGATCTCCAACCACTCAGACATGAGCCAATTGAACCTGGCGTTCCCGGCAGCGTCTTTTTTCAATTTTTCGGCAAGAAGCAGCAAGATAACTTTCATCTCGAATTCTGTTTTCCCAGGGTGGATTAAGCACGAGAGGGCAACAACCTTTCATTTGCACTTGGAGTGTATCGCTTGCAATCTGCAGTTCCGCCACCGAAGCCGGCAGCGACTCAGGGAATAACTTAATTTTTCTCGAGAAACCGATCGCTTTGCGCCCAATTCGGTAATCGGATATCAGACTGAAAAAATACCTGCCGGAAGCCGACACAACCCTTCGCATAAAACTTGCACAATGGCCGGGAATTCCCCGATCCCTTCAAAAGACGGGTCAATCAGCACCAGCGCGCGCTTTCCTGGTGCTAGCAAAAATTGTCTTCAACACCATGTCGCTCGCCCGAGAAGACCACACTTCCCAAAAGATGATTGGGTCCAGCCCCATCAGCATCATCTTTATGCAATTCACACAACAGCGCGCAATTCTGCTTCCCGGAGGTCTATACGATCCATGGCGAGTCTGGATAAAACGCCAGTTCAGCCACCCCCGCCCCTTCTGGCTGGCGCTCACTGAAGGCTCGCACAGCAGCGAGAAGTTTCACAGACGTTAGGGATTCTTCCGAAGCCCGCCATAGTCGGCCAATTCCCTTTAGGGATTCCAGCGGATGCTCTCGGCCATCCGGGAAACGCGTCATCGTACTTAAGTCTTAAGTCGTAGCGGCCGCGATCGGCATGCATGTTGAGATATAAAAAGCCTTCCCCTTTCGCCTGCACCGCGATAAACAATTACATTAGCAGCACGTGCTTGAACACGTCGGCAAAATTGCCGGCGTGAAAATGACTTCGGTAGTTCATCAGCCAATCGGCATCTTCGCCATCAATTTTCGCGCGACGACTGGCTGAAAAACCTACACTACCGACACATGGGCATCCTCCGGATAAAAGCAGGATAACATCGCCGACCCGAACGGTCAACCGCAAGGAACCCACTATGCCGTCATATTTGATCAAGTCGAGCCACTCTTTGTAGGAATCGTCACCAAAAACCGGCCAATGTCCTCGCCCTCCACAGTTTCGGCCATAAGTTACAGACAGATATAACCGCGGTGCTGTTCGAAAAAATCTCCGCTAGCTGCGGGCTACGATAGGCCTGTTTCAATGCAAACGTTCCGTTGCCAAAATCGATTTTTTTGGTTCGCTCACAGTCATCGCCGCAACACGTTAACTTTTGGGGAAACTAGACTGCAACACTGCTTGCGCATAGACTAAGACTTCTTCAAAGTACAGATTGCTCTGCGAGGTAAAGTTCAACGGTCGCGGAAAGGTACCAGGATTGCCATCGTCCAAGTGTCGTAACCCGCAACAATAGGGCAAGGACAAGCTGGAGGGCAGTTCGGGGCCAGTGTTTCGGCCAGCTTCTCCAAATTGGAAAGCTCATCGCGATAGCCGTCGAAATCGTCGGTCAATACACGCATACGCGCATTGTGCCATGAGTGGCCACATCGCCCCACTTGTACGAAGTAATCGCACAGCAACATGTCGAAAGCTTCAACCGCTACAGCAAACTTGAAATACGGTGTCGTTTCCACAACACACAGCGAAAAATCCAACCGTTAACTAGAATCGACGTCGGGCTGTTTTTATAGCGGCTCTTCAGCGTAAGCACTTCGCTGTCCGCTGGGAAGGAGGCTTGTAGTTCGGCGCACTGGTACTTCAACACACCAGTCTTCCCCAAATTTTCCAGTAACGAAACACCCACCGGCACCAATTCATAAAGTGCCCATCACCTTGTGGTCGGGCTCCAACTTCATCGGCGCCGACCTGATCGTTGTTGAAATCCTCGGCACGCAACAGGTGGGTTCTCGCAGCCCAGAAGCCGATATGCTTGTACTTACTCCGGATTAAGCTCGACCTGCAACTTCATGTCCTTCGCCACGGCCAAGGGTATGCTGTCTGCCCCACTAGCCCCTTGCGCGCTTCAGCCACAACGTCGATGTAGGCATAGTTGCCGTTTCCGTGGTCGGCGCATTTCTCGAACGTGCTATCCCTATAGTTGCCCATGCCTAAAGCGAAAGCGGTTAGAAAACACACCCGACTTGCCTTTTTCGCAACAAACCATATCTTTCCAGGCATCGGTCACCACTTGCCCATCGGAGGAAGGTCGATGCCCGATTCCCTTCACACAAATGCTTTTGTTTCACCTATTTACTATTACCACAAAATAAAAGCAAAATAGACCGCCACGTCCAAATATCCCATAACAAAACTGTGGAAACACCGCAAGGCCTGGCCCATACTATTTTGGGGCGCGGGCCAGTTCGCGAGTGGCAGTTCGATCACCAGAAGCGGCTCAGCTTTCAAAGCTGACACCCAGCAATCCGACTAGTTCATATTGATCTTATCTTAAACCAGCCACCGGGCCTCCGGATCGGCGGCCGGCAGTTTTTAAATTTCACGCAATCAACCTTAGGTATTTCGTTCAAAGTGTAAACGGTTAGATGCGGATCATCGCGAGAGATGGAATTCATGTTTCATTCCTTGTTCATTGCTTTTGCTTGGTCACTTCCTTCCACAGTTGGGCCAGCGCCATGTTCAGCAGAAAAACAAAATTTATCACCGGAAGCAACCTGATGCAGCTGATTTCTTTGTAACTAAACCTATTTTGAAACTTCAGCCGAACCAATTCCTGCTGGCTTGACAGAAATTTGTCGACGATGGCCAGGGTCGCCGCCTACCGTTTCGGTTTATTACAGCGATCTTCCGGCCGTGTATAAACCGCGATCAATCGCTCGGTCTGCCCCATGCCACACGGTATCGTCTTTGTCTGTCTTTTTCTTTCGTTCATTCTTTCTTTTCCCGCGTGTTTCCATCAAGATTCCCTTTCGCTTGCCGCGGCTCGTGAGAACGTGTTTCTGGTCGGCAATCCCGCTGAGTCTGCCAACCTCGGTCCACAGACTATCAGTGTGCTCACTGACCAAAATATCATGATGGTACTTTTCGAAGGCCTCACCGTCCTCAACAAAGACGAACTTTCACACTGACCTGAAACGGTCCAATGACGATCACCTCACTTCCGGCTATTTCATTCACTCCTGGCACCGAGTCTTTAACCCCACGTTCGCCACCGAAAATGTCTGGTATTTTTACACGATCAAAAACGGTCAGGCCTACAATATCGGCAAGCTCGGCGATCCAGCCCCACTCGGCATCGCAGGACCCGATTTCAGCACGTTCATACTCGACCAGCGCCCTACCCTTTCTTCGCATCGTATCGATGCCCGCGTAGTTCCCCGTTCCTGTCAAAATTATCGCCAAATTCGACAGTCTCGACAAACGGAGCTCCGCGTAGGCACGTATCTGCAGCCATGTCGGCGACGCTCCCCTCAAACTCAAGGAGTGGACCCTCAACACCCGCATCGTCGCGGGGGAGCCTATATTTTCACGACGCCTTCTCCAGCCAACTCATTCAGGTCGTCTTTATCCCAATCGAAACAGAAAACAAGAGGGCGCAGCTTCCATGCCGGTCAGTTACACGTAAGTTTCCGTTTCCCACATTCGGAAGTCGCCACTTGAAAGAAAAACGCCCCAGAAAAACTGCGCCTCGATCTGACAATCTAAGCCGAATTTCTTCCCTCTCAACAACATCAAAGGCCCGCTTACCGATCCGCACGTGTGCCGTGTTCTTTCGATCGCAATCTGATTGCCAAAGCTGTTTTCCAAAACAACCGCCAGCCACTCACCTCTGCCAGCTTTCCGAAGGAGGAAAATTTTTTCGTCACTCGAAATCCTCGTAAAAAATAACAAGCTCAGCCTTCGCCTTGCAAAGGCCCTGCAAACACCCCAGCTACGCGAACTCGCACGTGTAAACACCGCTATCTCGCAAACCGAGCAAAAAACATGAGTAAAAAACCAACATACGCAGGGCTACACCAATTGCCTTTCTTGGTGGACTGCCGATTTTCTGAGTCCGGTTATCCTTCTTGGCCCTTTTACCTCGAACAGCTGAGCAGGTTGGGGGAAATCCTGTCTATGACAGCCTCATAGACCAAGCTACTCAAACCGTAAATCCAGCTAAACGGTAGATAGATATTCCAGCAGGTGTAAAAATCCTTCTCGGGAACGCCACCGTGGCGCCCATCCATTTGGGCACGCAAACCTAATACATAGGACGCTTCCGTCAAAAACTGCCTGCCGTTGCATCTCGTTTTCCGGAACTACCAGCTTGTTAGTCTGGATTCCGTATATTAAATTCTCCAAATTCAGCCCTATATCAACATTTTACAGCCGGTAACATCAGGATGAAATTTCTCTCGTGTCTATTCGTGTTCTTCTACTCTTAGTGATTATCGGGCTCGGTACCGTGCGCGCCGAAAGCCTAAATGTTATCCACGTCTTCACCGGCTGGCGCGACCGGGACTCGTTCAAACGGATCTCCGAATACTTCACCGAACGCGAGAACACTGGTGGTAAAGTAATTTTGCGCAGCCAACCCGAGGTTGGCGTAGCGGGTTTTACTTCCTCGTCCGCTTCAGCAACCCCACAGCCCCAGTTAACGCACAACTAAAGCTGCAAGTAGTGATACCAGGCTCGTCCATAGCCAAGACCTTCACCTTCCCACTACAACTCCCTGCCAACAAACAAAGCGTCTTCGAATTTGGTCTCACCGGAAGCCACTGGCCCAATTCCACGACCAACCCGACCGCTTGGAAGATTAAGGTTTTCGACGGCACCGGACACTCCCTCGCAGCCCGAGAAAGCTACCTCTGGGAACCAGTTCTGGAAGCGAAATGAGATGAGCGCAATAGGTTGGACCTCGTAGAAGCCAGTAATCGGCTGGGCCAGCCTAACCGACAATAAACGATTTTCACCTTACCAAATTCCAGCGCGCTTTCCCCGGCTTCCGTTTGCCATGCCAGCCGTTCAGTTAAACTCTGCTCTGTTTTCTCTTCAGCGCCATGAAACAGATTGTCTCGCTGCTGGCTGAACATTTCGGCCGCGAGGTTGCATCAAGATTCCACCACCTGCAACGTAGGATAAAGCCGTCGTCGTTTCCGAATCCGACCTCCAGGGCTACCTGCTCGGCTTTCGAGCTTGTTGCATCCACTCCATCGTTCGTTCGGTTCCCTGCAGAACGGTCGCACTGGGTCAAACAAACGGGGGAATTTTCCTATATCGTCGCCAAAAAATGCCTGCTCGGGCTCCCGGGAATCGAGGGGAAGGTAGCCGATTGCGTCCTGCTTTTTGGTGCTGGCAAATTCCAGGCGCTTCCCGTCGACGTCTGGGTGACCCAAGCTCCTCGCGAAAACACTACGCGCTCCCTGGCTGGAAACCAGCATAGCTTGCCCAGTTCGGCCGCGTCCACTTCGGCCAGAACCGCCAGTTGCGCGCAGCAATTCCTCTTCGTTTGGAAACACCGCCACAGTCTATTTAAGTAATCATCTTTCCCCACACAGTTCAACTCAAGCACCAAGCTGCCGATAGCTAGGAGCCGCCTTTTTTGAAAAGCTCTCCACTCCGATCGATACAAAAATGCCCCAATTCAATCATCAGGAACCCGTTAGCGAGAAATCCACCGGCGAATGAAACTCGATCGACATCGTTTGCAGCGGCAACGCGATCGAAGTGGCCGGATAATAAACGTGCCAAAAATCGTATTACCGGTTCGTCGATACCCTCCTTGGCGCACCGGTTTCCAACTAAAAAGTGCCCCTTTAGAGCGCAACGTGCGAATAACCGCGCTAACTTCCTGAATTCACTATAACGAGCAAATTGCTGCGCTTTAGAGACAAAACACCGAATCCAGCATCGGCACATTCGTCTAGGGGGCTCGGCAGGACTCTACAAAATGTAGAGGGAAATGCTCGCCACAGTCCAAAGTTTTATCGCTGAAACGGCAGGGAGCAGTAAAGTTAAAGCACAAGCCATCGAACTCGCAAAAAAATCCTTACTGAGAAAGAACCCACACCCAACCTGGTAAGCCGAGCTTTAAAAACCAACGTCGGTATAGTGTGCGAGAGCTCAGTAAAACTATATTTCGAGCCGTATGTGGGCGATAGGCAGCAGCACCCATTCACCGGTCTGGATTTTCGGCATAGGTACTTATGCCCGTGCTTGTCCTACCCGATTGCCAGCTCACGGAGGTCGATCCGCGACGCGACTAGCTCGACTCCCTGCCCGCGCATCCAACTTGCGCTCTCTCACCTACCGCGTTCGTACCCAAAATCCTACTCACGCATTTTGCTTTGCCTCACCAAGGACGATACAAGCAAACGGCCTATCTGCAACGCGCCATTCTCCGAGGAGAGTTTTCCATTCATCGGTGCAGTCGGCATCGATACCAAAGCCGAAACTCTCCACCGCAAGACGGCCGTCAAAGGTCTCGCGCTAAAACGAACGGCACATTCCCATTATTTTTTCTGTCTCGACTTTGGCTACAATTTCCTCATGCTGAAATCGTTCTCAGCATCTCCGCCCAACTGCACTCACTGAGTGCAACCAGCCTGCGCAGTACAGTCTCCAATTTATGAAACCTTGGGAAAACCCCTTCTCTCGCAATGTACATCGCGAGAGATCGATTTCGTCTCCGTACCGATCCGCGTCAAGCCGCTCCCAACGGGGAAATTGTCGAACTTTACTAAGTCATGGAAGAATCTGAATGGGTACATGTCATCGTGCTAAATGTCGCCCAGAGATTTTTTCTCGTACGCCAGCCACGCTACTCTAGCGGGGCGGGTTGTGAACTTCCCAGCAACACCACCGAACCGGGAGAGGATCTATTTTTCCGCCCAGCGCCAACTCGGTAAAGGAACCGGCGCTGCAAGCGAAAAACTGACGACCTGTATTTTGAACTTTCGCCAATCCGGTCGGGATCAGCAACCACATCTACTGTTTTTTCGCCGATAGCATCCGCGAGGCGCCGGCGTTTGAAGAAACCGAAAACATCGTCAGTAAATTTGATATGGTTTCCACGTTTGCTAGAACCCGTCCAGTCCGATTGAATTAAATTAGGAAAACCACGTCGGCATGATTTGCCAGACACTTTCTCGAACTCGGCTAGCTCGCATTGCAAGACACACGGTAGAAGCTTTCCCCTATTCCTCCCTAAGCCCTTTTTTAAACTTCGAGCTTCCCGCGGAGTCTTGTTCTCCAATATGCTTGGTTAAAACATTGTTGCCACGTCCGCAGTGGTTGCTGCTGACCAACGCTTTCTTCTTTGTGCTTCTCTGTATTTTTGAGAGCTAGGCGCCTAAACCCGCCTTCCGCTAGCGCTCCCGCGTCTCCTTTTCGAAAGCGGCTTCCACCTTCACAGGACCGGCACACTCAGGGCTAGTCATCGACGTCTTGGCCAGGTAGTTCGAAAATTAACGCGTGTCTTTTCACCACGCTTCGGATAGCCTAACTTGGGGAATAGTGCTCAGGCAAGCCAAAATAGCGAACATGGATGGCGGCTTGGCGACCGCTTTATTGCCATGAATCGTTCCCTCCTGCGTAGCTTGCGGGGAAAGTGTAACAGTTGAACTCCACCAAGCGTCTCACCTATCGCCAGAATTCGACACGTGCTTGCGCTGTACGTCAGCAGTCGCACCTTTGGCGTCCCATTTCAGTTCCTCGCTCGCCAGCCAGCCCATGCTCTGCACCAAGCATCCCTCGGTCGATACCAGGATTTAGAGAATCGCCAACATCGTGCGTGATATCAATGTACCGTATCCGCTGTATCTCAAAATATCAATCGACCTTTAACTCGGCCACCGCAGCGCTACAGGAATAGCAAGCCGAAGGACGCCATTCGATCTTTTACCAGCTCGACGCGATAGACGGCATTAAATAAAATATCGTCGTCGATAGCTGCACGCGTTCGCAATGAAGCTTTCATACACACCCCGCAAAGACGGCACGCGAAACGTCGTGCACGCATTCACCACAGCCGTGCGATCGAGATCGGAGCCGCTCGAGGCTGCCAGCGTATAGGTGTTCGGCACCTTGTCTATCCTAGTCAACATCACGCGAACCGTCTCGGTCGGGAAACCTAGCTCGCGAATCACGACACCAAAAACTTCGTCAAAAGTTTCTGTCTCATTTTCGGTATCGCCGTGATTCACTTGCACCATGCATCTCGGTAAATGTTTGCGAGCACTCCAGCCTTCGAATGCACAATGCGTCAGCGTAAACAAAACCCAGAACCTAACCAGCGTCACCACCAGCCCGCGCCGCCATCGCAGCGATGCAGGCAATACACATTGTTCTGCATCTCCTTGCCACGGAAAAAATCGCCCACGCGCGGTGTCTGCACAATGACTTTATTCTTCGGTAGCCCGAGCACTTTGTACACGTTCATCTGAACTCCAGACCGGTACTGCGTCGAAAAGCTAATGACAACAGCGTCGTCTTTGTCTGCTTCGGCTGTGGCATGTATTTGTCAAAAGCCTATACCGCCCGCCACAGGAACAAGTCCAAGATGTGTAGCCCAGGTGTTATCGTAGCCGCCGCTAGTTTCGCGCTCTTTGTCGGCTAGCACCTTTCCCAGTTGGCCCTCGTTTCCCGTCGGATCGCCTTTTATTAAAATCTGAGCCGGAACCATGCCGTCCATCACATGCGCGCGGTAGCAGATTTTTGTTACATGCAGGCAACAAAACCTGTATAGACGGTGACCGTCATCGTCACCTGGCTCTGCTTGGATAATGGTATGCCGTAACACGAAAACTTCTTCAGGAACGAGAAAATGTAGTCCCATCGGCCGCAAGTTCCGACCGGAAGTATGTCGACGAAATTTGTAGAGCCTCGAAGATGGCAAAGATCGCATCCATCATGCATCGTGTGGTACACCGTGCCAAGCGGCAGTTCGAGAGCGAACTGTACTTCGACAAAACTGTCATTCCATAACCGCATTTCGAAATAGATTTCCATCTTAGATAGATAGAAATACGAGCCGCTGCCGCACGCAATGAGTTCCCCTGACATTATGGAGAAAATAGAAACAAAAATTTAAAACCGGTCAGGAGACCGGAATCCCGTCGAGAAAAACGTGTTTTTCAGCCAAGTACCAGCCTTGCAGATGATGAGCATCGCGCAGATTTATCCAGCCATCGGTGCCGCTTTTATACGTGGGCGAACTCTCGTCTTGAAATCGCCTATCAACGTTTTCTCGCCCGGGTTGAGCGTGTTCGTGATAATCTTGCGGTCGACCGGACCAGTGATCTGGGTGCGCAGGTCCCCGAAAGAAAATAGAGCAGCTTGCCGGCATCAAGCTCCTTTTGCTAAGCACCGCGGATGGCAAAACGACTCCCACCAGCAACTATCAAACTTCTTGGCCAACTGGGCCACAAAGACACCTTGGGCGTAAGGACAGTCGCAAAACGCTCGTTTATCGACCCGTGTTTTTCGAAGTCGCCGGTCATCGGATAGGAATTCATAGCTTCCATGGTTGTCCGCGAGCTCTAAGCTAGCAGCTCTCGGGCGGGCTACGCTACCACCACCAGAGTTAAAAGTGTAATCAGGCTAGCCTTGCGCACCAGCGGCCTTTTCATTCACGACATGAGTCAGAACCAGTTCATGAAGGAAGCGATCAAAGCAGCCGAGGACAGTATGCGCACCGGCCAGGGCGGCCCCTTTGGATGCGTTGTTGTGTGCTGTAGCAAAGTCATTGGCCGCGGCAACAACCGCGTCACCTCCACCAACGACCCGACAGCCCACGCCGAGATCACGGCGATCCGAAATGCCTGCACGCGGTTACAGACGTTTCAGCTCACCGATTGTGAGCTTTACACAAGCTGCGAGCCTTGTCCGATGTGCCTCTCGGCGATTTACTGGGCACGCATTCCGACGGTTTTCTACGCCAACACACGCCAAGACGCGGCAGCCATCGGATTTGACGATGATTTTATTTACCGCCAGGTCCCACTGCCGATGGAGGAACGCTCGATCACCATGAAGTCGCTCCTGCGCAACGAGGCGCTCACTACTTTTCGCGCTTGGGCAGACAAAACGGGAAAAATGCGTTATTGATCGAGCAATTCCTACGCCGCCTCGCTACTGACGCCGGCCATCAACTCCATCAGCCGCGCCTCGCTGAAGTCGACGCGTGGCACCTCGCCCACGACCAGCCCTTCGCGCATGACCAGAATGCGTGTGCACAGGCCGATTAACTCGGGCAACTCCGAAGAAATCATAAGAATCGCGCAACCTTCTCCGGCGAGCTCGTCGAGTAAGTGATAAATTTCCGCCTTCGCACCTACATCGATTCCGCGCGTGGGCTCATCAACAATCAACACGCCGCAATCACGCGCTAGCCACTTCGCAAGCGCGATTTTTTGCTGGTTTCCGCCGCTCAGCGTCGACACGCAAGTCTCGCTCGAGGGTGTTTTCACCCGCAAGCGGGCGGAGAATTTTTTCACCAGCGACTTTTCCTGTCCGCGCTGTACCCAGCCGGCCACCGTAAGCAGTGGCAGTGCCGCAAGAGATGTGTTTTCTCGGCAGTTCAAGCCAAGCACAAGCCCTTGGCGCTTGCGATCTTCCGGCAACAAACCGATGCCCGCAGCTAGGGCAGAATCGATCGATTGCGCCGTCAGTCGTTTACCCTGCACATCCACGGCGCCCTGCGCCTGCGGATCAAGACCGAGGATCGCCTGGGCTACCTCACTCCGCCCTGCGCCCACGAGCCCAGCCATACCCACAATTTCCCCGGCCCGCACCTCAAAGCTCACATTACTAAAATGCTTCGGGTTGTCCAGACTATGAACTCGCAGTTTTACCTCGCCAGGCGTCTTGATGAGGTGCGCTGGGTTTTGAACCAAAAGTTCCCGCCCAATCATCTGCGCAACCACCCGCTGGGGCGTCGTAGCGGCAATCGCCTCCGTCGCCACATGCCGACCGTCGCGCAACACAGTGATATTATCGCACAAAGCGAACAATTCCTCCATACGGTGAGAAACATAGATGATCGTGATACCACGGACTTTTAACTCGCGCACAAGCCGGAATAACTCGCGCATCTCGCCAAGCGAAAGTGAGCTTGTCGGTTCGTCCATCACGATCACCTGTGCTCCTGTACCAACCGCAGCGGCGATTTGCACCAGCTGCTCTTGCCCGGTAGAGAGCGAGCTAATTAGCGCATCGGGATCGATTGACGCATTGATACTGGCCAAACGCTCGGAGGCCTGACGGTGCAATTCGGCCCGATCGATCCAACCAAGCCAGTTTCGCGGCAGGTCACCCAGGCAAAGGTTTTCGGCCACACTCAGGTTTGAACAGAAGGCGAGTTCCTGATGTACCATCGCAACCCCTAGCGTGCGCGCTTCCAGCGGCGTTGCCAGTCTGACGGCACGGCCATCAAAATGCAGTTCGCCTGCATCAGCCGTATAAACACCCGCGAGAATTTTTCCCAACGTGCTTTTGCCCGCACCGTTCTCGCCGATCAAGGCGTGGCAGGTACCCAGCTCCACCGAAACGCTGACGTCGTCTAAGGCGAGCACACCGGGAAACCGTTTCGTAATGTGGTAGAATTCGAGAAAGGCCATGTGGCGTCTTTTATTTTAATAAGCCGTGCCTGATTATCGCGCGAGCTACCGTTGCCCGAGCCAAGTGTTGACATTGTCGAGCACGACCGCCGCAACGACTACGAAACCGATGATGATCTGGCTGTAATTTTGATCGATACCAAGAATAACAATACCGCTGGAAATCATCTGAATCACAAGCGCGCCGAGGATTGCGCCGAGCGCCGTGCCCCGCCCACCAGTGAGGCTAGCTCCGCCCACAACTGCAGCAGCAATGACACTCAACTCGTAGCCCTGGCCGTCGCCGGACGTGGCCGCTCCATAGTAACCAATCGAAAGCAGCGCAGCAATGCCCGCCGTGATTCCAGAAATCAAATATACGACGACCTTCACAGTACCAACGTGAATACCGCTGAAGCGCGACGCCAGTTCGTTACCACCAACTGCATAGACGCGCCGGCCGATAGCTAATCGTGACAGAAAAATCCAACCGACAAATCCAACAAACAGCATCACCGCAAGCGGCACAAGGCTGAGGCCATTGATTTCGAAACGCACGAGATTGCGAAATGGCTCAGGGAATCCGCCCACCGACTGTCCTTTCGTAACCACAAACGCAATGCCACGCAAAATTGCCATCGCGCCGAGCGTGATAATAAACGGGTGTACGCGCAACGCCACGATTAAGGCGCCGTTAGCAAGGCCACAAACCGCAGCCGTGCCCAAGCAAGCGAGCATACCAGCCAAGACGCCAAATCCCGGAGCCGCCGTCCCTCCTTCCGGACCAAAGTGGTGAAACGCCATCGCTCCCAATACGGAAGCAAGAGCATAGATCGCTCCCACGGACAAGTCAATTCCACCAGAGATTATCACAATAGACATCCCAACGGCTATGATCGCGATAAAACTGCTATCTTTCGCAAGTTGAGCGAGATTCTGGGCGTTGAGAAATTTGTTTTTTTCCGCAAACGCCGGAGCACGTTCGCCAGCAACACTCCTGGCGAACACGTGATGCCGCGAACCATCGGCACTGAGTTCAAAGACAGGCGTGCGGACTTGTCCACTAAAAATCGTCAGCAACAAGCCAAGAACCAGCACGACGATGATCAAGCCACTCTCCTGCACTCGGGGTAACAAACGAAGTAAACGCATAACGCGACGTTTCAGACGGAATTCGCGCCATAGCTCAAGCGCAAGCTGCCAGCAGACTTCGCCACAGGGATCGGAAGCGACTTTTTTTTCTTTAACTTTGTCTAACCCCCGCTGATTTCCGTCTCAATGGATCCTCCGTTCGTTACACCATACTGACTGACCTCCGCCTTGTTATTCGCCACTTGGCCAAGGGCCCGCGGCTTCTTCGCCATTGCTGCTTTCAACCGAGCGATCGGCATCGAATCTTCAGCCACGATATCCAACACCCTGGAAGCAATCGTCGTGCATCCGTTTGGATACCCGGCAACGAAGCAGATTACCCAAGTCTGCTATGGAGATAGCTGGCCGCTTTCGCCGGCGGGTTTTTCGATTTGTACACCACAAACCACAAGCATGCACCTCAGAAAATTTTGAGTTTAGTTTATAGTCCAGGCTACCGAAGGCGCCCTTCCAACCTTTTAAATGTGAACCCAGCTCCTCAACACCGAAAATTGCCGGGAGGGGGAACAGCACCGATCGCTGTGACCAGCTATGAACTCTGGCAGCAATCCAGGCATCTTAGACCACACAATCCAACTCAATAGCACGGATGGCACCGGCGCCAGCATCGTGCCAACAGGGTTCAGGTTCGCCGCTTCGCAAATGTGCACCAAAGATTTTAAGGCCTGGCTGCCGTATCAGTTCACCGAAAAAAACGCCAGTAACGCGACAGCTATTATTCTTTTCAGCATAGCGCGGTTGGAAGAAAGCGGAACAGGCTGCACCGCCGACACCGAGATCAAAAACCATCGGGGGGAAGCTGACCTCGCTCTATCCAGGCCATAGCGTTTGCAAGAAGGTCTGGCTGTTTTTTGGTGCGGTCGCGCTCAGTACGCTAGTACAGAACTCAGACTTCCCTATGTCATCATCGCCTCGGTCAAAATCATCGTTCCGCTAAGCAGGGCGCTGTAGGCCACCATCACTTTCGGCAGCACCATGGTGCTTTTCACAATCAGAATCTGCCTTCTGACCGCGTTGCTCGCCGTATGTGCCGCTCAAGTCGCTCTCGCTACTGACCTTCCAACGCCTCGCGTGGATTCGTACATCCCCAAAACCAGGCTCCTTCGACTCCTTTCGGAGCCTTGGCGGCGATTTGTTCTACACGGTACACCAGTACACGACAGTGCCAAGCTCCTCGTGCTCGAGTTGCAGGAGGAAAAAATCGGCTGGCGCAAACCTTCATTTAGATCTGACTCTCGATTTTATCCGGTATGATCACGCAAGCCTGGCCTTTTAGTGTATCTGCTCTGGGATACAGCACGCCTGCCGAAGTCTTTTCAAGGATCGCTGCGCGAATTGCAGGAAAGCCGCAATTGTATCCGGCCTTAGAATTGAGCGATCCCACCAAACACAAGCTCAGCCTATCATCGTTTAACAACAGTCGCCAATCTAGAGCCCCCAGCTTATCCCATGGCCGTAGCAAAGGACTTTGGCACTGGCACGAAATCGCTAACCCTGGTCAAGACCGCAGCCGTGTCCGTCGGGTTGCTCTTCACGCGCTTCATTTCGGAACGCCTACGTTTCCTCGGGGCTGCCGTACGGCTGAGCCCCATTCTGCTCGATTCTGTTCGTCCTAGTCAAAATCGCCCAGGATGCCGATTCCAGCCTGGTGAATAATTTCTATCAAAAATTTACAAAACTCCATCCACTACCGACAACATCCAAAATCGGGCTGTCCACGCAGATTTTCGTTTTACACCAGCCCAGTTATGGCAACAGTGCCGCCTTATGCTGCTCTCCAACCTCCACCAAGACTTCCGCAATTCCGTCCAGTCCCACCTCGACGATGACGAAGAACACGAAAAACCCATGGTCGGAAAGACACCAGAGAAAATTGAAGCACAGCTCCAAAGTAAGTTCCTCGAACAAAGAAAAATTTTTCTCTGGGGTGCGGTAACCGACGAATCAGCCAAGGATCTCACCGAAAAGCTATTTTATCTAGAAACCGTCGAACCGGGCAAGGACATTTCCTTTTACATGAATACCCCGGGGGGTTCAATAACCGCTGGCATGGCGGTTTACGACACCATCAAGCTAATTAGCTCGCCTGTAAACGTCTTCGTTACGGGCATAGCCGCTTCGATGGGCTCAATCCTCCTCAGCTCAGCCCAAAAGGGCCGCCGCTACATTTATCCCCATGCCCGCGTGCTCATCCACCAGCCGTTGATTACCGGCCGGATGGTGGGCCCGGCTTCTGACATCAATATTCAGGCCAAGGAGATAGAAAAGCTCCGCGCGGAGCTAAACCAGATTCTCGCCGATGCATCGGGCCAGCCGATCACCAAGATCGCCGCTAACTCTGATCGCGACTTCTACCTGAACGCTCAGGAAGCAATAGCTTACGGTTTGGCTGATAAGATCGTGGAAAAAATCTGACCGAGTTTATCGTCTTTACCGTCTTTTCTGTCTTTTTAGCCCATCCGCCAACGAATGGAATTTTTATCGTATGGTTTTCGCCGCATGAGATCATGCGACCCTAACCACGACCCTAACCAGTTTGTTTTCGCTCAAGCAAAGTGTCTGGGCCCAAAAACTATGGATGTGCAGGGCAATCTGGACCGAACGGAAACATTAAGTCTTCCCGCAAAAACGGTTCGTTTACGCTCCATGTGTGCCAGACGAAATACAACACCAGCATATCAAACCGAGCAGAGATACCGAGCACCTTGAATTTTTTTGCAATAGCGTCGAGCTACTTGTCGCCACTCGCACTCACACCGCCAATGTCCACATAGAGGCTATCCAGCCCCATTCGGCTCGCTTTCGAGAACCAACTAATCAGAGCCAAGATAATCTCATACTTACTAACAGCCAGGCAATGTCAGTCCGGAATCCGCCACCCTCTTCGTCGGTCAGGAACGTAGACGATATTAAAAATTTCCTGTCTTAACCTCCCCCAATTCTACCAGATCCTTGCTGACACCGCAAAGGCGTGCCACGACAGATTATCAGACGATGCAGCTGTCGATAAAACTCATTTTCCCATCCATACTTTGGACCTTCGGACTGGCGATTTCCTACAGCCAATTCCAGCGCACCAATCTATCTTGAATGGACTCAAAAACTTAGTCAACAAACCATAACCAAGTGATCGTTTATTCCTCAGGCACCGGAAGAGCTACAATGCGAAATACCACATTTCTGGAGATAGAATTCCCCCAGCTAAATGGATGTGGGTGGGGTAGCGACAATTAACGAGAATGATAGTGCGTGCAGTTTCCCCTCCGCGCAACCACCATTTTTTCTTTTGGCTATGGATTCTGCCATCCTTTCCTCGGAGTATGCCGTAGCGAATTCCAGAGCCGGTGCCCCATAGCTAAGCAAGGAGCTATCGTGTCTGAAAGTATTCAACTTGTATTCCACTGCCCTCGCTTTTTGTAGAGAAGCATGTCGACACATCCTTAAAGCGCTGTAGTCGAAGCGCAACTAAATAAAACGCTTTATCCTTTTAGGGGAAGCATCCTAGGCCAGGATCTAGCAATTTCCATGGTGGCCAATTCTTGTGATCACGATTTCGATACTTTCCTATTCAGCTAGCGCGCTGTTTTTATGGCCCTTCGATTGCGCCATCCGGACACGCTGGGTACATTCGTGGTTTTTTCCTGCTTCCGCTTGCCATCGGCATGGTAAAGCGGTTCGGGGAGCTCGCCAAGCACGGAGACAACCTGCTCCTGAAGGGAGATCCACGAGTCCGGCAGTGGCATGCTTTCGGGCATAGCTTAACTCGTGCTAACCGGCATGATGCTCCACTATTTTTCGGAGGCTCCGCGGGACGCAAAGGCACAGCTGGTCCAGATGGGATCATCACTGCTTTCTACGCATGCTGGTTTGGCATCAAACCAGACAGCTAACGGCGTTTTGCTCCTCGCCGGTGTCGCGGTCAGTTTCGGTTCCGTTTTTGACGCACCGTTCATAGGTGCGATTTTTGCTCTCAAGGTGCCCGGACCGGCCGGATACAATAATTGATTCGGTGATCCTAATTCTGGTAGCGAGCATCGTCAGTGATGCGACATACGGTGAATGGCACATTAATCACACGGTCTACCACGTCGCGTTTACCAATTTCACCCGTCTGTTCGCCACGCTCACGCCCAAGCTTTTCGCCATCGTTGCCGGTGCCGCCTTCGGATTCACCAGCTGGTCAAAACACGCAAACACGTTACAGAGTCTTTTTATTTTTTAAAAGGTCCTTGCCTTCTCTTCTTTCCGTCCCGCGCCATCGGCGCAATGGCCGTTATTGTTCTCACTTAGCTTGTCGACACCCGAGGCCGACGGCTGCTTCTCCCAATCCGAACGGCGTGCCCATAGTGGGCGCATTCACGCCAGAATATGTGCAAACCTAGTCCTAGACTCCTCAAGTTTGTATTTACCGTAGTCGCACTGACCGTAGGTTTCAAGGGCGGCGTAACTTCCGCCGCCCTTTCTTATCGGCCCTACCTTCGGACATACGGTCGGACTCCCTGGTAACTTGGTTGGTGGACTCGGCTTCACCGTCGTACTCACCAGCGTCATTAACACTCCACTCACCTGCACGGTCATGGAGATAAGATTATTCGGCGCGCCTCACCTGCTCTATTACCCGATCAGCTGTTTTGTAGTCTCCTTCTACTATTTTAGCAACAACACAGAGCACCTACCTCTCGCAACACATCGGCGTGTTGAAAGTATTTTTCGGCAGCGCACTGCCGCCTAACGTTCCTCTGCATGCCGCGCAAATATTCGTCTCGAACCGGCCGATTGCCAAGCTGTGAGCCAGAAGCTGCCGAGTTCCTAGCTACCGATCAGCAACTGCTCCTCGATAACAGCGAGAAGAGCCCCTCAGGGAAGCGGCGAGCGTACCACCTTCTGGCAGCTGCAATTTACGTTCTTTATCAAGTTCGTAGAGAGGTTCGACCTTTTCCCCGCCATTAAATAACCTATCATTTAAACGGATACGAAGTCGCATCCCTCCGCTCGCACGGCCATGCGATAAAGAGCCGCAAGGGTTTTTGGGTTTTCCTTGCTACAATTTTTTTAAAGATGATGCTCGGCTTTCGCAATAAATCCGCCATTTATCCGGGAATGAAAGCCGCGCGATTTCGTCTAACCGTGCGAGTTGTCGCCAAGATAGCCGTTGTAATAAACGGCTGTATTGTATGCAGCGGCTGCACACAGTCTTTGACACAGTACCACACCACGTCTATGATAATAGACAAAATTTATCTTATTTTCATCCAATCACTTACTATGAAATACCGAGCTCCTAAAAAATCTTTTGGTAAGAAAGTGCTAAGTGCAGCTTAGCCAGAATACTCGATAATAGCCCGCTACACAAGGCCAGGCAACTCGCAAGTGTGATTCTTTATTTATGTATCCTTCGCCAGGTCGATCGCGGGGAGCTTGTCAAGCGTGCGCCGCCTTCGCCGCAACAAATCGCACGATGAAGTTGCAGCGGAACGAATGGAGTTTCTCCGGATCCATACCGACATCCACGACCTGCTCGATATCGCAAAAGTGACTACTCCAGCTTTCCGCCCGATTTTTTCAGCCAAAAATCGGGCGGTTGTCGCCCCAGCAGTCTTGTTGACCCTGCAAAGGAGGAAGTCCAGTCTTCTTTCGAAAGCACCGTGTACGCACACGGGGGAAATTCGCAAATAGCAGCTGCAACGCGAACTGATTAGCGACCCGGTGGCCGGCATATTCCAAAGCAAGGGGCGAAGTGGCGGAACCGGAAAACAAAAACGTTACAAAAATGCGGTAGCAGGAAACAGAAGACGATATGGCAGAAAACAAAATAACAGAGAAAAAATCAGAGACAGCGGTCATCGCGCGCCCGCTCCCGGTGTCAGAGCAACGCTGCAAGTCTTCGATCTTCGAACCATAGAGCTTGCTGTCCAACATCGTGTTGAGCAGCGCATGCCAGCCGTGAAGGGAACGCAGACCTTTTTCAGTAGCAAGGCCACAATCCAAGGGAAAAGTTTTCTCGCCCACGCTGTGGAGCTGGTTTCCAGTACTGGAAACCAGCTCCACCATTACCAGGATCCTGCGCGGGCGGTCACGTGTAGCGCCCCGTAGCAGCAAGGCAACCAGGCGATCGCAGGATGATATAAG
Organism: Candidatus Didemnitutus mandela; assembly: GCA_002591725.1. Lineage (GTDB taxonomy): Bacteria > Verrucomicrobiota > Verrucomicrobiia > Opitutales > Opitutaceae > Didemnitutus > Didemnitutus mandela. Next base: position 68,928 of record NJAL01000008.1, on the reverse strand, counting down.
TAGCTATAAATAACGCCACGAGCTTGATGGCGCTCGAGTACGGAAAGCAAAAGCCTCCCTTTCTTTGGTACAGCAATACACGTTCGCCGAGAAAGACGCACAAGTCGTCCGAAACAGAAGTCGTGTTGGTTCGCTTCGAAAACGAAGCGTTTTTCTGCGGGCCCTCGATGAACACGCCAGCTCGCAATTTTGCACCATCCATTTGCGCCGAAAATCGAAACGTAGGGGAAAAATCCCAAAGTCCGACATAGGCGGCGCAGCCCGGAAAGCTTTGGTTAAGTACCACAATAATATCCGCAAATGCGTAAAGGGCAAGCACAGCAAAAAGGACCGGGAAAACCAGCCAGCCGCGCCACTAGGTCGGCTCGGCCCATGGTGATTAGCATCGGTGTCAGATTCCCTGCCCAGGAGCCGCTTCCCGGGGTACGTTCCCCGCCTCGAACACATGGAACTTGCCCTTGCGTTTGTTCAAAGGATTCGGAGTGAGTATCACGCTGATCTGTTTTCCAGAAAGCTTCGGCTCCGAATCAGGGTGCCCCATGTTGGAAAGATCTCCGAGCGCACGCTTGACTACCTCGAACCCCATTTCGGTGCGCGCCATTTCGCGGCCGCGGAATTTCAAGCGGAGCTTCACTTTATTGCCGTGGTTGAGGAATTCCTCGGCATGGCGAATCTTCGTTGTAAAGTCACCTTTTTCGATGCGAACAGTAAATTCGATTTCCTTGACCTTACCCGCCGCTGGCTTATTTTGGGCGTGCTTTTTCTGCTCCTCGTAAACGTATTTTCCGAAATCCATAATTCGGCAAGCAGGCGGATTGTTCTTGGGCGCCATTTCAACGAGATCGAGATTGAACCGCTGGGCGAGCGCGATGGCCTTTGGTGTGTCCATGATACCGAGTTGCTGGCCTTCGGGACTGATTACTCGAACCTGCGGCACCTTGATACGTTGGTTGCGCCGGATATGCGCAAACAAATCGTTATTCGCGCGACGACGATCGCGATTATAAGGGATGCGGGTACCAACAGGTGTAGAAAGAGCCATTCAGTATTTTTTTAGGTCAGGAAATCTCTACCGCGCAAACAGACCTTGACAACATCTTTTGCGGAAAAATCGGCGGGAACGTCATTGGACAGAAAAATTCCCCGTAGGGGCAACTCGCTTTGGTTCTCGATTTTGTGAATTTAAACACGACGCCAATCATACGCTTAGAAAAATCGGCAACTATTGCTCTTCCGGCAAAGAGCGGATTTGGAATCCACCGCCACGTGTCCTCCGTCGTGAGGGCACGTGAATGCCGTCACACCGAGGCTCGGAAGCGGATTTGAATTTGTATACGAAACCATTACAATCGCCCCCCTTTTCGCAAGCCACGAGCACTGCCACTTTCACACCAAGTTTCGGTGTGAGTCGCACGAGAGCTTCGTTACCCTCGCACACTTCGGGGGAAGCAAAGATAGTCGCGGTATCAACCACGCGGAAGATGCTAGCCTGAAAGCCCACTTAGTCAAACGCGATGCTATTTTTTCTTCCTTTCACCACGCGCAGAAACGCAACAAACCTCTTCGGGGTGATCAACTTCATACAACGGTCCGCGCATCGCCCAGATAGGAGTTCTCCGGTCAGCGTTTCATGCTTGCTCAAGTGTCAGCAGCGTTTTTTGTCGCCACCAGCCGGTGCGCAACGGCTACGGCATTCGCGAAACTAAGACAGCTAGCCACGCCTTTCCCAGCGATGCCGAATGCCGTGCCGTGACCTGGACTTGTGCGGACGAACGGTAATCCCAGCGTCACATTAACCGCCTTGTCAAAATCCACCGCCTTCAACGGCGCGAGCCCCTGATCGTGATAAAGCGCTACGACAACGTCAAACTCGCCCCGCAATTGGCGCGCGAACAACGTATCGCCTGGTTCGCACAGCGTCAGCCCGGGAAAGCTCGCCTGCAGATCCAGCAAAATAGGATTAAGAAAGTCGCGCTCCGCGGTTCCCAACAGGCCATCCTCGCCCGCATGTGGGTTGAGTCCGCAGACGCCGATACGGGGCAACGAGATTCCTTCGCTTTGCGCAAGCGTCGTAGCAGCAGCAACGGTACGCCGCAAGCGAACCGAGCCTAACAGCGCCAACACATCGTACAGCGGCACATGCCACGTCGCGAGCACAACGCGGAGTTTGCCTCCGCCAAACGCCATCACCGGTTCGCCACCCCAGCGCGCAGCAAAAAATTCCGTCTGTCCAGGAAAGGCGTAGCCGATGCGAGCGAGTGCCGCCTTGCTGACCGGACCAGTTACGACACCGAAAAACTCACCCGTCTGGCAGCCTTGCGCAGCCCGCTCCATTGCAGCCCAGGCCACGGATGCCCCCTCACTTGTTGGTCTGCCAGGCTCGGTGACAAAATCGTCTAACCCGACCGAGACCGAAACAATACCAACCGGCAGTGTCGCCAGCCAGGAAGACGGACCAAGCACCGCGAAACCAGCGCGCCTCGCCACCGGGACCAACTGTAGCCATGCCGCGATTATTTCCGGACCGACACCGGCTGGATCGCCACAAGTGAGAGCGAGCGGCAGAACGGTCACAGTTTCACTCCGCCGATTCTTCTTCAGGGTCGATATCGACATGTCGCTCCTGCCAAGCTAAAGCCGCGTTTCCCATCGGCAAATAAGACGAGGAAATGCGCCGCAGAAGCGGTCTTGAGCTCGCCGGATTTTGCTGCGTTTTTCGCCAACTCCCGAATGTCTTCGGGACCCCAAATACACAGCGCGAAAGGGCTCCTTTAATTCGCAAGTCATTTCGCGCGCAAAGCCGCAACGACGCAGTCCAACAAGATTGAGCCAGAAAATCTTATTGCCCTCCGAAACTCTAGTAAAGACCGGGACATCGAACAAAATTTGCAACGCGCTGCCCCACCATCGTGTTTTTGCTGATGTGTTCGTTTTGATATAAAGCCGCAGCGCCGCCGAAAAATATGCCCCCCACGATAACATGATCGGAAAGTAACACATTGTGGCCGATCACACAAGCGCACGCCACGCGAACATTGGTCATGAGGTAGCAGCAATCGCCGATCATCGTCGTCTATCTCAGGATAGATAGAACGGTTCACTATCGCATCTTGGCTCATAGCCGCGCCCGCGCCAATCAGAATGAATGAAAGTGCTGCCGGATAAAATTTCAAGTATTGCGGATTGCCCCTCACCACCGCCAAGAGATAATGGGGATAGTCTTCTCCAGGCGTCATATATATATTTGGTAAGGCGTGCGTCTGTGCCATCTTGCCAATTTTGGCGCTAAACTCGATAAAAGTCGTAGGATGGATAAACATGGCCATCGCGATGAGAAGTTAAAATCGCCAGCGACAAAGGATGAGCTAGCTGACAGCGAGATAAAAATGAGAAATGGATGCATGCCCTGAAGGGTCAGATTTTCGCAGCCGAGCGGCGCAGCGTTGCGTTCGAGGAGCAAATTAAGTTAAGGGTCTTGCAATAGTTCGTAGTTTTAGCATACAGTGTACTAGATTTTTCTTTGATTTTAGCGCTATCGGTGATAGCGTGAAGCATCGAGCACCGCGTTCTTTTAGAACGCGGTGCTCGCTTTGCGAAGAGTAGGACTCAAGCGTGGAAAGTCTAGGAAACATAAAGACTTTTCTTACGTCGGGCATAGTGCCCTCTTTGTGGACTATAACTGAGGAGGAAAATGCGTAATTGTAATTTCCTTAAAAAGATTGATTTCGAGAAAAATCTAGGAATTTTTCTTAATAAATGGAGGGTACGAACCAATGCCGCCGGTATCGGTATGTCAGGATTTAACCGAAACGATCGCCTGCTGGGGCATGTGGCAACTTCGTGGAAAACAAAAGTTTTGCTTCCGCGAGGAGTTGGTATATGGTATATATTAAATTTTTAAATACTCATATTAAATTCCTATTCGTTCGTGTTATAACATTATAGCGCCATCCAATTGCGGGCCTGGCAAACAACAAATTCGTTTTACATTCGCAAACGATGTATTAATCGATAGAGGATATGGACAAACTTCATTGATTTTTTTGAAAAAGATTTTCCCCGTGAGAGCGAGCAGGGATATAGGAGAGATTAAGCGGGTAACGAGTTAAAATAGGGCCGCAAAAATCATCGGGCCCCGATTTCGCGCCAGATTTCACCAACGAGACCGACATCGACTCCCGCCTGTATTGCTGCTTCGCCCAAACGTTTGAGCACGACAAAGCGCAGCTGCCCCAATCGCACCTTCTTGTCATGTTGCATCGTCTTCAGAAGATCCGAAACAGCCAACGGTTCGCGCAACCGAGCAGGCAACGAGTACAATGCCACCGCCCGTTCTACCCGCACGACATCCCCTGATCGCAAATACCCCAATCGCTCCGACAGCCGCGCCGCCGCGACAAGCCCGATCGCCACAGCCTCGCCATGCAGATAAGCGCCATACCCCGCCACCTGTTCAATAGCATGACCAAAGGTGTGGCCGAGGTTCAGAAGCGCTCGGCCTCCATCCGTAGCCGTTTCAAATTCGTCAGCCTTGACAATCGCCACTTTGATTTCGCAACAACGTCGGATAATTCCAAGTAGGCTGGCGCTCCGAGGCGTTAATGCCGTCGCTTCCAACTCCGCGAACAAGGCGGCATCGCCCAACAAGCCATATTTGATTACTTCCGCCACACCAGACGCAAACTCCCGCAGTGGGAGTGTGACCAAAAAATTCGTCGAGATGAGCACCGCCCGAGGGTAATGGAAGGCGCCCACCAAGTTTTTCCCTGCGGCTAAATTGATCCCCGTCTTTCCGCCGCTCGAGCTGTCCACCATCGCTAGCAATGTCGTCGGTACCTGCACAAAATCGATGCCACGCAGGTAGCTTGCCGCAACAACCCCTCCTAAGTCGCCGACCACGCCGCCACCAAGCCCCCAGAGCAGACTGTGACGGTCGAGTCGCTGCGCTGCGAGAAAATCGAGCACATGCCCAAACTGGACGAGCGATTTGGTCGCTTCACCAGCGGGCAAAACCAGCCTGGGGAAAACGGGGAAAAGTTTTTCCAATAACTCCGCCTGCGCAGCCGACACGTGGGTATCGGTCAGCAGGGCGTGCTTTTCTGTCTGGCTTTTTAATTCGCCAACTTTCGGGGAAAGGTCGTCCACGAACCAGATGGAGTAAGTCGTTTTGGAAGTAGTTACTGTAATCGCCTCCACAATAGTATTTTAAATTACAATTACTTACAAATTCCAACGTTGCATTTTCTCGAAATGGGAAATGTTTTAAATTTTTAGTTTTCTTCTCTCTAGGTCCTGTCTTCTACTTTTCCCTGCGCGGTCTGATAATTTGGCCGATTATTGTCTGTTTACTCGTCGTTATAATCGTCATGACAGAGCGCTCTCTGTGGTTCGCACCCAGCCCGTCCCGGATCGTCGCCAACGAGGCCCTCTTTCAAGCTACAAACCAAAGCCGTTTCAAGGGAGCGCTGAAGATCAGTTCAACCCGCCGACAATTCGCACCTCATAGCCATCCAAGCCAGTTTGCTCAACGCCCATACCTCCCTCTGCTCAGCGCCATGCAGTTCTAACAAACGCTAGCACGCTAAAAAACGCCTCTAGCTCATCGGAGCCTTTATTATCCTCGCTCAGCTCCTTGGCTTCTTCGGAACCGCAACAGGCATCATACAGTTCCAGTTCCTCCAGTTTTATTGGCAGCAAGAAACTCGCTGCCACAAAGGCTAGCCAGCGGCCTCGGCTACGCCAAAACGCCCATTATCCCCCCTGCCGCCTTGACGTCGTGCCCCCTTCCCTGCTACCCTACATTTATATCAACTACCGACCGGGCCACCTCCGCTCGCAGCTTGAGCACACCACAAAAAACGTCAAGCTTCTCGCTCAAATCCGTGCGCGCCACCACGGCTACGGCCTCGAGAAATTCTCCCGTCAACACGCGACCGCCCAAGCACCACGCCCGGTCTCCTGATTTCCTCCGTTTCCATCAAACTCGGTCCCAAACTTCCGCCCGAACCCCCAGAGGATCGGCATCGAAATCTTTCCTCTGACCAACATCATGATCTTTATGCTCGCATTTGTTCATACTCGCGAACCTGAGCATGGTCCACCTCATGGGCATGAATGTAAACCTGCCGACCTTGGTCACTGCCACGGCCAAAGCGTGCAAAAATTTTGTTTCCATTTCTGTCAACAAAACTGGCCTCGCTTTCTTCAACAGCCGCCCAATCAGCGGCAACGAACCCGTCGATCTCCTCCATTGTCCAAGCCCGAACCGATCCCGAGACACGCGTCATAGCAACATGATGCGGCCCCTCGCCCCCGTCTGTCCTGCGAGCCTCCAACGCGTCGCCTTTCAACCGGGCGCGCGACGGACTCGTCCCGTCCACCCAACGTTAACGATAAACCGCTTAACCACCTAGATGAATTTTGGTAGCGTTGTGCTCCTCGTCGCATCCTGCATCTGGTAATAGCGAACAAACCACCAGTTCGGCCCCGCCAACACAAAACCCAACTTTGGTTCGCCCCCAAACGGGACAAGTCGCAAAATCGCCGAGCTCTACCGCCAGCGTCGCAGCCTTTCCCCGGGTCTTGACAACTTTCGCGTTCAACTGGAGCGCGCCCTCAAGAAACTACTCTCGGCGGGCGAAAAGCTTTGCGCCTACCGGTGCCGACTTTTGTATCGCCGCCATCCCAACAATCCGAGCAACTTAACATTCGCGCCCGCCCGGCCAATTCCAAATTCCATTAAACTGTCAGCGACCTCCGTCACCCCAACAACCACCTGCACACCAACTGCAAACTCTCCAGGTTATTGAATGAAATTATTAAAAGATTATTCGCGTCTTTGTCCGCTTCACGAAAATCTTCGATAAAAATTTTCTGGGCTCATCTTGTTACCGATGTGATCGGTTAGCATTTCGGTCGCAATTAAAACAAAGAATATACTTGACTGGTGTCGTTCTAGCCTTCGAGAAGTTTTAACAAGGGTGAATGGCTGCTTTGCAATCGCTATGATTCCGTTAGTGCAGCCGCTGATGCGGCCAGACCAGGTAAGTGCCTGACAACCCACCGTATTGGCCTGCCGGCCGCCTCGGCTTTGAGCCAGAAACATCTAGCAGCGGAATAGCTGCTTGCTGCAACGACCGATCTGCTGGTATGAGAGCTAATCGTTTTGAAGTTCGGCAACAATAATCGCTGCCAGGAATCGCACCCTTCACAGAACTGCTTATTTTCTATATCAAGCACCCGGTTATATTCAGTTTCTATTACGTGACGTAGCGGTTGTATCTCTGAGCGAAGTTCGCACGGACGGGAAAATTGGCTAGATATGTGGTTTGGTTGGACAGACCGCTGGTGGCGAACCTGGCCGGCTTCTCTGCACGACACGGTGAAGCAAGCTTGTTTTTTGGGCAAGAACCTGGCCGGCTACGGCTTACTTCTAACCACAAGCCTATCGCGTAGCGGGAACAGCTACAGCGCATGACAGGCGCAGCCCTTGGACTAGTGATCGCAGCCGGTTGGGTATCTTTTTCTCGATAGGTTTGCGAATTTCTTATTCCAGCGTCAGCTAGACGCACAGTGGATCAGGTGCCGCTTTTCTCCTTGATTGGCGGGTTCGATAAACTGTAGTTTCATCCGCTACGGACAGATAGTTCTGTAAATAGTCCCGCCATCAAGTTTCTCGTATTAGTTAGGTGTTTTACACTTAACTATTTGTAACTTTTTAGGATTTATGCCCGCCGCCTTGGGTCAAGGCGTTTATGACTATGTTGCTTGTTTTCCTGGTATTGGGTTTCGGCGTGGTACCGGCAGCGTGGGCTTTGCGTGTGCCGTTTCTGGACCGGGCATCCATATCGGGGATGTCTTTCTCGCGCTGTGGTTATTGCCAACAATAAATACTTGCCGCGAGGGGCTATACAGCGGCGACCCAGCAGAGTGAGCACCGCAGGGAGGGGCTAAAAATCTGCGCCGAGCTGGGTTTGGCCAGGTTGGTTGCTCTCTATCTCTCTATGCTTTTGGTCTAGCCCTGCGAAAGGAACACCTAAAAATCGACAGACTTTAAATTGTGTCCGGTACTCTTTCGCTGATTGCACTGATTTAATTGGGGAGATTTTTATATCGCCAGCAGAGCTGGCGGTTCTCTTCCGCTTAAGCAGAACGTCTGGCTAGGGGCCTGCGTGCTAGTGTTATTTTGGCGAACAGTTTTGTGTGATAAAAGCTTGGTTTACTGACTATGCGATGCGCTCGGCTTCCCCCAGCTGGTTTTCACGCAGTTTCCACGGCACCCAAGCCCAATAGACTAAGACCAAGTTGGACAATGGTACGCCCACTTACACCATCAGTGTTGGCCACACATTCTCTCCTAGTTGGAAGGCCGCCTTCCTTAATAAGCTCGAGTGAATTTGCGATGCGAACGTGTTAATGGATTCTGACCACCAGCATCTCGCCCAGTTTTCCCCTTCCGCATAAGCGAGATTGGCGAACATTTGATTTTTAACCGAGAACACGATAGTAGGTAAGCACCCTGCCCCTTTTGGGTTTTCTTAATATATATGCACTGATATTTCGCTCCGCAGAAAGCGATGGCATCGGCACCGTCCAGGTTGACGCAGAAATAAACCTCCGGTCTAGAGGTTTGAAAAATCTCAACCACATAGCCGCGGACATTTTTTTGAGCGTTTTCAGGTCTACCGCAATCCAAATGAACTGCTGGGCACAATCCGTAACGCGAAAGGTGTTCCGTTTGCGGCACTGCAAAACAACGCGTTAGCGAGCCGATTTGCCCTGGCTGGGCTGGGGCTAGCTCGTTTAAACTGTCCCTGTCCCACCGCTGACTGCTATACTTAATTTTAAGCTAACCAAAAACGCGACAGATTTCAAATTTGCCAGCGCCAGTTCGGTGCCAGCCGTTTTAGTGGAAGCGCTTTGGCCAGGCTGCAACTCCGTGTGGCTAGATAGGGAAAAGTCGAAGCCGTGCGCGTAAACCATTCCTTTTACGGGATTCTGATTCTTCCCGCCGTCCGGAATCGGGTAAATATTAGAGATACATTAAGCATAACTTCGGTTTGTGCGTTGGCGCAGCAATGTTCGGAATCGGCATGCTAGCGCAAGATGCTCAATGGCCATATTCTTGTTCCGCAAGCCAGCGTTCCGCTTCAATCGCAGCCTGACATCCCAAACCCGCAGCTGTGATCGCCTGCCGAAAAATGTGGTCGGCGCAATCGCCAGCGACATACACACCTGCTGTTCTGGTTTTTACCTGTGAGCCCAAGGTCGGGAGAAAATAGTTTTGATCGTCGACGTCAACCGCGACCGTAAATGGCGCGGTGTTCGGCACGTGGCCGATAGCGATAAAAATGCCTTTCACGGACAGCATGCTCTCCGCACCAGTCTTGACGTTTTTCACGCGCAGGCCGGTGACACCACCCTGATCAACGCCTTCGGCTGCAACCGGGACGGAGTCCCAGATTATCTGGATTTTTGGGTGTGACGTGGCACGGTCAGCCATAATTTTCGAAGCACGCAATTCACTACGGCGATGCACAAGATAGACCTTGCTAGCGAAGCGGGTGAGAAAAAGTGCTTCCTCCGCAGCGCTGTCGCCACCTCCGACAACCGCAACTTCCATGTTGCGATAGAGAACGCCGTCGCAGGTTGCGCAGGTCGTCACGCCCTTACTGCCGTATAGCTCCTTTTCGCCAGGGATGCCGGTAAGGCGCGGCGAGGCACCGGTAGCGATGATAATGGCCTTGGCCTTAGTGTCGCGATCGGCGAGTCTGAGCGTATAAGGATGCTTGGAGACATCGAGCAGCTGAACGAGGCCGCTTTCGTAGCGCGCACCGAATTTTTCCGCCTGTTTACGTAGGTTTTGCATCAGCTCAAAGCCGTCGACGCTGCCTGGAAATCCAGGGAAGTTTTCCACCTGGGAGGTAGTGACAAGCTGGCCACCGGGCTGGGCGCCTTCGAGGACGAGGGGGCAGAGATTGGCGCGGCTTGTGTAGATGGCAGCAGTTAGGCCAGCGCAACCGGAGCCGACGATTACAACGTTTTCGACTTGAGCGGTCATAAGAAAACAGAAAAAGAGCCCAAGACGTCGCGCAGCACAAGCCGGAGGTGTGTTTTGGTTCAAAAGAACCAGCTGCAGAGCAACAGCAGCCGTTATTTAGTCCAATCATGACAGAAGCCGAAGCCAACATCCTGCACGAAAAGCTGCTTACGATTGATACCCTGCGCTGATACACCTACGGTGCATTTTCTCAAGCGGGACTGGGATTTCGCAGCCCGGAACACGGTGGCTGCGGAGGGTTCGCATTGCGACCTACCACGGATTGGTGGAAGATAGTCTCGAGACCGACCGAACTGACTGCTTATTCGCCTCAAGTCACACGGACGGAGACAGGTCTCGCACGGGCTCACGCTGTAGCGGCGTTCGGTGCTTTGAACACACGCAAGAAATTCTGCGGCCAACGCAGTCCAGCGCGGGTTGACAGTAATGGCAGATTTACGCGCGTTACTAAAGAGCAAGACAAATCGTACATTTTCTCAAATTTACAGTCTGGACAACAGGGTAAAATTTAAAAAATTTCACAACATCGGGCTACCCATGCTTAGAGTAACGCATATGCTGAACAACGACTTGGCCGACACTTTCGCCGACCGTGCTAGGCACGGAACAGGGCGGATTGAGCCCCTTTTGCCAGGGAATGGCGGAAAGGCGTGATCGCGTCGGCGCCGAGGTTCGATGCTTCGCATGCTTCCGATTAATGCGCTATGGCATTTTCGAGGCAACAAAAACCCGGTCGTACTCTCACATAGCGGCTGTCGCGCGATGGCAGTGAACGGCGGTATGATTCAAGTCATTGTGCTGCTCATTTCGATCGTCCCGACGGAAGAAGATTGCCATGCATCAACAGCTGAGGTGCTGCTGGCCTTGAAGGAAGCCGAGCTTCCACCGAGGAAGCGAGCCAAGATCGGAAAACTTTGGGGCCAGCTCAACGAACGTTCCCTGAGCCCGGTAGCCACGCTCGATGACTAAATCAAGCATGACGAACACGCAGTGGCAGCGGGCTTGAGCGGGCTCCTAGCAACGTTAGCCAATATCCGGCACTGACCCACGCTCTGGTTGCACAGAGATTGAGCGCCCAGGCTTTGGCAAGGCTATGGGGGACAAAATAACCTTCGTGTCTATCGGCCCATCGCGGTAGGGGCACGTTGTTAATTTTTCACGAAGTTTTCTGAGACGACAGTTGGTGAAATTTAGCCCATCCCGGGATGGGCGTTAACACGGCCGTTGCGATAAGCGGGGAATTACACCATGCCTATGAAAATCTACCAACGTTTCCCGGAAGGATCGCACTTTCTGTGCGTTCGAGATTGGCTTTCTCGCCTTGGCTTCCCAACGCGCTGCCAGCAGCCTAGTCTAAAACCACGCCATCGAAGGAAGTCCTCAGTTTCAACATCGGCAGCGACTGCCACTACCAGATAATGAATTACACTTAAATCACGCTTTCTGGAAGCGCTGGACGAAGAAGCTGGGTCAGATAAAGCTTGTAAACAATCCGTCACACCGCCGAAAGCCAAACGCAATACGCAGGCGATTATAAGCTCGCCAAGAGAACCTGGCTAAAACTGGAGCACTGCCGCCAAATCTCCAAAGAGGGTCACGGCTGCAAAAGGCCTCGGCGACTTTGCGGCTCAAAAACTCGCCTAGGAAAGCAAAGTCGTCATCTGGTCATCTGGATAGGTTGGCGGCATGCGACTCTCCGAGAGCGAACACTCGGATTGGCTGTCGGCTTTTGTCTACGCGACGATTTCGTACACTGACGCCGAGGCAATGCGTTCACTCTAGCAATATAGTCCTAGTCCTCTGCGTGACTAACGCAACCAAGACAACGTCGAGGTCGTGACGAACTGGTATATGCGCGAGCCTTGACAACAAGAAGAAAAGCTTCATCAGCTTGCCATGCATATATCCAAAACACGTCGTCCACTATAAGAGTAGCAGCTTCTTTTATGCCGAGCATGCCAGAAAGCGACGAATATCAGCCGCAAGCGGTTTCTGCAGATCATATAAACACTACCAGACGGGCCTCGAAGGCCATGCGGTATTTATCTCGCCGTTCCGCCATCCCCTCAACTACAACCCAGATCTGCTCGTCGCCATCAGAATCGAGCGAGTGGACGCCGCTATCCACAAGCACCTTATCTCCAAAAGCAAGAGCGGTTCGGCCATACGCTCCTGTTCGAACTACTAAACGTGATGGAACAGCAACAGCCGCACCTAGGCCTTTCTTCCACAACCAGATCAGCATCCCATTGAAATTATCGGCGTCCCAACGCCACTCGAGGTTACCCCGGTGAAATAACTGTCGAAAAGCAACTATCCTCTTCCTGGGAAAACGCAAGCCTAGGTCTGGCACTACAGTCAGCCGATCGAATACTAACCGACAATGAGCTACGCGATGATGGACCACGCTTCGCGCAGCCGCAAAAACATAACATATTCGCCAACACCTATCTCATAGCGTAGAATTCCATCAAGGGGACAGCGAAGAATAACTGAACCAGTTGTACCGAAGTTCACCGAAAAAGCCAACCAGGTGGGTCGAGAAAATGGGAACAGGGTCGACATGTCCCTGGGCAGCATCATGGCGCCCAGCGGCTTTCGGCATCTCCGCCGTGCCAATGGGACTTTAAAAAAAGGCGCTCTACGCGCCCGAATACCGCGACCAGCGGGGCTACATCATTCCGGCCAACCAAAATGATTTCCCCGACGGCGATGCAATTCATCGATGCGCTCCAGAAAAACGACTTGCAAGTGCTCAAGAACGGTCGTCGACTTTACGGTAGCGGGCAAGAAACATCCAGCTGGATCCAATTTTGTAAAAACGGCGCAGCATTACCTTCCGTTCGTTATGAACCATTGACATGTTTGAGCTGCAGGTTTACCTGGACAATTTTTCTTATCCCGGAAGTCCTCCGGCTTGCCTCCCCTACCGTATCGCCAGCTGGAGGCTCACCGAGTAGATGACTTTGAAGTTCGATCGCGTGAGATGGTCGTTTCGGCAAGGTCGAGAGTAACCTCGAATCGCCTGAAGTAGAGAGATCTTATGGCTTCGCCAATCACGCTTACTGCCTAGGGCAACGATTCGATCATCCTCACGAACCGACCCATGAAAGCCGACGCAAACGTCTGCTAACTCAAAAAAGGAGACCATCGGTGAACGCGCGCTCCTTACGGGTACGATCTGGATGTTGGCTTCGCCGAAGAGGTTCGACCACCCCTGAAGGAAAGGAACCCGCAGAAAAGCTCAAGCAGGTTCGCTGTTGATCTTAATAGACTTCCATGGCGGAGTAACGCCATCCGGCTAGATACGTTGATTTTTGAGTATACGAGTCAAGCTTTGAAGTCGTCTATCCGCAGGTATTCGATGCAAGTAACCTAAAAAGACAGCCTCGACGTGATCGTCTTCCCGAGCCAGACTTTCGTCCAAGTCGCGCGCAGCGCGCGATATCGCGCGGTTCCAGACAAGCACTAAGAAATACGTAAGGATAATGATCTCTACGATATTTACAGCTCGGCGCCAGATTGTGTAACAAAGAAATTTTGCAGCATGCTTGGCATGCGTTTCCCCAAAAACGGTTCCGACGCTAAAAGACCCTTTCGAGCAAGGTGGCACGACCGTAGCCATCGTTTTCTCAGCGGCCGTAAGCAAATTAGACAGGCCTGCTTGTAAAGAATCACCTAGACAAGGAGAACGCCCAGGAAAAGGAAATGAAATTGCCTCACACGAAGTATTCACATCTTCGACGCAAGTCTTGCGTGCCTAAATTAACAACACAGATCTCGCGGCCTATGGGTATGCCGAAGAAGAGCCACGTCTTTTTCAACGAAAACCCGGCCTTTAGCCCGACCAAAAACAGGACGGCCAAAATCAACCGTCTAGCCTGGTTCTCCGACAAGGCGGCGCTCATCAGCGGCTGGGCCGCTGAGCCAATAATACCTCTACAACGGCAGTGTTGCGGCGCAGGCTAGCATCGGCCACTTCAAGCTCGCGCTCATCGAGCTTGAAGTGGCCTTCCCCGCAACTACGCACGGCACATTCCAAACTCTTATTCAACTGTCTCTATTACGGCCCAGTCAAGCTGGCGATCTTTGATCGCCTTAACTTCTGCTCTTTTCGAATCAAGCCAAAACTCGCCGAGTTTTTTATTATTCGATGCCATCGTCCGCCGAGTACGGGAAGTAACAGGCAAACACTTCGCCCGCGCATTCGATGTCCAGACACAAACCGGTGGCAAAGTCGCCGCGTCTGGATTCGGCCGTCATAGCCATGCTAATTTCGCGCCCAGGAGCCGTCATCGCATTTCTCATGAATCGCACGGTCGCCGGTGATAGCGAACGTTTATCGTTCGTAAACGACAAGGAGCCCAAATAATGCCCAATTTTTAAAAGCGCCTTGGTAAACCAACAGCAGGTCGGATGCCCTAACGTTGGGCACGGCCAAAGCGGGTTTCATCCGAGGTCTGTTTTTCGCATTCGTGATGGCCTGTTCCAACGTGTCATAATCCAGCTGGCTGGTAAAGTCGCGACACTTCATCACCACTTTCCCCTCACCCCGCTACCACCAAAACTTGGATCGTCGTAGTAGCGGCACCTATTTCGATAAATGATAACAGAGCGGCGCTGAAGCGCCATACAAAAGCCTCACCGCTACGTAACGTAACGTACATACCGCTGTCAAAATCGCCAGGGCGGAAAAACAGTGTGATCACGTCGACAATGATGCTGAGTGCCGTTGCGTCCGCTACCGTTTGCCTCCAGTCTGTAACCCACTTGAAGGTAGAACCGATTGTCGTCGCAAAAACAAATAGCACCACGCCGCTTTCTTCTGCTTAACTTTGCACACTTCCCCGCCGCGAATCGCGCAGTTCTTGACCGAAAAGTTGGACTGCATTTTCGGATAGATAGCAACGAGGAACTAATTTTAAAATCGCGATTGCATTGTTCAAGCTAGCAATTGAGCGAATTCGCTGTAGCCCCGGCGTCACGGGTCGGGCGTAGTCGTTGAAGTAGCGGGCCAGTGCCGCCAGAATTTGCCCCGCGGCAAGGTCCCTGTCCGGCAGCAAAGAACGAAGCCGGCCAGGGGAAAAGCTAAAAAACGGAACAGCACTTTGCTGCTTCAGCAGCTTCGCGGGCTGCTAGTTGGGAGGAGAAGGAGAGGCAAAACTACACCGTCGGCAGCTTTCCAGCGCCGGCCGTTGCCGTGAAGTAGAACCTTCCCTTAAAGCCAAAATCTCCGGAGAAAAACATGGTCTGTAGTCGTTTGGTTGGGATATTATAGATGCCTGAGGTACTGGCGAGGTCGTTGAAACGATAGCGCATCGACAGCAATGCAGTTTCCCGTGCCCTCGAGCTGCGCCAGCAGCGTCTAGAAGCTAGCGCTCTTTAGATCGGGTTAGCGCTCAGCAACAACAAGAAGGCGGGAAAGCGCAGAGGTGAGTTCGCCTTGCGCTTGATCGAAGGCTGCAAGTTAGGATGCCTCGTTGAGAGTAGAACTCGCGGGAAGCTGCATGCGCCCGATCGAGACGCGGGCTTCGTAATCTCGGCAAGCGTGGATTTTTCGAAATTCCCCAGACCAGCCACGGTGTTAAACAGGGGGTTCGGAATAAGACCAGCTCGGCGCTGGTAGACGTTTCATACCTATGCCCACTGGTGTGTCCATAGCCTGTTGCTTATTGACGAGGCCGTTGTAGATGGCAACCATGGGGAAATCCCGATCGCGCCGAACAGGCCCAGAATTTCGAGAATGACGAAGAGTTTTTTAACGAAACAAGCTATGACCAGACTTCGACCAGTTTTAAGCAATTGGCACTATTTTAGCTCTGAGAAATTTCGTCAGGACGCGCTCAACGCACGCCGCCACGAACTAGCTAGGTCAGAGCGAGTCCAGCAGTTGAGCTCATCGCGAGAAACGAAAGCAGCGCCCGAGAGCAAAACGAAAGTTAGCGCCGGGGCAATCGAACGCCAGCCCCAAAATACAGCACCGCGCGGCCGAGTATAAAGTTGCAAGCAACGAACGGACCGGAAGTACACGTACACGCGCGGAAACGGCAAAGGCGTTAGGAACGCGGCTCACGTTTCAGAAACGAAAGTCGGTGTCTATCCCAACACAACCATAGGACCGATCCTAGCGGCATAAAAGCTGGTATCGCTTTCGCTCCACTGTATGAGATAGTAGTGTTGCCGAAAAGATTTTCCCAGAAAATATAAACAGGCCAGTAGGCCAGTAATGGGTAGCGTAGCCGATTTTAGCGTTAACAAGCTGGCACGGGCTAAAGCAGAGTGTTAGTTATGTTGTTGGGTTCGCTGTAGGAATTGTCCACATAGTTCTGGTTAATAGTGTCGAAACATCCGCGAAACATAATCGTAGGCGACGCCTAAGAAAACTTGTTGTCGGAATAGTCCGAGGAGCTTGCTGACAGCTCGTCGAAGTGCGCATAATTTTATAGCATGCCTGCTCTTTGGTAAAAGCGCCAATGCGTATCAATTTTTTCGAGAAGTTCGAGCTAGCTCGACATAGAGAATAAAACGTCCGGCGCTTTCGATGTTAGGATTGTAGGCGCTGGAGGAATACCTGGCACTGACTTGCCGATCGCGCCAGTCGACGTAGAAAAATCAACATTGGTCGTGAAGCAGTGATAGAATTCATTGAGAACACAACGAAATCTCCTAGTTTCAGGTGTATTCTAGCTATAGGGCACAACGGCATCGCGGAGCTAGTTGAGCAAAAACTTCGCCAGAGCGAAAGCCGCGCGACGCGCGAGACAGTGAAGCCGGTACATGAAGTCATGTGTCCAACGGTAGGAGATATCAGCCTACTGAAGAGGTGCTTCTAACCGATCAGTACCGGAGAGGCGGGAAGCTTGGGCGGCAAGGACGGAATTACACGCTTCGTAAGGCGCGTGTACCCTCTGGAGCAACATATTCTTACTAGGAAGCGAGTTTAATTTTCTCGGTGTCGAAGCGGAGTCCGGCAGAGTAAAGGCCCAACACGTAGCGGAAAACTAGTCGCCGTTAAAGAACGGTAGGCTGAGTTTCCGTGTCGGTATGATATGCGATTGCGATGTCGGCGCTTAACAGGACCTTTGGTAGAGCAGAGCTGACAGTGTAGTAAAACGGGACGCTGGAGCTGTAGCAGAAGCGTTCGTCCCCGTAGCAAGTAGGGGGAAGCCGGCGACGGTTTCCCAGGTGGTGCCTTTTGTAAAAAGGCGAAGCCTCGCGCTTAAGGAGCGATTGTCGTCGCAAGCGGAGTTTACGGAGGGCTTTGGTTCCAGCGGTGGCTGAGGTTAGGACCAAATTGTGCGCGAGTCCCTGGTTTAGTTCGAGAGCACCGGAGCCGCTCGTGAACCAAAACTTGTTGTGAGTGATTTCGTAGGAGCAAAAAGTTTAGCATCTTTGTTTCCGTAAGCGTAGCCCCGATTATTAGAACTGTCTTTGGTGCAAACGAAAACGGCTCCTATGGACGAGTTGCAACTCTGGCTAGTGAACTGGAAACCAAAAAAGACTTCAATCTTGGTCGAGAGCCTTAGATGGTAAGTGTGTAGGACTCAAAAGTAATAGAAGTGACTCAACGGACATGAGAAAATCAGAGAATTAGAGTGTCCGAGCGACACCATCTAAGGGTGCAACGGAGAAATTTTCACACGCAGAGCGAGCTCGATTTTTTCGGACGGCACAGCGAACAGATAACAAAGCCAATCACGCCGAGAATGCCGAGCATGAGGCCGGTAAGGCGCCAGAGGACCTTGATCGGAAGGCCACGGAAAATGCTGAAATAGAAGGCGCAAAAGGTGTCCGTGTTGCGCGTTTAAGCAGCGGTCTGACGCAGGTCCGCCATAGTTTGGCAACCAGGTTATAAGTAAGTTAATAGTAGAGCTATATTCGCTGCAGAAAATGGGCGCGGTTCGACGGCGCCCAAAGAAGACCAAAGACCACGGTCGGAGCAGCCGGAGCGCTGAGAAACAAAATAAAATTGGTATAAAAACCGAGCAATCACGAGGGCGGCATGCTATACGAAAGTGTCGAGTAAAAACGTGTCCGTGTATAAAGCCATCAATCAATTGTCGCCTGCTAAAGCTCGCGGCCTGTGAAATAGGCGAAGGTCTCAGGAACATTCCACTAGATTCCGATAAAGCCGAAGATGAGGTTAAAGGCAGCCGAGGTGATGCCGGAAAATTTATGCTAGGGAAACAAGAGGCTAAGCGTCCTTACGCCAGGGAAGTGTGAAAAATTTTCCAAAGCTGGTGGTAAAACTACACGCTGGGTAATAGCGGGAAGGCCGGCAAAGACGGAGCCAAAGTCGCCGGGAAAATTTCGAATGTAGGTCGACCAGCCAAGCTACAAAGATAGTCCTTGAATGGATGAGGCGATCAGAGCAGCTGGCCGGTGTAGAGATCGAGCGTTGGGGACAGCCACTCAATTATGCCCGTTATGGATAGAATATAATAATATATAGAGGTTATAAGCGCGACCATGGTGATAGCGCTTAATGGCCCAGTCGGCGACTTCATAATGGAGCAATTGCCGCTTCGTAGCGTGGAGCCGCCATCGCCCGACGGCGGTAGGTGCGGCGACACCCCACTCCAGCAGTTAGTTGCTCAAAAAAGAGCAACAGACTGCTAATAATACCAATGATAAGAAGGCCGAGCCGAAGAGTAGAGTTTCAAGAGGCGCTTCACGCATGGCTTAAGAAACGGGTGCGTGATCTGTGCGCGAAGATCACGCGGCCGAGGCGATAATCCCCCCAAGAAATCGGTTAGCAGGGGAAGCTTAGTCGTTGAGATTCGAGGCATTTGAGAAAGTAACGCTAGGTATCACAATCGTAGTGGACCGAAACGCCGAGTACGGTAATGGCAAGCGGACGGTGTTTAGATCGTCGGTGTAATTGAGATCTGGGGTCAATGTAGAGCGGGTCGACACCGAAGTTTAAGTCTTTGAACGTGCCAGCGTGGAAAGTGTAGTCGAGACAGAGCGAAGCTGAAAGTTAAACAACGAGCACAGACTTGAGGCCAATGTTGCCATCGTTGCTTTGGTTAATCTCGACGCCGTCAGGTGTTGTACGTGTGGGGCTAAAACTGAATTTTCCTTCGAACCCAACGCCTCGTGAGCGCCATTTGCTGGCAGCCTTGTTGAAGGCGGCATTGGTAGAATCGGCGGTTAAGAACGCTGCTTTTCATCAGATCAAAGAACAAAAGGATGACGGTGACGCGACCGGCAACGAGAGTATTCTCCCGGTTTCGTATTCGCGGCCTTTTTTGTTAGGTCGAAGATGTGCCGCTAGTGTCGGTGCCGGAGTTCGGATAAAATTAAGTGGAATATCTGGCGCAGGGAGGCGGCGAAGCCGCGTGGGGTGAGGTAGGCAAGCCCAGTATGGCCCAGTATGGGTCGAAAGGCTTTACCTTTTTGTGTCTAATTTCGAAACTAAAACGATCCTGATGTTCGCTTCGTACCCAATCATACGCGACCAGTAAACGCCGTAGTCCAGCCTGATGTTCCAGCCAGATGTAGTCTTAGGCGTAAAGGCCAGCCTAGATGGTTTTCTAGACGTAGCTAGAAAGTTTGTAGTCAGGCGCAGACGTGTTTAGGCTTGAAATGGCTGTAGCCTAGGCTAAAAAGAAAGCATAGCGCCTTCGGCGATGCTTCTGACCATCCGCACACTGAGTTCGGCTGGGGAAATCTCGACGAGTAACGTGTCCGCCTCGAGGCCTTCGACGGTAGTAACGCTAGTAAATTTTTCATAAAACATAAAGACTAGTAGCGGGAAAATAGTCGAATTTGACGACGTCAACGTCGCCTGAAGTTTGGGCAAGAGCCAGCACAATAAGTGAAACTATCGCAAGTACAGCTAAAACACAGCTAATGGAGAAAGGGACGATGCGGGTTAGGATCGTTGGGGGGGATCTTCGCCCGCGCCGGCTTGAGCTCGGCTTTTTTGGACACACATGATTTTCATTCGCGAGAGCAACTCAGAAAACATGACGACGCCGAGTTAAAAATTAGCTGAAGAGGTGAATGCCGTTGCCGTAGACAGCGAGAAAGGCGAGAGTGATTAGGATGCAGAAAACAAAGTGCAGGTGTTTTATCCAAAGAAAGGCAGCGTGTGGTCCATGGAAATCAAGAAGTGTTGAAGGCGAAACGCACGTGCACGGCGAGCAGAAGAGCGTCCGTGTTGGCGGCAAGGGCCGCGATAGCGGTGTTCACGACTTCTCCCAGACAACCGCCAACTAGGAAAGATTCGCGTATGGGAGCGGTTGTGCCGCGATTGGCGCAAACTTCTCAATCCGGAAAGAGCGCCTCGCCCAACAACGAACACAATAAAAATCGCTATGTAGCGCTGATCGGCCAGCAGCACGCGCACCCGAAGAAGTTAGGCGACATAGGCTTTTGCATCGAAGCCGACTGCGAAGAGACGAAAGATTGCGCGCCTCTCGAATAATTTGTTTTGGCGCAAATTGGGTTCAGCTAAGAGCAGGTCGATGGTCACAACACTGCCACAAAAAAGACGCTGACGGCCGACCCGGGACAATGGTATGGAGGGAAAGATAAGATACGGCGAATATGGTTTGAAATCGAGACCTAGTCCCAATAAGTAGGTTATAAAAAGTTCCGTTTAGCATGGCCTGAGCGGTAGAGGAAGAGAGCGATCCCTAACCCCAGGTAGCTTCTTTAGGATCCAGGCAGTGTTTTGGCTGCCATTGGATGAGTCCAAATGCCAAAGTCCTCTAATTCGAGGCTGTCGGTGTCATTGCAGAGAGCAGCGGAATCGCCGATGGTTTCTGCATGCGCAACGACGAGTAAAGCGACGCAGTCCCTTGCGGCAAACAAAGTTCGCTGAAGTTCATCCTAATCCAGACCAGATTCGTTGGCAAAGCTGCGCAAGGCCACCGAAGACATGAACATCGAACACACAAAACACGCTCGGTAATCTCATCGATCACTTCAAAGAGATATTTGTAGTACCCCTCGAAATTCCCTGTTCAAGGCGAAGAGAAAACTGGAACCTCCACGTTCCAGCGTGCATAATTAGTGCTGGCTATGAGCACGCAGGAAGTCGGCGAAGAGGAAATTAACCGCCTTGACGACAACAAAACCGAATTTGGTCGAACTAGCGGTAGCGGTTGTTGTTGTTGTTGTTTCTATAGCAAAAAAGAGAACCCGATGGGGAAGCGGAGCGGAAATCTTGATTTTGGCTGTGCGACGGAAGAAGGGCAACGATAAACAAAAAAACAGCCGACAAGCAATTCTAGACCAGCAACAAGCTGGCGGGCTATGCTGAATGCTCTGCTGGTGTGTAGGAAGCGGGCCTAGCTGCGAGTCTAGTAGAAAAGAAGCTTTGGCTGGCCGAGCCTTTGCGCTGGAGCATATCGCCCGGGAAAAAACTCAAAGCGAGATTGGTCGACGCGGTGCGTAGCCAAGTGCGAGTTCCATGGGCGCTAACGCTGATGGGGTGCTGGCCACGGATCTCAATGGAACTGTGGTTTTCGCTGCATTCGCGATTGCCGCGCTACTCGCCCGTCAGCTCGAAGGCGCGGTTGTCAGCTCTCAATAGTGCGCATGAAATCGAGCACCGCGTATGAACGCAGCTCGCGAGCTTTGCCCGTGTAAAGATTTGCGTAGAGTGTGTTGTCATGGCCTGTGGAAAACACAACAGCATCGCGCGGATCCGAGGAGATGACTGCGCCGGAGGGACGGGTTGCTGGGGGTCAGTACAAATACATTGAGTGAGCGTATAGGGCACGTGCTGCAACATGATCGCGCCAACGCCCGAACCATTGACGGGGCACCAGCTATAGCCAGCTACAGTTGACACTTATCTTCGGAAATGTCAGCATGTATTGGTAAATATGTAAATAAAAGAGATGGGTGCTGCAGCGCGGAGAAGCGTAACTTGGCCAAGAAGCACACCCTGGATATGCGCTTAAGAGCGCGGTGCGAAGTGCAACGATCCAGATTCTCCAGCCCTTACCGAGAGAAAAAACTATCCGAATTTGCTAACACCATGGCTTGCCATCGAGCCTAGAAAAATCCACTCGCCACGTCCCCCGGCAATTAACGCCAATCATCGCCTGGCTACTAAAGTTCGTGTGCAAACATCCCCTGTGCGCACAGCGCTCTCAGCGGGCATCGCACTGAATCTTCAAACGTAAAAACTTGGCGCTCCCAAAGCGCGGCGTATCGTGGCGGCAATGCCTACTCCCACCGCCCAGACGCATTGGGGGGCCTCTATATATCAATATATCTGCTGCTATACAAAATTGAAGCGATCTTCGCCCCGGGCTGCCAGTCGCTTACCCATTGTGGAGTACACTCAATGTATCACAGACGGCACGCGGTCATCGGCCTCGACGGCATCAAGGCTAACAAGCCTCTGTGGCCAAACCCGGAGAAAACGTTCGCAGCTTTAAGCGTGTTTCCCTCTTACGTCGTCGCGAACACGATCAAAAAATGAAGGGTCTTCCACATTATGGCTGTTAGCTCAACTTTGGCGAAGACACGGTTCGGCCATCCTACAAAGATAAACAACTTCGCGGCGTGTTTCCGCTAGCCGACTATGTTGGGAACTGATCTAATCCAGCCTAAGCCTGTGAAAATCAGCCACGCTGCCCTCGGCAAGTTCCCTTTTTTGATAAGCCTCCATCCCGATTATGCAGACCTTTCCAGCTTCCCCAGAGGTCGCAAATCAACGTTCGAATGCTAAACCATGTGGGGGCAAAGTTCGCATCGATGAATCCGCGAAAAAAGGGCGCACCTACACCGCCGAGCTCACCGCTATAGCCCCCCTCCCGGCTCCAGCGCAGCCCGGTTTTTCTCCTCCCATAAATTGTCGCACCCTTGACTGCTCCGGTCTCCGCTTCAGCGAAGCCGGCATTGACACCTAAGCCTTTGGTTCGCCCGTCTACTGAAGTATAGGCGCCAACGAGACTACCTACGCCTATTTGCGGCGCCCTCGATGCCGGAATCACTTTTCCGATATCGCTCCGCTTTTATAGAACGAAGGGGAAAAATGATATCGCCAAGCGTGTGTTCGGCCAGGCGCCTCAGCGCGAATCGAGAGCGAGCACTTATCCCCACGCAGTCCGAGCGATCCCTCGTCCGCAGTCATTTGAACACATTTATTAGTGCAGTCAGTGTAAACAGAGCCTGTCGAAGCAAGCCTCTGCCGACTCGGTACAGATCGGATCGATGTGCTGTTCTTATACTCGCTGTTTCAGGCTAAATCAGATCCAGGATGACGTGCAGTCATCGTTCGAAAAGACTGAAGACCACCAATAGTGTACGATAAAGTGCGATTCGTTGAGCCACTCAATTTGCTTTTTCGGTCAGGCCAGCGACATATACTTAGCTTGAGCAAAAAATGGAAGATCGATATCGTGCAAATCGTCTACAGCCTGATTAATTCGAAACCGAGTTGTTTCTCCACGAGTTCGGTGAACTGGGAATCGGAATTGTCATCTGCAAGCCGTTCGACAATGGCTTTTCTTTTTTCTGAGCGGAATATTCGCCAAAAGACATCGTATTTCCTCCCCATTCACTCAATATCCGCTATTCACGCGAAGATATCGCTGACCAGATCGGGAACAGCCGAACACTATTGCAAACTGCTCGTAAGTCCGTAAGTAACCTCGTTTGCACAAGCGGCAATGCGCTGGGTACGAAAAACCCCGGCCGTTTTCGCTCGCGTTTGCTGGCTTCCGAAAAACCACCCCCTCGACTGCTCTGCGGTTTCCGATGTTACCCCAGCTTACTCTGTTAGGGAACATAACCGCACTTGCGAGTTACTCGGGAAGGATTTTTCTCCAGTATCAGCGCAAAATCCTTCGTATGCCCCGTCCCCAAACGCCGCCAATTCGCTTCTCAGCTTTGGCGCCAGCTTGAAACCCCAGCTGACTATGAAACTAGACACGATTCCCCGTTGCAACGCGAGCAACGCCGGGTTTTTTGATTAGATACGCTGCAAACGGCAGTCACCTTCTCCACCTCACCGTCCGTCGCCGCGATCGCTTGGGGAAAATGAAAACAACAGTAAAAGACGTGTGTACCTGTACCTTCTCCCGGTCTCCGTGTTTCGAGCGTTGTACAGCAGACTGCGGTAGCTCAGCTAAAACTGCGCCACGGATAAATCGGCTTATTCTTTGTTTAGCCAAACGCCGGAAGCCGAGTCTCTTAACCTCTTCATCGACCCGCAGGTCTCGCCGAAAGTCTCTATATGGCCGGCCGGCTAGTGGCAGCTGGGAGTCGACCTCGTTGTACGATGCCCCCGTTGGAGTTGGAAAAAACGTAAAAGCTTTGGCTCTTTTTTTTCGCCAACATCAGCCTAAAGACTAGTTCTCACTGCTGTCGTGTAATTGGTGTAAATTGCATACCGTGATCGAGCCCTACACCCGTTTGCACACCAACGATCGCATTGCAGCAGATTACACGTCGATCGGTGGATTCTGAGACATCACCTCGCGGTTGAAAATCAATTTCTGAGGTGAGGATGGCGACGACAGCGCTTTCAGTCTCATGTCCTTTATCAAGTTACCCGCCAATCAGCACAGCTTAGTCGATAAGTCGATCGAAGACATCTTCATTATTTCATTATACCCCATGCCCACATGCTTCCCGGAAGCTAGAGCTGTAGCGCAATGATCAAATTTCATCTCATACGTAACCAAAACCGACTCCGTTGCACAAAGGGAACCTTGTTCAATCACAGTCGGTTACGATATCAATAGCCCACTAGGCAAGTCATCTCGAACTAAACATTTTTCACTTCCGGAAACGACGAATCGAATTTCGACTACGGACTGACCTGCTGGCTCGGAAAAACTCCCAATTCGACTTGGCGCGAGTTTTGGCCCCTTAACATCAAATCGAACATAACCAGCAGCATCAGCCTGCGCTTCTAGTAGCCAACGATATGAAACTCGCCGCCAAAACAGCGGCCATTCAGAGGCATCCCTCGAGGAATGCCTCCAATTCACAGGGGAAAATAATCTCGGCCACCAAAGCGAGACAGGACGTCAAAAAAACCAAACCTTCATGCCTTCATGGTTTCCTCCGACTAGATGAGGAATAATATAAAGTAAAGCGGCTCAGTCAAGCAATCGGGAAAGAAGCCGAAGCAGCCAGTGCTCCGATGGTCGTCCAGCCCCCTCCTTCAAAAACATTTTTTCTTACTGGCATCGGCTTGGTCGATGCTGTTCGCCGTTTCCCCACTCGTCGCACACAGCACCCCGCGTCCTGCTTCCGCGATCATCGCCCGGGTCGCCCAAGCTACACATCTGCCAATACCCGTGTTCGTCCGATTTGACCTCCAAAAACAGCCGCACAGCCGCCGAAAACTGCAGCTTTCAAAGTAGCATCCCTTGAGGAAGCAAGTGCATCGCTCGAAAAAATTTCAAGCATGGCCATGAGCAGCATCGACAAGCACCAGTCGCACGAGCAGTCTCACCCGGCAGCCCCGTCAGGCCTCCAAAGCCAGCACCAGTAAAAGTAAAGGTCGAAGATATGAGCCAATTTATGGAGGCCATCAAAACGCTCGACGAGATCGCGTTTAAGCCAACCTCTTCGATCTCAACGCTCCACCGAGAATGTTCCATCGAGACAGACGTCGGTTTTTTAGTCGTAGCCGGCGAATTGCGAGTCCTCGACCAACGGGGCGCTACCACCGTCCGGGAGACGACAGACAAAATCGGAGACTTGATCGCCAAAAGCCATCGCGGTGTCAAAGTCACTTCCGTCCTCCAGGAAATCCCCAGCGTTTTCTGGAAACAGACGCAAAGTATCGGCTAGGTAAGCCAAGCCATTGGCAATGGTGGGGAAATTTAGTAAAAAATAGGCGATTTTCTTTAGCCTTGAAGGGGGAAAGGTACGGACATGGCTCTAGCACTAATCTTCCAACCTGGAACCCTCCATCAGCAATAGTTTGGAATTGAACAAGTTCACAGGAAAGAAGCAGTTCTGAAAATAGAAACGAGACTTCCACGACAACTAAAAAAGCCAACAAATCGGAACCTAAAAGCACACATTTTGCTATAGAGTGAAGTGTGTGAACATTGCTATTTCTTTATAGCAAAACTACGGAATTACGTTTATATGTTATCCTTTGCAATCTAACCAATGGACAGTTTTTTAGAATTATTCTAATTATCACTTGATAAACCAGGTCACAAGCTATTTGGCTCGTGGGGGGTTTTACTTATTCTTGCCAATGGCTGTAACCAAAAAATATCATATTTCAGCTTCCGAACTCTTGAAGGCGCACGATGTGCGTCCCACACCACAACGCGAGATTGTGCTAAAGAGCATTTTGGAAAAACGCGATCATCCGACCGCCGACGAGGTTTTTGCTAACGTCAAAGCCGCAATGCCCGGCATCTCCCTAGCCACAGTTTATAACTGTTTAGAAGCAATTGTCTCATGCGGCTTAGCCCGGTCGGTGAATTTCGAACGTAGCCCCACCCGTTATTGCCACAATTTGCATCCGCACGCCCATTTCTGTAACGAAGAAAACGGCTCCACTGAGGACATCGATTTGCCCGCCAAACTGCTGACGAAAATCAAAGCGATCCTCCCTGCCGGTTATAACGCTTCATCGGTAGAGATCATTTTTCGAGGCAAAGCCCCGACCGGGGCCAACAACTAATCTGCCACTCCTTTTCAAGACCATCCCTGCTTCAATATGAGCCAACTCGAGATCCAAGACCTTAAAATCAACCTTGGCGACAAGCCGATCGTCAAAGGTCTGACCCTAACGATAAGGCCCGGAGAGGTTCACGCCATCATGGGCCCAAACGGCACCGGCAAGAGCACGCTAGCAAAAGCCATCGTAGGCCACCACAGCTACCAGATAATCGGCGGCGAAGTGTTTTTCGACGGAAAATCTGTGCTCAAGATGGAAGTCGATGAGCGCGCCCGCGCAGGCCTTTTCCTCGCGTTTCAATATCCCAGCGAAATTCCCGGCGTCTCCATTGCCAACTTCCTTCGCGCCGCCGTGCAGGCCCGAATGGCCGAAGGCGAGGAGCTCGACGCTACCGGCTACTACAAGCGCCTCTACTCAAAAATGGATCTGCTCAAGATCGACCACAAGTTCACCTCGCGCTCGGTCAACGAAGGTTTCTCCGGTGGCGAAAAAAAACGCTGTGAAATTCTCCAGATGGCCATGCTCGAACCAAAGTACGCGTTCATGGACGAAACCGACTCCGGCCTCGATATCGACGCGCTCCGTATCGTCGCCGGAGGTGTCAACGCTCTCCGTGCTCGTGCTAACGCCCCCGCTCCAGGTATTCTACTCATAACACACTATCAACGTCTATTGAACTACATCGTGCCAGATTTCGTACACGTGATGTATGACGGCCGGATCGTGAAGAGCGGCGACAAATCTCTAGCGCTCGAACTCGAAGCAAAAGGCTACGGCTGGATGAAAAACGAACTCGCTATCGTCTAATCTTTTCCACCCATGTCTGATCCAAAACTCACCAAAAACTTCCAGACGAGCTCCGCTATCAAGAATCCGGTCGCCGGCATCGACCAATCCGCAGGCGACTTTAAATACGATGTTAGCTACGAATTCGACGCCGGAACCGGCCTGACAGAAAACACCGTGCGCTACATCAGCTCGGTCAAAAAGGAGGCTCACTGGCTTCTCGAATTCCGCCTCAACGCGCTGAAAAAATTCCAATCAATGCCGCTGCCCACACATTGGGCGACAAAGGATCTCGAAAATATAAACTTTGACAAAATTCGCTACTATCTAGCGCAAAGCCAGAAGCCGAAGCGCACGTGGGACGAAGTACCAAACGACATCAAGAATACGTTCGAGCGCCTCGGGATTCCCGAGCAGGAGCGAAAACTACTCGCCGGCGTCGAAGCGCAATTCGACTCCGAATCCGCCTACTCCAATATCAAAGATACGGTCGCAAAACAAGGAGTCATCTTTGTCAACTCGACGGAAGGCCTGCGCGAGCACCCTGGGCTTTTCCGGAAATTTTTCGGCAAAGTTATTCCGACCGGGGACAACAAGTTCGCCGCGCTCAACAGCGCCGTATTCTCCGGCGGTTCGTTTATCTATGTTCCGCCGAGCGTGAAGGTCTCCCATCCGCTCCAAGCTTACTTCCGCATCAACGCGGAAAATTTCGGTCAATTCGAGCGCACGCTCATCATCGCCGACGAAGGCTCAGAAGTCGTATACATGGAAGGCTGCACCGCACCGAAATTCAGCACGACGACGCTGCACAGCGCCGTCGTCGAACTCGTCGCGCTTAAGAACGCAAAGATCCAATACATCACTGTCCAAAACTGGGCGCCAAACGTCTACAATCTTGTTACCAAGCGAGGTGTTGCCCACGAATGCGCCGAGGTCAAGTGGATCGACTGTAACATCGGTTCGCGCCTTACGATGAAGTATCCCGGCGTCGTCCTAAAAGGCGAACACGCCCGCGGCGAAGTAATTTCCATCGCTCTCGCCAACGACGGCCAGCATCAAGACACTGGTGCGAAAATGATTCACGCCGCCGACAACACGACGTCGAACGTCATTTCGAAGTCCATCTCGGTCGGCCAGGGCCGCGCAACGTACCGCGGTCAGGTGCACATACCTCATCGTCTCAAAAGCTGCAAAAACAACACCGAGTGCGACGCGCTGCTGATCAACACGAACAGCCGCACCGACACCTATCCCGCGATCACCGTGCGCGGCGATCAAAACGCCACGCAACACGAAGCGAGCGTATCCAAGGTTTCCGAGGATATGATTTTCTACATGAAGCAGCGCGGTCTAACCGAAGCGCAGGCGATGAGTCTTGCCGTAAACGGTTTCATCAACGACCTCGCTCGCCAGTTCCCGATGGAATACTCCGTTGAACTCAAACGCCTCATCGACCTCGAAATGGAAGGCAGCGTCGGTTGATCCACGAAAACCACTATGACTAATCTTAGCGAATCAAAAATTCCCAGTGTCGGCTCGTTCACTCAAACCGCGTTCGACACGCATCTCGAGCGTGTAAAGCACCTGCCCGATTGGTGGCTGAATTGCAAACGCGCCGCCTACGAACGCTTCACCAAACTGCCGATGCCCAAGCGTACCGACGAGTCGTGGCGCTTTAGCAACATTCCCGGCTTAACGCTCGACGGCTTCAATGTGTCAATCGATACAGCCGCCTTCGACAAATTTTCGCACACCGCTATTGCTAGCGCAAGTGCCGGCACGTTCGTGCTTGCCAACAACCGCTTCTCAATGAGCAAGCCGCTCGCAGAAGCAGCAGCGAAGTCAGGTGTCATTTTCGACACACTGCAAAACGCCTTAGCTAAACACGGCGAGCTGCTGAAAGCCCATCTGTTCGTCCAGCCACCCAAGCTTGGCTCCGAGAAATTCGCAGCACTGCACGAAGCCTTTCTCGAAGACGGCGTGTTCGTCTACGTGCCGAAAAACGTAATCGTGGAATTTCCCGGAAAAATTTTTCACTACGCTGTGGGTAACGGGACCGCCCTTTTCCCGAACACGCTTATCTTAGCTGAGGAGAATGCGAAGATCACAGTCGCTGATTTTTTCCGATCGTCTGGTCAGTCTAAAAAACAGTTTATCTGCGGCAGTAACGCCATCTATGCGAGACACGGCGCCCAAGTAACCTACGTGGCCATGCAAGACTGGAATCGCTCTGCTCTTTCTTTCCAGCTCAACGCCACCGTCGTCTGCCGTGATGCGAAAGTGTTTTCGCTCAACCTTCACGTCGGAGCCAAGCAGGCCCGCCACGAATCGTTTTCCCAACTACAAGCGCCAGGCGCACACTCAGAAATGCTCGCGCTAACCATCGCGCACGACATGCAGGAATTCGACCAGCGCACGCAGCAAATCCATCAAGCACCGAATACCTCGTCCAATCTGCTTTATAAAAATGTGCTGATAGACAAATCGAAGACGGTCTTCTCCGGCCTGATCGTCGTCGAGCCAAATGCCGAGAAGACCGATGCCTATCAATCCAATCGCAACCTGATGCTCTCCGACAACACCGAGGCAAACTCGCTTCCGGGCCTTGAGATTAAGGCCAATAATGTTCGATGCACGCATGGCGCCATAAGTGCGCACATCGACGCCGAGCAGGAGTTTTACCTAAAAACCCGCGGGATCTCGCCAACCCAAGCGCGCGAGCTGCTCGTTTTCGGTTTTTTCGAGGAAGTCCTTGTCAAAGTCGAGAACCAAGAGCTACACGATCAACTCGCAGAAATTGTCCGCACAAAGTTCATCTAATCGTTACGTCCATTCCGCTAAACTGCACGTGAAACTCGACTCCTTGTCGCCTACTTTCGTTCCTAGCCTGCTTTTTTGCCATCACCGCAAGTCGAGCAAAAAGCCGCAGAAACTAGGTATAGGATAGCAGCGATTCTTATTTGGCTGGAATGCGGCTTTGCGGCATTCAGCTTTATTTATGCATTGATCGCATGACAAGACACTTTTCTGCCGCAGATCCATGCAGGTAGAAACAATCGTTTGCTAAAATTACAAATAGGGGCCTTCCCAAAGCGCAAGCTGGGTTTGGAAGTAAAGCTCGCTTTCCAGTCCGTCGTGGCTCGGAATTCCTACGCCCCTGAAATGAATCGCGGCTAGCGGCTTTTCAGTACTTTTTCTTCTTAGGAAAGTATGCTTATTTTGAACCGACTTCTCTTGTTATTTGGATTTTACTATGATCGGGCATCATGCGCCGCTCAATTTTAGCGATTGGATTTTCCCAGGATTATCTGGGCGAACTTGCGAACTTACTCTAAACGTTCACCATGATCGCATGGCAGTGGTTAAAAACGCTCACTCCCTACACTTAGATCGCACAGAAAGTCATCGGTTCGTGCCTGTTGTTCGCTTCCATGTTGCAAAGGCCTGGAACGTTTTACATGCTAACATTTAGCGGAGCGGCTTTTTTCGAGCTGAAACTGGTAGCCCTGGCAATCAGCCAAATATTGGTAAGGAATTAGTGCGCTCTGCGTTTCTCGATTTTCGTCCTATTTTTATTGAATCTCATTCAGTCCCAAGCTTGGAATCCAGTAGCTTACTTAAGCTACGTCGATCGCACTGCCGATTTTCTTTCGTTATCCGCCTGCCGAGCTTTTAAACTCCGCTATGTCGGGGCACCTTTCAAGTCCAGCACTCAAATTTTGGAATAAACTTGTCACCGTCATTGCTTTTCGTAACCGCCGAACAAAGGCTATGTTTTATCAGTACATCCGCTCGTTGCCAAACTGAGATATGGAACGTACTAAGTCTCTTAGCCAAGAAATCGATGTAATCGTAATCCTTCTAATCCCAAAGCCCAACGCATATTAGTTAAAGTAGGGATCTCTGTCAGCACAATTTCTTGGCCCCTCATTCATTGATCCCTCAGTTATGTATAAGCGAATGCATGGGGAGAAACTACCTCGAATTATCTCGAAAACTTAATTTATTATTTAGAAAAATTAATATTTTCTACACCACGCAAACCCAAATGGCAGGTATAATTCACGCCGAAAAGCGCCAGCAAGGCGGAACCTCTTTGGGGTCATGGGCCACTGCCAGCAGCAAATTCTCTACGTAATTTGTCACTCCGAAAAAACAGTGCAATTTGGGTTTCAAGACTCTGGCCGGATCCGCGTGCTAAATACCCCAACCAAGCTTGATCCCAAAGGGTTTCAGACTTTTACTCTTGTCGCTGGACCGTTTCTGCCACTGGGAAGCCATCCCACATGGAAGATAAATAGGTATAAACGGAGCATGGCACGAGCCATGCCTTTCGGCTCCTACTGGATAAAAAAACTATTTTTTATGTGTGCTCCGATTTTCATGCATGTAAAGAGTAGATGTTCTGAGGAGAGAAGCTCGGCAAGAAAGCATTCGGGGGTATTGCTCGGTAAGAAGATGCATCCTGCTCGTGTTAATTTCTCTAGCTCGCAGCCTTTTCAGCTTCAAAACTCAAGATCGTGCCTTTTTGCTAGAGATCTACTGGATTCGCGTTTCCGGAAGGGAACCGTTATCTCTACTATCGCTTTGGATACGAAAGCATCAGCCAGTTCCTCTATTTTGTTCCCAAGCTAGGCCAAAAGCGCCAGCTCGTGTTGAAAGAAAATGGAATGCTGATGGCCACTTCAGAAAATTTTAAGCTGGGAGGATTGATGTCGACACTGGAAATTGGAATACTCGCATTGCATCCTAAATTGGGTTCAACACGAAAAAGGAGAACGCCAAAACGCTCATGCTGAGATTTCAGCACGCTAATGCAATAATGCAAGAAACCAAAGTATTGCTCCAACATACATCAAAATTTCCGATATTCGAACTTCGAGCTGTTGACGTAGGGAAATTAATATCGGCATTATCGGAGTATCTCCAGTAGAGCCTTAAAACAAAACCCAAAATTAATAAATAAACATTTTTATTTTTAAATGTTAACAAATCAAATATTTATTCTCTATTCATGTCTTTAGATCCCCAGCGCGAATGCACCCTTTCTCGCGAAGTTGTCGCGCATCAAATTCCGTCAGGTAACAAGCACGTGCTAAAGGCCGGAGACAAGGTATTCGTCCACCAAGTTCTCGGCGGCAGTTACACGGTACAAACCGACACCGGTCTTTACCGCATTAATGGCTCTGATGCAGACGCTATCGGTAAGCAGGTGCAAGCCGTGAACGTTGCCGGAACTACGACAGCCGACGGGGCACCCGATCCGGAAGCGGTTTGGGCCCAGTTACGACAAGTGTTTGACCCGGAAATTCCCGTCAATATTGTCGATCTCGGTCTCGTTTACACGATGGATATTTCCAAGCGGGACGATGGTAGCCACAAAGTCGATATTACCATAGCGCTCACCACGCCTGGCTGCGGTATGGGACCCGTAATCGCCGAAGATGCGAAAAACAAAGTACTGTTAGTTTCAGGCGTCTCCGACGCCGACGTACGCATCACCTGGGAACCACCGTGGAACCAGTTGATGATTTCCGAAGAGGGGAAAATGAAGCTCGGCTTGATCTAAGTGACAGGAAAACCGGCGCTGGTGAAATTCGTCCCAACATGTGACTTGCCCTGTTCTATCTGTATGGATAGAATAGCCACCTCGAAAAATGTTTCTGGACCGTGCGTGTTTTCAAAGCACGCACTGAACGCTGTGTGCCGCAATCAGCACGTCCAAGTAAATTGTATAGCGGCCAGAAGATTCGGCCGAGATGTGTATCTCGGGAGAAAGAAGCGGTGCAAGCCAAAGTGGGTATGATAACTCGAACTCTCAAAATCATTGCCATCAAGCGTTTGTATATAAAATCTAAGAAACTTTCTAACATTATTCTCGACCTAACCCCCAACTTTCGAACACAAAAAAGCAAAACAAGCAAAAATCGAGTCTTCCCTCGCGAGGGAACGCGGCTTCGGGAGCCCATCCATGAAAGACCGTCGAAACATGGCGGATTTATTTTTTTAGCTTCGACTAGCGGCTCGCCCCGGCATGTCCGGGCGTAGAATCTCTTGAGCAAACGGCATAGTCCTCCCCAATACAACCCAGCAGTGTCAGGGCAGGAAAGCATTTGGCTAATTTCCTTTTATTGTCTCGACGCTGGTTGACCAGACAAACGAGCAACAGTACTGCTCTTCTCCGGCGAGAAGAGATACAAGTTCAATTTCTATCCTTTCCTCTTCGCTATGAAATCGTCCGCAGCAAAGTCCTTGCAAATACTGTTTGCGTGCGAGATCATGAGTCAAACAATAGCCGGAAAGGACCCTAGTCAAGCCAGCCGTAATCGAGGACCAGTAATGGAAACTGAACAGTTTGGAGATCGCCCAGACACTACTGCATAAATAGGTTCCAAGGTTTTGCACCCATCTTTCCCCATAGCTTGCCTACAGTCAGAAGTAACTCGCCAGCCCCCACTTTAGCCTCATAGCTGAGACAATAGAAACCCAATTCAGCAAAGCTAGCAGCCCCGTCTTCATTTTCATTTCACCACCCACAACTAAAAACTCTGATTCCGGCAGCAAAAAATAACAGGGCTATTCTCAGCATGTTACTGCTGATTGACCGGCCCAGCAATGTCTTCGCAAAAACGTAGGCGCGGGCCCAATCCAATGTCTCCCGCAAAAGAGTTTTTTGGAGCTTCGGCCAAATTGGTTCAAAAAAACGCACCCAGACAGGGCGCAGGTTAGCATGCAAAATTTAGCTGGACTTAGCTCAGCGAGACCGTAGTTAGTGCAAGCTGATGTTGACAGGAGCGTAAACCGACAAAACTGGTAGTGGGGAATAGAATCGACCGTGTTGGCCCCGAGAACTGCTATGAGCTTCTGGCCACCCAGTGCAACACCGACTTGTAAAGAGATATTATTATTATAGTTATAAGTTACATCTGGTATAATTTTAAGGGTGAGATGTAGTCGTTCTAGAGTCCCAAACACGAGGTTCGTAACCGTTCCAGTCGTATTGACTGACATGAACACATAGGGATCTGTCTAGTCCAGTCCGTTAGATAGTGGTAGATACTGTGGATCAGTGGACTGCTCAATAAAGTGAATTCAAACGTACATGGATAGTTGTGATGGGATTCGCCAATGGTCAAAAATCCTGAAGGCCAGACAGAAGAACCGCTCGTAGGAACCGTAACGGCACCAAAGTTCACGGACAACGTAATCTTCCGATGGGAGGCCCGTCGACGATTCCACAAAAAGGTTACGGGTGAGCGATTGGATGGCCGACAAAGCTGGTGGAAACTTCACCACATATCTGGGGCTGCTGGGGGTTCCAAAAGCCGCCATGACACCAATGTAAGCAGTCTTGGCTTCGTAGGCGACCAGCTAGGTCGAAGCTTTTCCGGAAAACGTGAAGCAAATCCACGGCAAGGAGAGCCAGTAGTAAAATTGCAGATTTTTATGCTGAGAGGTGATAGCCTCTATAAAATAAAACCCAGTCGAGAGAAATATTTTTCGGACCGCAGGGGGATTCGCCAGAACAACTAGCTAATCTAGTAATCGACGCATCGTTTCTTCGATGCTTTTCTATTTCACGGCATCGCTATTGTAAACAGCTGTTCCGGTTGGCCTTGCCTCGCCTCAAGCACCTTCTGCCACGCTGCCGCAACTACTCTAGCCGTCCAAAGTTTCCTCAGGCTTGTTGCAGCACATCCTCCATGTGCAGTGTCCCAAATATTGGGGGACAACCAGCATATCTCCTCTCTCACCCGGAGAAATTTGTAGGAGGGGAAGACTATCTCCGCTTCCGCCCAGGGCAGTCGGAACGGTTGAAGGAAAGCCACG
Source organism: Candidatus Didemnitutus mandela (assembly GCA_002591725.1). Classification (GTDB taxonomy): domain Bacteria; phylum Verrucomicrobiota; class Verrucomicrobiia; order Opitutales; family Opitutaceae; genus Didemnitutus; species Didemnitutus mandela. The sequence goes on along the minus strand of NJAL01000008.1, from coordinate 33,628 downwards.
AACTCGAACCGAGCAATCAGCAGGCACACCGTCGGACTATACAGGGGGGAACGGTCAGCTTGACCAGGCGAGCCATTCAGCGTAGTAAACGCTCCCCTATTCATTGGAACTAAGCTTCCAAGCTTCCTTCCAGCACCCCGCCTGAGAGGGCGCATCCGGGTGCAACATTTCGCGCTCCGGTTCAGCCAGTAGATCGCTGGCAAAGCTATTTTGCACGGGCCAGCGCACCCGTCTGCCAAAACATTTGTGTTCTGTGCCCTAAACCAACTACGGGCCTCCTCTTCGTTGAAAGCCAGCCCAGCGAGAATCGCGGCCATCCGCGTCCAAACCGGCGCTCACTAGCTGCAGTTGGGTCGCACCCCAGTCGACATAGGCCGGAAACCGATAGCCATCGCCCGCCAGCCCCGTGCCAATCACGCTCGCGATGATCGCCGCATAGCCGCCAGCCGATACATGATACAGAGCCAACACATCGTTCTTCCCAGATTCTGCCCGCCAAGCCTCAAACAAAATCCCCCCAACACCCCCCACACATTGAGCACCAGCAAACCGGGCCGGCACGGCCAGAAAAACCGATGTCATTCGCCCCCTAAAAGCCCAATCACCACACATGTTTGGAGTGAGCGAATGCCACCGCATGCTTCGTCCACGCCCACCAACTCGGAAGCCGGGTACTGGTTTCAACAGCTAGCCTCGGGGTAGGCCAGAGGCCGGCCGCACCAATTTCCAATGTCCGCAACAATCGTTGCTAAAACGTCGCACAGTGGGATAGTCAAATCTACCTCTATGAAACTCAGTATTGGCAGCGCATTCACCAAGGGAAACAAGAGCCCAAGCCAATTCCTGCCCCGCAGCAAATACGATTAACGATTAGCAAGACGGCCCTGGCAGGGAAAGGAATCAAGAGTAGACGGGACGGTGGTATGCCCGCCACAAAATCGAATCAAGCTGCCAAGCCCAGCACCCATGCCGCGAGGTTAAACAGAAACCACCTACCACAACGTTTCCACCATAAATATCGCATCAAAAACGACACCGCTCAGACATGGCCCAGATCAGGGCGAGATTTTCTAAACCTACACCATGGCTGCCAGTAAATTGCCAGCGGTAGCGGCCACAGCTGCCCCTTTTACCGATCGCGACCCCAAGTCCAGATTTCATCCACACTGTTCAGAACTTTGCAAGCGAGCTTCTATTTTGTTTGAGCTTTGCTGGCGACTTGCGATTCAATCGCAAAATTGCCCTGGCTTAACTGGCAAGTTTCCTCCTGAAGAAAATTCATTCCAGCACTCAATTGTTGGGCCGAAGCCACCAAGCTCTGTTTGTAGGCGACGCCGTAAACAAAGACCGAATAAGGCTGTCGCAGTTGGTAGTCGCTGACCCAACTGGCTGGAACGATCGGACCATAGTAAGTGTTTTGGTGTTTTCCCCTATCTGGAACAGGGAGTAAGCATATCCGATTTCATAGGTCGCATTTCGTCCGCTCGTCTTCGTAAAGCTTGCGCATCATTTCGTTGGTCAGATTTCAATGAACCGATTGGTTCAGCCGGAAAGGCTCAGCAGCCCCAGTCATGCCCGTAACCAAACACGGACGGATCTGAATTTACGCAACACCCAGATCACATTGCACATATCGGTCGGTGGTACGCCGCTTGTCGCGACAGAGTTTCAATAGGGCTTGATAGCGCCCATGTCTGATCCGGGAGTTTTTGAACAATGGCCAGTAGCATCCGCTCCATTTTGTCGCTCCAGCCTCAGATGGCAGCGAACCGTTTCAGGACACGCAGCACCGGGGAATTCCCCTACAGCTTGCTCGAGCTGTCGCAGCAAAAAATGAGGTGGGAAGCGGTGTAGCGTCTGCGTCGCAATAACGACCTCCGAGACCGCACACAGCATCGGTCCCCAAATAACGGCCCCAGCAAGAGAAATAGCCAATCTCAATCTTTTAGTTGGGCAACTGCATTGGTGCAATACCGAACGCAAGCTCGGTAAATTCTACAACTTTCCGGCAGATGCCCAATCCATCCGTCTGCCTCCTTATCCTCTTATCCTGGTTCTGTATGAACAGCCATTACTCATAGGCGACCGCGTCAGCCTCATTCGCCGCCACCAGACTACTAAGGGGTAGAACTACTCCTTCGAATGGCCTGTGCTCGACAAGCAAATCGAAGCTAGCGAGCTACATCCGGTCACTGAACCGCACGTTTTGGGTGCTGAACAATCCTTGAAGGTGCTGTCAGGATTCAGTATAGTTTTTACGCTCTATTGCATCGACAATCAATTTCCGCCCGATGGCCGGGCACAGGGCTCAGGGCTCGGATTCGTTTTAGCGACTTTTAAAGCTCGGCTCGAGTCTGTGCGCACTTTTTATCCCTCCTACGGGTGATGCAAAAACAACATCGCCTACGCATGCTTGCGCGTAACGTCGTATGACAGCCGTTTGTCGAGCTCAGCCAGCAAGGGGGGGCCCGCGGCGGTCGTTGGTCGTTATATTGCCGTACCCATCGGATACGCCAACGCTGCCTGCACTGTGATAGTCTCTAGCAACAATTCCGGAAAAGGCCCCGCTCAAAGTAATCCTTGGCTGCGTTAAAAATCGCTGAAACGGAGGCAGACCACCAATTTTGCGACATCTGCAATGAAGTTAGGCGCGAGCCGCACGACACAGGCGCATCGTCTGTGGGGGTATACCGATCTGTTCGAGGCAACCCGCACCAGCTGGACCGCATCCACGTTTCTGATAGCTTTCTTAAACGCCACGTCGAAAGCGAACTGGGTGTTCGCAGACCGCGCTGTTCCAGAAAGCGCTTTGCCTGCGTCAACGCCCGATGCTGCTTCCACCGATGGTGTTGGGGACGTCGAGCACTCCAGCCGACCCAGCGCGACAGCGAGAGACCGCACCAAGCAAAAATTCTTTCCACAATTTTTCCGCGATTTACAGCGAGATTGGAGCAGTCGCATAAATTAGGCCAACGTCGCCTTCAAAATCGAGTATATCGTCGCGATCCAATCAAGAAACGAACGACCGTGGAAAATCAGCAGCGAGCAGCCAGTAAAGTTTCCAAAATCTTGCTCGAACGAAGGAATCGCATCTTCTTAATAGAAGTCGATCGTTGATTTGTCGAGAAGGATGAACTTCGCGCAGCTCTCCAACACCTGCACGAGCAACGCCCGGTTGCGTTGGCCGTCGGACAGAATGCCAAACCTTTTTCTGTTGGGTTACCCTGATACATCCACATTGCGCGCAATAAACGCAGCTGTTCACTATGCGTCACTATCTTGATCTCCTGAGCATCGCTAATCACTTCCAAGATTGTCTTTTTGTCGCGCAACAAATCGCAGAATTTTTCGATACAGGCTGGCTCCACCGTCTTACCAACCTTAAAAGATCGGCCATCAGGCTGTTCGAACCCAGTGGTCAGCTTGAACAATGTTGCTTTGCCCACACCATTCGGACCGACCATGCCCACAATGCCGCTAGGTGGCAGCGAAGAGTTCAAATTCTCAAAAGCACCTTGTCGCCGAACGCTTTCGTAACGCCCTGTGCTTCGACAATGGGCTTGCCAAACCAGCATGTCACCGCCTTCTAACAGCGATCCTTCATGTGTTGCTCGACAGCCAGCCGTCGCTGCTTCTGCTCGATCCACGAGAAATAAACTTCATCCACGGGACAAAACGACCATCGGCCGAACTCAAGAATTCAGCCGGCAATGTTGGCGAGGGAATACCAGTTGTAGGTTACCTTATCGCAATCACCATGCCCTCGTAGCACATAAGGTACTTACTCGAACCAGTACATGTTCTGAATGCATTAAGGCGATTTCTCCGGTTCGTCGAGCAAAAAGATCGCTGGTTTCTGCAACAGCAACCGCGCCAGCGCTCGTCGTCTGAGAGCATTTCAAGGCCGGCTTCCCCGGGTGGGAAAACAGCGCTTCCATTGTCTGTTTGATTAACGCGGCAACATCCCAAGGGGGGAAGGTACCCGATTTTTCTTGTAGTTCGGCCTATTTCGCGATGATAGTATTTGTCGTCGCATTATTAGTAGCAGTAAAGTCGGTGAGATGCTTCGTGCCTTCCTCGGTTCAGGAGCACACCACGCTGACGTGCGGCAGATGCAACTTTTAATTAAAAAAACGGACTGCGTAACCCAGCTCAAACACAAGATGCCCATCAAATTTCTTATCGCATCTCGCACTCATGTATATAATCGACGATTTATCAGAACTATTCAAGCCAAATACAACAATTTTCGCACCTTAGAAAAACAACAGCAAAATGTCACGAAAACTTTTTGCACTCGATCTTATTCGAAAAGCTTAGCATGGGAATGATGATCTTGGGAGCGTCGCTCGGCTGAACTATGGTAAGAATTTTTTTGATGAAGCCTCCGGGACACACCGCTCATTTCCAAGGTTGATCGGGATCCAGCAACGCCCGCGGGATTTATTTTTTCTTTTTCTGCGCAAACAATAGGCAACAATATCTCGTGCGCCACTTTCTCGGGTGATTTCTTTGTCACACCAGGGTTAAAGATCTATCCCGTAGCTAGTTTTTCATTTGTTCCGACCTTGCTGACCGCGAGGTTTAGCTAGCTAAGGTAAAATCGAAATCTCCACACCGATTTGCCGTCGTAGGTGTATAAATCTGGGCATTGTCCGGAATCATCATACGCGCTCCTGCCGAGCACGTCGTAGCCCAGCTTGCAGAACTCGCTCGCCATAAGTTCGTCCACATAGTTGCTGCCGTTCGACAGCCATGTAAACATACACGTGATTGTAAGCCGTGAGATCCATTTGGACAGCATATCGTGTTTACAAAGGATCATCCAACCACGAGCGCCAGTCCGGCCACACACACAGAAAATCACCAGGAAAAAGGAAGATCATGACCACAAACTTCACTGGGAAGTTCCACCTCGGGAAAACGCATTCAGAAAGTTTTACCAAGCCATCAATCACTCGAGGCGACTGAGAAATCCCAAGGTCTCGTCTCGCGCCAAATGCCGCGCATTTCCCGCAACAGATACAAACTGGCAAACACCGCCCGCCGGCTCCGACCGGATAAACAGCGTGTACCCCAGGCTCGGGGTAAATTACAAGCATGGGACGCAAGCCAACTTACTTCGCGGTATGTCGGGGATCGGCGAACTGGTTCGCCAGCACAATGCAACACTCCACGCATCCGAAGCGAGACTCAACATTAAAAATAACGAAAGCATCATGGGCGACTGTCCAGCACGCTGTTGCATCAACGCACCTCGGTCTTGCTTTCAGTTCAGGAATTCGGCCGCCACACCGTTTTGCTAAGTTAAGTATTTACACACCGTCTTATGCTGAGTGTGTCGTCGAGCGCCAACAAGTCAACTGACTAAATCGGCATAAAGGGCACTCCCATACCAGGTCGCGATAGCTCTTCCCCGATTATTCGCGGAGGACGACGCACCGATTTTCTCCGCCAGCGCTGTATCAAAATTGATTCGCCTTAACACATCAGCACGCAGCGTCCGCTGAGCTTACAAAGAGCAAAATGAAGCTCGAAGCACTGTTTAGCACACAAACAATCGCGTCGAGGTTTCGCTGGGCCTGCGCGTCAGCGTCGTCTCTAAGGGGCGCGAGCACCTCGTAACCAATCCTTCCGCTGCTTTCGCCTCGACCAGCCAAAGCGCCCAGCAACGCAAAAAGCGAGGTCGCAGTTTTCGTCAGCAAATTGCCCAACGTTTTGCCGACAGCCCCCACTCACGAAAAGCTGGGGCGCCCCCACGCGAACATCGAGCACGATCTTGCCACCCGCGCCTTTTTAAGGCCGCCACGGAGAGCACCGGAAGTTTCGTCGCTTCCGGGTTAAGCATGGCCGTTCCAAAGGTTAGATCTTCCACAGTTACCGTATTGCCCAAGTTGAGGCAATCGCCCGCCAGTTTGAAACAGGGTCAATCAAGTGGCCTCGCACGGGTCCATAGCCCGCGTATTTTCCGTATTAAAGACTGAGTGGCGTAAGACCGACTTCCTGAACTATAAACATAGCGTCAGCTAAAAAACCCAACGCAAGCGAATTAAAATCTCCCTGCAAAGCCAGCGCGCCCACGTCTTCCCTTCACTTGCACTGTCAAATCGATTTCCCCGTACCTTCTCCACTCGTCTACCACAGCCCGCCGGGGGCACCCACACTAAGCCGACAGCTTAATGGAAGTGTCAGTAAAAGCCATCACTCCATTACTAACGCTAACAGAAAGATTCCTCAGCGTTACCGCCAGCGCCGATTCTTCCAAGAATAAGTCATTTGGAATCAACGAAGGTTGCAGGGCCAGCATAGCATCCGCCACCGCCTGCCGCGCTAGAGACATTCTCGGTGTTTTTTGGCGGCCAACTCCAGCTTATCCGCAGAAAAACCGCCCATAAAAATGGAGGCGCGACAACTACCGCGTCATCTGCAGCGCCAATTCCGATGTCTCTATTAACCAAAAACACGTCCGTTGTGAGATGCGCAGTAAAAGCCGGTCCCAGATAGACATTGAAGGCTGAAGGCCGGGAAAGCAGACCGCCTATGTTTGGCCAGGGTTGCCTACAAATGGATCGAGCACCATCGTGCTATCCACATAGGCGGCACCAGCAGGTGGAACAGTGAGCAAAACATCGAGCAGAATCACCGCTCCCAGCTCCAAAATGGATAGACTTTTCTTCGACATTGAGCACGGAACACCGAGTTAGTCCGGAATAGTCAGCTGAATGTCTTCCCACGCCACTGACCAGTCCGTGCAGCACAGTTTTTTCCAACCTGGACTTGAAAGCCGGCTCCGCCAAAAAGCAGATCTGGCAACGCTATAACCGACGTTATTGCTAGCAAAGATCTGCCTCGAAACCGTTGATTTTGGTTTCCGGCAGTTCCAACAGCGGCCAACCGACGACGCGCTCGAACCAACTTTCAAATCTGCCAGTCTGAACGATCCACTCGCCGAACGCATTGCGCGCTGCGCTTAAGCGAAGCTGGTGTCGTACTTCCCAATCACTCTAAAACAGCTATTGGCGACATCAAGCTACGGTCTTCGCTGCGTAGTATGAAGAATATTTCTTGAGCGCTAGATTTTTGATGCTAACGTTGCGCCCCAGAGCGATAAGCCGTCGACTCCACCCTCTGCCCCCCTTGCCATCCGTTGCAACCCTCTTTTCGACATTTTCTCCACCATAGGTAAGCAAATCGGATAAATTAAACACGCTGCCACTGCCACGCAGCTTTTCCAACCTCACCTTGGGGGAAACCCAGCGGCTAAACAGCAGCGTGTTAAGTCCGAAGTCCGCCAATAGTCGATTTCATCTGAACAGCTTGTGCTAGGGACCCTGCTCCAGGCAGGTAAACCCATGGGTTGTAAGCGCAAACGGACAAGGATTGAATGTAACTTCGCCAAACTCCCACGGCCCACGATACAGCCATTACACACAGTTTTTCTGGATTTGTTCCTCGCTTATTTTGGGGACAAAAAAGCCTCCGCCCAGGTAAATTGAGGCCAGCGCCAGAAGAATGATCAAAAATGCAACACATGCGCACTTGGGAAAACAGCCCGGGCCTCAAGTTTAGCAGGACATCCAATAAATCCCCTTATCAATTTAAATTCAAACAACTTACTAAAAAATCAGACGCGCTGAAAACCGCTTGGCAAAGGCAGCTTGGCTATGCACGTTACTTCAATGAAATCGCATCGCCAGGAACTGTGGTTCGAGGTGCCCTCCCGTCGCGCCTTCCTGAATATTACACCGCAAATTGAAACCGCCGTCCGCGCCAGCCGCGTGTGTGACGGCCTTTGTCTTGTCAACGCCATGCACATTTCCGCCTCAGTCTTCGTCAACGACGATGAATCGGGCCTCCACGCCGACTACGAACGCTGGCTTGAAAAATTGGCCCCGGAAACCCCCCACCAGCAATACGACCACAACCACACAGGTGAAGACAACGCTGACGCCCACCTCAAGCGTCAGATCATGGGTCGAGAAGTCGTCGTGGCAATCACCGCCGGGCAGCTCGATTTCGGTCCGTGGGAGCAAATTTTTTATGGCGAATTCGACGGCCATCGTCGAAAGCGCGTACTTATAAAAATCATCGGCAACTAAATGAAATTAGCGGCAAATTTCTGCGACTGCGCTTGCGCATTCCTTCACGAAAAGATTCCGCTCACACAGACCATGGACGTAAAAATAGCCTCCAAAAGTGCCTAAACAGAGCGTGCTCGAGGCCTTGTTCGATGAAGGCGTGCATCATCTCGGTACCGCGTTCGGTGGCTTACCTGCTATGCGGTCATCTGGATGTTATTGTAAGAAGGTGGCTTTAGCAGTCACGTCGCCATCAAAAAAAGCGACGCGCGCTACTAGCTTCCCATAGAAGGCGTGTTTCGGACGGTCTGTCCATAGCCCGAGGAGGCAGCGATCGCCGTTTTTTCCAGCTTCCAGCTTTTAAACCCAACCCAAAATCCCGGATAGACCTCATCGCCACAATGCCAGCAGCGGGAGAAAAAGCGCGGTGGAGTTTTCAGGCGCTTTCATCAGCCGTGGCTTGAAGCCTAGGCCTCCGCTTTAGGAGCAGCCTTGCTGAACAGTGCGTACAACATCCAGGTGAGCTTAGAGGCCGTCAATGGTTTACTCAGCAGACTGCGAATACCAGTCGCCTTGGAGGATCCGAAACCCCAGATGAAGGCACGAGGAACTTCGCGCGCCAACTCCACTCTGGTGAGGGTGCAGCATCGTCAGATCGATCAAAACGGCATCGAAATTTTTATTCGCAAACAGCTCCAAAAAAGCTAGTAGAAATGCAATGATAGTTAAAATGCTTTAGCAAACCTGACCACGGTCCAGCTTACCGCTGGATAGTCATCGGCCGCGAGATTGTGTTTGCCCGTGACTAGCCAGTTACTAAACTGTAGTTTGGGAGTCAATTTACGCCCGTTTCCTGCGGTGTCCCTCCACAAGCTAGAAAAAACCTGAAGACTAATTCCTGCGCCCAGCCAACTTTGGACTCGAATCACGCCGTTATGCACCTTGACTATTCGATACGCTGCCGAAAGTCCCAGCTCCATGCCTTCCCTCCCGGGTCCTTTAACCGCGAAGACAGCCCGAAAAATTCCACGACTGTTGCCTTCTCAATTCTGCAGCCGTTGTCAGCAACCGTCAGTTTCGCGTGCTCTGGTCTCCGGGAGCCAAACTGGCATCCCGGCCCACTTCGCCCGGTTGCAGTCCGTCACGTCGCGCGCACAAACAAACAGGAAAACTAGTTTTCCCACTCGCATCGTTTCCACAAGTATAACTATATCGCGCATTCGTCATTCCGATTGCAACTGCTCGAAAAATCGCTCCCGTTCAAGCCTGGCTTCGCTACATCTTCAATCAAGTATCTTCAACTCCAACGCTGTGCAATCAAGGACACCCTCGCATCGCCAGCCCGTGAACCGCTCGAAGCCTTCGTTCGCTTTGATTAATCTGAGGCGCTTCGAAATCGGTTAAAATCAGCGCATCCGAGCTGGCTCGGAAAGCCGTGGCAAATACCTCCCGTTCTGCCAGATGCAGCCAGTCGGCCATCTTTCCGTCTTTTCTAAGCGGCCCTGCACACACACAACAACCCCTTCGATGCCGAGCAGATCACCCGCTCTCCGGCCATTAAGTCTCCCCAATCTTCGCACCAGCTTCTCTTCTTTTCTCTTCTCTATTCGCAGTCTACAGCAGATAATTCAAAAAATGGCTGCAATGGGCTCGTGTGTCGCCAACACGGACTACTCAGCTGGATTCACTCACGCCCAAACGTCGACCAGCATCAATTTTTTCATACCAACACTCCCCATTTGTCCAACAACTATAGTCCAGTGATATCACGATAACCGGCCGAGTCTCACTTGAGGCAGCGCGGTTGACTCAAGCTTTCTATAGCCATCCCAGGCAGGTAACGAAAAATGCAACCTTCCACGCGCATTTCGTCACCCCTGCTCCGAATTTTTCCCTTATTTAAAGGGGTATCGTCGCCGGGTGCAGATGCAAGTGATTCTCCTGTAAACAGAACTCCCCCTTTCGTCGCCTTAAACCAAACGCTCTGTCATATGTACTTCGAATCGTTTTCGTCTTTTTTAGTGTAGCCTCTGTCTTGGCGCGTATGGTTGATAGCGTTCTTTTTTACGTAAGTCTGATAAACGTCGTCCGCCGTCATGCCCAGCGTCTGCGCGAGAGAAATGAGGAAGTGAAACAGATCCACCACTTCAACTTTCGCATTCTGCTCGTCGAACTTCTGATATTTCGCCCACCATTTCCAGGGCACACTGTCGATCAGTTCCGCAGCTTCCTGCTGCAACGCCCGGGTATAATTTAAAATCCACTTGGTCTTCTCCTTATCACTGGCCGGTGGTAAAATGACTCCAATTCGCTTATTCAGAGTGTCTTGCATCTGAAAAATTTCTTCAAATTTATCCATAACAAAAGCGTGCAAACGCCGCCTGCTGCTGGCAAGCCCACCGACGGTGTTTTTTCAGTTGCGCGAAAGGAGGTCTTTTGCCGAGATTGATGGCTTACAATCGCCGTCGAGCCGTTTGGCGCGCTCCGGTCCTCCGTTTCCCAAGCCGCCATTCCGGTAGGCCTTATAAACAACAGCTAAGATATGTCCTCAAACGAATCGTCCGATACTGGTACTTCTGCCGAAGCTGCCGCGACTTCCAATGTTATTATCGACATCGCTCCCTTCGGCAGCAGCCGCGGCTCGGGCTTGGCCCGCGGGAAAGCCCGGCGCGGCAGCAGTCCGTCTGCCACCACCACCGGCAATTACAAGCCGACCGCAATCGGAGTCATCAACACACCGCGCGAGCATCAGAACCTATCCGCACCCACCTCGGTTAAGGCGGCAACCGAAAGCGCGGATGCCTTTGCTTTGGCTGCCTCCGTTTCTACCATCGTCAACGCTCCAGCGTCGACTTCCGCGCCTGCCTTCGAAATATCTCCGAGCGAGGTGCCGTCGCCCGCTGTCGACCCGCTTGACAAAACCGGACTCAACATCATACCGCCCGAGCGCCCGAAAAGAACTCGCAGGGGAAAACGCGAACACGAAAGCTTCGTGCCCACCGCTCGCAAGCCTCAACGCGGCGAAGATCGCAAACCATTCGCCTTCGAAGGCGAAGCCATGACAAAATACGGCATACCACGGAAATTTCTCTACGTCCGTACCGGCGTGGAATTTGTCCCTATCTTCGGGAAAAGCGATAACGTCTTGTACAGCCGCGGCGCTAGCGCCGCCGAGTCTTCCGCTCCGACTAAGGTCCAGGTCCGCACGCACCAAAGCGCCCAAAAATCCGAAAGTTTTATCGGCTGGCTAAAATCGTTCTTCGGCAGAAGCTCCACCAAGCCCGAAGCCCGAAAGCCAGCCGACCGATCGCAAAGGCCGCCAGTATCGTAGCCGTGGCAACCGTGGTAGGCGTACGAGTGGTGGTAGCAAATCGGCCACTTAAATTCTTGCCTACTCCCCACGCAAAAGCCGATTTGAAGGCCCTACGTCCCATAGACGCTTCTTTTTTTCTTTTTTCTCCCATCTCTCGCATCCTGTTTTGCACTTCGAGCGGACTGTTTAACCCACCTTTCTTCATGGCCGACCTCATCGTTCACGGTGGCAAGCCTCTCAGAGGTGCCATCACACCCTCCGGCAACAAGAATTCTATCCTGCCGCTTCTCTGCGCCTCATTGCTCACGAATGAAAAAATCACATTTCTCAACGTCCCTAACATCACCGACGTCGAAAAATTTATCGCTTTCTTTCTCGGACAAGGTTCCCACATCGTCTGGAACCGCGATGCTAGCAAAATGGAAATCGATCACTCCGGCTTCGACAACGATCGACTAAGCAACGAATTACCCGCCGGGATGCGCTCCTCCGTGCTGCTCTATGCACCGCTGCTCCACCGGATGAAAAAACTATCCGTCCCCAACGAGACCAATGGCTGCTCGCTTGGCATCCGCGAGATTGACCCGCATCTCGAAATCCTCGAAAAGCTCGGGACCTCCGTCTCCCTAAACAACAAGATCACCCTGCGTCTCAAGGGCGGTTTCCGCGGCGCCCTCCACTGGCCCGATTACATATCCGTCACCACCACCGAAAGTTTCGCCATGGCCGCCGTGCTCGCCAACGGCAAGTCTGTGCTCACCAATTCCGCCAGCGAACCGCACGTACAGGATACCTGCACTATGCTCGTGGAAATGGGTGCGCGCATCAAAGGCATCGGAACAAGCAAGCTCACCATCCATGGCGTTAAAAAACTAAAAGGCGGAACCTTCACGATCAACACCGATCACCACGAGGTTGTCACTTTTCTCGCCCTAGGCGCCATCACCGGTGGCGAAGTGCGCGTGCGTAATTCCATCCCGCACCACTTCGATCTCATCAACCGTTCCTTTGCCAAGCTCGGTGTAACGATTGGCTATGAGGACGACACCGCTCTTGTCCAAGCCAAGCAGAAGCTCATGATTGCCCCCCCCTTTACGTCGAACCTGCTGACAAAAATCGAGGCCGCGCCTTGGCCATATTTTCCCGTCGATCTGCTGCCTTGCATGATTGCGCTTTCTGTCCGCGCACACGGCGCCATACTATTCTGGAACAAGGTTTACGAAGGTGGCTTCACCTGGATGCCCGAACTCTCGAAGTTCGGCGCCCACGTACTCGTGAACGATCCTCACCGCATCACCGTTTTCGGGGCACGCCCGTTGAGGCCGGCAATCGTCGAGGCACCCTACGTCATCCGTGCCGCAGTCGCACTCTACATGGTCGCCTCCAGCATCGAAGGGAAGTCCGTTGTAAAGAACGCCGACACGATCAAGCGTGCCCATCCGGATTTTGTCGAAAACCTCCGCAGCATTGGTGCTGAGGTCGAATGGGAATAATCATGTCCAAGGAGCCGAAAAAAGGAACTGACTTCATTGACACGACGCTCGGAGCCCCCGTTTCGCAGAAGGAAACTGCGCTCCGCCCGCTCTCTTTTTCCGACTTTGCCGGCCAACCCAAGACCATCGAACGTCTCAAGGTCATGGTCGGTGCCGCCAAACACCGTCGCGAACCGCTCAATCACATCCTGCTCTCAAGCCCGCCCGGTCTCGGAAAAACCACACTCGCCTTCATCCTAGCCCATGAGCTGGGGCGAAACGCCCGCGCCACCTCCGGTCCCGTCATCGAAAAGGCGGGCGACCTCGCCGGTCTGCTGACGAACCTCGAAGAAGGCGACTTGCTCTTTATAGACGAAATCCACCGAATCCCCAAAAATGTCGAGGAATATCTTTACTCCGCAATGGAGGACTTCTGGCTCGATATAATGATCGACCAAGGTCCGAACGCCCGGAGCGTGCGGCTCTCGATTCCAAAGTTTACGCTAATTGGTGCCACCACGCGGGCCGGCCTACTCACCGCGCCGTTCCGCTCGCGCTTCACCCTAAACACACGTCTAGACTACTACGACCGCGCCACACTCGAAGACATCGTCTGTCGCAGCTGTAGCTTGCTCGGCATCGCCATCGACAAAGGAGGCGCCAGCGAAATCGCCGCCCGGGCCCGCGGCACGCCGCGCATCGCTAACAACCTCATCAACTTCGTCCGCGACTACGCGCAAGAAAAAGCTTCCGGGAAAATCACTCAGCCCGTCGCGGCTGCCGCGCTCGAGCTTTTAGAAATCGACGCCGCCGGCCTTGATGAGATGGACAAGCGTGTACTTCGGTTAATTGCCGAAAACTACAAAGGCGGCCCTGTTGGGCTTGGTACCATCGCGGTTACCGTCGGCGAAGAACCTGACACTCTCGAGGAAGTGCACGAACCGTTTTTGATCCAGGAATGCTACCTCGCCCGCACCGCACAAGGCCGTGTCCTCACGCCGAAAGGCTACTATGCCCTTGGTCTTAGACCGCCCGCGAAGGATCAGCAACAGACTTTACTGTGATTTGTTGCTTTTTTCGTCGCTTTCTTTTTGGGAAACTTGCTGTCGCGATCATTGCGCCGCGAATCCCCACGCTCACCTGATCACGGGGTTCGGAGCCATAGATCTTGAGCTCTTTTCCGATCAGGGAACCGCACACAGTCGCCAATTTTCTTCGCTAGATAAACTCGTGCCATTGCTTCGCTGGTGTTTTCCGTCACACCACCACCACGAGACCCAACAGCCATCCGGACAAAATAATCAAAATCGACGCCGTCCATGCCAACATCGTTCCAGCTTTGGCCGAAAGATCTTTTTTCGGCTCACCACCTTCGAATGCACGTGTAACACCCGGCGTGCAACCACATCGCCACTGGTATCGATGTCGAACAAAAACCCAAAATTTGCTTGTCTAAAGCCAGTAACTCGTACCCGTCGGGCCAGCACCTTATAAATTGAACGTCTGCAGCAAAACCGTCCGAGTCGTGAGTTTTCCAGGACTCGACTATCCCGAGCTGGGTGCCCCTTCCTAGTAAACAATCCTAATCGAAACAAATCTTGTCCGGATCAACCACCGCCAAGCGCAGGCTATCAATCATACGTACGTCGGGAGCCAGCACACACAAACACCAAGGCCATCGTTGCCCCCTCGTTAAAGATTGTCAGTGTCGTCCAAACGGAACGGTCAGCAACCGCTACCTGATGAGGCACATAATGCCCGAAGAGCCTAGCTGTCAGAAATAGCACTCCCAATTTCAGAAAAACATCGATCCACACGGTCAGCTTATTAAGGCACCGACAATTGCCGATTTGTTCAAGCCGACTGGCCGCTGCAGTCAAACACAGATCACAGCAAACAACACCGCCCGCACACAGCATCACCAATTATCATGCCAGCTATGTTCTCAGTTCTCAGATTTAGTGAAATCCACCAACCGCAGCCCAGGACACGCTTAGCACCGTACACAAAGCACTTCGCAGCTGCCCAGCCCGGGAGCTCCGCAGAATTTGGACAGCGTTTTCATTTTCAAGGCCCATCTCCTTTTTGTCGGACTTCTGAGCAAACCAACCAAAATACCGAGTGACAAACAGCCGACACGGTTCCCGGCCAACAGCGCACAAACTTCCATCAACAATGCCACGTAGAGGACGCCAAACACTGCCGTCAGCAGCGATAACGCCGGAGAGATTTGTCAGCGCCGTATCGCCACCGTGCAGATTGGAAGTTTCCCGCACCGTGCCAGCCCAGTCTTGTATTTTCCCGTCCGTTCTCCGGTAAAGGCAACAAATAAAATCGCTCAGATACCAGCAACAACACAGGACCCGGAACACCGGGCCAACGATCCTCTACCGCAAAATCGCCCTGGCTCGCCATCCACCGCACTGCAGATCGCTCCAAACGACGTTTTCGCTTCATTCGCAAGCATCTGCTTGTAGCGTTCGGTATGTTTTCAAACTTCAAACGCATCGCGGAAACGACACAATTTTGTCCAACCGCAGGACTGGCCATCGCCGTACGCCGTGCTTGCGCCCTGATCCGTTCGGTGGGATACGTTAGCCAATGCTGCCAAGCTACCAGCCCGCAGCGACCATCTATCGCCGCCAATGCATCGATAAGCCTAGATCAATCACCAGCCGACCGGCACGCACCGTTTCTGCCGCCGAGGTCAGTGGAGAGAAAACGCCCACCCAGCCAACGACATCTCTATTACTCTATTAGATTACATCTCGGCCAACCAGAAACACACAGCTCGTCACCCGCCTCAGCGACATTAGAAACCTCGTAATTTTCTGAAGCTCTAAGCCGCCGCCGCTACACACCGGCCACAAATAGCTTTTCCCAACACCCACAGTAGCTAATAGCCTGTGCTACCCAGCCAGCCGATTTGCAGGGGCCACCACCAGTCGTGAATTCGCACCTTCACTCTGGCGCAACACTAAGCGCACAAGGACCGTGAGCTCGCGCAGGCTGAACGGCTTCGTCACTTAACCATCCCCCGAGTCCATATCCCAACGATCCTGCCGACCTCGTCGCTGCACACGATGAGAAAAATCGCCATTGTTGTCCGCACGTGCTACATCGCGAGAAAAACAATTCGAAATTGTTGTGATCGGGCAAACCGGCATCGAAAACTATAAGCGGGAATTTGCTACCCGTGACCTCTGCAATATATTGTCCTCCAGTTGTTTCTAATTTTCCCTCTCTATTTCGGGAACATAGGAACATACAGCACTCTTTCAGCTGCCACTTAATCGTCTTCCACCAGAAAAACCCCTGGAGCGATAGCCCATACAAAAGCTGCTAGTTGCCTCGCCACGCGATTTCAAGCGAGTAGTATTCATGCACCACTCCACCTCCCCCATTTCAATACAAGGGAAGGAAAGATTGAGTGAGAAGTTAAGGCTCTTGCCACAATTCGAAAAAATCAAGATGTATCAGTAGATTTTCTTTTCCGCATTCTTCAGCTTTTCCGAGTGTGCGCACAGTTTGTGGCTGTTGCCGTTGCTATCGGCCTTGACCCGCGCGGGGATCGCCTTTCACCTAGCGATCCACACAACCTTTAGCCATAAGTTGGAACGCTTCGCGAAAAATCCACTACCAACGTTTCTGATGGAAAGCTTTTTGATAACCACGCTCATCTCTGCCGCCACGGGCTTGCTGCTTATAAATTTTTGTCCAGATGCGGCCAGCAGCGGCATTCCTTAAGTGAAGCTAGTTCTTTGAAAAGAATTTGGCGTTATCCCCTTAGCACATCTTCTGGGTAAAATTCGCTGGCAGCGCGCTGAGCGGCGGAGGCAATCCCAATCGCGAAGGCCAGGCCCCTTTGCACAACTTGCCGCCAGCCTCTCGTCAATACCACATTTTTTAGGTTCGGCCAAAACCGAAAACCACGCCGCGATTGCCGCTGGCCTAGGAGCAGCTTTCGGCGCGCCGCCCCCTGCAGTAACCTTCGTGCTCGAAGGAATCATCGGCAACTCGACTTAAAGAGCCGAATACTCAGCATGCGTTCTGCTTACCACAGCTTTTGGCACGCCGGTCACACATGTTCTTTCAGGGTGCAACCAGCCTTCGCGCTGTACAGTTATGGCACACCGTAATTGCCTGTTTATCTATATGTGTGTATACGATTGTCTCCGCGTTGAGCGTGCTCGCCGGTTTCTGCTTAAAAAAGCATTTAATGGCCATTCGCCCGCAGAACAAAAGACGTACGAGCTTCCGTCAGGGATTCGCATGATGTTTGGTAACCTCGCCGTCTTGGCGACCAGATCCGGTGTCTATGGATTCATAGACAAGCCCGGCGTGTTCAGCCTCGCTACAGCGACATCTCGCTTGCGCCCGACGGACAGGTAGTCTGACACATCGCGCTGTTTCTGTTCGTGGCCACAGCAGTACTGCTATTGTCTTCGGTGGCTGCGGCAGGCAGTATCTTCGCGCCGACGCTGTTTTCGGCGGCATAATGAGCGCGGAGCTCGCCGTCACCGGCACGTGCGTCCTTGCCTTGGCTCCGTCGTGCGCGCACCAAACACCTGGATTTTGATCGTGTTCTAAGATAGAATACGAATTTTCCTTCGTAACTGCCTTGATGATAAACGCGCATAAAACAGATTCCTCCCGCAAGCTACGCCCAGGGTGGCCAGAACATAGAAAATTCGCACTGCCGCGCAGCCTTTGCAACTGGATACAACCATCCAACCGCGCCGCATCGCGAACTTCAAACCAGCCATCATCCGCGACCTCACATCCGAGGGTCTGAATGAAGGCGCTCGCGGAGAGCACACATGATCGATTCCCCATTGGGGAAAACGACATCCACATCGGGTTTTCTAACGTGCCGTGAAGTGAAAGAGCCAATGATCGAGAACCCGCCTCCGCCGCTCTTCTGTTTTCCGGAGGCAAAGGTCCGTGAAATCGCCAACAAAACCGTAAATTATCCCAGCAATATGCACTTTGATGCAGAACCAAGCCGAGAACCGCCTAATTTCGATCGTCACGCTGCACGATTTGTCAAGCACCCAAATGATGTTTGCGAAGGGTTTTCAGAGTAGCTTGTTTAGTAGTCGGTTTTTTCGAAAAACAAAAATTACCCCTTGGCACTTCGCCAATTCTGGCCTTTCTTTTTTTTAATTTAGCCATTAATATATTTTGGTATGATTAACATTATTATGCAGACCGCTCTCAGCGATCTATAGATTTGGCCACGTTAAACGTAATTGACCTGCCATACGTGTGATCAGCACCGATTGTAAAATACGTATTCCCTATGTCAGTGCTGGTTGCTGAATCTACGCTTCCGCGCATCGGAATGGTTTCCACTCACGGCTACGTTGCTGCCGAACCTCCACTCGGTGCCACCGACACCGGCGGTCAGGTAGTCTATGTTCTCGAACTCTCCAAAAAACTCGCCCAGCTTGGTTACGAAGTCGATATCTGGACCCGCCAATTCGAGGACCAGCCCTCTATGGACGTGATCAACGAGCGTGTCCGCGTCCTGCGCGCCCCCTGTAGAGGGGGGGGTTTTATCGGCAAGGAATATCTCTACCAACACCTCGAGGAGTGGTCTGAGAATGCGCTCCGTTTCATCAAACAGAACCACCTCAACTACCAGTTTTTCAACAGCCATTACTGGGATGCCGGCTATGCCACACAACGGCTTTCCGAAGCGCTCAACGTACCGCACATTCACACACCGCACTCGCTCGGCCTCTGGAAAAAGCAACTGATGGAGCTCGATTTTTCACAAGACGCCGCGAACTTCGAGAAAAAATATAACTTCGCCGAGCGGATCAACTATGAAACCCAGCTCTACCGCACCACTGAGCAGGTGATCGCCACCACGCCAGTCCAAGTAGACATGATCGTAAGCGACTACGGTGCCAATGAGGATCGCGTGCATATGATCCCTCCGGGCTACGACGACCACCGCTTCTTCCCGGTCAGCCCCTCGACCCGAACCGCCGCCCGGAAGCGGCTTGGCTTCAACGGTCCAACCGTGCTCGCCATCGGCCGTCTCGCCCGCAACAAGGGCTACGATCTACTTATCGATGCTTTTTCGGTCGTCGCGCCTCGCATCCCTGACGCACAGCTCTATCTCGCAGTTGGCGGCTCCGAACTGCGTTCCGGAGAAAAAAAAGCTCTCGCAGAGTTGAAGGCACAGGTCAAATCGCTCGATCTTACCGAGCGCGTCACATTCGCCGGCTTCGTCAGCGATGCAGAGTTGGCCGACTACTATCGCACCGGCGATGCTTTCGTGCTCAGCAGTCGCTATGAACCGTTCGGTATGACCGCAATTGAAGCGATGGCCTGCGGTACACCGACGGTCATTACGACGCACGGCGGCCTTCACCGCGCAGTCACCTTCGGGCGCCACGCACTCTACGCCGATACTTTCGACCGCGAAGACCTTGGCATCACGATTTTTAAAGTACTCAAATACAAGCGGCTCGCCGCACGCCTTTCCCGCATGGGTGCGCACAAAGCCCGCAGCCTTTTCACCTGGACCGGAATTGCCCAACAACTTGTCAGTCTGATCGAAAAACGCTCCTCCGCACTCGCCTTCACTGACAACGAGTGGGATGAACCGTGGAACGACGGCGATTGAACCGGTTCGATTTCACCACATCAAAGGCTATCGTCGCAGTCTAGCTTCTACCATGTTCAGCTCTACGCCCGCCGATCCCCTGCAGCCGAAACTGTTCAGTGCCGACCTTGACGGCACATTAATCGGCAACCCAGAAGCTACCCAACGTTTTAAGGCCGCCTGGGAAAGACTCGATTCCGTCGCACGCCCGTTGCTCGTTTACAACAGCGGCCGCCTTGTCGAAAACCTGCGCCGGCTCATCGACGACGGTACGCTCCCAAAAGCAGGGTTTTATATCGGTGGCGTCGGGACTCAGGTTTACGACGCGAAGGCGAAGTGCATGCTCGACGAGCTTAAAAACCATTTCGCTCACAGCTGGGATTTGCACCGCGTACTCGAAGTGACGGGACAATTCCCTGGAACCCGGCCGCAGCCCGTCGAATACCAGCACGAGTTTAAATCGAGCTGGTTTCTCGACAAGGCATCGCCCGGCATTATCCGCAAACTGAAGCGGCAGCTCGCAGAGGCGGGCCTGAAGATAGAGGTCTGTTATTCCAGCTCGCGCGATCTCGACGTATTGCCGCAGAACGCGACAAAAGGCAGCACGCTCAAATGGCTTTGCGAACGTCTCGGTATCCCGCTAGATACCGTCATTGTCGCTGGTGATACCGGGAACGACTCCAGTATGTTCCGCTTGCCTGGCGTACGTGGCATTATCCCTAAAAACGCGCTTCCGGAACTTTTTAAAGCCACGATTGACGTTCCGACCTACCGCTCGCGCCAAATCATCGCCGATGGCGTGCTCGACGGTCTCTGCCACTACGGGGTCATCTGTACTCTGCCGACCAAAGAGCAACCCTGAGTCAAGTGCACAAAAATGGTCCCCCAGGTTTCTAGATTATTTTCAACGACACAAAGTTCTGGTCGCTAACCGATAAGGAGCGCGTTTTCATCGCTACGGGGTACGAGAAGTGTGATGATCTTACTGAAGAAAAACATCACGCCGTTTTGCTTCTCTGCCTGTTCGCTCAACGACAACGTCGTCACTGGAACGAGCGTCAACTACCGCGGCGTGTGGGCACGCGGCTGCTCGACCTTTTCTGGCCCACGACGAATTCCAGCGAAGAACACGCCACGCGCGTCACGAAAAACCGCTTCGCCAACCGTCAATTTGGTCTGGGCAACGGTCAATACCTGCTTGCTGAAATCACGTCCTTTGCCTTTAACTGGCCCTGCAGCACATACGCAAACATCCTCGCGTTTCTCATGAATGTCCTCAACATCGACTGCACTTGCATCGCCTTTCGATTTATATGGATGTCAGCGTCAACCAACCTTGGCCGGCCGCCAATCTCTATCCCGTCGTCCAAGCCGGCGCCCCCGATTGGCGCACCTACTACAACGTCAACCTCCTCAACCTCCCTCACCATCACCACAACGGTGGCATCTGACCGTTCATCGGTGGTATGTGGGTGCGCTTCATCCACCGGCTCGGGTTCCACGAGATCGCCTGCCGCGAGCTACTGCACCTCGTGTAACTCAATCAGCTCGGCCGCGATCAAGAATTGGAGTTCAACGAGTAGGGCCACGGCCAGACCGGCCGCCCTGTTTTCTGGCGGAGCACCTTTCAACGTTGCCTACCATTTGTATCAACTCGGCCTTGAAACACAATTCGTCAGCGCCGTAGGTACAAAAAACATACTTGGCGACGAGTTTCGTCGCCGGATTGATCACTGGAAAATCTCTACAACCACGCTCGTCCGCCATCGCCACCGCGCACTGCCCACTGGCCGCGCTATCGCTACGTTTTCGCGGCAAGGCAATACCCACCATTACGAGGTTCTCCGCAACGTGGCATGGGATAAAATTCCAGTTTCTCCGTTCGCGCTGAAAAAAGCGGCTCATAGGAATACCCTCATCTTTTGTTCGTTGGCCCAACGCTCCGAGCCCAATCAGCAGACACTGCATAAACTCTTCCAAGCTCTGCCACCGGACGCCCTGCGTGTTTTCGACGTCAGCCTACGCTCGACCGGAGCCGGCTTTTGCATCATCGCTAAACTCGCTAAATCCAGCACCGTCCTTAAGGTAAACGCAGCCGAGGCAGCGCAGCTCGCCAGCGGCCGCAATCTGCCCAGCCGAGAAGAAAGTCACGTCAGCACCCTCGCACACCAGCACGGTTGTCCCACAATCGTCATCACCAACGCCGAACACGGCGCCGGGATACTCCAAGAAAATCGGTGGTGTTGGGAACCCAAGCGGCCTGTCAAAGTCGTTGATACTATTGGTTCAGGTGACTCTTTTTTAGCCGCGTTTGTAGCCAATTTCATCCGCAACCAAAACCCAAAACAATGTCTCCAGAGCGTCTGCCACCTCGAAGAATGGGTAGCAACCCAGCGCGGAGCCACGCCAACCTACAACAAACAACGTTTATTCAATTATCTTTAACTATGGGCCCAGAAGAACTGTTCCAGCGCATCGCAGTCTACATTCCGAAGACCATCGCCGTCCTTCCCATGGTCGCCGGGATCGTCGTTGCAGCGTTTCTCATCAACATTGTCATCGGCCGGCTATTCAAAATTATCGCCGCTAGCACCTCGCTCACGGAACTCGACCTGCTACCCTTTCGCCGGCTTTCCCGATGGATAGTACACATCATCGCCCTGGTACTGATTCTCGGCGTCTTCGGCTTCGAGATCAGCGGCATCTGGGCAATGGTCTCAACGGTCCTCGGTTTGGTCGCGATCGGTTTCGTCGCGGTCTGGAGTTTGCTCAGTAATATTTCGTCGACGCTGCTCATTCTTCTTCTCCGGCCGTTTCAAATAGGCGACGACATTGAACTCGCTGACGACTCCGTCCAAGGCCGCGTAATAGATCTGAATTTCTTTTTCATCACCCTACTGAACCACGAGGGGAAATTTTTCCAGATCCCTACGAATCTGTTTTTCCAAAAAGCCATAAAGCGAAAGCAAAACGCTTACATCGTAAGCCTGTCACACCAGATCAACAGTCCCGTGCCCGCGCAGCTCCCGCGGCCACCGGCACCAACCAGCGCCATAGCGATCAAACAGGAGGAACCAAATTCCAGCATACCGTTCTCCCATCCGCGCGCGACGAGCCTGCCCGGCTGTCAGAGCACCACTAAAAGCTGAACCTCTTCCACACGCGAACGGCAGCTTCAAACAATCGCCCTTGCTCCGGTCGCCGCAGGGTTTTCTCCACGATTTTGCGTCAATCCAAAATTGGTAAACGTCAACGATCGCCGGTGCAATGTCTTCGGCGGTTATCATGCGCTCAGCCGGCGAACCCCAATTCCCCCTACGACGGGAGTCCACGTCTATCCCGGATGGACGGCGCACAAGCGCACGTCGATCGGTCCACATCATTTTGGAAGGTCCCGTAACGCCAAATTTGGCCGCACAATAAGCCGCCCCATTAGTATAAACCGCGGGCCATGCGATCAAACTCTTGTTGAATATATCGCCAGCGCTGCGCACCACCATATCAAGGACTACCAGCCGGGGGACCCAAAAGGCGCTCTTCGTAGGCTCGCTGTAATCTTTGTATCGAAATCAGCTACCCTTATTTTCAGAAACGGCCAATCAAATAAGTTTTCCAGGGTTATTCGCCAGAAGTCGACAACCAAAAAATTTCCGCACAGCACCGACCATCGCTTTCACCACCCCGCAGAGCTCGTTCATTCCGCGCGGCCAGCGCCAGGTAAACGCTCTTAATGCAGTGCAAAAAAACCCGCGCAATCGCCGCACCAATTCCCCGCGAAAATATCCATAATAAAAACGACTGGCTAGCGCCTCGCAACGTGTTTTGTCTCTTTTTATAGAGAACAAAAACGGTTTTTGGCTCAACAGAGCAGCGTTCCGAAACCCATGAAGTCCGCTATGAAACTGCTTTTGACACCCTTAAATATGGCACTCACCGTGTCATTGGGATGCAAAGAGTCCAAGCTTGGGCAGGCGACGCAGAAACCGCGGATGTACTTTTTGGCATCGAATTCCCGATAAAGCAATCACGCGGAATCCTCCACGAATTTCAGACAAGGTTCGTTCAGCTCGGCGAAAGCCTGCTCGTCTTCGTCTTCATGCTTCACTATCACTTGAGTTCTGTCTGGAGAGCACGCAGGCCAGAGGGCATGCACATGCACATCCTCATCCAGATTTTCCCTTCAGCCTCCTCGAACATGTGCTCCGCTGTGAATGCATGACGGTATAAACGCTGCGCGTGGTCCGACAATCCCATCGAGTATGGACATACGGATAAATAAGCACAATCGAAATTAATGGAAGCGGCGGTAGCATCCATCGACGGCCATAACGCTTTCTAACGTCACTTAATAGAATTAGTAACGCTCTAATCCCTTGATAATCCCTTGAGAAGGCTCGGCCGGAGCAGGGGGAGGAAAACGAAATTTTCAAGCGCGCGTCCTTGCTTTTCACCTTGCGCAGATAGCTTTCAAGAATAAGGCCGGCTGTAACCTCGTATTTGTGTTCGTAAAACATGTGCATGATCCGGCTCATGCTGATACCCTTCAACTCGGCTTCGAGCAACACGGTGCCCGTCGCGCTAGTCTAGAGTATGAAGGTGTCACCGGATTTGGTGCGGTATTTCAACGGCAGTTTAAAATTCTGAATGCCCACCTGCTAGATCGGCAGATTCGTATCCCTGGATGACGTCATGTGCAGCTTCCATCATGTCCGGCAGCGTCGCCCGGTAAGCCAGACTCGGTTTGAGGTTTGAAATCATAGCCTCAATTGATCTTGGAGGCAGCACCCGAAGCCGATTTGTGCAGATACATTTGTTTTATCGAAAAAATTTCCGACTCACCGTTCTGGGCCAAGACATTCCGTAAAATTTTGTAGTATTTCATAGAATCGCAGTCGATGCAACTCCCCAAAGCATCACCAGCAGCTCAATCTGCTTCAAGAACGAAGCCTCGAGACTTCCTGTCGAAGGGTTTATTTTTAATAAAAGTTAGACTTCCTCTTTCAGGTTCTGGTGACTATATACTTATCCATTAGGGCAGTATTAAGCATGTTCTTCAACTTGTCCAAGGCCCCATGGTGTAGGCCGTTTCGGGATCTACCCGTGCAAATTCACCTCAAGCACGTAGTTGTACCAGTGCTGGTTGGTGCACAAGCCATAGTGTTCCTCGTTCCACTCCCGGCTCTTCATTGGATTGAACAAGCGGCGCTCTACATTGAAACGCTCCTGACTCGTGATATACATCACGACCACGCCGCAATTATGGCGATAAACCTACCGAGCGGTTACGGAAAGGACGAGACACCTTAACCAGATTTTAAATATAGCCCACAAAAGAAAACCTGTGCGGTGGCAGCGTTAATCTCCCCCACAAATCACCGGCTACCAATTATCCTCGTCCGGCCCGCATCTCTCCAAGTCCTCGGCGTGTCCCTCTGATCCCGTACTGTTAGCCGCCGGCTCGATCAGCTGTCTGGCTGTCTGCCACGTCGGATTTGGTGTCTCTTCCTTCAAATTTCACTCGGTGCTCCGGCATCCCTCTCCTGAAACTTGCCCCTGCCTATGCTCCGCGGTGATTCAGACAAAGGAAGCTTTCTGGTGAGCAACCTGACCGAGTCCGACGCGCATACCGCGCTTCCCCACACCACTCATCAGCTCAGCCAGCCTCCTACTAGCCCAGCCCGAGCTCGATCTCGATCCGGCTACTGGGGATGGGGAACTCTACGCGCGGTTGCTCCAATATGCCGGAAGCCTCGACCTCTATCCCATTTTAGAACTACGTCCACGCCGCCAATGTCCTCAAGTGGCAACGTAACTCCAAAAATCTGTCGCAGCCGTGCAGTGCAGAGGGCTACGCCAATTCCGCCGCCCAGTTGCAGCGCAATATTATGCACAACGACGATGCGGCCCAGTTCTTTAGGCCGACACTTTTCGAAAAATATTTGCGTGGATATAGAATCCGTCTTCAGAGCGAAATCAAAAATCACCGTTTACTCGGCGGCCGCGGACGCGCTGGTTTTTCTTTAGACAGATTTCAACCCGGAATATTGTAACAAAACATTTCTCCCACATCGTTTTCGATATAGTATCGGTACTACCCCAGTCTCAACGTCCCTGCACATCGCAGCTGCTGGTGTTGTACTCGTCCGTCTATGGCAGCGTAGCCTATTTCTGAAGCGGCGGCGCAGTATTTTTCACTCTCAGTTATTTTCTGATCACGAGTATTCTTTACTGGTAAATCCAACTCACGCTCGACAGGTATTCCCCCGCAACGAAGGCCGCGATAGCGCTGAGCTATAGCGCAATTGGACAAGAGCAGAGCTGTCTACGACCACAATCTTAGCTAGTCACTCGCTGCTAGCCTCTGCCTGTCGAGAGATAGTTCTATGTAGCCTCGCATCTCGCCATCCTCGCTCTCGATCCTCAGGTGCAAAGCGCGCATGTTAAGGTCTTTCTCTTTGTCCAACTTGCCTAGGTAGTCGCTCTTTGCTGCGTTTCGATTGTAGCTAGAGCTACAGCAACGAACCGATCAACTTCGGCCTTGATGCCACCCATATACACACTGATGCACGGCGCCATGCTGGCCTATTTCATCCAGCCACTGCTACTGCTAGCCGCCGGTCCCCCGAGGTAGCCAGTCTCGTGCTCGTTAGCTAACGAAGATGCGCTTTCGATCGCCACACTTTTCACGATTACCAAAATCTTAGTCTGATATAGCCCATGGATACTATTGTAGTTACTTCATCGTCTGTTGGTTCGCAGCCTTCGTGGTTACCGGTCCCGTGTTTGACCAGTATTCGCTGTTCGCTTTTGTACTGCACTCCACCCGGTCGTTTACATCAGATACATTCCTTACGGTCTCTGTTCGCTAGACCTGCTGGTTTTATTATCTCGATAAGCACTTTTATCCGAACACGGCGCTAATGGCCAAAGCCTGGCTCAAAGTGCCGTTTGAGCATCGAGGTAGTCGCCTTTAGTTTTACCTCAGCGAAAAACGTTTCCTCACGCTCAAAACACATTTCGATCCGAAACACCTCAGCGAAAATTTCCTTCGAGTGCAGCCATCTCGCGGGAGCCGGATCAGGCGCTGTGAGTAAGTGTAATCTTTCCGCAAAACTTGAGCCAGCCCGAAAACGCGCTTCCGCATCCGTCTTGCCGCGCATGGCCAGCAGAAAAGCCGGCAGCACCACCCAGTTGCTTTGAAATTTCCCAAGGTACCGTGTCCGCATAGAGCGTCGTACGCAACGCTTCCACCGTCCTGGCGGCTACGATAGCCGCATCGAGTTTTTCCAAAACCGGCGTGCGCAATATAAGCCACGAACCCCCTTTAAGAACGACTCAAATTCGTTCGCCTCAAAACTTCCTTCCGCTAGCGCGGTCCGCAGTTAACTACCGAAGTCCAGTACATGCCAGAGAAATGCCCGCACCTCGCACCTGCGCCTCGAGCTTGCTACACACCGATCGTAAAGCTTCGTCTTCCAGTTGCAATTGCAAAGACAAAATTTTGAGACCGCGGATGTCGCCGCGCCAGCTCAATTACGCCAAACCTGAAAGCACAGCGATCCACAAAACGACGAGCCAAATTTACAACCACTGCTGCACCAGCGCCGGACACGATGATTTTCCAAACTATTGAAAGTTTGGGGGAAGCAGCAGCGAAAAACAAACGACCATCATCAGACAACTCCTGAGCAGCGGTTTCAACAAGCGCCACACTTTCGCCCACCAGTGGTTGGCTGCTGCATGAAGAGATAAGCCCCGTAGTAGATCGCTACGCTGGGTCAGCAGCGAACCAATTACAAACACGATTACGTGCACGCGAGTAAGCCGCCAGCGAGGCGAAGTGCAGCGCACGCAACCACCTGACGCACCGCAAGAACGGCGAAAAACGCCAGCGTGTTCAGTAATTAGACTTCTCTTTAGATACGCTCCCGACTCGTCACCGCAAAACGATTCACATCCATGTAACGCGTGTATGCGAGAAAATTTCTGGTGTTGTGCTTCGCGCAGCGCAGCATCAATCGTCAATCGTAGCAAAAACCGGGTTCTTTTCTTAGTCCACAAGCTGCGCCCTATCCCAAACGACGAGGTTCCGTTTTCCAGCCTCACGATCGCGTTCGGCAACAGCAGCAAATCCAGCTCTAGCAAATCATGCAACGCTATGGCCTCGGGCTTCGCAAGAAACACATTCAAATCCTGCAGCAGTAAGTCGCGTCAGCCAGACAGGAAAATCAATAGACTTCTCCGTTAAGTACTTACCCTTGCGAGCATTTTCCCAAGCGTTAAAAATTCTAATTCCGGCATGCTATAAGCCAGCTTACGCACGACATGTATCGCTACCGTTCACAAACAGCAGGACCAGACCGCCTCCAACGGCGTGAACGTGCCTTCGAGAAGTAGGGCCAGCGTATTGTCGCGTTGCACTTTTTCAGCCGCCTCGCGCATGAAGTCGACACCACCGTCAGGTTGCCAAGATAGCCCTCCTGTATAGTCGCGCCAAGTACGGGATTGCAATTTATCTCCTACTTTAAAACGCAATAGCGCCAGCGCCTACGGTAGCCGTTCGAAATATCAACCTAACTCGGATTATTTGCCGCCAACACGAAGCCATTCCAGCGCCAGCTTCATCGGCTCCCAGCCGGAAACCGACGCAATGGGTTTCAAAAGCTCGAAGGCTTTGTTGCATGCAATGAAGTCCATGCGGCTGCATTGTATCGCTGCCATCCCCAAAAGTCTCCCATGCGCAGCTGGAACATCGTCAAACACCACCCGCACCCCAAACCCGCGAGCAGGAAAACAAGCATCTGCGGGGAATGACAAAAATGAAACAAGCCGAATAGCTCGGGGCCGGATCGACGCAAACAAGCGCTCGAAATTATTGTCTGGCGTATCTGTCAGGCACCCGGCGCCCGAGTTGCAGACGCAGAGTCACAAGTTCGGTGAAGAAAAAGTAGAACCACACTTCGCACAGTCCAGACTCATGAGCCAACACAACGTGCAGGTAGTCGAACGAATGCCATCACTGCTCCAGACTCCATCGGGCAAGCAATCCACGTCCCCAACCATAACGCCTAGTAAAAAATGCCGTGCGGCTTCGTTCCTTCGAGAATCAGTATACTGCCGCCAAGTCGTAGCCCCCGGTGATATTCGCAAACGGTCGTCTGGAGGTCCAAAACATAACGTATCGCCCACGGTAAAAAAACCGAAGAATCCGCAGGGGAAAAGCGGAGATTCCGTCTGCCCGACAACGAAACAAGCCGCTAGTTCGAGCTTTTTTTACACCTCCGCCAGCCCCCCATTCGTTCAGGTTTGGGCAAGTTCATTGGATTAGCAGTCCCGAGAATTTTCGCTTATTAGGCAGCCACAGACCCCATGTCACACGCAACGTCGAGACAAGTAGGTAGCCAAGTTTCAATCTATAGCGCTGCCGCACCCAGCAGCGGAGAAAAGAAGCGCTTCGAAAAAAACCTCCGTTAGCAATTTCTCCGTAATTTTTGGCGCTTTTGTCGAAAGAGCTGGTCAACCAAGTCGGGCTTAGCTTCGGAGTTTTATAGTAGCCCATGAGTTTCAGATTCAGGTACAGGTACAGTTCAACATCGGAAATTTGTTGCGCAGAAGGATTTCGTTAGCCAGCCAAGTTCCTTTCGGGCGCGATGGTTGCTGAAGAAATTGCCAGCCACTTGTGCGTTTTTTGATGCGAAAACTCTGTTGCACGGCCGGAAGCCGGGGTGGACTCAGTCCAGCAGCGTACAAATGTGATTCCGAGAGTCTCAAAAGCGGTAGCCCAGGCAACTACTTGCATTGCTGTGCACCGAAAACACCTGCGTTCTAATCGACGCAGAATTTCCAGACCCGCAAACTTAAATAGTTGATCCACAATGTCGGGAAAGTGCTCCAAGATATCCACACTATTTTCATACCCCACAAACACGGCGATCACGCCGCTAGATTCGAATCGTGTTGAAGAAATTCCTAGCCATCCACGCGTTCGCCAATGCTACCCGCCACTCCCGCGTTTTTCTTTTCCAATCGAAACTCGATTACCGAACCGCGTGGCAGACTTTTCCAAACGGATGCGAGCTTCCGGTTTCGTGATCTCGACGGACGCCGCCAGCTTCCATGTGCCACACGGTGTTAGAAACCGATGGGCTTCGCCTTTTCCCCCACAGACACCATGGAAACCTCTTCACGCTGCACCGCTCAACAGCCTTGCTAACGGACCCCAGCTATGCACCAACGCATATTCACGAGCACATCCGCACCGCCGACGTTCTGATGGCCGAAAGCAAACATTGCCCCACCTGCTAAAAACTGACATGAAAGAGCCCGTAGGCTGTGAAGCAGAACATTGCGAGCCGGCCACGGTCGATCTTTCCCAGCGAGTGCGCTGGAAAGTTCCTAGAAACCGCCGCGAGTCCAAGCTACCAAGCTAGAACCATGTTCCCTCCTTGACCCATTTGATCCGCGGTTCTAATATTTCCAAGGCGTGCGAGCGCGGCTGGGCTGCCAATTTCCCGTCGCTGCCGCCATGGATGTCAATTCGTAGCCGGGATCCTGAAGCACCACGATTTCCAGACGACCTCACGGGGAAACTCGCAAATGCTAATGCCTGTTGGTCACATAGGGTTTTGTTTTGCCCCGCCCAACCGCTTCAGCTTGAATAGCAGCGTATGTACTCCCTGCGTCGCACAAAAATTATCGCCACTTTAGGACCCGCCACCGAGAGCGAGGAAATGCTCGTGAAAATTACGCGAGCCGGCGTCGATATCGTCCGCCTCAACATGGCGCATGCAAAACACAGCTGGACGCGCGATATCATCCGCCGTATCCGCCGCGCCTCGCAAACCGCCAATCGCGAGGTCGGCATCATGATGGACATCAAGGGACCGGAAATTCGCACTGGTGATCTTATCACACCCATCGAGTTAAAGCCAGGAGAAATCTTTGATTTCACTGTCAAACCCGGCGCCACGTACGAACAATGCGCCGAGGTACGTTCCGTCAATGTCAATTACCTTAATCTCGTCAACGACATCGGAATCGGCAACACAGTGCTCGTGGACAACGGCCTTATCCGCCTCGAGGTGCTCTCCAAGGATCAGGCGCACATCCGCTGCCGCGTTCTCACTCCCGGCGAGCTCAAATCTCGCCGCCACATCAACCTTCCGGGCATCAAGGTCAGCCTGCCCTCTTTCACCGAAAAGGATCGCGACGACACCTTCGTCGGCATTGAGGAAGGCATCGATTTCGTCGCGCTCTCTTTCGTACGCGAAGCCACAGACATCGTGAAACTGCGCAGCTTTCTGGCCGAGCACCAATCGCGCGCCCGCATCATCGCAAAAATCGAAGACCAGACCGCCATCCGTAATCTAGATTCCATCATCCGTGCAACCGATGTGCTGATGGTTGCTCGCGGCGACCTTGGCATCGAGGTGCCCTTTCAGGAGCTGCCGGTCATCCAGCGCCGTGCCGTCGCTACCTGCATCGAGCACGGCCGCCCCGTCATCATCGCTACACACATGCTCGAATCGATGATCACGCAACCAATGCCAACGCGTGCCGAGATCACCGACGTCGCCAACGCCGTCTACGAGCGTTCCGACTGTTTGATGCTCTCCGGAGAAACCACTATCGGCCGCTACCCGCTCGAATGCGTGTCTGTCCTCGACACGGTCTCGCGTCGCATCGAAAGAGAACTACGCAACGAGCTTCCGGAGCCGACCACTTTCATAAAGGAGCGCATGAAGCTGCTCCTCTCGGCCGTCGTGATGGCCAACGAAATTCCCAATTCGATCATCCTCGCTCTCACACGCTACGGAACAACCGCCGCCGGCCTCGCCGCGCATCGCCCGGCTCACTCGCCAATCGTTGCCGTTACTGACTCAATCAACACGCTCCGCCAGTTGAAAATTATCCGTTCTGTGGAGCCATATCTTGTGACGCTTTTCAGCGATCCAGAAAAAAGCACCGCCCGCGCTATCGAGTCGCTTATCCGTCAAGGGCGTTTCCAACGCGGCGACAAGATCATCGCCGTCATCGACATGCCAAACAATCAGAGTCGTTGTATTGGGAGCATTCAGCTCCACACGGTCGAGTAATTTGAAGACGCAAATTTTCGCCCGATCACACGCTTTATTCGCCAATATGTGAAAAACGAGCAAGCGGCCATCCGTTGAACAAGGTATTTTCTATGAACATCGCCGCTAGTGCTAGTGACACCCAAGATTTCTGATCGCTATCAGTTGCACGGTCGGTTCAGCCCGCAACCGCAAGCACGAAAGTTCGCGAGCGCAACATTATCAGCTGCTATCGGAGGCACTTGCGTGGCCATTTCGTCATGTCTGTCGTCTCCGCTCCCGTCTTCGTCTTCTGTTCCTTTGCCCTCACTATCGTGGCCAGCGTTCTCATCAGCTCTTTGAGCTGCCTGCCGCGAGAGCGTCAAAAAAATTTCGGATTTCAGCAGCGGAAAAGCTAAATTCCGTCGAATAATGTCCCAGCTATGAGCTGGGCTTCAGCCTCGACAAAGACTTCGCACTTCGCCCGCCACCCTGGCTCACCGTCAACAAAAGAACATCTATGGCCGCCATGAAAGGGGAGCAGTCGGGAAAACCCAGGTCGCATGTCGAAGGATCCTATTTGCGCACCGCCCTTGTCAGAACTAGAGAGAAACGTGGCAATCCAATCAATATCGAAATCGCCAAGACCAATTTCGCCACCACCGCAGTCAATATCTTCTCGAGTTTTTCCCTTTCCGGTTGCGTGTCAATCTTCGACGCTGCTTTTCCAATCCAGGGAGATCAATCAGTAAGGGAAAAATCAGCAGACGCATCTGCTAGGCTGCCCATGCGAAATCTAAGCCATCTATCCCTAGCAGCAGCAAAATCTCACCACCAAAAAATCGAGTTTGCACATCATCAACAGTTTTAGAGCCCCCCCTTGCCTGGTTCCGCAGCTCCAACAAATTCGAGCCAAGCGTAAGTTGCTAAGCGCCATCGCATGAGGGCAAAAAACAATCCCTGACCCTTGACCCTTTAACCAGGGGTGGGGTGTGCGGCGATATCACAAGCCGGCCCTTACCCACCCTACCCGCAAGAGTGTAAACAAAATCTCCGTGCCACCAGCTAAACTAGAGGGGAAGTTTCTAGCCAAATGCCAAGCACCTTTCCGACCTATCTTCCGGAACAACCTGCAACCAGACTCCGCGCTGCCAACCCACCACTTCGTGCGACTGCGACTAGATGACGGGCATCACGATCTCCGCAGCAAAATAATCGGCCGAAGGCCGGCTGACGCCCGCGCGGAGCTGTCCCAACAATACCATATTTTTAATGAACAACAGCATGAACCGCGCGGTCTGCGCTACCTACTACCTACTAACCTACTATCTACTAGTAACCATCTTCCCGCAGCTAGGCATCGGATTTGGTTTGTGCATTATTCGGCGTCCCCAAACACAGCACATCCCGTGGCAGGGGTGTGCAGGGTAATGCACACCCCTGCCACCTCTCGATAAAACAAACTGCATGCGGATCGTGGCCATCCCAGCGAAACCAGACGCCCTACCGCGCCTTGCGGCCAACGACATCGCCGTCAACATCGACCGGCGATCCGGATAAAAAACCCACGACAAAGCAGTTCTCCTCGGTTTACAGTTTCCTTTGGCAGCGGCGTACTAACGCTCGAACGTTTAGCAGATCGTCAAAAGTGAAATCCTAATAAAAATTTAAATTTACTGTAGCTCGAGACGCTGAGGTCGGGGTTTCTGCGGGAGGTCTCAAAAACCGTCCCAAGGCTGAAGGATTCCGTTATCTTTCTTTCGAGCTCTAATTTGTTTTCCCAGGCAGAATCATTTAAGTAATAAACAGTACGATTATTCAACTTTATATCATACGGCAGTGCATAATTAACATCGAAGAAGCATGATTGCAGGCAGCGGATCAATTTTTGGGGCTTATCCTTATCCTTAACTAAAGCAAGCTGCATATAAAAAAAGTTATTCGAAAAACCAAAGCTGGCAGTTCTCTTCTGTTGTTTGAGGAGATAAAAACCTATGCCGAATTCCTCATGAAATAAAGTGTATTTGCCAGCTGGTTCTGAGGGTTCTGAGGGTTCTGAGGGTTCTGAGGGAGGAGGGGAGGGAGGGGAGGGA
>NJAL01000007.1:164224-176202 GCA_002591725.1 Candidatus Didemnitutus mandela | reverse complement strand
TTAGGGTTAGGGTTAGGGTTAGGGTTAGGGTTAGGGTTAGGGTTAGGGTTAGGGTTAGGGTTAGGGTTAGGGTTAGGGTTAGGGTTAGGGTTAGGGTTAGGGTTAGGGTTAGGCCCCCCAAGAGTTCAATCGTTAATCTTTTTGAACCAGCGCGCACAAGCCGCTTTGCAGGTCCAAATATATTTTCCAATATTTGCCAATCGCGCCAGCCATGTGCTATAGTAATCCCTTAACATTTTTAATGTGTTGTGCGTACTCATCATAAAGTATCGAACACCTCTTTCCTTTCCCGCAATACCCACAACTAGCCACGTCGGATTTGGAAACCCGTGGAGACAAAGTCTACCGCAAAGCCGCCATCCTCGCTCCGCAGCTCCAGGTCGAATACGTCCAGCCTTGCTACGCCAACAAGGACTAATATTTTTATCCTCATGGTTTGTCCTCATGGTTAGCGCTCAACCTTACCTCTCGGAGCCTTACGATCACACTCTCTTCAGCTACCACAGTATTCGGCGCTATTATTTGACGAAGGCTGGCAGCACCTGCGCCTACTGTCTCACCAAACCGGATTGCCGTAACATCTGCAGCCCGAAAAACGAGACGTCCGGGAAAAACGACTGTTCATGACCACGCTCCCATTTATCACCAACGGCCTCGAGACGCTCGAGGAAACCCGCCTGCACGGGTCAGGAAGCTTCCTTCCAGCTAACGGCGAGTCGTTCACGGCGATTCTATGTCTCAAAAATCATCCACTCTGGATCGATTTTTCTCGTGCAGCGCTTGCAATAATGGTAGCAAGCTGCCATTGTTGCAGCTCTCCAGCTGCTTGCCGCCCAGTAAACTGCCTATCACTCTCCTTTCCAGGAAACAGTGACCGCCTCCTCGACTTCTCCGATTTCTCCGATCCTTGCGAACCACAAAAATAGCGCTGCGTTATTGGTGCTCGACGCCAAAGGGAAAGTCGAAACTGCAAACGCCGCCTCCTGCCAGCTTTGGAAAACTTCTATCACCGAACTTGTCGTCCGTCACTTCCCTTCCCTTTTCGTCTTCGACGTTGTCGCCCACGGTAGCGATTGGGAACAGGTGCAGTGGGAAGTCGTAACCGCAAACAGTTCCTGGCATTCGCTAGGTTTAAAGTTACAACCCACCACCGGTCCCGCCTTCGATGTAGCCGTACACTTGGAACATATCGCTACCGAGCCCGCCCGCTACATCGCAACAATCACTAGCCCACTCACCAGCGCCGAAGGATCCGATTCGCTTTTTACAAATCTCAATGAACACAGTCCCCTCGGGTTTTTCGACCTAAACTTCGTCAAAAACGAAGCCTATTACTCGCCCGTTTGGAAACGTATGCTCGGCTACGGTGAGAGCTCTCTAGCTAACAACTACGAGACTTGGCTTGCTCTCATCCATCCCGACGATTCGGCCGCAGCACCAAATAGGCTTCTAAGCCGCACGCCCACAACCGGCGTCCGCCCCTTCTCCGCCAAATACCGGCTTAAGCATGCCCGCGGTTACTACACCTGGGTACAAAGTATTGGTGCTCAAATTTATACACCCAGCGGCGCTTTGCAGCGTGTCGTCGGCGCCCATATCGATATTCAGGATCGCAAGGATTATCAGGAGCCTTCGCTTCACGCCGAGGAGCGGCTTCAGATGCTCACCGAGCGTGGCCGCATCGCCATTTTTGACCTAGATTTCGCCGGTAACTCCACGTGGCTTTCACCCGCCTTCAAGGCCTTGCTCGGCTACGCTGAAGCCGAGCTGCCCGACACGCTGGAATCGTTTCTCCACACCCTTCCAGCAAACGAAGCTTTTTCCGGTCTCAACACCTATTCCCTCCCCCGCCAGCCCAACCATTCGATCGGCTTTGACACGCTCCGACTGCGCCATCGCAACGGCGCTGACCTTTGGTTTTATGCCGGGTTTGCCCACATTTTTTCGCGCAAACACGACCTACTCCGTATCCTCGGTTTCGTCGCACCAATGCCTGAAAGCCTGGCAGTCTCGCCCATTTCCAGCCTTTCGCCCGCGCATCTCACCGAACTACTTTCGAAGCTCGGCGAAGGTGTGCTCATTTCCAATGCGCGCGGCTGCGTGATCTTCGTCAACGCCAAGGCGGAACGCTTGCTCGTGTCCACCGCCGCCAAAGCTATCGGCCAGCCTGCTGCCAAGCTTTTTCGTCCTGTCCATCGCACAAGCCACGCGCCCTGCGAGAATCCGCTCGACCGCGCCCTCGCCCTCGGCGAGACCACTGAATTTAACAACGAACTTGCGCTCGATCTCGGCACCGACCGCACACCAATGCCTGTTACCTTTAGCTGCCGGCCAGTCTTCAATGCCATCGCCCAGCCCATCGGCGTCGCCTTAGTCTTCCGGAACCCGGAAGAGATGACGGTCACTTCCGAGGAACTCCTCCGCACGAACCGTTTTTGCTCTCTCGGGCAACTCGCCGGTGGCATCGCCCACGACTTCAACAATATCCTGACAACGATCCTCGGCGGGGTTTCCCTCGCCAAAGACACATGCGACTATTCTGGCCTCGACAACACCGAACGCGCCTGTCTCGCCGCAAAGGCGCTCAGCAAGCAGCTCCTTACCTATGCCAAGGGCGGCGCTTCCGTCTGTCAGGTCACTAAGCCCGCCGAAATACTGGCCGACGCCGTAGGCCTTTCCGCAGTCGGTTCGGCCGTGAAGGTTGAGCTAATCACCGCGCCCGACCTCGGCACCATTGGCGTCAATCGCACACAGATGTTTCAGGTTTTCCAAAACCTCATCATCAACTCGATCCAGGCCATGCCCACCGGCCAGGGCAACGTATGGGTGCAAGCCGATAACGTCGTGCTCCAGGCCAACCAGATTTCCCCATTAGCTGCCGGCAGCTATATCACCATCCAAGTGCGCGACAACGGAAGTGGCATCTCGTCCACACAACTTGATCGCATTTTTGAACCGTTTTTTACCACAAAAAAAACGGGCACCGGACTTGGCCTTTCCACGGCGCTCTGGCTCGTGAAGCGCCACGGCGGCCAGATCGACGTCGAGTCGAAACTCGGCACCGGCACCACGTTCACCGTTTTCCTACCTCGCGCCAAGGGAGAAGCCGAGATCGAGACACGGCGAACACCTTCACTCCGTTTTGGAACCGGCAGAGTGCTGTTCATGGACGACGACGAGCAGATTTCCCACTTAACCGGCATCATGCTTGAAAGATTGGGCTACAAGTTCGACCTCGCAAAAAACAGCAAAGAAGCGATCCAATTTTACAAAAGATACCTCAACATCGGCCGGCCTTACGACTTGGTTATTGCAGACCTTACCATTGTCGGTGGTATGGGCGGAAAACAAGTCTTTAAAACTCTTCGTAAACTCGACCCCGAGGTGCGGGCGATTGTCGCCAGCGGTTACGACAACGACGATATAGCCCGGCATTCCCTCGAAATTGGTTTTTGCGGATATCTCTCTAAGCCCTATGGGATCGGCGATCTTGCCCGCGTGATTAAAAAGGTGCTGGGTAGCTAATCCGACCAATCCTCCCATGTTCAGCAAGCCAATTCCGCTTTGGAAGCGGTTTTCATCGCGGCAACACTCGGCATCATCGATGGCACCAGTTTTATCGGCCCCTATCATCACCCCGGTGTCTCACCTATCAGGAACAGCAACAAATTTCGGTGTCGACATCGTCGGAAACAATCGCGACTCAATCCTTCACACGGGCACGATTCTCGGCTGCTTCTTCGCGGACTGCGTGCTTAGCGCTTTCATCATTCGCCAAAGTACACTTAAAGATGAGCCGAGCCGCCGCTATGGCGTGTCACTCATGGTTGAATCAGTCTTTCTTTTCAGGGCCATGTACTTCCTCAGTACATGGCGCCATCACCGGGTAATATTTTTCCGCCATGGTCTTGTGGGCTCCAAACGGAATCACCACCAGTTGCAGCAGCGCGGTCATTCGAACCATACATATGACCCGCGATCGTCACCAATCGCGGGATCCATTTCGGTCTGCTGTATCTGGCAAGCACCTCGATTGGCACCGCGTAGTGCTCTACCGGACACTTTTGGCCAATTTTTTGGGGAGCATCGTTAGCGCCATTGATTGTCATCGCCAGCTATGCCTACAATACAATAGAGTTCCTGCTCCGCGTCAATCGCGGCGGGAACCATCGGCTTAAGTTATGGAGCTTGCCGGCATTTCCATCGCCGCTCTAGCCCTGCCACGTAAACGCATGGCAAAGCGCCACACCCGCCGCGTCGGCCTCGTCAAACGCCAGCTTGCGGCCGTGCCCGAGCAGCGCCATCACCATGTACACCATCTGCTCCTTGCTCGCCCGCCCATGCCCCACCACCGCTTGTTTTACTCGCAACGGCGGGTATTCGAAAATCTCCGCCCCCAAAAGAACCGCAGCCGAAATCGCCGCACCACGCGCGGCTCCGAGGATTTGTGCAGTCTGAAAATTCTGTACGTAAATTGTCTGTTCGAGCGCAACATGCCGCGGAGCGAAGTCCCTCACGAACACGGCGACCGCGCGGTGAATTTCAGCGAGACAATGCGCCATCGAATGCTTTGGCGACACCTGTACTGTCTGGCAGCGTAGTAAGACCGGAGCCCGGCGCGGCACAAATTCGATCAGCGCCAGGCCCGTGCCGCGCAAGCTCGGATCGATCCCCAACACCGGTCCATCAAAAGCTGGGTGCGTCATTGCTAGGCCAGATTCAATCAACACCCTGTTACCTTTTCTGACCCTCGCCAGCTCAGGCCACGGTTTTCCCGCGAGTTTCCCCTCGAGCTTTGCCTTCCACATCAAACGTACAGATACCTTGGCCATCACTCTTTTTTTCGCTTTCTTTTCTGTTTGCTCAATCCTAAAAAAGCAGTGAGCCTGCGGTTACCTGATCAAATGTTTTCGAAAACTGCCGTCTGAATTACCCCGAGTCGATAGAGAAAGACCGGCTACCGCTACCGATCGCGTTTCTACCACACCAGTAACTTTGTCCCTCCGATAGCAAGCGAGGCATAAAATTGCCAACTTGAATCCCCGCTGTTGGATACGTTGCACCGCTCATTTTCCGGTGAACTCGCCTACAGTCACCACAAACGCCAGCTTAAAATCCACGACAAGACTTTCGGGACTCACCAGACCAAGCTGCGCCATAAGCGAAGTTTCGTACAATTCAGGATGAGAGGGAAAGCCGCCGCAACGCCGAGAAATTTCAAATTTCCCAGTCGCACCGACAACACATAAAGCGCCATGATCAGCCCGCTGCACTCGCCGCAAATGTAGAGAAAATTATGAGCACGCCAAACGCTGCAGCCAGCCAGCTCCGGTGTGGAATGCGCCGCCAAGTTTATCGTAGATGATCTCGAAGCCAGTCTGCCATCGCAGCACCGCCAGCGTGCCATGCTCGAAATAGTCGGAAAATTCCCAACATCTCTGTCGATGCGTGGTCGTTCAGCGATACCACGCGTAAACCCTGAAAGATTCTTCAATAAAAATCATCCTTTATCAACGCCTCGAGTTTCATCAACCGCGCCGTCACGAAGCAAAATCACGGCCACCGGTCACGAACTCTGGCTGCTCAACTACAGCTAGCACCGCATCCATCGAGGTTGCACTCGTAGCCGACATGGCCGACCCTGCGCGGCGCTTGTCAGACACACGGACAGAGTTGGGATATATTCTGCAATGAACAGCGTTTTAGCTCAATGGCATTCCGCCGTAATCTCAAACTTTTTCGCAATACGACCCGCCAATATGCTCTTATTAGCTCCGCGAGCATCTACCAAAAGCCGCTAGCGCACTATCTCATTACCAAGTCGGCGCCGCTCGGGGATCCGTGCTTGAAAGAAAATCGCCTACAAGCTTGAACCTGAAGCCGCACACCAAGCCACACGCTTCTCCAGTGGATGGTGTGCCCCTTGTTCACCTATGGCAAGGACCAGAAGATTTCGCTCGTGCTAAACGCCTTGCAGCAGCCCATGGGACCGAGATCAACCTTATACGCCGCGGTGCCCTGTTTGTCATCTCCGGTAGCAGCACTTCGCTGTGAGCAATTGCCCCCATAGCAGCGATTTCGCCGCTGGTTTTATCGGTTTCTTCAGCAATCCAGCAACACATGGCCATGAATTTGGTACCACCTCAGACAAGGTGCTGACCTGGAACCAAGTTCTTTGCGATCACCGCCAAAGTCGCTAGTGTGAAGATGCCGAACCTTGTGTACATTCCGTCGGGCTTTATCATCTCATGCGCATCGGCCGTTGAAGGAGCGTTGCTTCGCGACAAGGCCGTCTCCGGCATCTTAAACAACACGAAAAATCAAGCGTTTCGTCTCCGGGTTTGCCACGAAAAATGCCTTTAGCTACCAACATCCGCCACACATTCGCCTGGGTCAAGGCCGATCCAGCCCGCCAAGGAAATCGACGCGGAACTAAACCATCGCTGAAACAAGCTCATTGCCTACTAGACCACCGCTCTGACACAGGAAAATCTGCGTTCGCCAAGCCATAAGCTCTGGACACAAATCTCACACTCTACCCTAAGCTAGCGTTGCTGGCGCAGAAAAGACGCAAAATCGCGTTTCCCCTGCTCGGAAGATGCCCCCGCTCCTGTATCGATGCTATCGGCTGCGCGCACGCACGATCGCACGACCGACCACGCCGGTTTCCGTCACCAACACCCTTTCAAAACAAGACCTCGCGACATCGCTAACGTTCGTCGCCTTCTCGCGCTCACTTTCTCCCTTCCTTGGTTATTTTCCCAGAAAGCTAAAACGTTTGAGCATTTAATGGGCAAAGTTAGCCCACACGATCCGACATGAGAAAAATGTAAGCTATCCGCCACGCTCATCCGCAACGGACCACGACAATTTATCTCCAGCGAAAATCCGCGATTGTCTATTCCAACCGCGACTTATTCCATCTTTTTTAGCGTTTACCCCCTTGCAAAATCTAAAAATCCCCACCTTATTTCTGTGTGTCTTTTTGGTCACTATCGCCGCACAATTGCCACTTCGGCGTAAAACATCCGTTCCGGTGGCCGCCCTTTAGAAGCACCGAAGCCAATCGGAAACGTCTTTCTTGGTTTTGCGACACAAAGTTTGACCTCTTCGCTCACTGGAGTTCTATTCGATCTCCAGCCGGCTACTGAAAGGGTCGGCGTTCGCCCAGCATAAGCTGGTGAATCGTGAACCGCCTCCAGGCCCTCGTCGAGGAACACTCGCAGCTGGCGAGCCCACTCAACCCGATGAGATTTTACGCCGATGCCTGGGCGCAGCTTGCCACCGACGCCAGGATGGGAATACGTCGCGCTAACCTCGAGTAGAGTACGATAAGCTTCGCCCTCTTTGAAATCCGCAGCTAATCCCTACAACGTCGTAAGCACCACACCGGTTGACGACAACGTCTTGAGGGACTCTCCACCTCCTGTGCTCCCCGCGCATGGCTTGGCGCTTCGCGCACTCGCAAAACTCTGCAAACCGAGCAGCGCCGGGAATAACTGGGATTTTACCCAACAGCGAAAAAGACGAAATCGGTCCTTTGGATTGCTATTTACGCTCTAAAGTCGAACCATAAATCCGTAAGCTCCTAACGTATTATGGCCTGCTCTTTCTGATCTGCTTCGGCACATCACAGATTATGGACACAAGCGATCAGGCGCCTAACGGACCATGGACCTGGTGCAAGCCCTATAGCCCAACTATCTTATTCGCGGCCGATTCGCCAAGGCAGACGACTACCAGTAGCATTAGCGGCAATGACATTCTCACTAACTTCCCCGAGGTGCCCGCCATGACGAACCACACCTGGTGCTATAATATCGACAACCACGGTAGGAAGCGTCCGGGCAAAACCGTTTTCAAATTAGTCGACATTGCCAGAAAAGGCGGCAACTATCTCTCCAACGTTAGTCCAACTTCCGAAGGCTTAATTCCACAATTCTCGTTGGAAGAACCTCCATATCATCGATAACTGGCTCAAGATAGAAGCGATCTACGGAGCCAAGGACACTCCACTTGGCGAAGGACTAGATAGATGGATCGAAGATCCAGAAAGGTCGTCACGATAACCTCGCCTGGAGCGCAGCGCAAGGAATAACGCTGCACACAAAAGCCAGGGAAGCTCTGATTTATTCTGTTCCACTCCGACCGCGCCAAAAGCGAAGGCTAATTCTTCGCCTTCCCAAAATTCAAAATTCAAAGAACAAAATCATATCCGGATACTTCCCTAAACCTTGAACCAGCGGGAAAGTCTTACCGCTCACGGTCAAGACCGAGAGCGACGACACAGGCTCCGTGGGGCACCCCGCTATTTTATCAACGAAGGACTAGACAGCGTGGCCGTCACGCAACTTCATCAACTACACCAATGACAAGATTGAATAAGGCCAACGTTCCAGCCAAGCTCCACGCACGGCTGTTGCCGCAGCTTTTACCGTTTCCCATCCGTACAGCCAGGAAGCGCTTGCGCTCAAGTGAAGCCACCTGTCACATCGCCCGGTTAAACGATGAAAATCCTGCTCAAAGACAACCATGTGCAACGCCTTCTTCTGGCGAACATCACTGGCTCCGTCGGTTCGGGCATCACCATCGTCGCCGTTCCTTGGCTCCTTGTGCACCGACCCAGTGGCGATCAAATCTACGGCTGGGTCACCAACGGAACCACGCTCGCCCTTTTTGCATTCATGCCGTGCTACGGTGCTTGGCTCGATCGGTGTTCGCGCAAAGCGATGCTGCTTGCGGGCGAACTTTTCGGGTTCTTCGCCACAATCACGATGTCAGCGTGGGTGTTTTTTTCTGGTCACGTTGAAACATGGCAGCTCATAGCGAGCTACTTTTGCGGCATACTCTACTATGCGCTGCACTATCCGGCCAAATACGCCTTTC
Source organism: Candidatus Didemnitutus mandela (assembly GCA_002591725.1). Taxonomy (GTDB): domain Bacteria; phylum Verrucomicrobiota; class Verrucomicrobiia; order Opitutales; family Opitutaceae; genus Didemnitutus; species Didemnitutus mandela. The sequence continues at coordinate 167,316 of NJAL01000007.1, read as the reverse complement.
TTCAACAAATTATCAACCGAGAGCACTATAAGTCGCTTATTAGCCTGATCGAGATTCAAGGGCAGGCCGCTTCGATGCTTTCGGGTGGTCTCGCCGGCTTCTTCATCGATCACGCGCCATTGTGGGTGATTCTCACTATTGACGCTTCGACCTATCTTTTCAGTTTCTTCGTGCAATCAACACTGCCTTACCGGGCCACACACCTCGACGATTCCGCGCACGCCGTTCCACCTACCAGCGCCTGGAAGTCCACGGTCGAAGGCTGGCGTTGGCTTGCAGAGTACCCGCAACTTTCCTTCTTTTTCGGCTGCACGCTCGTACCGTTTGTGGTCGTAATGGTCGGTAATTACCTCTTTCCTATTTATGTCGCCGACGTGCTCCAAGCTCCAGCGTCTGTCTTCGGCAATGGCGAAGTCGTCTTCGCAGCCGGAGCACTAACCGCCGGCGCTGTTGTTCTGCCGCTCATCGACGCTCGCGGTGCCGATCACCTGGTCGTTTATACCATGGCGCTTTGCCTTATCGCCGTCGGTCTGCTTGCAACCAACGTGCAAGTCTCAGTCTGCTATCTCGCCACCCTCCTCTTCGGTTTCGGCAACGCCGGTTCCCGTGTCGCACGCAACACGCTCATACTCAAAATCATTCCCAACCGCATCATGGGGCGGGTAGGAATATTCTTTGGATTCGCCGATCGATTGCTGCGCACCGCACTCACATCAGCTTGCACGGTAATCGTCGCCCGAACGAACGCGACACTCGGCTACGGCCTGCTTTGGTTCGTCCTCGCTGCCGCTTTCGTTGGTATGTTCCTCACCCGCAAGTCCGTCCGCTATCATCAGGGCGAGGCCCCCTGAACGCCGCCGACATCCTAATTCACGAACGATTCAAATAAGAACACACCAGAGCTCCATCAGGCAGAGTTCTACCGTACTTCCGCCAGCGGCCGGTCGAGCTGCAGTAACCTCCGATTACAAAATTGACTCAAACGCAACAATTTCCGCCAAGGTTCCCTTGCCCGAGCGACATTCGCGAAGGAAGCCAGCCGTCATTGTTACTTAAATAGCGGTATCTTGAACCGCGACGATCGATCAGAGCCCATAAAGCAGTAGCAGCTAACGAAGTTTTTTAAATTTGTATCCCATTCTTGGTCATGTCGCTGTAAACAGCGACAACTTAACCAGGGCTGCCTGCAGCAAGGGCACAACGCCATCAAAGTTTAGCAACAGAGATGGGAAAAGCATTATTCGCCCGCCATGCCATCCGCTCCCGATATACACAACGTTTTGTCACATTCGAAGCACAATATGAGAACCGAATACCCTTATCATCTCTGAATCAAGCCCAACACCGAAATCGCCCCCGCATTCTATACCATACCCGTTCCAACTGCTCCTTCAACAAATTTGGTGGTGCTTCTCCCGTCCATCTTTGTCACCACGACCTTGGTCGTTTTGCAGATCTCAGCCAGATTGACTCCACCTTGGCATAGACATCGGTATCGACTAGGTGTCGAAACCCAGTCGCGCAAATGGAACTGGAGCGTCACCCAAGCCAGCGAGGAAGCAGCAACGATCCATGCAGCGCATAAAGAAAAATCTGATTGTGGAGAAAACGGAGCCATCCAGCACAAAGCTAAGCCCACAAGACTAGCACATCATCAAAACAGAACAAGTCAAGAGAACGTGCGATAATTCTGTTTCAAAAACGTGGCAGCTTCAGGCGGGTTCGCCGTTATCTGCTACAATGAGTTGTTCCAGACCGTCAGCTAGTTTCTCCATGTAGTTATCGACGTCACCCGTAGCCAATATGCAAGCTTATCGCTAAAAAACGATGGTTCGATTCCCCTGCTTTTACAACCTGAAGCATCTCCGGCTTCGGCTTAGCCCCAGCTGTTTCTGTCAACGAGGACCTTCTTCTCACAACTGCCCAGAGCCAACGCCAGACCAACCCAAGCAGCAGTCTTGACCATCTGAACATAAGATGTTTCATGCGTCCAAAAACAAGTCGAGCTTTTTCGGAAATGGGGACGCAAGTCGTCGGTGGTTGTCATATCCCTTCCCTTCGTTCACAAACGCCACGTGCTTCAGCCAATCCGTTTCAGCGTCCTGAGTATCGGGGTCTACGTGCTTTTTCTTACTTAGGCGCATGACTTCGTGCTCGACAATTGCAGCCGGTAGCGGATCGGTTGTGTCTGCCTTGCAACCGTTCACGGCGGCAACGAAGCGCAGCGGGATTCCGTGTCTCGCATCACGTGTTCAACAGCACCGCATTCACCACCATGGCATGTCATTCGTCTAGCTCGTCCGGAACCAACGGACACCGCTCGATCGCGCACGTCTATGGGTCCGATTTGTTGTTCGCAGCGCCGCAGACCTCCTCGCACAGAATCTCCAACGTCGTTTTCCCATCCTGGCTGTCGCGGGCACAACTACACCGCTGTTTTGTCCACTCGAGCCCATCGAACTCGATGCACTCTTCGCCACGGTCGCCTCCACGCGATCCGATGTCTTGTAGATCAGCTTAGACATGCCACGCAGGAAAATTCATGGAGGGGAATTGGGCACAGATCAAAGCCTGTTTGCGCATCGGCTTCGGTGCCGCCTCCGATTCTCCGGCCACGTGCCACAGGCACCGCACTGGATGCACAGCGCAACGGGTTTAAATAATTTTCCCACTCGGTGCAGATCCACACGTCGGCTCTGGCGCTGTTATTTCATCAAAAGCCCGCCAAGCCCGTCTTTTCCAGCCTCCGTCCAAACACTGTCAGCTGGGAAAATGCTCGTCCATTTAAAACAAGCTTTGCTGCTGTAATCGGCCACGCCGCGCCGGATCGAGCGTACTCATCTGGAACAGCCAAGGTAGGGTCGCTAGCGCCAGTTCTGGTCGCCGCAGCAAATCGCGCAGTAGCAACGCTCCCGCCAGCGCATCATAGAGCGCCGCATGATAGCGCCTCCGTTCCTCCGGACAATACCGAGCAGCCAAAACATCGAGCGAGTCCTGAAGACGAAACATCGCCACCAGCGGCGCCAATTTCGCCTTGTTCAGTTGCGGAAAAAACTGCGGATAAAGCCGGCCCGTATCGATCCACGGTTCCC
>NJAL01000007.1:0-164214 GCA_002591725.1 Candidatus Didemnitutus mandela | reverse complement strand
TGTCCCCATTTGGTCGGGCAAAGTCCGGCGACCGTCGCGGATAAGGCCACACGGATTTCAGGAGCGAATTCTCCACGCTCGCAAAATGCGCCGCGAGCGGGCCGGTTTTACGCAGCTGAGCGAAATATTCCCATTCGGTCGAAAACGGTGCCTCTCCCGCCACACTCTCAACGCTGAGGCCGTGCACCCTAACATCGTCTGCGTTTACACGTCCTGTCGCCGCGCACCGCCGAGTGCGTGTTGCCACAATATTGCCGCCGAGCAACGTCACCACACCGAATTCGAGAATCCCGGCCGCTCGGTTACCCTCGAAATCGATAAAGTGAATCGGTAAGTCGAATGCTGGCATGGTTTTTCGGTTTAGTCAGACAAATTTGCCAACTTTCGCACGATGCCGAGATCTTTTCTCTCTTCCGACCATGAATATCAATTTCTACCCCAGCTTTCTCGGCGGACTCGCCCGCGCCAGCGGCAACTTCATCCGCCCGCCTTTCGGTCGTTGTGATGTCATCGTAAAATTCAAGTCCAACCAATCGCCAATCACCCTCGCCGATCGCAGGGGTGGAAGAGGTGGTAAGCCAGCTGATCAACTATGGTTTCCATGGCCACGGCATCCTCGACGAGGAATTCTGAGCAAAAAACACGAACACTAAATTTATGTGAGCGCTCGACCCGGCCCTGTCGACAACATGAAATTACTCACCACCAACATGCCGCTTTTCGGCACGCTGATCATGCTGTTCCACGAAGGTCAGCCGGTGTTCGGCTGCATTCCATCAACCAATTTCAGGCCAACTCGTCGTTGGCGACAAACCGAGCCACCACGGAGCTCTCCGCCACCACTTTGCCCACGTACGATTGGTTGACGCCGGTGATGCACCAAAACGGAGTCGCAGTCGAACGGCTTGCTTAGCTATGCTATTACCATGCTTAGGGCAGCGCTTATACAGCGCCTATAGCTACTTGTTCATCGCTTCCGGCTAGGCCAATATCGTGCTGGATCCTGTTATGAATCGATAGAATATGATAGAATATCGCTGGATTCGTACCGTTCATACGCAACGTCGGCGGGATCATCAACGGGCTGTTAGGGCAGTCTAGCTTACCCCGGGAAATGGACCGTACCCGCCGCCACACGTGGCATCACGGTTTCATCTCCGCATCCACCTTCACTTTGGCGCGATGTCCACGCGCTCTTTATACGTTATTTAGATAATGTTTCCAATCAAAATGATGTGCGTAACGGTAACTTATTAATAGATTGTCTAGAAATTTTGCACCAGCCTATTCGACGTAGTCAACACGGAATCCACAAGCAGCGAAGTGTTGACAAAAAGCGTCAGCTACACCGAATAACACGCCACGAAGTGTGTGGTCCACGATAGCCTGCACGCGATTCAAGGCCACCTCGCATTGCAACGTCGGCAGCGCCGGCAAGCGAATATTATCACGCGTAGACACACCTGTTCTTGCGGTTAAAGGAATGAGGAGTGCCAGATCAACATGCCGACCATATTGCGATCAGGGTCAACGTCGCCCAGTTCCACGGGTGGACTTAGGCCGGCATATAGCGATTGTTGATCATGATAAAAATCGCGGATAGCGTGAACAGTTGTTGTGTAGGCTACGCTGCTTGCCAGATTTGCTGTAGATTTGATCGGGTACTTAGTCGGCGAGCACCGCAGCAGCCACTTTTCTGGCCAGGTATGATCACAAAAAACACCTTCGCCACCAGATCGCGGTACTGGCGTAAATGGAGGCCGCACGACGCACCGAGAAAGTGCGCAAAGAAATATGCCAGCCCCGAGCAGCGCGAACATCACACATTTGAACAACTCAGCGCGTTTGCCAAGCGGCGATTAACGCACAGATCGTAACCAATCTATTAGCCGATCATGCGCGCCGCGCTGATACCAACCGCCTGCCACGACGAGAGCAAGCGTACTCTACCATCATTCCCCCCAGCCTTCAGCTAGTAAGCTAGCACGACGAGCGCCATGTCGCTCAGCCACGTTGTATAGGCCTCCCATTTGAATCAGTGCAGGTTGTCCTTGGCGGGAACGACGAGATGTTTTTTAAATTATAGACACCGCCGCCGTGTGCAGGCCGTCAAAAGCTCATCGCCCACGTTTTTCTTTGCTTCGCCGGAATCGGACGCTAGATTCTCCCCCTATCAAGCAAGATGAAATAAACCAACAAGTCGATCCACGCGATGCCGGCGGATGACGTCCAACAAACGAACGAACAAGCTCAGCAGTTTCAATAAATGTACGCCCAACTGCAGTCGTCGGCACCAGCCAAGATGGCCGTTTCCCACTCATTCTGCGGAGCCTATCCGACTTATCAGCGGCGTTTTGCGAGGGCCGGCCCCCAGACACCGCTACCACGGAGCTCACTTGCCCTTCCTTTAGAAAGTTTACTCCATCGTTCCCTATGAGGTAAAGCCGTCGCAGACCTTCCAGTCGGAGATGATTGTGAATTTGCGCAGCTACAGTACTTCGGCGAGGTCGCCATAAATTTTCGCGACCATCTCGAGGAAGAGACTCTCGTGACGATAGGCGTAAAAATAGAGCTTTAGCGGCTTTAGGCCTATGCGGATCTTTGTTGACTAAGTAACACACATATTACATCCACAAGATGGTGGTGTTAATTTTTTGAAAAACTTAAATAAATTCGTAATGCGTGTGCTCGAACAGGAAATTGCAGTACGGAGGAAGATTTGAAAGGCTGCGAAAACCTTCGAGTCGCCATTGCGAAAGAGAATCCAAAACACAGAATCGGAAGTCCAGGGCGAAGTCAACCTCGCGCCCGGCGGCGCGAGAAAATCAATTGCCGGCCCGGCCCAACATATATCCTGAATTCACCGAAACGTCGTTTCTTCCCCGTCGGCTCCATCGTTTGCGCAATTGCATAGGCCCAAAGGTGGCTTTCTAAATGACCATTCCGATCCAGCGCGCCGCATAAAACCCGTCCGCCATCCGTCGCCACGATTCGGTCCGCGCCAACGAACGTGTAAACCAACAATGCCGGCACTTGCACCGCCGGCCAAACACCGCCACCTTCCACCCCAGATACAAAACCGTGGTCAGAATGTCTTTTTGCTCAACCGAATCCGAGCAACGAGAAGCGTGCTCCTCGCAGCCGTAGATCGTCTAATCCTACCATATGAGACACAATTCTGGCCGATGAATCGATGCCCAGCCGCAACCGCTCAACACTAGACAGACCAAATCCCCAAGCTGTGCCGGTCGTGGAGTGAAGCGGTCAGTTGCACGAGCCCGAGCATCGCAAAAAAACGACGAGACCGGACCACGTGTGCATCACCGCGCCTCGCCCCCTGCTGTTATCTCCATACTACCGCAAAAATCATCGTGAGGAAGACGAGTTACGCTGTCGAGAATGGCGAACGGTAGAGCCAACAACGCCACCAGTACTCGTCCCCGGGATTCCCAGAAATTGAGATATCCCAGAAGCAACGGTAGTGTACCAAGAGTGCATTGAGGCCTTGCTGGATGCCTCCAGCAGGAGGCATATGAATAGTTACCCCCCGGGGCGCAATAGCAATTGAGTGCTATTGCGAAGAACGTGTTGATACTCACCACCCCGTACGACGGCCAATTTCGATCACGCCCAGCCGTAAATTAGAAGCTCAGAGTACCCAGTACGTTGATCAGCATCGTGAAAATCAGAAACGTCCCCTACCGAGCCTCCGCTGGACAACGCGCCTCTGTGTTCGCTTGTATCGTCGCCCCCCCCTAGGACATCGGCGGCCATCGCCCTTGCCGTGCCGTTTCTGTTCGCCGCATCCGATCACGCTTGTTTGACGCCGCTCGCCACAAGCCACACGTGTACGGCTGCTCCGGCCGTTTTTCTCCAAACGGTCGAATTACTCCCATTCGCCACTCCATAAACGGCACTTCGCAATAAATACGATCTGCCACGCTAGTGCAAACTCGGCGCAATCGTAGCCACCTTGCGCCACTGCCGCTTTGCAACCGCAGTGTAACGCTCGACACAATCCGCGCGGATCACCATCACCTGTTGCTCGCGCTGAGCAGTGCGCCATTGCAAACCGGCCCTTCGCACAGAGCAGTTTTCGGCTTTCACTAGCTAATTAGCTTGGTCGCGCCATCGCAGCTGCACCAAATCCCGTGTTGGTAGGAACTAGCCGAGTGTTTCGGCTAAACGCTCCCACATCCGCGCGAGCGACCACACAAGCCATAAATGGGAATTATTCTAATCATCCACAGCGATGCCAGCCAGCCAATCCGTCTCTGACTGAACGACTATTTGAAACGCTTGCTTGCGGGCTAGGCCACGCCAACGGGAACGTCACCTTGTTCAACAACACGCTCACGGACCTCAGCCAGCTTCTAAATCGCTGATCGGTTTATGGGGAAATAACTCCGGGCCGTGGCATCTAGCCGCTTTGTTTGATGTGCAACCTTCACGGTCCTCTAGCCGCAAATTGCCGGAGCTTTTCGAGCCGCAGCACCCAAAACCTGGGTTAGATTGAAAACAAACCGTGTCTCTGCAACCCATGTCTCCACAACTACTGATTCGCCACACCGAACTGCATCCGCGATGCTTACGGTTGAAGAAGTGCCGGGCGCTGTTCAGCGACTCCTTGGCTCGGCCGCTCAGAATTCGTCGGTGTCCAACCGTTTTTTCCAAAACCGCCTCGCGTAAAACCCCAACAGCAGCTCGAATACGGACCCGTCAGCAGCTCAATGCCGGTGCGAGTAACGATAGTGATTGTCCGGAAAATGCCCAAAAGCGTCCTAACCATGAGTCAGCAGAACGGTTGAGAAATGTATTATTCTGTAGCGACCATCGATCCTTAATCCAACGCCATTTCGGCTTCTCCAGCCTGCGGCAGGCACGAACACAGTTTCACCGACACGAGTACACGGCGAAACCGAGCCGAGAATCGTAACGTATATTCGATATATTCGTGGTCTGATACCAAAATTCTTCTGTGATAAGCCAGACCGTTTCCAAGGCACAGCGCCAAATGAAACAGGATTGCCCCACGTTGCTCAGTTCGAGCTGCAGCCGCCGGTCGGCCGCAGCGGCGGCGAAATTCCTCAGGCGTGGTCCCTTAGCAAATCACATTCCACGCCGGCTGCTCGAACGGACCTGGGAAACAGACAATGAGACCGCGCCCGTCTAAAGCGAGACAGCAATACCACGTCGACATCCAGAAACCTCCACCGTCCGGAGTATCGCAGCGAGCGTCTCTGGCTCCGCGAGCACATCGTCGTCGAGAATCCACGCATGTGTGGCATTAGTCCCGGTCAGAAGGCGGAACAATCCGAATCCCATTCCTCCGGATTTCAGCGCAACATATAAAACACCCGTGCACCTCAATGCCTTTACTTCCCAACCGAGCTTCGACGCCTTCCTCTTATTTCAAATCAGACCCATTCAAATGCCACCACATTGGTCGGCGTTAGCAAGTTTACTGTCGTGCTAGGTCTGCCGCAGGTAACGCTCGCATTGTCCTACCTCAGCGAGGAAACGATGTGGCACGTGGATGTTGTTTTTTCTCCATCTCGGCAGCCATGCCCCTATACGATTCCAGTTTTGACACGCAATGCGGTATGGCGTGGCGTATCCGTATCCTTTTCGTCCAACCTCGTGGGAGGGACAAGGATACGTAATATCCTGCAGTTCGGAATAGTCGGGTTGTCGTTTATCTCGCTAGCACTGCTGTTTTTCACCTTCTCCTTTTCCTTCTAGCCAAGTGGGCGGCTTGGCGCACTCGCGGCAAGCCAGCCTTCAGCACAACTAGTCGGACTCGGTCAGTGGCACTCGTTCGTGTATCACCAATCTTCGGCTATCCGCTCACCTCCGTCGCACTCCGGCTAAGTCTGCTCGTTGTTAGCGGAAGCGAATTTAATGGCAGTTTTAAACCTCCGCACAGGCTCAGCAAACCAGCAGTCGACTTACGGCGCGACGGACTCGAAGTTATAATGCTGATTTACGACCAAGGCAGCATGGCCCATGCCCTATTTTTTGGGCTACATCAATTGCTCCTCGGCAACGCCCAACTGCAAATCCGGCTACCAGACAGTCTCACGAAAAAAGCCGATTTTCCCGCCGCCGGGACGATTGCGAAGTGATTGCGAAGTAAAAGAACTCAAACTTGCCGAACACTACGAAGATACTAGCCCGACATGGCGCTGATGCTCGACCCGAGCCATCTCACGTAAGGCGTCGCGCAATAAAAGCAGCTGGGCCGTTTCCCATCTCGGTGGCAGCTTCATCTACCAGCACCGGCCTTTGGAACGTTTTGCCCCCTACCAAAGACTATAAGACACTATAAGATAACCTAATTTGAGCCCATCGAAAACAAGTTCAGTGCCTCTTGAAAGAGCTGTGCCAAAGCGCAGCACACGGCCAATCTGACCGACCTAGTCGAACAACTTGCCGGCAACACCTTGCTTGTGTGGAGTAATCCAGGCCAAGCCCAGGTCAACCGCCGCACTCCGCATACCTAGCTTGATTTTGAGCGGGCCAATCCATCTATGCTGGGGATCTTATCGTATCGCGAAAAAATGTGGACTATGCTGCGGCGCTAGGTACTTCCCTAACCTCCCCTGTGAAAACCTAGAACGAGCGCCCACATTTTTCCTAATAGTAAAGCACCCCATACTTGCATGAACGATTGGCCCGTTGAAGCAATCGCTGCGTTTTTCTTGGAAAAGCTATGTAACTCACCATAACTCTTAGTTATATATATAAAATTTTTCCATGTTTCTCGCCATGGTTATATATATAAATAATATATATGATTTGTTATCGATATCGTCAATCGCTCTTCCGCTAGCCTGTGACCTTTAGAATGCTGTGCATTGCCACTTCTCTCATGTTGCTTTTGCAGCTTGGTGGTAATGTAGTTTTGCTAGGCATCCTCCTGTAGGCTACATCGCTAAGACTCAGTTTCGCCCAGCTAGCATTGTAGCAGGGAGTGCTCTTTTGTGGGCTGGCGGCTAGACCACAAGGTGGTCGCTACAAAAAAGAATTCCGTGGGAGTACAACGTCCTCAATAGCTGGACGTCGGTCTCGCCTGGTGCTGGGTGTAGTGCATCTAATTTTCGACTTGCACCGCTTTAGCCTACTGGCCCCGGGGGCACAACGCAGCCATGATTTACTACGCGCTGTTTTTCTCGCACAATTTGCCCAGTCAGGATCCGCGCATCCGCTCCGCTATTATCTCCTCGGCTACGCCTCGATCCCGTTTATTGCAGTGGATATGACTAACTTTCCCTTGCTTTTGATCAATCTTGCTAAGTTTAGACGCAAATTTGAATTCAATAGCTCCCCTCTGCTCTGCTACCGTCCCGCCGTTGCACTGACTTTCTGCGCAGCCAGAGGAATTTTGCTTTTTTCGTCCCCACGCTGGCCACCGAACCCGCTGATGTTTTTTATCCGTTTACCCAGGATGCCTCAAACAGTATTGTAGACAGCCTCATTGCCCTTGCCCTGCTAGCGATCACGCGGTGCTGGAAGTTTCCCCCTAAGCCAAGGCTGTCTGCTGGACTCGGACTAGTCACTCTCGGAAATTACTTCTGTAGTAAACAAAAATCAACGATGTATCGGCTCGCACGCTTTCGATCGATCAGTCACGATATCGTAACTGATCGAAATTTTGACAATGCCTATAAACTTAATATTATTTTTATTTCGCAATGGTGGAATAGAAAACGAAAGAAGCCATCGCGGCAAAGTCGGCTTTGGGGTCAGGGATTCGGCGCCAACATCGCCGCTAGGTTTTTCTCAAATAGGGTCAGGATATCGGAAATTAATTTTTCGCACAAAAACCGCACAAAAAATCACCACAAACACGATAGCACAAAGCTGGGTCTTCGGCAAGATTTGCTGCTCTGGCTCCTGGTTTGTGGCACGACTTTGCGGCACACGTAGTAACCCCTGCGCCAGTTACCCAGGCTAAGGCGAACCGGTTAGGCTATAGCTCGCGGTGCTTCTGATCCTGACCATCGCCAGTTTCGGCGTGGCGCTTGAGGATCCGGTAGAGCGGTATCTTTTTGGGTGCTGCCCGGGCTCGCGAGCACGACGACGCGGGTTGATGTCTCCCGCACAACAGTCGCATGAATATCGACCGGGTCTACATTTTTTCTAGAAAGTTCGCCGAAAAAACATGCAAATTCTCCTGGCATTGTTTGCCCCCACGAGCAACACGACGGTTCTTTACGCCAAGAGCGTGCCCACTTTTGGGAGAGAAATCGCCGATATTTCAGCGGTGTTCTTCCATCGCCATTAATCGGACCGCCACCATTTTTTCGTTTTCCCGAAAACAATGGTTGTCAACTACCGCTTGGGAAGTGGCTTTCTTCGACACTTTGCTTTCCAGAAACACAATTTAATAAATGGGAACGGCAGAAAAATTTTTCCGCGGAGATTTAGCTCATCGGCCGGAAAATTTTGGTGGAAATACTATATCGCGAATTTTTAATCGAACCAATCCGATCACGCCATTCGTCTATTTGTTATTCGTACTTCGTACAGCCGGCCGCTGGAGGAATGGATTATTCGCCACTTCGCGAGGCAAGGATAGTTATGTTATTCAGGACATTGTTCGGCGAGATCGAGCAACTTATCGATGAAGTAACAGCTGATCGCGCGCGGCGAGAAACATCTATTTTCCCCTGACTTCTAGATCTTTATCAAATATTTTCTCAGTTTCCATAAGAACTACGTCGTCGTGTACCTTTAGAATTCTTACTGCGGCATTGCCCAATCGAGCTCGGAGTCTTTAGTGAAGAAAATCGATCAAATGTGAAGTTTTCCTGCACAAATCTTAGCAAACTTTTTAAACCTTCGACACGCGAGAGATGGGATTGGATCACACCAGTTTGCCTTGTGCTTCTGGTAATGATCGGAGTATCCTTTATTTACAGCGCGCAACTGGCCACAAAGCAAGGACAATGGACGCATCAAATCGTCTGGCTGTTAGTAGGCATAGGCGTTTACACGATCACTTCGCTGATCGATTACCAGCTTTGGCTGCGCTGGTCGCACTGGATCTACCTATTCAGCCTTGCCGGGTTGTTCTTGGTGTTGATTCCGGGCATCGGGGTGACACACATGGGCGCACGGCGCTGGATCGACTTCGGTCCGGTCTCGTTTCAACCCTCGGAAAACGCCAAGCTGGCGGTACTCGTGATGGCAGCCTCGATCCTGACCGGAACCAAGATCGGCACGGTGCACGATTCCCTGCAAGCACTCTTTAAATTGGCACTTGCGACAGGTTTCCCCATATTGTTGATATTTGCCGAGCCCGATCTTGGAACCGCTCTCGTGACCGTTCCAATGGTGTTCGCCATGCTTTACGTTTCCAATCTTTCGCTGAAATTTTTTGGCATCGCTATCGGAGTTTTCTCCTTCTTCCTAGGAATTCTTTTAATTGATATCTGGCTATACAACATTTTTTTACAAAAAAACAATTTAAGCCCAACCAACGGCAAGGGCGCTTACGAGCTTTATTCCTGGCTGCCGTTACACGACTATCAGCGCAATCGCATACTGGCCTTCATCGCGCCGGGCACGGTCGATCCGATGGGCATTAACTGGAGTCAGCACCAATCGTTGATCGCGATAGGTTCAGGCGGGTTTACCGGGAAAGGTTGGACCAATGGTATCCAGGCCAAACTCGGCTACTTGCCACACGGTATCGCACATAACGATTTTATCTTTTCCGTTATCGCCGAGGAGAAAGGTTTTTTGGGAAGCACAACCGTCATTGGTCTCTTCGCCACGGTTTTGTGGAATGGAATACGGGTCGCCAGTCTTGCCCGTGATCGCTTCGGCCATTTACTAGCTCTCGGCATCACCGTGCTCAGCGGGGTGCATGTCTTTGTCAACATCGCAATGACGATCGGGCTGGTACCAGTTACGGGAATACCGCTCCCTTTTATCAGCTACGGAGGAACTTTTTTGATCAACTGCTGTTTGCTGCAAGGATTGGTCCAAAGCGTCTATCGTTTTCGGAAGAACTTCTGATGAATTTCTCCAGCAATATCGACCGCTTTTCAGGAATATCCCGCGCTACGCGCGACCGCACAAGGAGGTTCCGCCGATCATATCCAACGGGACCACCTCCACCATGAACGATCAGTCACGCAATTCCAGCTCCTCGCCACAGAACGCCGTCCAAAGCCATGAAGTGGAAATCGCTACTCTATTCCCTTCGCACAACAATGAATCTCTTCCTGCCACCCAATTGAAGTTGGAATCGCAAGAAAGAGCCGCAGGTCGACCTTTTCTCCAAAAAATCCTCAATATTTTTCGCAAGGAGAAAGGCTCCTTCCGCGAGCTAGCCATCAACTCCGAGCCTCTTGAAAAGCGTGTTGCCCTCCTTGCCGACGGAGTGCTCGACCGCTTCGAGATCGAACGCGAATCTGATAACCGGATGGTGGGAAGCATCTACAAAGGCCGTATCAAAAACCTCGATCCCGGCCTAAAAGCAGCCTTCGTCGACATCGGCTATTCGAAAAACGCCTTCTTGCACTATTGGGACATGCTTCCCGCTGCCACTGACTCCTCCGTCGAAGTCGTGCGGGTGAATAAAAAAAAGGGCGGCCAAAAAAGGAAATCCGAACCAACTGTCAAAGACATCCCCAGCCTCTACCCAGTTGGAACCGACATCGTCGTTCAAGTCGCCAAAGGTCCGATCGGCAGCAAAGGTCCGCGCACAACAACGAATTTCTCGATTCCTGGGCGCTACCTAATACTCACGCCCTGCGCCGATGGCTGCGGCGTCTCGCGAAAAATCGAAAATCCCAAGGAACGCAAGCGCCTGAAACAGCTCATCAACGGACTCACCTTTCCCGAGGGCATGGGCGTAATCGTCCGCACCGCCGGCGAAGGAAAAAAAATCCGCTACTTCGTGCGCGACCTGCACCTGCTTCTCAAAAAATGGGAGGAAATCTCACGTAAGATAGCATCCGACCCCACCCCCTCCTGTCTCTACCAGGAACCTGACATCATCGAGCGCACCGTACGCGATTTTCTCACCGAAGACGTCGATCGCGTGCTCATCGACAACGAACCCGACTTGAAGCGTATCCAGGATTTCGTTGCGATGATTTCGCCACGTTCGAAAGGAAAAATCGCCTACTATAAAGACACAATCCCAATCTTTGAGCGCTACAAAATCGAACACCAGATCGAGCAAACTTTCCAGCGCCGTGTCACCCTGCCGTCGGGCGGCCAGATCGTCATCGACGAGACCGAAGCCCTCATCGCCATCGACGTGAATACCGGTTCGCACAAATCGAAGTCCGGCGACGAAAAAAACACCATTCTACAGGTAAACATAGAAGCCAGCATCGAAATCGCCCGCCAAATCCGCCTCCGCAATATCGGCGGCCTCATCGTCCTCGACTTCATCGACATGAAAGAGCAACGCCATCGCCAAGCCGTTTACGACAAGATGGTCGAGCTCATGGCCGAAGACAAAGCCAAGATCCATATTTTGCCGATCTCGCAGCTAGGCATCATGCAAATGACCCGCCAGCGCCAACAAGAATCGCTCTCGGCCAATCTCTACACCAATTGCCCGTATTGCCACGGCGGCGGCATAGTGAAGAGTGCCACGACGATGTCAATCGAACTCCAGCGCCGCCTGTCGTCCGTCGCGCGCCGGCTCATAACGCGCAAGGACAGCCAGAAGTACTCGATTCGCGTTTACGTGCATCCTTCAATTCTCGAACGCCTCCGTACCGAGGACGCCGATCTTCTCGTGCGCATGGAAAAGACTTTTGGGATCAAACTCGCCTTCCGCGCCGACTCGCACTATCACGTAGAAAATTTCAAGATCCTAAACGCACTCACAAACGAGGAATATCGCTAAGAGCAAGGGAGCCTTCTCTTTTTTTAAAAATCTCATCGAAGAGTGGAATACCGGACTGTTTTTTTATTTTTCATGGCCTGGAAAAATTTTGATTAGAACTGATCGACAATTGGAATCTTTTACCGCGCCTGCGCCTTTCGGAAAAGACCCCACATTCCTGTATTTTGTTTCAGCACCCGGGGCATCCATCCTCATTCTCGGTCTTCCGGACGGGACCGCCGCTAACGGCAGCCACAAACCGCAAGCACATCCGAGTCTCTCACACTCTGGTATCCACAACCGGAGCAAAGTGGATTAAAGCACTCCCCCTTGGATAGTAGCACTACCGCCGCGATGCTTTTTGGCGATCCCGCACACGAACGCATCGCGCTTAATCAGGACACGATTTGGGGCGGCGGTCCGCACCACACAAAACTGTCCCGAAAACCATTGACGGCCTGTTCGAGACGCGTCGCTTCGTGCTCACCGGCAACTATCAGCAGACTGAAAAAGTTCCTGAGGGGGAAAAGTGAAAGTTATGCCCGGGAAAGCATCCGCCAAAACAGCATATTCTACCAGCCTGTCGGCGATCTCCTGCTCGATTTTACCGTCACCGAAAACTGTTTGCGCTATCGCCGCAAACTGTTTATTTTACTCGCCAACTGTGTTTTACTTGTTGTGGATCAATTCGCAAACACACCAGGCGAACGCGTATATGCCCACGTTCGCACCAAGAGCCAGGTCGCCATAAAAGACGGCTCCCTCACAATCAGCCAGCGCTAGCTGAGCCATTTCCTAGCCATCGAAGTCAATTCCACCAACTATCAGACCTTTCAGAAAATCCGCTCATTCGCGCAGAGGCGCGGCTCGCCGCAATAGTCAAAAAAGACTTTTCCGGACTCCACTCCGCACATATCGCGGGTTATCGCCGCCAACTCGATCGCGTTGCGTTGCATCTCGACGTTCTATCTGAGACAAACCAGCCGACGGGTAAACGCATACTCAATTTCTCGCAAATGCACGATCCGTCCGCTTGCATCGTTTTATCCCTAGCTCAGCTATTACGTTACTGATCAGTTCATCCCAACTAAATAGTCAGCTGGCGAATCTCCAGGGTATTGGAGCGACCAGCTCTCTTTCCACCCTAGGACAAGCAGCTATGCACTCAAAATCAGCACCGAAATTAACTATTAGCCGGTCGATCCAGCTACCAATCTTCTGGAATTGACCGAACGACTGATTACCGATAGCATATAGCGTGCAACCTCTCGGCCCACCGCCCAGCCGTTTTACGGCTGCAATGCAGCTGGGTATTGCGCCATAAGACCAATCCCTGGCGCATCGCCCCCGTCCCGGCTCCCCTGGTATGTCGCTAGCGGCCGGCGACTAGCTCTGCGAAGCGCCTTCTTTGGAAACATTTTCTCTTTATCGACGAGGGACGACCACTCCCTATCTCGCAAACATCTATCCCATGGTGGGAAGGAACCACCCAGTTTTTCTCGATACCCCCATCAAAGAGCTCTGGTACAGCTGGCTCGCCGTGACACCTTCCGTGTGGTCGGAAAGCTCTGCCCCAACAGCGGCAATAGCAGCTTCGACCGCAGCGTAACCATGGACAACGGAATACTTTTCTAGATTTCAACCAACACCGATTCCGCCCGACAGTTTGACCAAACGCGCGATCCCTAACTTACTCGCCTCACGGGTCGACTACGTACACGTCTCGCATCTAGAAAAAACACTTTAGCGCGTGTCCGTTCTCGGCGGGAAAGCTCTCGTCGTATCCCAGCAGCTGTTGCCGGACAAAAACCGCTTATCGTTTCCGATCTATTTAGCAGCACCATCAGGTTAGTCGAGCCCATCGAAATAAAGAAATAGCCATGGAAAAGTTTTCTCTAGATTTTTGCGCGCAAACCTTGCTTTTCCCAACACGGCTGCGGCCCTTCTGCTGCTTAACGGTTGTGTTGTGTTGTGTTGTGTTGTGTTGTGTTGTGTTGTGTTGTGTTGTCCAAAAGCGGTTATTATAGCTCCCGCTATTATTAAATGTGATGGTAACCTGAATCCCCCTTTTGTTGCGAGCAGGCCAACTACAGCGAAAACTACTACGCCATTCGGTCTCCTATCGCCACTACAGCGGTTATTGGTCCCATATGTCTCCAACTCCACCACTACCGACCGCTCCTTCACAACAAAATCGTTCACAGGCGCATGAGCCCTCCTCGTCCACCACGGGCGAACCAACATGGCAAGACCCACGAACATCCACCAAGCCAACCGGACACGCCGCCTCCGATAAAAAATGGCTCCTCTGCAACTAAAGGGTCGGTACAAAAAAATCACTCCTCGCCATCCGCACAGCACTTACCGTCAATTCCCAACCAGATATCGAACCACTCCGCCAGCAATCGCACGTCCGATACCAGCTCCAACATTTACCGATAATCATCGCCCGTCTGATCGTCGAGACGATAAGAAAAAATAAAAAAAGACTATTCGCTGACCTCGCAAACCGCCTTGAAAAAGAGCGCGGTTTTTCAGCCTACTGATATTCCGGTGTCGCTTATCCAACAAGTTCGCCGCCACCATCAGTGTCGATCGAGCTGGACGTAGAGCAATGATAGTCGTTGTCGTCGCCGCATTCACCGTCAGCGTAGCGGCAATGCTAACCACAAACCCATGATAGTTGCTAACCGTTACCGTGTAGGAATTAGCGTTCGCCGTCGTACATATTGCTCACGGTATAGCTTGGACTCGTAGCGCCACTGATCGCCGTGTTGGCCAAGCTTCATTGATAATCCAACAGCACAGAGTCGCTAGCGGCCCACTGGGAAAGTCGCGCTGCCGCCCGCGTTCACAATTTAGCTGGAAAGTTGTGTAGCGATGACCGGGACCGTACCAGCACCAGCCGTCAACACGAAGTTCAGGACAATCTGGCCAAACAGACCACTCTAACCATCTACAGTAGTTAGTATAAGTATAATATCTCGTAACCGCGACCAGCCGCACCCAGAAGCAGTCCGACATCATCAAGTCAGCCCTCTTCCACACAGGCATTTTTCCGGAGTGAACCAGCGCGGGCCCGTAGCGTAGGCAACAGCATATAGGGTCACTCGTGGGCAATCCAGCATCCCCAGAAAAGCTGAGTCGGAAGAAAAGAGCTCGATGTCCCCCAACGCTAGTGCGGTCTGCTCCAATGCCAGGGCATCGCTGCTTAACGGCAGCACGGGCAGGGAAAAACGATCTGTCGGTACAAAAAATTCTCGTATGCGAGCGGTAAAGCAGGTCAAAAAACTAATTCCGAGGAGATTAGTGTGGGAGATGTAGCTTTGTGGATTCTCAAGACAGTAGTATAAGGATAACGGATCGAAGTTGAAGAGGAAGTTAGCAGCGAACTTGAACTGGAGATTCCGGATTTCGAACTTTGTGAGCTGATTGAATGGAATTTAAGCTTTCGGTCGCCAGCGTGGAGTTCTATTTGGTAGCATGGAAGCCATAAGATGCCGACAGTCTCGTTTCACCGCTTTTGCAAACCAACTTAGAAAGCTGGAGATAACGCCGCGCTCGTGGCCAATTCCTTGGCGAGATACCTTTGCTGCATCCAAGGGAATGTCGCATCGGGAACTCACTCAGGACCCGTCGCGTTCTGCCCAAACTCTCGAGTAGCGTCGCCATTGTTTCTATACTCTGCCAAGTGCGGCAGGGAGGTTTTTGCGCTTTCGTTTTCCGAAGATCACGAGAACGTTCACCCCAACCTGCGGCACGTAGCCGGCATAGGCCAATGGATCATTCCATTCTTGATTCGGCGAACAAAGATTCTCGTCCATGGCGCGAAAATTTCCAAGCGCCCCAGCGTGGTTTCCAGCACACCATACGCATTAAGTCCGCAACCGACCATGATCTGCTTTATAGCACTGCAATGACCAAGCCAGCGAGCGCTTCTCATCTTTAATCATCCGCGTGAGCAAGGGAAAAGCAAAAGGAAACACTACCAGGATAACGGCAATCACCAAACTGCGCCGGAGATCGCGAGCAGAAATTTTTTATCATGGTCAGCATTTTTTCGGTTTTCTCCGGAAGCGATGTGGTCTCCATTAAATCTTTGTGATCGCGATTAAAAATACAGCAGCAACCGCTTAGACAGCGTCTATCTAATTCTGGTCACTCCGTTGAAAGCTGGTCTAAATCGGTTGCGGTAGTCAGTTTTAGAAACGTCCATCATAAGCAGCGACAGAGTCGCTTGCATCTGCAAGCGCATGTCGTCAAATTTTTCGAGCAATCGCAAACGATAATAAATCACGAGGCACGACATCGTGCCATGCCACCAAGCCAAGAGTAAATTGCGCCTTGGAAAGAAGCGGTCCGCTGCCCCATAGCAACAAGTGAATAGCTCTTCAAAGGGTCGAAAGTCAACAGAAAGTCAGAGCTATTTCCGGGAAGCGGTATCTCGAGAATTGCAGGCGTACCCATCGTATTATCGCTCGCCTGCGATCCTTTTACCGATTCGCCGAGCAGTCTCACCACGTGATTCGTGGCTGCACGGAAAAGTTTAGAGAAAACGGTTTTACCCTGGAGGTTCGTACACGATTCCGACACCGAAAAGATGAATTGATTCGCCGTCAACATCAGGCCAACCAATAGCACCAGCACGAGCAACACCTCGACAAGCAACCACGACTGGAGCAGTCGTACATTCATTGGTATTAGCGCTGAGCAAACTTGTAGCATACGGCCGCCCGCAGAGTTTTACGATCAGCCAGCTAGGATAAGTCGGTCACAGCAGCCGGCAATATTCATGTTTAGTGATCGTTTTTTGGTTTTCCGCCCCTCGCCAGGGACGGGCTCGATCAATCTCGAGCGCAACGCCGAAGACACTCGCTACCGTAGTCGCCTCAGCTGTGACGCGGCAATCTGCTGGGACCAAACACGTTGACGTAGGGCGGAAGCCAGCCCCTGCCGGCAAGGACGAAAATCACGAGCATGACCAACACTTCAATCACTGAGAACCTACGCGGAAGACAGCCGACCGCTGATCTTAATTTTTCGGTTTTCTCCGCGACCATGGCACAGCTCCACAGATCGACAGAAAAGGTACGCGAGATATTTGGCCGCGCAATTTAGAGGCAGGATGGATCATAAGTGTCATTGAGATAGAACGGTATAGTATAGGATCCAGAGTTTTTTCGATCACCTTCCCACCAACGAGCACGGAAGATGCAGTGGCCGGCAAGCAGCAGCAGCGCCTGCTGTTCCTTATCGAAATAACAACCGTGTCACCAGCATGGAACTAACGGCGCGCCTCATCGTAAATAAGGAGCAAAACTTGATTGCCAACCACGGCATCACAGCGCACCTTGGTAATAATGTAATATTGATCGCCTGCCTCTCAGCACTATCCAGCGCATTCTGGCTAAGAAAAGTTTTTCCGCCAGCGAGCATCTCCAATAGCAAAAATTCGCGCAACGCGAGAAAAACCGCGTTGGCAGCAGCGCAAGTGGTGCACCGCCAATTATCGATGTCGTGCGTCGTTTCCGGGCGTCTTGTCAGGGCCCTTGGAAAACAAATCTTAGCCGACCATGTTTTTCATGCTGTGATAGCAGTATTCATAGGTTTGTCTCCCTCCATCCCTTTTTCCCCGAGTCGACGGGGAGCTTGCCGCCGAGACGTCGAGATGCGGGCCGTGCCAGCGATCGGCATCTTGACTCAGCGCGGTAACGAAAGTTTGGAAGTCTTCGGCGGTCGTAAGATAATCGCCGATATCGATTCGATATGCGCGCGCACAAGCAGAGTCTTGATGAAATCGCGCACAAAGATGCACGCCACCTTCACTTGGCTTTCCCAAAAAACCTTGTCTATGTTGTTCACCACCAAGAGATCGATAATCGATCAGCACGACGAAGATTTTCAAAAACAAAAAAGCATTGGCGGGGCAGGATCGGCGGGGAAAACGAGAAAAGGAAGGGGAATGACTTCATGAAAATTAATCACGATTCGTCAAATTAAGTTACTGCGATTGCTGCTGCCTCTGCTGTTAAGAGCGTAGAGTATAACAGCGGCGGATTTTCCGCAATTTGGGCGAGGCGCTTGGTTTCATCGGTAGGTGCCTCGCGCACCTTCGGTAATCGTTGCGGCAGGTTTTCAGCCGATGTCCCCGTAGCCACGATCACCATGAGAGACCACGATGCACCGAGTTTCGGCGTCGCAGCTCATTGGTGGGGGGGCGCTGCAGGACTTTTTACCGACAGCAATCCATTTTCGCCAGCCTGACCAAAGGATTGAAGATATTGGCACAATTCCCCTTTGCAAACTACACCGAAAAATTACAGTTTGTCCCAATGCAGGACCGCCAGGAGAACTATTGTCCGAAAACGGAGAAATGGAGCCACTGAATCCCAAATACCAAAATTATCATCGTAAAGAGTTGATGTCGGTGCAAGCGCGGCAAGCGGTTTTCGGTGCAGCCCAAACCCAACCACCGGCCGGGAAAATTCCAGTAAGCAAGAGAAAAGGGTCGAGAAAACGCGACATCAGGGAAGACAATAGGAGACAAGACAGAAAGACAACCGGCCTGACGCACCGCACCGTGATACACAACAACCCAGATTGCGGCAGAAGTGTCTTCTGAGTCCTCGAAAGCGTTGGAATCAAACCGTGCGCCGCGAGCAACCAGTTTTCTGTCCAGCGCGAACGAGGAGCTCCTGGAACCAGCAAACACGGATATCGAATTCTTTTCCGCCTTTGACGCGGGGAAACTCGATGGTGCGCAGCTTGTCGCCACTTTCCTCATCCTCAGCAACCAAACCGGAGCCGCTGCCGAGCAAAGCGCATTCGACCGCATATTCGGCGCAACGACTGATTAGCAAGAGATCAGCATCGTTAGCCGCAGCTGAGCGAGCAAAATAACCGCTCTTTTGAATGAGCACTTTTTCTGCCCCAAGCAGCTTTTTGAACTGTTTACCGAACCACGCGCCGACATTGATTTCGTCGAGGCAGACATGACCGAAAGCATCACGGGCGACGGCTTCGCCGCTTTTTTCAATTTCAGCGATTGCGTTTTTAACGCCTGCGCCCTCACTGACAAATAGGTTCACCACGCCGTGCTGATCTATGATCGAAGCGAGGCGTGCAGCCTCGGCTTCCATATCGATCTTAAATTCCGGCAGGTAAACACCGTGGACGAACCAACGTTCCGGGCTGAGACCGATCTCAGGAAGGAAGTAGCCGCTGTCGATCGTGCACATGTAATCGCGCATAGTCGCGGCCGCGAGCCAGCCGCTGTGTCGGCCCATGATCTCGTGCAAGATGAGCATGCGGGAGCTAGCACCATTTTCGGTAACGACGTTTTGGAAGAATTTCGCACCCTGTTCCGCGGCGGTGAGGGAACCGAGGCTTTGTCGCACAGGTACGATGTCGTTGTCGATCGTTTTGGGCAAGCCGAGAACGATCAGCGGATAACCGTTGGTGGAAAGGTGTTTTTCAAGATCGGCCGCCGAAGTGTTAGTGTCGTCGCCACCGATGATGTGAAGAACATCTACGCAGTCCTTGCGCAATTGTTCGGCCGCAACCTGTTGGGGATTCTGCCCGGGCTGAATGAGGCCGCGCTTTACGCAATCGGCAACGTTGGTAAGCTTAACGCGGCTGCTACCAATCGGGCTGCCGCCGTAACGCTTCAAGATGCCGGCGTTCGCGCGAATCTTATCGGTAACAACAAACGAATCGCCGCACAACAAGCCTCTGTAGCCGTAGCGGTAGCAGATAATCTTGGTTTCCGGAGATCTATCGGTATAAACACAGATCAATTTTCCGATTGCCGCGCTCAAGCAGGGAGCAAGGCCGCCGGCAGTAAGAATAGCAACTTTTTGCGGTTTAGTACTCACAGGGAAATAGGGAAATGAAAATGAAGAGTTAACGCTAGCGTCTGAAGGTCAAGGGCACAGCGATAGATTTTTGACTATTTTTAGCGGTCAGAAGGACCGTCTAAAAGACGTAAGACAATATCGTCCAAGAAAAAGGCGCTTCCGAATTCATCAGCAGCGCCCGGGAGCGAAAGGCTTGTGTTATGTTCGGAAGATCAAACCAGGATTGTGTGCTCTTCAGCGAGAAGTTCTAATAGAATTTGCTGCCGTGCTCGCCCACATTGAGACTTTCGGTTTCTTCGTTGATGCTCACGCGGATATACACCTTCGATTAATTTTAACAATATAACAAATTATGATGGAGACAACAAACACATCTACAAGCAACGCTAACTTGAGCTGAGCCATAAAATACTGACTACGAGCCAGGCTAGTATCGCTAGTACCGAGGGTAGCCACGGCGCTTGCGGTAGCCGCCAGTCACCGCAATTGGCACTTGCCGCTATAGAAAAACCGAGGGCAACAAGCGCGCCCCAAGTGCCGTTGATCAAGTACAAAAGCGTACTAACCGGATCATCGATCTTGAACTTGTCAAAAAAAGACGGAAAGGACGACGAGGATACCGCCGATAACCGCACCCAAAGCCGATTCGTGATAAAAACGTAGGGAGCGCGGCAGTAGTGGCCACCAAGGCCGGGGAAAGAGCCGTTTGGGATCAATGCCGAGGCCCAGTTTTTCGTGGTAACTCAAGAAGTAATTAACGCGCCAATCTAGCCAACGTCGGCCAGCAATATGTTCATGTTCACGAAGACACTCGCAATGTCCACTTCCGGCATCGCCGCCATAGTAAAGCAAAGATTGAATCCGAACCAACCGAGCCAGATAATAAAGTCCGCCAAGAGCGGACGAAAACATGTTATGATCTAGGGTGGCAGTAGTTTTTTCGCCGTTTTATAGCGGCGCTGCGCGGCCCGAACACGAAAATCCCCCAGAGAGAGGCCAAGCTGCCAACGGAGTGAACCACGGTCGAACCCGCAAGTTCACAAAAGTCGTTCGAGCCGAGATAGCCGCAACTCCAGGTCCAGTAGCTGGAGGTCGGATAGATGGATGCAACGAACGCGAAGCTGAACGTGGGGAACGTGCTAAACTTGATACGCTCAGCGACCACACCAAAGACAACGATAGCGACCGTTCCAGTAAATACGAGCTGGAAGAAAAGCTTCCAGCCAAGAGCGGAGTTGGCGACCAGTTAATGGCGCTGTAAACATTCGGAGTTTAGGGTCGAGGGAAACAGGTTCATGCCTACAATGGCCCAGCACAGGGAAATTATCAGCGACGCTGACGAACTACACACCATGTGCAGCGAGTGGAGGCGAGGCGTCCCATCACCAAACATAAGATCTCGATCCAGCGCACAAAACGAAAGGGCCGAGGCAGCGAACACGATGATGTTTTTCGTAAGGATATTGGTGCAGTTTTTTCCCCTAGTTACATCCCTTTATCCGCAAGGCCGAAATCAACGTACAGCCAAAAAACGAGCATTACAGAAAACGAAGGGCTAGACGGAATCCAAGCTAACACATACCGAAGAGAGATTCGCCATTTTGAGAACGACCGGAGCAGTCTCCTCAGCATGTAAGAAGGTAGCGGTTCTCAAGGCTGCAAGCAGCGCAGCCCAGCTCAGATAGTTTCGTTTTCTTCCTGCCGGGTTTTTATGGCTAGTGTATATTGAAGGATATTATTTAAGCTGCACGAATAGGGCGGTCGCGCAGCGTCGTATTCAGCATCACTGGCAGCAGACCGGACCACCCAATCGTGACCGTAAATTACATTCGGAATCCAGTCGAGTTGTTCGTACAAGGCCAGCACCGCCCGGGAGAAAAACGAAAAACGATATGTGTTGTCCTCTGCGCCGCTGTAAACCTCCGGCCGGCGAAACACTTATCGTACTCGATAAAACAGACCTGCGCCAACGCAGCCGGCAGTTCCTGTTTCTAGCTTCTAACACCCGTGCCCATAACGCTTGCGAGCCGACATCGACGCAAAGCGAAGCGTCGTGCGAACGCCATTTACCCACACGATTTACCAAGCCGTAAAGCGGGGCAGGCAATGCGCACGTCGTGCCCCAACGCTGCAAGATCCTTGGAGGACGCCCCCCACCATGTCGCCAAATCCGCCTACTTTCACGAGCGGTTCTACCTCAGGGGAAGTAAACAGGATTTTCAAATGACACATTCAATAAATGGAAAATCAAGTCAGCGAGCGTGCCAAGCCAAAACATCAGGAAGCCCGGGCGTCACGTAAAGTTGCACCCATAATTGTTGCCAGTGCCAATACTCCCCATAGCTCAAAAGTTCCAAGCGCACTTCTTCGGAAATTGGCAATACGTATGGAGTACAGCTAGCCGGTGCGTCACGAATGCCAGCACGCGTAAGAACCTTCCCAGCATCTCCTGTAACTACGCGCTCGGTTCAGCCACTTCCGCCCATTCTTCTTTCGTTGGAGCAATCCGTTCATCCTACAGCTGCTTTCCAGTATTCGCAACCATAGCGCCCAATAGACCAGCCGGGAAAAACTCACCTCTCGGGCCGAACTCCGTAGCAAGGCATTTGCAAATTATGTCGTGAACACCCAGCTTTGTAGCTCAGGCAGGATATTCTCTAAACAACCATCGACTGCCAGCACGACGACACCACAACGCATGCGACTGGCCGAAGTTTCCACCACGCCACCGCAAACCGAGATTATCGGAGAATTCTCGAAAATACTGTGCCTTCATATAACCTCGCCGCCAGCGCCCACACACGACCAGCAGCTGCATGACGACATCTTCTGGCAAACAGCACACCCGCTCCTTTCTAGCTCCAAGTGCCAATCCGGCCGCGAAACAGTATTCCTACAGAGCAGACAAATGCCTGCCGGAAAATTTTCGATTCCCTCCGCATCAATGGCCAATCGGAGCAAACCAGCAATCGACACATTGGTCCGACAGGTCGCACGCCCAGTCGGTGATTTCCGCCTGCGTTTTCCAATAGATTGCCTCGGCAAGCTAGCGTCCAAAGCGCCGAAGAGCCTCAGAAATAAATAGCGCCAGCTTCTGCCAGGACAAAGCCCCCTCCACTCTGGCTCGCAGCCCAACTGCCAATCTAGCCGAAATCAATGCTTATCGTGAAAGCTCCCCGGCTTACGCAGTTCCGCCAGCACTGCGAGGCCGGAACCAACCAGACCAACGTCCACAACACATGTAGACATTCTCCGACTGACCTTTTAATTACAGAATCCTAAAATAAAATTTTCTCTGATTGGATATATTA
Organism: Candidatus Didemnitutus mandela; assembly: GCA_002591725.1. Taxonomy (GTDB): domain Bacteria; phylum Verrucomicrobiota; class Verrucomicrobiia; order Opitutales; family Opitutaceae; genus Didemnitutus; species Didemnitutus mandela. The sequence continues at coordinate 141,190 of NJAL01000007.1, read as the reverse complement.
TTTATCTACAGCATGAAAAGTAACTACATTAAAAATTTTTATCTGATAGTAATCTTTACAAGAAAAATTTTAACATTTTCCAAAACCATTGTTAAACAATGATACTTCGGAGCCGATAATCCCAGCATTTTGAACGACACCCACCATAAAAAACCAGCACAAAAATCCAAAGCAGCTGAGCCATGTGCCTCGCCGGTTTGGTAAAACTTATTCGCCAGTTTTCAGTCAGGAAACGATCAGTCCCTATCTCCGAGTTGGTGAAAATCATCGGGAAAGACAGCGTGGTGCTCGTCAAGGTTTTGAGCGCAGCCAACACCCTGGGCTACTGAGCACAACCCGGGTAGTACAAAAACCTCCAACAACTCACAGACAATCCACTTCATTGCCCGCCGGGTGCAGACGCTCGCTATGTCGCTAATGCCCATCGAACATTCGCATCACGCCAGAGCCAACAGCAATGTCCAGCACAGCATTGCAACACTTTCCCTCACCAGCGGCCTCGTCACCACAATATGTAGCCGGATGCATGGGGCTGGCCGATCCGGAACAGGCCTTCTTTTTTCGCCTCGTTGCAAAACTTCAATCCCTTGCTATCCAACAACCTCATTCTCCAGTCCGTCTGTAACGCCAGGTAACGAACTAGCCGCAAGGCCATCCAAGCCAGCATCAGCTGGCCAAGACACACTCTATTGCACCGGTCGACATCCAAGAACGAGCAATTTCCATCTCGGCCTCGAAATTGGGGGCCCTTTGGCCACAGAGTAAACGCGCCCACGTTTTTTCTCGCACCTAGCGCAAACTCCTTCGGCATTTTTCTCAGCTTTTCGAAAAACGTGCCCATCCATAACACATTGGATGGCCCGATTGCGGCCAGATTTCCCTGTTTAGCTCTGCACGTCAGGTCCCCCCTTAGACCTCTTTAAACTTCTGCATGTGCAAACCGTTGAGGAGATAATCCCCAGAAGCTGGGCTCAACCGCGCAAACCGACTTGATTCGCCAACTGCTCGCCCGACTGGGCACCACCAACGCCATCAAACTACAAATTACTTCATCCCTTGGTTGCTATTGGAAACTAAGCGTATCGTATCCCACAAGCTTATGTTACAGTCTTTGTCGTAACCGCACTGGGAAGCTACAAAACAAAGCACAACTGCTTCGAGGCAGCGATGTCTAGAGGCCCCACCATCTCGGCACCAGACATTTCGCCTTGTTGCCTAACACAACAGCCAACAGTCGCAGTAAGTCACGATGCTTTAGGTCGAAGGGCGAAAGCTGGTTTCCAGCCACACTAGTGCCATTCACGCGGTGGCTGCGCTTCAATTGCGCGCCAAAACTCGGACAACGTCAGCACACGGTAAAAATCCACAAATTGCATCCCGCCTTCGGCCAACCCGACAGGCAGAATCGCACGCCTACACCTGCACCAAATGGGCCAGCAGAACGATCCGTCTACACGCAAAAAACACCGCACTACGCACGATTGCGCCCAGACTTTGACATTGCTGATCCGATCGAACAAAAACACCGCACATTCTTCTCCGCCCAGTTCGTGAGGACTTCGCTCATAGCTTTCTTAAGCGGTTGTTCGTCGATTACCCACTACGATTCTTCCGAGATACATCGCTCTGGAAAATCTTTTCTAATTCCTCCGCTGGCATCTGGCAGTAAATACGTTTTATCCCTGCCAAGACTCGGCGCATTTCCGACCGTAGGTTTGGCCGTAGCAAAATAAAACAATAGTCGTTTGACCTCTACCGGGTGTTGCACGAAAAGCAGCGACACGTTTTGCTATCCACAGACAAATTGTTTTGGGTTCGGAGAGAGGAAATTTTTCGCTTTGGGCCAATCCCCTAGCGTGGCACTGGTGGCCTTGCCACATGACAAGGGCCTCTCGCACCACCACCTTAAAAACAGGTAAAAATCCACACGATCTCGCAGGCGCCGCCGGAACAGACTACGACCTATTTCAATTCGGTAATGTTCTCCGATTTTTCCAGCGTCGTGTAATTGACGGACACATAATCAAGGCCGTCCCACTTTTCGATGTCCGCCGGTGTGCCCACGCCTTCATGCATAACCTGTGGATAGATCTTGCCGCCGCAATCCTAGAGGAGCACTACGCCGGTGAAACTGTAGCGATTCTTCCAAACAAAGCTAATCACGGCTGGCTACTTCTCAGTAGCCCATCGACACCGTACAGAAAATATTGAGGTACAGCCCGGGAAAATGTCTCGTGGCGACGGCCCGCTTTCACCCAGCTTTTCTGCACAAGCCGGATGCTAACTAATCGAGGTACTTTATCACGAGGATTTCATCCCGAATACACGCCAAAAGACCAGTCTATCCACCTGAAAAACGACCGCTTCCGTACAACCATTCACATACATCGTAAACCCTAGTTTCGATAAGGTAGAAAATTTGTCGCGCGAAAATTTCGGAAAAATGGGATCGTCGCCATTAGCCTGCACACGCCAAAAAATGACGGCACGCCGTGATTTTGATAGAGTCCGCTTCTCGTGCCAAGCAACAATTTCAGCGCGCCTTCCGGCTTCACGCAAATCTTCAGCATCGCGAGCCGGATGTCGATTCCCAGCACAACGATAGCGTTAACGGCTTTCACAATAGCGGCGGCGCGACGCAACACTTCGGCATCGAGCAGTAATTCCGACCGATCCAGAATCCAATAAGCTAAAACACTGAGAAGTGTCTAGCGCTCCGTTACTGTCCACGACAACCGGTAAAAGTAGGAAAATCCGTGTAAGTTAATTTGTAGCGTGCCAATCAGTGCCTTCCTGCACATTCAGGTAGGAAAACGCGGCCGTCTGGACCACCGCCAAAGTCGCAGTGAGATTACAAAAATGGACGCCGGTCAGCACCTATCTTTCCTGCAGCCAGCTCACGATAATCGAACTCGCACAGCCTGGCCAAGGCAGCCACATCGATGTACAACCGCAGATGCCGCCCGATTTTCACACACTGGTTAGCGTCATAATAGCCCATGACTTCGACATAATAAAGTCTGGGTTCGCCAAGCTGTTTCTGCGTCCTGAACAACCAATCGAATCACTCCTACGCTCCCCTGTGGGCGTGCGATACCCGCAGAATTGCTGCTCGCCGTGCATTTGCAGATTCGCTTCGAACCAATTACTGGTATTCGCCACAGCCATTCCCGTATGGTTAGACTGAAAAAAAGAGGTCGACGCCAATCGGAACACTCCGCTAAAAAAGTACAGCCTTCGCCGCCCCACCCACCATGGGTTCGTAATCCTCAGCGCCCCCCAAGCAAGAATCCGGTTGCGGTTGATGCGCGCCAGCGTATGCATGAGCGGCGCGTTCTCGGGTCAGATGTGCAAGTAATTGAACTCGACATGCCGGCTAACGGTAACGTTTTCCAACAAGGCATGCAGCACGTCCGTCCAACCTTCGATCGTGTCGCCAACGTGTTGAACAGGCGCAGCCGGCTTTTCGCGCGCGGCAAAAGCCGGCAACATTGATATGTGCTGCGTCTAAAAGGAAAAGCCGACGCCGTAGCCGCAAAACAGCAAATAGAGCGTCTCGCGAAACGCCTCGATCAGGTCGAGGTAGGTGAGCGCACAATTATAGCTGAGGGCGTACTTGCTCAAAGTTACCTCCCCATCGAACTGCAGCGAGCGACCATTGATGAAAAAATGAAAGTTCGAACCCGCTTTCCGTCTGGTCGGCTCTGCCAAACCTATCGTAAAAGAACTGGCCTCACTAGCGATCAGCGTGCATTTTTTGCGATTGTGTTAAAGACAGGTATAGCGCGCACTCAGCCGAGCCGTTAAGCGTGAGGAAACCAACGAGATCGCCTGAACTTCACCAAACAACGCCACTGAATCCAGTAGTACGGCCGAATTTCAACATAACCACAAACCGCCGACACCAACGGTGCTCAAGCCAGGTCGTAATTAAACTCTGCGCAACCTCAACCTAAGTGGAGCTTCTCGACCAAATCACAGAACAATCAGTCGAATTGCTCGCCTTCACAAAGCCGGAAGCAAAAGCATTTTCCCGCAAACGCTCGATCAGCGGACTTCCGAGCCCCCCACCCTTTAACATTTCGCTGCCAGCCGAGGCCCCCAGGTACTTCGGCCACGCCAAGAAGCGCGCATGGCCACAGCGCCTCGGTTCGCTCGCCCCAGACTTTTGAGAAAATATTTTCATCAGTCGTTACACCAAGAAATCAACGCCCTCGCCACAAAATCTCCCTCCTCCGTGAGAGCGACATGAAGGAAACAAAACTCAGCGAGTAACTCTCGTGTCGCTGCGCCTTGCATCGATTCCGTCCGGGACCAATCTCGATCGTCACGAGCTCTCGCTTAGTAGGATTTCAAAACCAAGTTGCCCAAGAAAAAAAATACGGTGCAATTTACGCAACGCTTCTTTGGTGCGGCGATAAAAATTTCCGTGCAAAAGAAGCACCGTTGGATTGTTCTGTCTGTCCAGCATGCATCAAGCTATTTCTGATCTCCGCATCCGTACAACGCGCCCTCTGCTGCCACCTGCAACTTTGGAGAAGGACATGCCGCTCGACGATATCGGAGCAAGGATCATCGGCGAAGCCCGCCAGGCCATCGGTGAGATTCTCGCTGGGAGAAATGACCGGCTGATCGCCATCGTCGGCCCCTGTTCCGTGCACGATCCCGCCGCAGCACTGGACTACGCGCGCAAACTCAAGCCGCTCGCTGACCGCTTCGCGCGCGACCTTTTCGTCGTGATGCGCGTTTATTTCGAGAAACCGCGCACTGCCGTGGGATGGGAAGGCCTGATCAAAGATCCCGAGCTCGACGGCAGCTTTCAGGTTAACAAGGGCCTACGGCTCTCCCGTCAGCTCCTTTTGGACATCGTGCAAATCGGCCTGCCGATGGCAACCGAGTTCCTCGATACGACGTTGGGACAGTATTACGCAAACATGATTTCTTGGGGCGCGATCGGCGCACGCACAACGGAGAGCCAGATCCACCGCGAACTCACTTCCGGGCTTTCGATGCCCGTAGGCTTCAAGAATCGCACTGACGGCGATCTTCAGGTCGCGGTGGACGCCATCATATCCGCGAGCCACCCGCATTGTTTTCCTTTGCTAACTCGCGAAGGCGCCCCAGCTATCATCACGACAACAGGCAACAACAAATGCCATCTCGTCTTGCGCGGCGGCAGCCGCAGCGGCCCTAACTTCGGGCGCGCCGCGATCACCGAAGCCGTTGCGCTGCTGCACAAAGCGCACGTTTTGCCAGTCGTGCTCGTGGATTGCAGCCACGCCAACAGCGAAAAAAACCCCTGGCGCCAGCCTAAAATTGCCGCCAACCTCGCCGCCCAGGTCGCCGCCGGCGAACGCGCTATCATCGGCTGCATATTGGAGAGCAACCTTGTAGCTGGTGCGCAACCGCTCGTACCCGGCCAGCCACTCGTCTATGGCCAAAGCATCACCGACGCATGCCTCGGCTTCGAGGACACAATCCCGGTGTTAGAAAAACTCGCCGCCGCAGTAATCCAACGACGCCAAGTCTGAGTTTGCCGACAAACCGAACTTAGATATTGCTCATTTACGTGATTAATCCCCTTGAGCAAGAACGCCATGAGCGCATCCGTCGCACAAAAAAACTGCTACGGTTCCTACCGCGACGCGCAACTATGCATCGTTACCCGATCGTAGGTCGCTTCGCCAATACGGCGCGCAAACGGGCTTATCTGTGGTCGTTCAAACCAACAAGTGTTCGGCGATCGTTTTATGCCGGAATGATTCTCGCGCTCCAACCGATCCTGGGTGTGCAGCTACCACTTGCCCTGGCGCTTTCGCTGGCGCTGCGGACAAATTTCATGATACTGGGCGGGCTGCAATTTATCACCAATCCATTCACGGCAGCGCCGATCTACTATGCCACGAATCAGCTAGGCGTCTATATCATCTCCACCCTAACCCTAAATGTCGGGGAAACCCCAGCCTCCTCAAACCCCGCCGAATCAGTGCTGTTGCTCAAGGAAGAGGGCGAGAAACCTCTCGACAAAGTCGCTGCGTCTGGACGGAGGCTCCCGCCCAAACAAGCCACAGCATGGAAGAAGCGCATTGGGAACACAGTCAACTCCTTGGTTGTTGGCGGTCTGGTCTCAGGCATCGTATTTGGCGGGTTGCTGGACATTCTTTACCACTTCTTCTGGCCACATACGAAAGCACGGCCACGGCCACCAAGAGAGCCTCGACCGGGCTAAAAAACACCCCGTCCACCAGCACGAAGCGGTGCCTACGCGGGAAAGAAACTGATATACTGCTTAGCCAATATCTAGCAAAAAACGAAGCCACATAAGAGCTCACTGTCTGCCAAGCGGGGATTGCCTTCGAGACCCACGTTATCGATTTTCTCTTTCCGCACATTGTTTAGCGCGGCCAATCAACCCCCGTTTCGAACGACTCACCTCGAATCAGTAATTAGTATTTCCTGAGTTTTCTTCCCCCATAGAGACAGCCTTGAGCCAACACTTCAATGCAGTCGACGCTTCGGACGTGGATTAATCCAACTTATATGTGGAAATAAAGACATAGCGCAATAAGCGGCCACTGTTCCTACAATATCAGAAATCTCACCACGCCAAACGCACTCGCCAGTTCGCACGGCTGCTTCTCGGTACTGTGTAGAGGGAAGAATGCAAGAATGTCGAATCCCTATGTTTGATCAGCACGCAATTTCCGGATGGCACCCGTTCATATGTTTTCCTGGGACGATTGTCCCGAATGCCATCCACCACCTCAACGACTATGCCATCCAACTATTCACAGAATTGGCCAACCATAGATAGTCAAATCCTCGTTTTCGCTGCCGTCCCAACCCAGCCGTCGAAAGGCGCTATTTGACACCATGACAAAATTAAATGCGTATTTCTGGACCGCATGATCGTAGTTGTTCGCACCACCACCCCAAAGGACTAGCGCAGGTCCCTCAAACAGCAGCAGAGGATCGTGCAACGCTTCACAAAAGTTTGTAGATAGATGAGCCTGGTATGATAGGTTCTTTGCATATCAGAGCCTCGTCCCTTACCTCGACACTAGCTTGGGACTTTTCCCAGAGAGAGCGTGGCACATAGCGCTCCAAGGACATAGGAATGGCAAAGTGGAAGCAGGGAGTTAGACCTGACTCCTAACGAACAGGCCGTAAAAAATATGTCATTCAGGAATGCACTAAACATTACGAAAGCAATCGGCCATTTAATTTAAGTTGTTTGCACAAGGCTTTGCCGGTTTGGTCGTCGGAAGAATTCGCGACTATTCTTTCGATTTCTCTAATATTCGCTGCACCTCATCCACGTTCATTTCGAAACGCAGCATCTGCTTGTTTTCGGAGACAGGCACCAATCCAACAGATCGGAAACCCTTTTTACCGATCACTCCCGAAAGTAAAAAAAAGACCAATACCGCCCACTTCTGGACGCTAGTTCAGCTTATATTATGGTATGGGCACATCATATTAAGCCCGAATCGGATGGGCCCGGCAGCAGGATCGAATCGCCAGACTTGCTTAGCCATACGAACGAACCTGCTTGTCCTTCATGATACGCTTTACGAGAAACCACGGACTTAGCATATTCCAGTGTCTCTTGTAGCATCCACAGGACAAGAGGTCCAACTATCACCACAAAAACGCCATCAATGCAAAAAATATACCTTTACATTTTATTTTGATAATAAAAATTCCATATTAATAATATATAAATTTTATGAGAGAAAATCAACACTGATTGTCATAGTTGCATAGTTAGTTGCATATTTCTCTTTTGAGGCGATTCTCCTGTACACGACCTGTACAAAAACCACATATTTCCAAAAATAAGAAGAATAGTCCCAAAATTAAGAGAAGGTATCGAAAAGGCTGTTCTTTTGAAACCACAAAGTGCAATAATAGCATAGTCCAGCGACGTAGAGCCAATCAAGATGATCATTTTTCTTGGATCTTTTTTTGAGCATAAAAGATTAGCTGAGAGTTGACATTGGGTTCGACCGCTCGATTCGTCTTCTATTTTCGACCTTCGTCAGCTTCATCGATGTCAAATGCCATATGGCATATCATCCTCGATTCGAAAATTCCATTCAGCGTTTTTTCTTTCATGCATTCTGAAACACCGCCTTGCCAGCCGTATTTTGCTAGAGTCCCATTGAAAGGAAAGCGAAAGTTTCCTCCTCAATCGGGCGGAGATCCTTGGTGCAGCCTCAGCCTCAACCAAACACCTGTTCACCATCCTTTTCCCCAGAGCCTTCGTGACCAAAACTGTAGTTCCCAACTGTAATCGGCAGGCAACTTCCATTCAGTACATAAACGAATCTTTTTATCTTACGGCCGAAGAACACCAGAGTCAGAGTATTCGCAGCTTTTTGATCAGATAAACAAAGCATTTTCATGTTTTCCGCCGAGATCTGAAGATGTCAACCGTCGTCGGCCATATCAGCAACCCGAATATCGTGGCCAAACATCCCTCCAGGGTTATGTTGACCAGGGGAAGGGAGGGTGAACCATCAATAGAGGGAAATCTAATCGCAAGCAAAATCGTGCAGATCAGCAACTACGAACACTGCTTAACACCGGTTTTAGCATTTCTTTTTGGGCAAGCTTTCCAATTAACGTCCTATACAAAGCTGGACCAATGAGCACGGATCTTCTGATGATACCCTTGAAAAGGGTGCAAAAGAGGCTAAGCCCTTCGGAAAAAAGCGCTTAAGCTAATACTAAACAGTAGATGTCTTCCGATTCCCATCCATCCTAACGCAGCAAAAGCATAATCGTTTATTGCCGCATTGGCGATTGGCGGTTCTCTAGAATCGCCTCATAGTTTGCGAATTGCGTACACTTGCTTTCTGTGTTTTGATCGGGTCAGAGTTCAGTTGGTTACTTTACCTTATTGGTCATCGGGATATAGGTTTGTTTATTGGGGTGTTTATCCGATTTCGATCGTTGGCGATCGTCTGAAATTTGTACAGGTGTTTTCTTTTACGTTTAAGGCAAGCGGCTTGTTGAAATAGTAACGTAACAAGTAGGCTCTAATACTTAAAATTTAGCCTCCAGCCACATGAGAACGAATAAACACCCTTCCGCTTCGTCGACGAGACTCACACAAAGCAATCGTATAAGGGGCTTTGTAGAATAATCAATAATTCAAATTAGATGCTGAAGCGAACAACCAGTAGAAGAATAAACGTAATAGAGCAATTATTGCTACGTCACGATACCATTTGGTGGAAATAAAAACCGTAAGCAGCTTATACCCAAGAATGGTGGACGCTACTGGACTCGAACCAGCGACCCCATGCATGTGAAGCACGTGCTCTAACCAACTGAGCTAAGCGTCCAAACAAATTTTTAAGTATTTAAAAAACTGCCCCGCCCAAATCAACTCTGTTTCGCTTTTTCATTTTTACAACTGGCTTCCGCTCTGGAAATAGCGTGCTGCAAATCTCACACGCCGTGCCGTTGCACCCGCGGGCAGTGCAGTATTCCCGACCGTAGTAAATCATCCGAAGGTGCAGCTGGCTCCAATCTTCCTCCGGAAACAGCCGCTTCAAATCTGTCTCCGTCTTCTCAACGATTCTTCCCTTGCTCAATTTCCAGCGCTGCGCCAACCGGTGAATGTGCGTATCCACCGGAAATGCCGGAAAACCAAAGGCCTGGCTCATCACCACCGAGGCGGCCTTGTGCCCGACCCCAGGCAGCGCCTCCAGTTTCGCAAACGTCCTGGGCACAGCGCCGCCATGCCGCTCGACTAGCAGCTGGGAGAGCTCGCGGATCGCTTTTGATTTTTTCCGGGCCAGCCCGACGGAGCGAATAAGTTGGCGGATTTCCTCTACCGGCACTTGCGCCATTTCGGCTGGAGTCGCCACGCGAGCCCAGAGATGAGAGGTAACCTTGTTGACGCTCACATCTGTCGACTGGGCCGAGAGCACGACCGCAACGAGCAGCGTGTAGGCATCACGATGATCAAGTGGAATCGGCGTCTTCGGGTAGAGCTCGGCCAGTCGCTCGGCTACATAATCGGCCCGGCCTTGTTTTTTTGAGAAATCGCGCAGCACGGTCATGGGCGGCAAGTCTTGGTGGCCGCGCCTCGCCCGGCAAGTCCGGGCAACTGTTACCAAAAATTTTAGCTCTTTTCCTTAGTTTCAGGATGCACGAGCTGCAGCGTCATGTTCACCTTAGTGCCGTGCTAACTACGTAACTATTTTTCACTCGATGTATTGATCCGCCACTAGTGAATCGCTGCAGGCGCATTTTACTAGAAGACTGGATCAATAGCCAATTCGTTTTGAGGAGATAAAAAAACCCTTGCAAAGTGATTTTTATTACCACCACGACCTCGCAATTCGCGTCCGATTTCAGCAACTTGTCAGGGTATTGCGGTGTGGGACCAACGAACGGGGATAGGGGTCTTAGTTTGGATATTCTTGATTCGACTGCGGACTATTTTATCGAGCGCGCCCCTCCATTGCTGCCACAAGTGCTGGAAATTCAAGATCTCAGAACCCATCTGGGAAAATGTGTAGCTCGTAGCTACTTTTTTGTATCGAAAAATCGATTGCCTGGTGCAGTCTGTATCCTCCGCAGAAGGACTCGACATCCATATCATCCAAGCCGCGATAATAGATGGATTTGCTACAGCCTTCCTTGGCGTAAAAAAGCCAAGATGACAAAAGCGCTCTTTAGCTCATAGGGCAACTAAAACTGGCTCCGAAATAAAAGCGTTTGTTGATCGGTTTACCCTTGGCGTTTGGTGCAAGAACCCGCGTTTAAATGGACGTGCAAGCTTTCGCACGCTGAAAAAGTTCGGCAGGTACTATCCCTTGGGAACGAAAGCGCTTCGCTTCAGTTTCACCACCTGAACCAGCTTATCGTGTTCCGCAGTCACCCGTATAACCGTCCCCAACCGCCCGCACGATGCAGGCTTTGCCATGATATTAGACAAAAAAGGGGAGCCACAGACCAAGAAGTCCGCAACCCTTCTGCTCCAATGAACAAGATTGGTAAATCACTTGGGTAAGCATGCCGATCGACCTTATCCACGGTTAGACGATCAGCGATCGCCCCGCCCTTAAGCGCGGTACCACTGGTTGAGTCGGTATAACTTGTTTTGGCGACGGCGTAACTGCCAGCGGAAGGTCGGCGTGGAGGCAGGTTATAGGTAACTTTCGTGGTCAGACCGGTAGGTGACGCCGGTAGCAGCTACCGGGTGGCTCGAACCGGTATAGGTTTAATTCAACCCGTCAAAGTAACCATGACCAATAGCCGGCGTGAATAGTTACGTTCTCTTGTTATCGGCGCTACGGCGTAGTTTGAATCAGTAGTAAAAGCGGCGACTGCGTAGGCGGCAACGTTGACCGGGAAAATAGCGCTGTCGTCATAAGTGACGGTAGCGGATTTTCCCGTACCACTGCAAATTTGGTTCAGATTGTTAAACACAAGACTCGCCGAGGGTGGTGAAACAACAAGCGGTACTGCTAGCCGAGCCTTCATATTTTGAATAGGTGACCCGTCGCGGCAACCGAGCAAAGAAGCAGCCGCGACAGACACCGTCGTTCTGCTATCGTAAGTCACCGCGACGAAGACTCCGGTAGGAATTGTTGTAACTGTCACCAGCCGGGCTACGCCCGTGTAGGGTTTCTCCAGGTTGCTCGGCGTCACGGTCGCTGCCGCTTTGTTGGCCACGAGGGTTGGCGGCACACACAACAACCCTTCACAGAGCCTTCGCCGCTGCTCACCACAAACACAATGTACGCCGGGGGGCCCAACCGTCGCGCGCCAGTGTAAGCGTGGCAGCTGGGGTGTCTCGCCTATCGCGGTGTCGTCTTTTGCATCAATGGTATTTTGGCGATGGGTTGCCAGTGGCGACGACAGTGAAGGTCACGGGATCCCAAAGGCCGACGTGAGATCGACCCAGATTACGACAAGATTGTGGTCCGAATAGTAATTAATAAATAGGACATGTCTTCGTTGATTGCATGTCGCATGGCATCTTTTTTCGATGTTGTAATCGTAATAGACAGGTTCTCGAAGTCCGCATGCTCTAGGTTGAAGCACTCAGCATTTAAGCGTTGAGCGCTCGGCGTGGCGAGCGCGTTGGCCAAGGTAGCCGAATTTGCCACTGTAGAAATAGGCGTAAACATTTTCACCTTAAAAAGCGCTCAGCAAAGTTCACCTAGCCGGCGTTAAAGATCGCCGTAGCTGGATCCTCTTTCGCATAGGATGTGGTCAACGGTTGATACGCACGAATTGCCGCTTATCGGTCGGACTGCTCGCGAGTCACGTAGTAACAAATTTAGGCTTCCCTCGTGCAGATACAGTTGTTCTTGCACTGACTGTCGTTCTGGTCGGCACTGAGGCCCCACGCCACCATCCATGCTGGAAACGCTAGCCTTTGGCGCAGAAGTGATTCACGCAGAAAGTGGAGGTTTTCTTCCTATGGGCTTTTGACGGAACGTCTATCGCAGTGAATTTGCGCGCATAGTTGTTGATGTAAACGCTATCGAGCACTACTGACAGATGAACGATTTCGATGCGACAGATGATGGCCGAATGGATACCATTTATCATAATGTCGACGGCAGCGGCGTTGATAAAAATATGTGTGGTACCGGCCGGCACGCTATCGTTGAAACTACCGACCAGCTAAGTGATCGCGCCGGCTGGCTCCGTAGCTGTCGGCCGAGCCGTTGGTGATACGATTGTTTTAGTTTTGCTAAGGCCAATTATATTCGGTTACAAGGGTAAATTCGTCGCCGTCACCTTTGGCGAATTTGCCGCTGGTATCGGCATAGGTGGCGGTGCCACGCAAAGTCGGGGAATTATTGCCGGTCGCATCGCCGTTCATGAAATTTTCTATACTGCCGAAAGCGACACGAAGCAAATTAAGCAAGCCTGATGCAGCACCGTTCGGGGTTGCTGCATCGAAAAAGGTGGACATGGAAGTGGATTGAACAACGTAAGTGCGAAACCAGTTGTCGAAAGTACTGGTAACGCCGGTTGCCGTGCTGCGAGCACAAAGTGTCGCAATTACCGAATCGGATCCGTTTAGATAGGACATCGGCAACGGATAGGATTGCTCGGACCGTCATCGAAGGAGATCTGGCAAGCAGGTTCGCGGTCTCCATCACCTAAGCAACAAAGCTGGGTGCGGCAACACTTATCGTTGCTGGGAGCGAGGAGGCCGTTGCTGAAGATCGCTTCGCTGTAGCAGTAGTCGAAAGGTCATAGTTATTCGTCACGGAAGACTCTGCGGAAACGTCACCAAAATATTCTGGCAACGTTCTGGACCGCTCGCGTTGACGAAGGTGAGCGTCACCGAAGCCACCGCGCGTAGCGCGTTGCTCGAGCTGACTTTTGTAAACAACGTAACGTTACTGATCTCCGTTTCGCTTATCGCGGCAGAGACGTCCGTAACTGTCACGAGATAATCAACGCTCACCGAGTTGGTGCCATCGAAAACAGTAAATGTCTTCGGACATTGTCGCGTTCAAATTCTGCTTGGAATCGAGCGCTTCAATATAGCAATCGCCAACTTGGCCAGAGCCTTGGTCGCTGGTAAGCACAACGCCCTGCACAGTAGCAGAGCAACCAGCATATAGACTCGTCAGTTCGCTGCCTTGCACCGCATAAATTGGGAGCAGCTCGATCATCGCGTTGATGTAGGAGGGGGAGCGGTGTGGCGACCAAAATCTGGGTACTAGACGAGACGTCCACGGAGGCATCGATGACTTGGGAACCAGCAACAGTAAGTATCGCCGTTTCACCCTCCGCAAGCGAGGCTGTGGGTGTAAGTGTGCAAAGAAGCCAAATGAGTCACCCCAAAGAGTGAAGCTGTGCGTACCGCGTTCGAGGAGCCAGCGAGTGAAAAGGCCGACGCGGGAGCAAACGCTAACGGTTTTGTTAAACACCATGCCAAACGCGGTGGTCGTTGCAACGTTGGCCGTGTTACTGGCTAGCGTCGTATTAAGCAGTCTAAAGTAGGATATCGCTCATCGAATCCAACGTGTTAAAGCTAAAGACCATCGATCACAAAATCGTCATCTCTTCCGGAGTCAGAAATATATCAGTCCAGCGCAGCACGAGAACCTGTCCTGACGCCCCATCTCAGGCCAAAAGTAGTACCGCTGATGGCGGTGGAATTGGTCGCCGCATTGCCATCGACCGTACCAGCGGAGACGCTGGAAAGTAGCGTGATTAAGTCGAACGCCGAAGTTGCCGTGCACGTACCAGCATTTATATCGATCGCATATTCGAAGTTCAGCTTATTCGCTGAGGCGCGCTGCCGCTGCACCATTGCTCGCTCGTGTAGCTGAGCGTTAATTGCATTTATGGTCCAACCAGTGCAGTGTTGCTCACCAACATCCAGCCGAAGCGCGACGCATTGACACATTTATCCCGCCGGAGAGAGCCGAGCGCGCAATCGCTGGCACTACTCTTAAAGGGTAGAAGTAAGAGTGACGCTGCCGATATCGAAGCGAGGGAAAGCGACAGCACCGGTTCCGTTGTATTTAGCAAAACTCTAACCGTCGATGTCAGATGCGCTGATCGGAGAAGCATCGAAGTCGATCGAACCGGACTCGTGGGCGTAATAGATGTCGCCAGTGTAGGCGATTTCATCGATCAGTGCGATAAACGCCAACAGAGAAAACATCGCGCCGTTCCGTCACTTGTTACTTGGTGGCGCTATTCGTTACCACGACATCGTAGGCTTCTGACATCCACGGGGGAAAACCGATCTAACCGTAAAGCAAAACCGTGGCGGCCCCGGAAACCATACAACGTAGAACTCGCGGTGATTGCTGGTGGAGTCGTACTAAAGTAGCGCTCGCAACGATATTGAAATCGTCGATATCAAACGTATCGCTTCAGGATACGCACTCAAACGTTGCTCTGGTTATCGAACGCCAAGCCAAATCCGTTTACGAAAACGGCGGTTACGCCGAAAGCGCTCCCGAATCGGAATAAGTAGTGAACGTCGTCCGCCTTGTGGGAAGCTACGCCGATATCGCATTCCAACAGCTACACCACTGTTGCGCGCCTCACGGGACAGCACCTACGCGGAGAAGGGAATCGAAGATACTTGGAAGCAGACGGTAGAAAATTGAAGGCCGTCGCCGCACTGGGGCAACCAAAGAATCCGCTTTGTCGGACGGCAACACGCAATCGGTCGCGGACACCTGCATGGGCAACCGCTTCCAAGCCAGAAAAAACAGTGCCGTTGTTATTCGCTATCGAACCCTACCACTGGTCTGCAGTTAAGGACCAAGTCATCTCCCACCGTGCTAGCCGAAGCTAAGGTCCCCAGCACGATGGCCAACGCTCCGGTAAAGACCGATTAGCCAGCCGGTGGATCACTGGGAAACAAATCGAAGGGCTGGGTATACTCGAGATTCTCGAGTTGGGGCTGTCGGATCTACATCACCCACTTTACAAGGTCCCCCTTAAGCGTAAAATTCTTGTTTCAGCCGCCCTGGTCGTTCAAGTTACCCCCTTCTGTTTTCTATTCTATCAACCTCGCACAAAGAGCGTCGAGCGTCGCCATAAAATAGCCGTCCTGCGCCCGCAGGAAGAAACGCTTTTGTCAAGCCCCCGCCAACAACAAACGGACCAGTTGCGGATTCCACTCGGATACTGCACCATGCCATGCGGATAGATCTTTAGATTTTTATCTTTGCGACCTGCCTCCCTGGCCATGCCATACTGGAGGGAAAAGATGGATAAGCTGGCAAACAGTCCAAGGAAAGGTTCCAGTGTCTCGTTACAAAGACTGGCGATCTGTCGTCCACAATGCAGTCGAACACACACTAGTGATACTATCACGAACATGTCTAATTAACGCCTTCACGCTACGCTACCTGAGAAAGAAAGAACGCAACTACGGCAACTACATGAAGAGTTTCCCCCCTACAACGGAACGGCCGCATAATCGGCAGGCGTAAATTCACAGCGGTGGTATGCGTATGCCCGGGTGCGGAAACCTCCCAAGCCGTAGTCAAAAGCCATCTATCTCAGCCAACTCGGGCACCAAATCGAAAAGAAGAAACACATTCTTTAAGTCCGGCGAGCAGCGGTATCGAGGCTGGCCGAAAAACGAAGTTCCCGGGCTGGTTCCGCCTCGCCATTCAGCACTTTCCGCAAAATGGCTCCAGCCAGGACGCAGTCCACCGGCACGAATGCCAACAGATAATTATCCGATTCGACACAAGCTGGCACAGAAAATCGTCGCCTGCATATGCCGGTTTGTTTACATTATCTTGGCCTGTCTGCCCTTTAAAAAACGGACTTTAGCTAGTTAACAGCAGTGTTGCCACCTTAACTGACTTTGGTCACGGCTAAAAACCACCAACAGTAACAAGAAGCCCGCCCGACTTGCTCGCAATATTCACGGTATAGATGGTTTAAAAAATTTAAGTTATCGTTAAAATATACAAATTACCTCCAAAAACTAAACTCGAAAACTTACTTCAAGTTATTATAAAAAATTGAGTTATGGAGAGCAACACTTCCAAAACTCAGTTACACGCTTTTCGACTCCATAATTTGAAAAAAATAATCAAAAATAGCGACTTACTCGCTCCACTTGATACTTTTGAACGCCGCCACAGCGGCTCGCCCGATCTCGACGTCGCCGCAATGCTCAAAACAGTGGGCTACGATTCGCTCGACTCACTAGCCGATGCTGCCGTGCCTCTTGCCATCCGTCTAAAACGCGCCCTAAAGCTTCCAACCGCCGCTAGTGAATCCGCCGCTTTCGCTGAGCTTCGCAGCATCGCCGCAAAAAATAAACTGTTCCGCAGTTACATCGGGATGGGTTATTACGACTGTCTCACCCCGTCCGTCATCCAACGCAACATCCTGGAAAATCCCGCATGGTATACCGCCTACACGCCATACCAACCCGAGATTTCCCAAGGCCGCCTCGAAGCGCTACTCAATTTCCAGACGCTCGTTACCGACCTTACCGGTTTACAAATCGCGAACGCCTCGATGCTCGATGAAGGCACCGCCGCTGCCGAGGCTATGATGCTCACCCACCGCATAAAGCTGGGCGGCAGCAACAATGCGTCTAAATTTTTCGTTTCTGAAAAATGCCACCCACAAACGATCGACATCGTCCGCACGCGTGCCAAGCCGCTCAATATCGCCGTTGTCGTAGGCGATCACGGCAGTTTCGATTTCGCCGCAACGCCGGTCTTCGGCGTGCTCGTGCAGTATCCGGATACGACCGGAAGCATTCACGACTTCGAACATTTTTTCGAGAAGACACATACTTCCGGGGCCCTTTGCATCGTCGCGACCGACCTACTGGCCCTGACGATCATCCGCGCTCCCGGCGAATTCAACGCTGATGTCGCCGTAGGCTCCGCCCAACGCTTCGGCGTGCCGATTGGCTTCGGTGGCCCGCACGCCGGCTTTCTCGCCACAAAGGATGAGTTTAAACGCCAAATACCTGGCCGTCTGGTCGGCGTGTCGAAAGACGCACAAGGTAACTCCAGCATGCGCCTTGCCCTCGGTGCACGCGAGCAACACATTCGCCGCGACAAAGCCACGTCCAATATCTGCACCGCACAAGTGCTCTTGGCGGTAATGGCGTCGATGTATGCCGTTTATCATGGCCCGGAAGGCCTGAAGAAAATCGCCTTTCGCCTTCGCCGTCTCACGCAAGAGCTCGCCGACGGCCTCAAGGCAGCTGGCCTGCAAGTGAACGCCGAGCCAGTCTTCGATACACTCACCGTCTCGGGAATCGATGCCGCCAAACTCCACGCTTCGGCCTCCGCCGCAAAAATCAACCTTCGTCCAGTCGATGCCTCAACCGTCGGCATTTCCCTCGACGAAAGCACAAATACTGGCGACGTGCGCACCTTGCTCTGGCTTTTCGGCGCAATGCCGCCCGCATGGACCGCCGAGCTCGTCAAACTACCCGCGCCACACGCCCGCAGCTCCGGTTATCTAACTGCCTCCACCTTCAACAAATACCACACCGAGCACGAGATGCTCCGCTACATCAAACGACTAGAAAACAAGGATCTCTCCCTAGTCCACTCGATGATCTCGCTCGGCTCCTGCACGATGAAGCTGAACGCCACCAGCGAGATGCTTCCGGTCACCTGGCCGGAATTTGGCCGCCTACACCCCTTCGCGCCAGCCCACCAGGCCAAGGGCTACGCCCAGCTCTTTGCCCAGTTGGAAAAATGGCTCACAGAGATTACCGGTTTCTCCGCTGTATCGCTCCAGCCTAATGCCGGTTCCCAAGGCGAATACGCCGGTCTCCTCATCATCCGCGCCTACCAAGAATCGCACGGCGAAGGCTATCGCAACATCTGTCTCATCCCCACAAGCGCCCATGGTACGAACCCTGCGAGTGCTGCGATGTGCGGCATGAAGGTCGTTTCCGTCGTGTGTGATGCAAACGGCAACATCGACATCACCGATCTCCAGGCTAAAATCAAAGAACACGTCGCCAACCTCGCTGCGCTTATGGTCACCTACCCGTCGACCCACGGGGTCTACGAGGCTTCGATCAAAGCCATCTGCCGCCTCGTACACGAAGCCGGCGGTCAGGTTTACATGGATGGGGCCAACATGAACGCTCAAGTCGGACTCACTTCGCCCGGCAACATCGGCGCCGACGTTTGTCATCTCAACCTCCACAAGACTTTCTGCATTCCGCACGGGGGCGGCGGCCCTGGCATGGGTCCGATTGGTGTGGCCAAGCACCTCACCGAGTTTCTGCCCAGCCACCCAGTCGTCCATCTCCACGCCGATACCAGCGGCCACCACATGGGCGCCGTTAGCGCCGCGCCGCGGGGCAGCGCGAGCATCCTTGTCGTTTCCTGGATGTATATCAGAATGATGGGACCCGACGGCCTGAAACGTGCAACACAGTTTGCCATCCTCAACGCCAACTACATCGCCAAGCGCCTCGAAATATTCTTTCCCGTCCTCTACAAGGGCACCAACGGGCTAATCGCCCATGAATGCATCTTCGAGTTTCGCCCGTGGAAAAAGCACGGTCTCGAAGTCGAGGATGTCGCCAAGCGCCTAATGGACTATGGCTATCACGCGCCCACGATGTCGTTTCCAGTCCCCGGAACGATTATGGTCGAGCCGACCGAGAGCGAGACTAAGACCGAGCTCGACCGTTTCTGCAACGTTCTGATCTCCATCCATGACGAGATGGCTGCTGTGGCCAGTGGGGAAAGTAACAAAGTTAACAACTTATTAAAAAACGCCCCACACACCGCCGCAGCTATCTGCGCCACCGAATGGACCAAACCCTACAGCCGCGAACAAGCCGCGTTCCCCGACAAGTGGACACGCGCCGCCAAGTTTTGGCCGAGCGTCGGCCGCATCGACAACGCCTACGGCGATCGCAACCTCGCGTGCTCGTGCGTCGACATGGATGCCTATGCTGAAGCATCTGCCCATCCGGCTACGCAAACGCGATTTCAAAAATAGATACATTCCGTAACGCGGTCCCTTCAAAAAGAGGCTTTGGTGCCACTTTTTGAGGTTGGGACTTAAGAACTTTTTCAACCGCCGATATTTTCGGCATGCTTTTCTCTTGCTGAAGAATATTCCCACTTGAGTCGCTGAGACACGTCGACGAAGCGAGTGAAGGGCTATGTGACTCGGAACCGAATCGTTTGTCTGCCACCGGTTTTGTAAAACACGCGCGTCGTCTTCGGCCCGGATTCCCCTTTGTTGTGCAGCGCTTTACGTTCCGACTGACTGATCCGCCTGCCAGAACTTTCGATTAAAACACCGAGGGCCCTGTCCGGCGCTTTCTGTTTCCGCTAAAATTTTGACATGTTGCGCGTCCAGATTATGCCACCCCCTCCCAGAGGAAGAGCAACGATCCCCTGCCAGCAAATACCACCTATTTCCCCAGAATCTGTTTCTCGCCATTGGCGACATTCGCAACGCCGGAACCTGTTGGGTGACAGGCATTCATTTGGTCTGCAAATCTACCGTATCTCGGCCAGCGGCTCTGTTCGTCTATTTTCACACTCATCTCGCTCAATGGGAGTTGTTTGTTGTACGCATGAGACACGAAACGGCTCTGTTCGGTAACAGACAGCATGCAGCTCGACTCAGCAACATATTTTCCCCACCAGGCGAAACACGCCACCTTACCAACACCGAAGCGGAGGACACCGAAGGTTTAGTCGTCACGCACAACCCGCTGCTCGATACCTGGCTATTATCCCAATTTCAATAAATGGGATCTGCAACCACCGGGAAAGATTTTCCAACTATGAAAGGTCTATTACTCCGATAGCGAGGAGGAATCCCCCACAATAGCTCCATTTACCGTGTCAAAGCTACCCCCCACGCCAGCGTTATCACCCTTCTTATCCCGCAAAATTTATCTCGATAAGATTACACTTAGAAGGACTGATTTTCGCCAAAGGGTAAATTCGTCTAATCCAACAAAGGCATTGCAATCGCACTCGGGGCAAAACACTACCAATCGCTCACCCAAAGCGGATAGCCCTTCGATCTCAAGCTCGGCAAAGTCCCGCCCGGCAAGATGCTCTGACTGTTCCACGCCCGCTGTCTCCAGTAGGAATATTATCTGTTCGCCACGGGCATCAGCGAATTCCGGCTCAGAAACGAACGTTTCCCTGTCGGCCCGGGCAGTCTCATGCTCGCAAAACCGGGCACTGATCGCACCACGTGAAACCGCGATATCTAGCAGCTTGTCGTCGACCGAAATCAGCCGACCGCAAATCGAGAAGCTGTCGATACTCAACCAACAAAGCGCCATTTTCTTTCCGTCTTCAGACACGCAGTTCCAAAACACAGTCGGCAATTCACAATAGTAATGCGCTCCCAATAGTTGGGCGCGGGCATACTGCTGGTTGATTACCGAGATTATCCCACCGCCGAGCCCCTCATATTGCCAGCCGTTTCCAGAATCGTCATGCCACCACTCCGCAGCCAATGAATCAAAGACAACGCCATGCCAAAACAATTCATCGTTCTCGGGATTCGCCGTGCGCTGCACGCCGTGGTCGTAGTGCGCAACGACCCTCCTCGAGTTTAGCGGGCTGGCCTCATGTATGTAGGGGCACAGTGAGCGCGACGTTGCGAGAAGGAAGCATCTAAAAAAGCATCTACAATCTTCGGTGCGTCGTCGCCACCTACCTCAAGTCGCTCGGCCCTGACATAGTACCCAAACGCGGCAGCGCTTCCGGAACAGTGCGAGTCATCGCCCCAGGGATCGAAGCCTGGGATGCCAGCGTCCTCGCCATGGATAGATATTGCTCAGCCTGGAAACCTTCGAGGTATTGCCGCACATCCGCGCCCAAAGCGCCGTGCCGGGACTTATGCTCGCCGCCCGCGGCGACGAGCCGGATCGTATCGTGGGGGGCTCGAAACCGGAGCCAACGATTATCTGTTCAATACTTCTCTACCCACAAACTGCTCGCCCGGCTGCGGAGCACGGACAAACCACGTTCTCAGCCACACCAAGGCTCTCCCACCATCGAAAGGAATTGTCGTCGATCTGTTACACATCAACCTCAGCGCAAGCCACTCGCCCTGACACCGGAGAAATTCGACTAGCTGGGAGTCTCGCGCGCAACCGCAGCTGGATCAAAAGCCGCGAAGTGCTGCTCTACGAATACCGCGACCGAAATTACAACGTGTTCCGGCCAGCTCAATCGACGCCCCCACATCTCATCATTGCGAAAAAAGCTCGGGAAAACGCAAAAAAACGAGCTCCATCTCCTTTCAGCCAGCTATCTACTAACAACACCAGCAATGTAAGCGGCACCAGAAGAGGAAGACAAACACCGTTTCAGGCTGGTCGCAACCAGTCAAACCGAATCCAGCGAAAAACCACGCTCGGCGCCCCGTAGCCACCACCATAGCTGCTGCCCGATATAAGTAACGCTCGAAGTGGCTATGGTCATACTGGAATCGTTGGTAGAACCGGTAGCAGTACTCCCGCTGTCTATCTAAGACAACGCAACGGTGGTGTCGGCGCTCCCTACCGTAAACGCCAGTTTGGTCCAAGCTGAACTGTTAGCCAAAGATTCAACCTGTACATCGCACTACCGACAGAGTTACATAACACCTGCACGCCATTGCCATTATCCATGCAGTGCAAGCTAACGTGATCGTATCAGCGTGGCCGCCCGCCCCGAGCATAGTATGTGTCGGTTTGCGTAATCGAGGTGACGACATCGCTGCCCAGCTCCAGCAGAGCCGAAATAATCCTTATTGATCACGTCCAGAAATGCCAAGTTGCATATACATGTCCATGCAGGTAAAAAGGCATAGGTGCCGTCGGAAAATTCGGACACAACGCAATAAACCGAAATTCTGGCAGTTGAAGCCCGAATCTACTTTCCTCGTTTTTCAGAGGTCGCCCAGACATTTGCAATCCTCCGCAAAGTTACCGATGGCGTAAGTCGATATAGCCGCCGACGCTCTAACTTGCCATCGTTGACAGCCCGTATTGAGAGGGGAAGAGGCGCCTGGCTTCGGCATGGCACACTGGCGGCTCAAACGGGAAACTTGGCTCAATCGTTCACCGCCGAAGTCGCCAGTACCGTAAGACATCCTACTGGCAGCGTTTCGTTTAACGAAGCCGGAAATTATGTAGCTGATCCCGCTGGCGGGATAGAGCAGGTCGGAGTAGCCATAGGGCCTGTGGATGGGTGGGCAGCCCCCCATCCGTTAGTCCGACCAAAGACGGGGGATTTTTTGGGCGTGCTAGTTTCGCTACATCGCTACAGTTCCTTGTCGCCATATTCTATGGTCACGTTATGGTCTAGTTTGCAGCGAAGAACCATAGGGTTGATGTGATTATGGTAAGCCGCGTCGGAAGACTGGCGGCCACTGGCTGAGTCAAAGCTAAATTGCTCGGCGACGCCACTGAGACGGCTCCAGATGTCGCGTTCCGAACATCGAAACGAGCGAGGAACTGGCGCTGTACAACATAGGAACTTAGGACCCGAAGTGAAAGCTCCCGGCGTTAAGTACCTGCAAGACGGTTTATTTTTGATAAAGCCGGGTAAACGTTGGAGCTTTTCACCTATGACTTTCCATACTACGTTTCAGGCGCCTGCCCCGATAAAAATCCCCCCCGCCAAAGTCTCCCTTCTTATTCCCATTGCAAACCTGCTGCTAGTCATCGCCATTGGGTAGTTTCTCCTGCGCAGCGATTCTGGCTGGCAGACGCTCGAACTCGGCCCACTCGGCGATCGCGTGCAAGTCATCACCGACACTCTTGGCCGCTGCCTGTATACGGATGCCGGTCCAGATCGAGCGGCAGCCATCGCCCACTGCGAGAAGGGATATATAGCGGGAAACCCTGTGGCTATGCAACGGCGGCGGTGACCCTAGCCGCTTCTTCGTACGTACCGCCGACTGCAGTTACTAGTGCTGGGCTGCTTCTGCAGCCCAGCCAAGGGATTCTAGAAAAGAGCAACACGGCCCCCGCCCTCCACCCTGCTCACTTGTATTGCGTCGTTCTGGTTCCTCGCCGGCCTCCTCGGCCTCTCTTTCAGAACCGGTGTCCCAAGCCGATCGCGGTGGGAATTTCCACTCTGTTCTGGCTCCAGTTTGCGCAGATCATATCTCGCTATCTCGCCAGCTACACCGCCCAACGCACGCCACCAGCCAGTTTCGCCGAAGAACATTTTGAAGCTAGGACCAACGCCCGCATCTCCGGGAAAATTTGGCGCCTCGGGGAAGTTGTCGATGCAGTGGTGACGAAGTTCGACATGCTTGTGAACGATCAGAGACGATTTCTTGGCAGCATCGCCAATAAATTGGTATCTCCGCTACGCGCCTACAGGTCGCAGTCGAATTGCTCAAACGCTAATCCCTCGCCGGGCTATAGCCCCCACCGTCCCGAACGTGTGCGAAGAAATGCAACAGATCGCCAAACTTGTAAGCAGGTTTCTCGCCTTTACCAGCACCGGGGGGCTGCGTCCGCAAACCGTCGACTTAGCAACAGTAGGTCTACCCGCGTTATGTAGAAGATGTTCCAGCCCGCGAGGGGGGGCCGTCTCGACGCGCTGCTCCTCGGCCGCGTGCTGGGTAGGAAAACTCGCTCGCAACGCCCAGCGCCGGTTACATTCTAGACCCGCCGCAAAAACAAGCAAGCGTATTTCGTAATCGAAGACGACGATCCTGGTGTGCCTGCGGAGATTCTCGCCCGGTCCGGAGAACTCTTTTATAAGCCAGAAACAGCACGTATCCGCAAAGGCAGCGGTGGGCTGGGTCTCGCAATCCCCAACAGATCTCTAGCAGTTTGTAGCAACGAAGCCGTATTTTTTTAACTCAGAGTCGCACGGCTTCTACGCCGCCCTCAAACTCGCCGCCGTCCTTTACGAAGACCTAACAATCCTCCCGGCCGCGTTAACGAAGACCGAACAAACACGGAGCCACCGTTATAGGACCGTTTCAATATAGCTTCTTCATCCTTCATCATCCCATCCGATCGATGGCAGCATCACCTTTCCCTATGAAACTCTCTCGTTCCCTTTTCCCCCTCGCCGCGAAAGCCGACAACTCCACGCCAGTGCGCCGGAAGGCCGCAGACACAGCCAGCCACCCCAGCGGCGGTGGTTCACTGCTCGGCGCCATCAATTCGAATCATGACGAAAAACTGGCATTCGACGAAGCTCGCACCGCGACTGCCGAAAGATCGGCCGATGTCGTAAACGATCGGGGCATCCGCACCGAGAAGACCGATATCGCAACGCGGATTCCCCTTGAGCCGCCAGGCGGTCCAGCAGAGAAATTCCCAGCCCTTCCGAAGTGCTCAGGCCGATGCCGCACGTTTGGCCGAGCAATATAGCGCGGTGGTCGCGATAGCGAACAAGGCCAACCCGATCACGGTTCCAAATTTTTCAAAGCTGTCGCCCACTACCGCCAGCGGCGAGTCGTTACCCACCACCGCCACGATACCGGCGAACGCAACACCAAACAGACTCTCGCCTACAATCAGGCCCGTCGCCGCCAGCACGCCTATACGCTTGGCAAACTCCGCGCGCAACTGCCGGCCCGCCCAACGCTCGAAATAATGTCCAACCACCGCACCGACAGGAATCAAGAACGTCAACGCCATCGGCAGGTAAATCCCCATCCCCACACACAGCGGCGGCAAGCGCATCTTGTCGGTTTTGCGCATGATTTCATCGAGCCCGATCATGGCAATCCCCAGCAACACGCCCCAGCCGATCAAGCTCCAGTCGATATCGCCACTAAGCACGCCCTTCGCAAGCGCTGAAATCAGCGTTGCCTGGGGAGCCGCAAGAGCATGGGCTCCAGCACCGGGCACGCCAGCGAAACCGAAAGCCTTGTTAAGCAAATCGAGAACCGGTGGGATCACGAGCGAACCGAAGATAACGCCGTAAATCAACGCAAGCTGCTGCCGCCACGGCGTGGCGCCCACGAGCTGGCCGGTCTTAAGGTCCTGTAAATTATCGTTCGAAATTGTCGCGATGGAAAACACGATGCCCGTTGTAAACAACGCATAGGCGATCAGCGCCTCGGTTTTATCTGGGCTGACGCCGTGCCCGTAAAAGATCGCCAGCAGCAAAGCCGCGCCGAGAACCGCAAGAATGCCAACGCCTGATACCGGGCTATTCGAGGCGCCGATAAGGCCGGCCATGTAGCCGCACACCGAAGCGATAAACACGCCAACCACAAGCACGTAAGCCAGCATGCAAAAGATGGCTGGCCAGACATCCAC
Source organism: Candidatus Didemnitutus mandela (assembly GCA_002591725.1). Lineage (GTDB taxonomy): Bacteria > Verrucomicrobiota > Verrucomicrobiia > Opitutales > Opitutaceae > Didemnitutus > Didemnitutus mandela. The sequence goes on along the minus strand of NJAL01000007.1, from coordinate 115,458 downwards.
CGCAATCGCCGTCCCCGAAGAAAAATGCCAAAGCAGCCCGGCAATCGGCAGCAGCATCGCTACGATCGTGCCGCCCACGATACCGATCGGTAAATCGCGATCCGTCAGTTGAAGCGCCACGCCCGCCTGGCGCGCCCTCGAGGTCAGAATCGCTGAACGAATGCCTTTCACGATGGGACCAAGAATCTGAAAAAGACTCCACAACGCCGCGACCCCGATCGTACCCGCACCAATGAAACGTACCTCGCTGCGGAAAGTCGAATTGACGAATGCGCCGACGTTGCCTGTCACGCCATGAATAGACGTTAGGAGCGGAACAAGGCCAAACCACGTAATCAACATACCGAGCAACATCGCCACACCGACCGAAAGACCGACCAGGTGACCAACACCGATCAGGGCGAGCGACAAGTTCATCGAACCTGCAGTCGCACCGCTGCCGACGCGAAAAGCCACCGCCACTTCCGCCACCGCGAGGCGCATGGACGCCAGCAATGCATAACACGCAGAGATGACTGATCCGAAGGCGACCATGCGCAGACCCTTGGTGTTTTCTTCTTTTCCTTCCGTCGAGCTAAAACTGACCTTTAACACTTCGGCTGCCGCCATGCCTTCCGGATACGGCAGATCGGAACCAGTCACCAGTGCGCGCCGCAGCGGCACCGAAAACATTACGCCCAAAATGCCACCACACACACACACCGCGACTGTCGTCCAATACGGAAAACCCTGCCACCATCCGATTATGACCAGGCCAGGTAACACAAAGATGGTCGCAGCCAGCGTGCCCGCTGCCGAAGCGATCGTCTGTACGATGTTATTTTCTAGAATATTTGAATTCCCGGCAACCCGCAACACCGCCATAGAAATAACCGCGGCCGGGATCGACGTCGCGAAGGTGAGCCCAACCTTGAGTCCGAGGTAGACATTGGCCGCGGTAAAAAGCAGCGTGATGACGCCGCCGAGGATAACGCTACGAACCGTAAGTTCGCGCATCGTCTGGTCATTTTGCATACGCAAAGATAGTAGTCGCTACACGCCACGATCAGCAAGCCTCGGGATGCAATAAAAGCAGCATAAAATCAGAAAGTCGACCAGGAAGCATAGACAAAGCACTCAAGATATTTCAAATTGGAGCCAATGTTGAAGGTCACAGTTTGCTCCAAGCGATTCACACGAGCTTCGGCAACGAACGCACGCGGCACCAATAAATTAGATATCTTTGGTGCACATGTAAAAGATCAGCGCCTTCTGGCAGAACGCTCACAATCAGGTGCGCAGCCAGAAGTCTGCACCGAGATAAATCTACGAGGATCCCCAAATCAATTTAACCCAGTTTTTCTATCTTGTCAAAAGCATTCCACATGCCAATGAGGCCGGTGCCTTCGCCAGGCAGGTAAAGAACCACGTCGGGAAAACTTTTAGGCTGGCTATCTGCTCCAAAAAAATCCGTAGCCGAAACGTATTTTCCCTTCGAGGCGATAGGGCTCCTTAAGGATTGAGACGTCGAACCAGTCTTCCCTCTCCTTACGCTTCGCCACCTCGTTGCCGCAATCAGTGATAAGGCCGTTGATGAACGTAACGGACGCGCCTTGGACCTTGGCACTCGATCACGAATAGCTGCAGAACAGAGGAAACATATAGGCCTCAAATCTCGCCTTAAAAACATAAGCTAATCATCACTTCCGGAAAAAGGAACGGCAACTTTTTCACACCGAGTTCCTTCACCACCGAGATCGCGGCCGTCATGCCGTGTACCTTGAAACTATCGGTCGAGCTCTGGCCTTCACCCTTCACCGACAAGCTTTCCATTCACAAGAAGCGCGGCAAGCTGGTCGCTCTTGCAGAGCGGCGTTACGATATGGCGTAGTGGCGCATAGGAGGACTTTTCGATAACACAAGAGCGTGGTTTTGCGGGACTTGAGCGGTTCCTTTGTCGTTGTACGCCTAGCAGCGGCGGTAAAGTCGTATTAGGCGGAGAACGGTATGCCGCAAAGCTGGACAGGGGAGGTTAGTTATGGACATAAGAGAAAAAGGATGAGGGAAAAATAAGCGTGGGTAAGAGCCGCGCCTTAAGCAATCCGTCCGTGGTTGATCGCCTCGAACGAGCCAACGCCCAGCACGAGGGCACGCCACGCCAGCTGGCGGCGGTCCACACGTAGGGATTCAACCCGAGGCCGATTAGGAAGAACATCTGCGACCCAGCAGCAAGTGTGTGAACGCTGTGATCGGGCCGATGCCGGCGCAACCGCAAACAACGCTCATATCTCAAAGAAATACCATGGAATACTCAACTTGCCACCACTGCACGCGTCCCGAGAAATTTTCCGGAAGAAAAAATCTGATCAACAACGACTTAAACACGGTCAAATCCACGTGCGAGCTTCACCATCGTCGCCAATATAGCAGAGTACCTGGCTGCGCATCAGCGCTGCTCCAACGACCGAAGCCGTATCATAGATCGGGTTAGCTGCCGCACCAAAAGCATCTATTTTTATGACTGTCTAGTCTAGCGAGACCTCCTAGGAGGGGCAGGGGGAAACCAGTAGCGCCACCCCGGATCGGGATCGAGGGAAAACACGGTATAATATATATATTGTTATAAAGCGCAGCAAAGATCCCCTCGTGCTGCGTACCGATCGTCGGCTAGACTGCGGCGATCGAACTGCCGCTGCAAGTGGCATTGTTCGCGGGAATCATCGCGTCCAACCGAGATCCAACGCTAAGACGGTTCGCTATGAAGGCATCGAGCAAAAATATAAGCAGAAATATCACGAGGGTTGCGACGATCCTCCGTGCCCGCCGACTCAAAGCACAACTAGGAGGTCCAAACTTGTAGCAAAGCCGATCGCTGCGGTTTCGAGCGTGCAGCGAGAAATTTTGATATGCGTCTTCCACGGCAAGCTTCCACAGCTTCGTGCCAGCCAGTAACGCGCCATCCAGGGCACCAGCGCAGCCAATCCCAAAATGACGACCAGCAAACGCGCGTTGGCAACTACAAGCCAACGGAGACTAAAAAACAGCGGAACTTATCAAGAAGCAGCAGCGCTCGGGAGCCTTGTACCCGAGCGTCTAGACTTCCTCAGCGAGATAGGCTTTGACACCCCGTGATAGATAGCATTGAAGACCATCTTTGGTCATAGCACGAGCTTCGGTGCTATAATCCGAAAAAGCTTAAAATTTTGCAAGATAATTTTCCCCGATTTATAAAGGCACGACGTTAGACCAGTGGCTAATCTTTGCGGTAATAGTTTTTGCCGATGAAACCAGCCGCTTTGGAGAATATTTTCTCCGGATACTTGGCGGCAGCATCGATCTTCGTAAAATGCTACAGGCATAGGCAACAACATCTATTTTGCACGAAGAAAGATCACCATCCCCTCGGCATGTACCACGTAAACAGGATTGCTCGGGAAGAACTCGTTTTCGAGCAACTAACCAGGACAGAAAAGTTTCGAGGTCGGATCGACAAATTCGTCGCGTAGGACACTCATAAGCGAAGCCAGGCTCTTGAGGTAATCTTTGATGCATATCAAGTTACCAGTCACGGTGGTTGACGGAACGATATTTTTCGTCGGCGTGCGGATCGAAATCGTCGCCGTCTTTTTCGCCACTGCAACTGCTGGGGTTAGACAGATTTTTTCGATCGGCAGATCGAGAAGATCGCGCGCCATTTCGGTCACGGTGCAGACAGCCACTAGCGTGGTGGAGCCGTCCTTCACCCATTTCTGGAGTTTTCCCACCAGATTTCGCCCAATCCCAGCAGCCTCATCCCCCACTACTTTGTGGTCATTTTTCTTTTGATCGAATCTGACGAGAACCCATCGTTTTGAGAGGTCGTTGAGCAAAAACTCACATCGTATTTATCGGACAAGTTTTCTTTGAAATCGTCGGGGTTGATCACGTAATAGTCCGACTCATATTGATCGAGCGTCCACATCAACGAACCGCCGTGGGTCAGGTCCGCCGCGCGATAAAGACCTGCACGGAGGCAAGGGTTCGTTTTTTCCGGAAACGGCCAGCGCCTTGGCGGCAACAAAGGCCGCCAAACCATAATCGTGCGCCGCGGTTTGCATGACTTTCACAGTCGTAGCGTTAGCAGACACGAAGAACGGCCGCCGAGGCTCAAAAGCCTCGGCCGTATAAACTGTAGGCAGCTTCGCTTTTTGGTTGGGGCGCAGCCAAAACTTCGAAGTCGCGTCGCTATACGGTTCCAGCTCCAGCAAGTAAATCCCGCTCGTAGCCGCCAGTATGCTTTACGCGACTGGCTCGATGATTTTGAACTTTCCCGAAGTGGCATCGAAAAGGGATTTTTAGTTCCATCGATTGACACACTAATAAGCATCTAAAATATCTGTATGGTGGTTTCGTAGGAATTTTTCCTTACTCTCCCAAGGAAGGCGCGCAGGCCAGGAGAAATTCTACCACTCGAGCATCGTCTTGGTAAAAGCGCCGTAAGGCTGGGCAACTTTCGCGGTCCACGAGTCCGTCCGTAGGGTAGGATAGGTTTCCCCCCACCGGCCGTAAAACTCGGGTCGGCCTTCTCGATTTAGACTTTGGCGAGATTGAAGGTTTTTAGCATTTCATACGTAACATCCGAATCGCGCTGATCGGCTGGGACAGCAAAAGCGTAAGGTTTTTTGGTCTAACTCACCCAATGGCTCTGTACCTGGTAAAAATTGAGCATGGACTTCCGGGCCATAGCGAGCAAGCCGGCGAAAGCGACAATTTCGCCGTATTTGGGCTGCTGTTCTAAAGTCCACGTATCTTTCGATGTAAGCGAACGGGAAGCTTGGATAGGCTATCTATCAGCTGAGCAGCTTCCCGTTTTGCCCTTCGCGAGATCGGCAAGACAACCTCTCGTGGCAATTTCGGAAATGGTGTGAGGCTAGCTCTAGTAGATCATATATTGGCGCGCTGGTAACCAGTCGTCGTAGCCAGCGTATTTTATTAATAAAGATCGAGATAGAAGATCCAGTGGTAGGGCGTTCCGTTAGCTTTATATTAGTGGCCAGTGACCCACGTCACTGGCCATCTAGGTTCTGTAATGAGACGGCGAGAATGCCGGCTCAGAGAAAATAAGCTAGTTCCCTCTGCGAGATGCAATTTCTTTGCGTCCTCCTCGCTCAAGCCGCGCGGATCGGCAAGTAAAAGCCACGATGGGCACATTGGAAGCGGAAGTCGGTCCGCTTGTTCTTCTTCCTTAGCCACATATCGGTGTTTGTAGAAAAAGAGATTGAACGGGTAAAAGACGCGGCGAGGGTTAGCGGGAACAAACCCCATCAAGAAAGCTTTGCGGGAGAGACCGGGGGGTCCCGTATGTTTCGGCCTGTTCGATCGCAAAACAATTGCGCTTACTGTTTCTTCTTCGCCACCACGCCGACAACAAACTGGTCCTCAACCAACTAGCAGATCAATTCTAGCCGAGGCACGGATACGCCCGCCGACTTCGCCCAACATAACGGGTTTGCCCGAAGTCTCTTCCGATTCGATTTCGCGCCCGGTCTCGAGATCGTTCAGGCTCGAGATGTATACTTTGCGCATCTTCGCGACACGCTCGGGTTGGAGGTCCATAAATGAACGCAAAACCACGTATCGCAAAACTTTCTTGCACGGCCGCATATCCCCATAGCTTGCTTCATGAGACGCACGTGCAAGCGCGTGCAGCCCTTTGTCAGCGAGGGTCACGTTGGTCGTAACGCCACCTGCCACGATCGCCAGCCCGTTGAACGGAAAATACTCCAAATGAGTTTTTTCCAACACACACCCGCAAGGTTTATCATTGGCCTCGCATTTCACACTCCCTTGTCAGAATAGCTCGGCCGCCGCTTGCGTGCGCTCGCCCGTCGGTTTTCCAAACTTACCTATTATCATCTAGTATCATTAAGCTGGAGAAAGCATATTTGACCACACCCGGCACCGTGCGTGTACAGCCGATAAAGCAAGTAGTACCCCCCCATCCGATCCAATCCCGCGGTTTCGGCATAAGCTCCTCAACATCAGAGTCGTTCTACAAGGTAAAAACCATGCTATTCTACGCAAATAGCGGCGTGAGTAACTTTGGCCAGCTGGTCGTTTTTTGTTGTCTTCAAAGCCACCAGAATGAGGTCGTAAGGCCCGATTTTGCTTGTGCCTATAAACCGCAGGATGATGCAGGTTGTGCGGTATTCGGTTGGTTTTTTATCCGATGTTTAAGCAGCCATCAGTACCACGCGATAGCTGCGCGTCAGAAAATGTACCTCGCAGCCTGCCTTGGCTAATCGGGTTCCGTAGTAGATAGCCCAGTGCTCCGGCTGCCGACAGTGGCAGCCGGAGGCTTATCGGAGAAACAAGCACCCATAGTCCAGTTCATACCTTTACAGCATAATTTTGGTTTTTTATCCATCCTCATTCTGCACCATTCTGTTCCGTCAATTTTGCTGGGTTCTTTACACCGCCTTGCCAGCTGCCAGGCTGATTTGGCCTTTTTTCTCTTTAATTAAAAAATATATGTAAAAAATCAGTTATTATCCTCAATGGGTCCTAGCTCACCTCGGATAAAACTTTCTCCAACATGACGCTTCGACTTGCCTTTCAAAGAAATAAAAACCTTCTGCAGAAGGCGGCTTTTACTCTGCAAATAAGCAGTCACAACCGATTTTTCTCTTCGCTCCTCTCTTAACGAGCCAGCGCTCTCTAAAAAAACAGTCGGTCTTCAACAAAAGAACCGCCTTACGTTGATGTAGTTTTTGTTTATCAACATTTATTCATAAATTTCCCGCTATTAAAACAGACAGCTATCGGTCAAGCGAACGTCTTCGACCCAATAGGCAATCGCCAGCAGCGATTTCCCAGGAACGACTTCACGCATGGGCTCCATCGTTTCGCGATTAACCAATGCGATATAGATCACTCGCAAGCGGCGCTTTTCGCCCAGGACATGCGTCGCTTCCGCTACAATCCGATCGGCGTTTTTCACCCCGCTAGCCACCATGCCCTCGGCCAGGACCAACGCCCGGTGTACCGACAACGCTTCGGCGCGCTGTTTAGGGGTGATAAAGTCATTACGCGCATTCAACGCCAGCCCATCCGGATCGCGTACGAACGGGCCGGAAACGATTCGCACATCCAGCGAAAGGTCGGCTAAGGCCTTGCGAAGAACTGCGATTTGCTGCGGATCTTTTTCGCCCATTGCGAGTACATCAGGCTGCACGATATTAATCAATTTTAGCCAACCGGTCAGCACCCCGCGAAACAGCGCCGGGCGCGACATCCCGCACAGCGGCTTGCTCACGCGATCTTCGGTCACGAAAGTCGAGTACCCTTTCGGATACATTTCTTTCACCGACGGTGTAAACACAGCCGCGGCTCCTTCCTTCCCGGCGAGACCCACGTCAGCCGCCAGCGAACGAGGGTATTTGCCCAAATCTTCGTTTGTTCCGAACTGCAAAGGATTCACAAAAACCGACACCACTACTACATCTGCCTCCTGGGCCGCCCGTCTCATCAACGCGACGTGGCCAGCATGCAAGGCGCCGAGCGTCGGCACCAATGCTATCGTTTTGCCTTCTGCGCACATTTTTTTTGAGGCCGCACGCATCGCCTTAATTGTCTCGATCTGCTGCATGGGTGGAAACGGGCTTGAGTTAACCTGCTGCGGCACTCTTTATCAAGCTTTCGTATTCTACCACACCATTCACGGAGCGCCGTCCGGCACGTTCCTTTCTCTTCCCGATGACCCGGATCAACGAAAACTATACCAAACTCAAAGCGTCGTATCTCTTCAGTGACATCGCCAAGCATGTTAGCACCTTTGTCGCAGTAAATCCCGACAAACCGGTGATCCGCCTCGGCATCGGCGACGTGACCGAACCGCTCCCGCCAGCCTGCCTCGAGGCACTTCACGCCGCAATCGACGAGATGGGTCAGCGTGCTACCTTCAAAGGATACGGTCCCGAGCAGGGCTACACGTTCCTCCGTGAAACGGTCGCCAAAAATGACTTCGCCGCCCGCGGATGCAAAATCGAGCCAGATGAAATTTTTATCTCTGATGGTTCGAAGTGCGATTGTAGCAACATCCAGGAAATTTTTTCCAACAACGTCCATCTCGCCATCCCCGACCCAGTTTATCCCGTTTACGTCGACACCAATGTCATGGCCGGCCGCACGGGCGCCAACGTCGGCGGCCGGTATGAAGGCATCACCTATCTCGATTCTACACCGGAAAATGGCTACGTACCCGCCGTATCCAACGTCGCCACCGACTTGATCTATCTTTGTTTCCCGAACAACCCAACCGGGGCCGTTGCCACCAAAGTTCAACTCGCCAAATGGGTTGCCTACGCCCAAAAAAACGAGGCGATTATCCTATTCGACGCCGCCTACGAATCCTACATTCGTAATCCAGAAATTCCACACTCCATCTACGAAATCGAAGGCGCGCGCGATGTTGCCATCGAGTTTCGTAGCTTTTCCAAGATCGCCGGCTTTACCGGCACGCGCTGCGCCTACACCGTCGTTCCGAAGACGCTCCATGCTTTCGACGAAGCCGGAAATGCTCACTCCATACATACCCTTTGGACACGCCGCCACGCCACAAAATTCAATGGTGTCGCCTACCCGATCCAAAAGGCTGCCGCAGCGATCTACACCGACGCCGGGAAAGCCCAGACCAAGGCGCTCACCGATTTCTATCTCGGCAACGCTAAACTTATTCGCGAAGCGGTGCAAAGCTGGGGCATGAACTGCTGCGGCGGCGACAATGCTCCCTACATCTGGACCAACATCGGCCACGATTCGTGGAAGTTTTTCGACCTTCTGCTCAACCAGGCCCAGGTCGTCTGCACACCCGGAACCGGCTTCGGCAAGTACGGCGAAGGCCACGTACGCATCAGCGCTTTTAACTCCCGAGAAAACGTCGAAAAAGCCCTCATCCGCATTACAGCGGTACTGAAATAAAGACGCACCTTAAAGTCCGCTTCCATCGAAGTGCGTTTTTCAATACGCTTTTTTGGTTTGTTTAACGAGAAACCCGTCCCATCCTCATTAACGCTTTAACACTGCAGCGATTTTATCACCGAGCTTGCCAGCAGAGGGGGTAATCGCAAAATAATTTTAATTTATTTTTCCATCCCAAGGCTCCTATTTGTATAGGGTAGTGTATAAAGGTGTGCGTCTTTATGGCCGTGCTGCCGTCGATCTGTGGACACGAAGCCATAGATTCCGCCTTGAAACAGATGCAGCCCGCGCTCGGCTGCCCACACAGTTAAGAATGTGGACTCTCACATAGGCCCGGCGTTTCACGCCGCACCGAAAAGAAAACAACACCATTTGATTAGTTACCGCAAGATGTTGGCTCACAACCCGGGTGATCACCAAGTCGAGGGGCTCCGTCCAGCGCTCGGTATCGACGAAGCGGGCTTCGTTGTCCTCCAGCCACACGGTCATCGAGCAAGAACGCAAATTAACCGACCGCATCGACCGGCCGCAAATTGACGGAGGAACAGTTTGGAGTCATTGATAGGCATCGGCGGCACGAGCTGTTTCGAAAAGAAAAAGATAAAATCTCGTCGAATCCACCTGTAACTCGGAGAGCAAGCTACACACGCTCGCTGCGGACAAGACAACCGAGAGGAATGAAAACTTCCAAAAAACAATTTTATAACAGGATAATTCAGGACCGGCGCTTTTTACCTATTCCCAGCTCACCGGAATTGCGTTCAAGAAAACTGGCCAGCCGCTCTACCGATTTTCGCGGCTTCGCGCTTGATCTGTCGTAAGGTTCGGGGAAAATACTCTTTGCTAGCGCCCTTCTGCGCCCTGGATGAACGTCTGCGTGCTTTCCCAGGCGGCTCCCAGTTTCTGCAAGGCTACATGGGTGTTCGTGGGGATGCTGCACAGCTCAGCGATAGCGGCATTAAATTTTGTAAAATCTTATCTATAGTGAGTTAAAATTTTCCACACAAATATGGTGTCCATGCGCTCGCTCAGATTTTTAGGTCGACACAAATCATCTTTTGATCGGTGGTCGCGAACAAGGTCTTCAGCTCCTTGCCGAGATCGGCTTAATTTATTTTTTGATGTCGGCCAAGTCACGATCGTCGTGCCTGGCACCTCGCAAATTTCCAGGATTAACTCATCCAGCCGCAGCCAGGTAATAGGATCGAGGCCAACCGAGGGTCCACCGAAAACGCGATAGACGGATCGAAGGTCAACACCCGCGCTTTTTTCATGCCCCCCGTTGATATCTTCTGCCGAATAAAATTCTTCATACCCCGCCAGTTCCACCTTCGCGAACTTCAGCCGGGCAAGTCTGTCGCATTCTCAGCGCGGAGACCAGCGAACAATTCCAACGGTAACATCGCATTTTCGTACAACAACATCGAGTTTCACAATACACTGTTCTGGAAGAGCATGCCGATTTTCTGCAAAAGGACCTGATGCTCCACGTGCGCAGAAGCGCGTGAAATTTTGGCCAAAGTAACTAACCGTGACCTCCCTCCAGTTGTTCCAGGACGATAAGGTACTGCAGGAGTGTGCTCTCGCTGCACCCTCTGCCACCGATCGCAAAAAAAAATTGGCCCCGACGCACTTTAAAAGTCACGCACTGCAGCACCGTGCGGTCGCCATAAAGACATTCCAAGTTATCGTCCGCAATGGCCGGAGTCTGATTATCGGGAGCAGCGCCCACACGTCACCACCCCACAATATTGAAGATAATTGCGAAGATCGCATCGCTTACGATGACGAGCAAAAATGCCCGTCACTACCGCGCAAGTCGTAGTAGTACCAATCCCCGTTCCGCTTAGGTCGGCCTGTCCCCAACAGCTCGACAGAACGATTAACAAACTGAAGGCCGTCACCTTGATCAGGTCGGTGGAGATATCCGACAAGTCGATGATCGTTTTCGTTTCGGCTCAGTAGGAACTCAGAGGATAGGATGCCGGGAATGCTCGCCGCCACCATAAGCCCGCCAAGACAACCGAGCAGATTCGAACACATCGCAAGCAACAGAACCACCAGACAGACACAGCGCGCCCACACTGCCTCATTTCCATGATACAGCCGCACCAGCCGAACTTGGTCCGACCCAGCCAGAAAAGCACAAAGCTAAAAAATATTCATCGACAAAGTACACAAAATTCCAAATCTTGATCTAAAGTGCTGTCGCGCCCAATCCGAGCAAGTTGAGTAGCCAGCCCAAAAAAGAGATCCCCAGCCGGCCGCGAAAAACCTTCTGTCCAAAAGCCGCTTCCTGCCCATGCAGCAGTACCCCGGTGCAGAAAAAGTGCAAGTAAACTGTCCCAGCTCACCGATTTTGTTCGCCAAAAACTGCATCTTTGCGACCTTTTTACGAAGAAATGAGACCGAACCAGTCCAGTGGTTGGTTCCTCTAGGATTTTTCAATCATCGCCAACGTCGCTGTCAACCTGTCACCTTCCGTGGGAGCGGTTGCTATAGCTAAATAAGCAAGCGAGATCACATCGTCATCCTCACTCAGCTGGAAGGAGGGGAGGCGCGAAGATTTTTTGCAGCAGGGTTTTCCGATCACCTGGCCGTCGGACCAGGATCCAGTAAAAGTCACCTACAGGGGTCTCGCAATGCCGTGGCCACATCGCTTCGCAAAAAGACATTGAGATAAACGCTGTTGAGCTCGCAGACCGCCATTTTGTCATCCCATTCATCGGCGCGTTGACGGACCAAATGCTTCCAGCAATCCACAAACGGACAAGACAATCGATCGAAGATGCTTCATTTTCTCCGGGGCATAGTCGATCGAGAAAGAAACACACCATCGCCGTCAGCATGAAGAGATAAACAGCAGTCACAGCCAAAAGATAAAATACCGCGGTCACCTGGCTTTCCCGTTCCAATCGAGCATGCTGAACATGCTCCGCACGGGTTTCCGGATGCACCATTGTGTACGTCCGGAAAAATAAAGCTCCATAGTCTTGTAGCTAGCCACCGCAAAAAATGAAAAATAGTTTCCCCCACAAACGGCAGCCACAAATGGCTGCCAGAGAAAGCCAGAAAAGAAAGTGCACGCTTCAGCCAGAGCACCAAACCCCTCACCTCTTTCACCGTGTTCCAACATGTAAATGAGATTATGGTGATTCACCCAATAGATCGCAACTGCCACGAAGGTCAGTAGGTAACTGAGACAACTGAAAAGCACAGGAGAAATTTCTGCTAAAGCTTCGAAACTAGGCACATGGGGGAGATGCCTTCTCATCACCATTGATTATGATCACAATCAAATCACGCAGCACATCTAAGCCCACATCAAGCACCGACGTAGCTCGGTCCTGGGCCTTTTGACCGCTTTTGCAGTTAAAAATCCACGGCCTCCGCCGCAAAAATCGCCGCGCTTTGCCTACCGCCACCACGGGATCTCTTCCAACAAACCGATGGCAACGTAGAGCAGCATACGCCCATCACCGGCAACGGATACAGCGGCATTGCATAGCGCCTCACCACCAAGCGGTTTTTCCCGGAGCAACCAAAGCGTAAAGTGGAGGAAACCCCAGGACCATATAACGCATCAAACGCTAGAAGCCGGTTCCCGATGCGATGTGGAGCGACGTCACCGTTCTGGGAAATCACGATCGCCACCACCAGCGTTTTCCAGCGCGGATCCACCCACGCCGCGCCGCATGGGAAATGTCCTTCCTGCGCCAGCGCAAAAATAATCTTCGGATTGCACAGCAACGAATTCAATAACATGCTAGTCGCACTCGCAACAACAAACGAAGTCACGATCTTCCCCTGCCGCCACACCAAGTACGCACTCCATCTCCGTCGCAGCAAAACGCAATCACCCCCGTCACTTCGGAAACGCTCAAGATGTCAAAAACCAAGGTTCGCCGCGAAAATCAGTCCTATACCGAAGCGGCAACGTGCGCCATATCTCTTTCACTTCCCCAGCCAAAAGCGCGAGCCCGTCCCAGCTCGTAAGTGAACGTGGACGCTACGCCACCACCCTATGTCCAAAGCCCGCCAGCCACGCGTTTGCGGCAGCTCTAGATGCGCCCGTCACCCCCTTTGAGCCGCTAGCCACTTTCCGGCCAGCGAAGCACAACACCGAGCACGCTGGGTTTGAGCAGATCAGCGCCGACCTATCAGCCAGCCGATCGCTCAACTCGAGCATATTTTCAACGCCATGATGCTGCCGACCCACAGCAGCCCGAGCATGGTCTGCTCGGGTACACCAAAGATAAAAACGGTTCCCAGATTTCGCGTGTTCACCAGCGAAATCGGCTAGGGCGGACACCGGGTTCAAAAACATTGACGTCCACCCCAATAAAAGCGCCGCGCACGGCCAAAACACCTGATGTAAAAAAACTGTCGCCCTGCCCGAGCACGCTAGCTCAGTCATCATCAGGAACCGCATAGCGCCACCAGCAAGTTCATTTGCGATCCTGTTTATCCGTGAACAACCGCCGCCGGCGATTGCAGGACGCCTACGCTAATTTTGAACATCGTCAGTACCAGCGCAGGTTTTCCTGTATCAAGATACCGGGGCAACACAGCAGCTTAAGATTCGGCGAAAGGCATTGGCACGATAATGCACTGATGTCGCGGGCCTTCAAGCCTCTTGACCGTCCCACGCGGCAGAGTTGCACGATGTCCGAAATCTGTTTCAATCTACTTGTGCCTTTTCCTCCTACCTTGGCTCTCGCGACGCTTTCTGGCGTCCTCGAGCGCATCATTTTTTTCAACAAGGAGAACCACTATACCATCGCCGAACTAAAAACCGAAAAAGGAAACGCCACAGTCACCATTGTCGGTTCGCTTCCCGGCGTACAATGCGGCGAAACGCTCCAGTTGAACGGCGAGTGGACAAAGCACGCTCAGCACGGCTCCCAGTTCAAGGTCGTCAGTTTCAAGTCCGCACTTCCTTCCTCTGTCTATGGTATCCGCAGATATCTGGGCAGCGGACTCGTCCACGGCATCGGCAAGGCTTACGCCGATAAAATCGTTGACGTCTTTGGCATCGACACATTCCGCATCCTTAGCGAAGAGTTAGGGAAACTAAGAAAGGTTCCGGGTATAGGCAAGATTCGCGCCGCCGCAATCAAGACAGCGTGGGATAAACAGAAGACGCTCCGCGAGGTGCACATTTTTCTTCAAACCTACGGCGTCACCACGTCACAGTGTGTACGCATCGTGAAAAAATGGGGCGCGCAAGCACCACAACTAGTGCGCAACCAACCCTATCTGCTCGCGCGCGAGGTCGAGGGCATCGGATTCAAGACCGCTGACCGCCTCGCCATCAACCTCGGCTACGCTAACGACGCAGCGCCGCGCCTCAACGCGGGTGTGATCTACGCACTGCAGACGCTCGAGAAGGGAGGCCACACCGCTTCCCCCGAAGAGGGACTCGTCGCACATGCCGCCATGATGCTGGAAACCTCGAGGGAGTGCGTGCAATCGCGCATCGCAGCGCTCGTCGATGCCAAGGAACTTATCCGCCAGTCCAACGGATTCATCCAGCTTCCGCCCAACAATCGCGCCGAAAAAAAAATCGCCGTCGCAGCCGCCCGTCTCGCAGCGGCTCCGTCCAGTCTACCGCCGATCAAAATCGATTCCGCCATCACGTGGGCGCAGGGGAAGGCTGGCTTTGAGTTTCACTCCCTACAAAGCTCCTCCATTCGTAATGCCCTTGCGGCAAAGTTCAGCATTCTCACCGGTGGACCAGGCACTGGGAAAACCACGATCCTGCGGGCACTAGTCGACATCCTCAAAGCCAAGAAAGTACAGGTAACACTCGCCGCGCCCACCGGCCGCGCCGCTCAGCGGCTTGCGGAAACAGCTGGCGGCTTCGCTTCTACGATCCACCGTCTGCTTGCCTACGACACTGCCAGTGGCGGCTTCGCTCACAACGAAAACAATCCACTCGTAACCGACTTCCTGATTGTCGATGAAGCTTCGATGCTCGATACGCGACTCGCTGCCACGCTGTTCCAAGCCGTACCGGCACGCGCACACCTGCTGCTTGTTGGTGACGTCAACCAGCTCCCGAGCATCGGCGCCGGCAACGTGCTGAAGGACCTTATCGCCACCGAACGTGTGCCGGTCACGCGCCTCTCCTTTGTTTATCGACAACAAAAGGAATCGCTGATCGTAACGACGGCGCATGCTATAAATAGCGGGAGGGCGCAGCCACCGCCAGTGCTAAGCGAAGTTCACAAGGCCCAGATATGGAGCGACCTCAACTTCATCGCCGCCTCCGGTGCCGAGGACTGCCTCGCAAAAATCGTCGAACTCTGCACGCACTTCATTCCACAGCACTGGCACTGGTTCAATCCGGTCACTGACGTACAAATCCTTGCACCAATGCACAAGGGCGTCGTCGGTGTTACCAACCTCAACCAGCAGCTCCAAACGGCGCTCAACTGCCAAGCGCGCGGCGTGAAAGCGATCGACGGCGAATTTCGGCCAGGCGACAAACTTATCCAGCTGCAAAACAACTACAACAAAAGCCTCTTCAACGGCGACATCGGCACGGTCGCGAGCGTCGATCTGAAACAAGGTACTCTCGTTGCCGATTTCGACGGCAATCAACACGCCTACGATCGCAGCGAATTTTCCGAGATCGCGCTCGCCTACGCCATCAGCATCCACAAGTCGCAGGGCAGCGAATACCCCGTCGTCATCGTGCCCTTACTCAAGGCACACTTCATGATGCTTCAGCGCAACCTGCTTTACACAGCACTCACTCGCGGGCGAAAGAAGGTCTTCCTCGTCGGCCAACCCGCCGCCTACGGGATGGTCGTGCGCAACGCTGAGGCTAAAGCCCGCTGCACGCATTTGCGGGAAAAATTTCTAACCAACGGCACCTAGAATTCTTATGAACCTCCAACTCGGCCCCCCCCTCGTTCTCGTTTCCGCTCCCACCAAAGGCATCGGCTTTGTCATCGCCCGCTCGCTTGCCTGAAAGACTATGCGAGTCATCTTCAACAGCCCAACCGCGGCTTCTGTCGACACCAAGTATCCAACATATCCACGCCAAATTTTTAGATTCTAAATTGGGAGAATTCGCCAAAGACTTAGCCAACCCAGGCACCGCTTCGAAGCTCACCACGGCTTCCCCCCTAGGTCCATATTCTCGTCAACAATTTCAGCATTTTCGGACTCCAAGCGCTTCACTAAAATCTTTGACTCAGAATGACAGAGCTTATTCGATGCCAACGTGCTGAAGCAAAACAAGGAATGGATCGGTTTTTATCTCGAACGCAGATCCGCTTGCAAATTCCCCGGAGATGGTTCACTAAAATATCAGGAAAATCATCCAGTTTGCCGTAGCCCGCAGATTGGTCGAATTGCCAGTAGGCACTGCTTTTGCTGTAAACAGCGTTTCCCCGGCCTCGCAGTTCCGAAGAGAAGAGGGGGAGAAGAGTTTGTAGACAAGCTCACGGGTGGCCAGCTGTTCGAAATCGCCGAGAATGGACTCTTCGAAACGGCGCGCCGAGAACGGTATCTTAAAAGTAATAGATGCTGTTTTTATTCCAAACGTAGTATGCGTTGACACATGGAGGTCCTTTTCTCCTCCGCAGTTAACTTCAGCAAGCCGCGAGCGCAGCACACGCTAAAACTCTCTTACAGCGTTGGCCGAAGTCCTCAAACCCACGCCCCCAGCCTTATGCACGCAGGAGAACTCGTATGACCACTCCGTAGTTAGCGCGATGCCCCAGCGTCAGACCCTGTCGGGTTTCAACCGACCGAGTTTCTCGTCGAACGGTATCACGCACACTAAAAATGCCCGCCAGCGTTCCGATGGCGTCCCAAACCATGCACTCTACTTTTCCTGACAACCGCTTCAGTCCATTCGCACATTCCTTTCCCAATCACGACGTCAGACCAGGATCACTTTGCTGGGAAAGGGCAGCCAGCTCACTAACCAGCCCATCGAAGCAGTCGCCTCCACCGAAAGAGCACCGCGCGCGACCCCGAGCTTTCCCGCAAATTCCGAGATCGTATCCTGGCTTTGCACCAGTATACAATGCCCACAAGCCCGCAGCCCGCGTATTATGTTTTTCGATATCGAGGTATTCCTTCTCCAGACCGAGCTAGCGAGCCACCAGTAGACTCTCTCGAACGGAAGGGCAAGGATCTTTAGAAGCTTAGAAGCATGAAGGCGGCGCCTTCCGCCCGCTCCCGCCGGGAGCAAAATCTAAAATTTCTTCGAGTAGCCTTTCGAAGGCGCGCCAAAGGACCGGGCCAATTACAGTCCGTTTAAAAGTCGTATCTCACTATAGTATAAGAATTTTAGAAACATTGAAAGCGATCAAGCTGAATCAGCGCTGCTGAAAATTCCGTTACGGCTTCACTCGCTTTGTTCGTCTAAACCGTCTTTCCGGCCCGAGGCCCGTGGGCCTCGGCAAAGCTATTTTCTCACGCTACCGGCCAATTCCTTGATATAAGGTCACTTGATTAGTGTTATTGATAGCGAGTCGCGCAAACAGGGAAAGACGATAAGGAATTGCTGCGCCAAACAGAGACCCTCCTGCGCCGCAATGTCTCCAGATAGCTGGCCTCCCGCCCGTATAGCCGCCGCGCGCCGGAATCACGGTCAGACCGAGTTCCAGATGGACAAACGCAATCCGGGGAACCCGTTCTTCTTTGCTTGAAACGATCAAAGCTACCACCGCAGCATCGAATTCCGTCAGCACAGACAGGGCCCTGGCCATGTGGCCGACTACCAACAAGTCACCAGCGCTGCCAATGCCGCTTCTAGCTAAAATAAAAAAGCTCCAGCTACAACCACTGTACCATCGAGAAGCCAAAGCATGCCGTACACGGCCGAACCGGGCCATCCGGTTAAGGATGATAGCTACCATGCTTAAGTGGGCCGCCAAACCATACCTCCCAAAACCAGTCCAACTCCTACTCCCTTACCACTTGCACCGCAGGATCACCGCCAGCAACCGTTCGTGCGCAAGCGCTGGAAAATCGCGTCCTAGTCCACAAAATACCAGCAAGGCAACGAGTCCGAACAGGTTTTGCAAAGGAAAGTTCCGGCCCCGGGCTAGCCACCGGCCATGATGCCGTAGCGCACGGACAGATCGAAGGAGAGCGCGATCAACGCGGGCCCTATGAGCACCAGTGCCAGATCACGCCACGGGCAAGGCTTCCAAACCCGGCCGGATCCCGTAAAAAAGCGAAGCTATTGGAATAGGTTAGAGCAAAAGAGCCATGATGGGAAGCCATGCTAACGACAAGATACCTCGATGTTCCAAGCTTGGCACACGCGAAAAACGAAAAAACAGCTCTCCGATCGATTGCGCCGCTTGGACAAATGCAGTTAAACATCGCCACCACCGCCACCTGTCATAGATGATTTCCCAGTAGGACGTCTCGCCCTTCCTGAACCGATCGCTCCTCCAGACCAACAATTACAGCAGCTTCCGCCTTTCGGGCTGTTTGCGCGGACGTCACAGTGGGACATTTTTCGACCTTCCATCACCATTCGTCTGTTGATAGATTTCCCGTTTGCACATCGCGCGAGCTCGCAGAATAAGATCAGCATCGTCGGCACGTCGTGAAACGGCACAATCTCTATGAACGAATGACTACGTCAACCAGTTTACCCGACTCGATCGAGCCCAAGCTTCTCTTCCAAATGTAAACGCCCGGGCTTCTCTCCCCCATCGCGGCTAACTCGACAGCAATAGCCATGGACTGCATGACAGTACGATCGTGATTGTCGATACGTAGCCGAACAGATCCAATAGCACCCACGGTGTTGGTGCTAATCATCCCATCGGTTCCGAGACCAACGCTCACGCTAGCTTTCAACACCAGTGTTGACGTCTTTCGCAGACTTGGTGTTCAGCGCCATCTTGTTCACAATGCCTCATATCTCATTCTGCCACGAATGCAATGTCCAAATCGATAACAAAATATAATTCTGCGGCAACGAAGCTGTCGGCTTAACAAGCCAAGCGAGCCAAGGTATTCGATCGCTTCTGTTTGTATTATCTTGCGAAGACCGGCGAGTTCGAAATCCATCTCAGCCACGTATATCGCCACGATACACGTTGATCTCTTGATCTCGGCAGACAATTTCAGGGGTAAGCAGGCTTTGGCTGAACGGAAAACGTGCAGGCAGTAAACTTTAGGGGACAAGAGCGAGCAGAAAGAAAAGGCTGCAATCCCATTGGCAGCAAGGTGGCACCACGACTCAACACTAGATCGTACCAATCTCGTTTAGTCCCCCAGAAAACAACATCAGACCGGCTACACCCAATTTAACTTAACACGACCACGAAGCATAAACCCCGAACTTGGATAGGATAAAAGCTAACCTCATACTTGATCGTCGACCTTGGCACGCTGGCAATTTCTTTCTTCAAATGCAACGCCAATAGACAACCCAAGACGCAATGTTCTGCCGAGGCCAAGGGTTCAGTCTGCACGACGAATCTGCTGTTTTCCAATGCCCACAGCAAAAAAAGAAACGACTTACATTCATCAAACAAGCCTCTACTATAAAACATTTGAACAATATGAAGCTATGAAGCCACAAAGCTCAAAAATTTTTATTTTTTGGGTCCGCCTCGTCTTTTCCCAACAAGCGCCGGGGCCACCTTCACGCCGGCCTTGCTCAAGGCCGCTTCGAGGATGTTGTCTCCATCCACATACCCTATGGTGCTGTCAATCAGCTTGCCATCACGGTCGATAATGAACTGCGCGGGAACACCGTTCACACCGTAGAGTTTTGTTACTAAACTTTTGTCGCTATTGCCAGCCAAATCGTAAGCCCAGTATAAATTGGCATATTTGGACTTGTTTTCCTTCAGCCAAACGTCGGCCCTGCCTTTGGTATCCCAGACGCAGACGGCGAAGACGATCACATCCTGGTCCTTGTAAGCAGCGGCAATCTTCTGGTTATACGGCATGGCCGCTCTGCACGGACCGCACCACGAAGCCCAGAAGTCGAGCACAACAATCTTGCCGCGGTAGTCCGAGAGCTTCACCTTCCGGTCGTCCTCGAAACGCCGCACCTCAAAATCCGGAGCAAGGCGGTTCATCAAAGCGCTGGGTTTGGCTTTGGTCTCGGTTTTTCCTCCAGGAGACAGAAAATGAAGTTGCTGCTTCGCATAACTGGCCTGTTTAGTGCCAGGATAATTATTAAGTACCGTTTTATACAGTGCCTTGGCTGTCACTTCCTCGTGCAGCACTCTCAAGGTCAGATTCGCTCTGTTCACCAAGATCTCGGCGGTAGCCTCGGGTTCTCCGCGATATTTAACAGCCAAAGCCTTGAACATCGCAAATTCCGGCTCCAGAGCTGCGGCGGTAGTTTGTTTACCGCGGATCTTCGCCATGATTTTCTCGTTCAGAGCCATAAGGTCGGCTTGCACCGAGGTTGGCGCGAGACAGCGAGCAGTCTCTTCGGCCTTCAGCCCAAGGTTCAAGCTCAAGGCGCTAATCAACAGAGAAAATAAACTAACGAGGGAAGATTTTTTTTTCATCAGGATACTCCAATATTTTTTTACATTAAGCCAGCAGGCCCACAAGAACAAACTTAATGTAGGAACTCATGATTGGCGCTGTGTTGTGTTAAATAAAAAATAAGGGCGGCATTTTGTCGAAAAACGGGTGCAAAACTGCACCGCCAAACCATCAAGCAAGCGGGGCGCCAATCCATCTACAATCCATCTAACCTACCTTCCCTCTCGACTGCACGACTGCAGATAAAAGTATGGGTATAGCGTATAAGCCGACAGACGAGTGGTAGCAGCTTCTGCGATTCCACGCACAGCCGCTGTTTTGTGCGACCAAAAGTGTAATTGTCCCTGCCACAGCACTACAGTATTTTTGAACAAATATGACTCTCCGGCCAACCCCGTGTTCTTGATAACATAATTTGACAACGACCGTAATAGCGTGTGGCACCAGCAGCACCAGCCCCAGTTAAGCGTAAAATATATCCTCTCCTTCCATTTTGTATTGTATTTCACTGCCCCGTTTTCCGATGAGAAATTGACAGCATCGGCGCGCGCATTGTGACCTTGAAAGCGGGGTAGGATTTTAACTCCAGTTATATATTGGTCAAGCCCGGAGGGGACCTTAGGAAAATACGGCTACCCGTTTGATAGCCCCTTGCTGTAGGTAATGATGACAACCGGAAAACGGTCGCAATGGATTGCCACGGCGCCAGTCGTGTAGCGTTCCACAGGGGCAGGGACCTGCAACTCCAAGACATGGCAGCAAGGTCCGTAAGACAGCTTTTGCCAAAAGATTCCGAATAGCAGATACCAAAATCAACTACCCGGAAAAAAATTGGCTTGGCTTTAGCTCAGTTCACAACATCGATCAGATATTTGGCAATCGAACGGGACTCCGCCAATCCATGCAACAACAATTCCACGAACGTTTTGTCCGCTCCAGCCCCAAGTCTCTTGTTCCGCCTTTGTGAAGGCCGACACGTCAGCGCCTTGGCCTGGCTGGCGCCTTTCAGTCGTTTTATCGGCAAACTTGCGCACCCGGCTGGCGGCCGACCAGCTCTGCTGGCACCGCGCCAACCCGCTGCACCAACAATTATTCCAAAGCTATCGAGCCTGTTCTCGGCCGAAGCGCAAAAGGGTCGATTAACTCGTCATAGCACGCCAAGAGCTGGACGAACTCTTGATTGGATGTCAGCGAACTGCCCGCTGGCTGCCGACGGTCTTCTCTTCAGCCAGATGGACAGTTCTGTCACATAAGGAAGTTGCCGATCACCTCGGCATCGCTTACAGGGCCGCCGAGAAACAATACGCCCGCGTCCTTCGTCTGCTGCGCCCATGTGCGGCTCGAACGCGCCGATCACTACTCGGCTCGGGAAACCTATCCCATGAACCCTTTCCACCTTTCTTTGGGTTCCTTGGAACAAATCGAAGACGAAACGCCCCTTTGGGCGGGCAACGCGGCTTCGGTTCTTCAGCGTTCCGACAACGGATGACAACCTGCAAACTCGCTAACTCGCTTTAACACCGAGCAGTTTTGGTTGCACGGTGGAGATCATGTAGGTCAGAGGTGCCAGGTGCCATTTTTCGCATATCAGCTTCACATTCCCAGGAAGGCTCACCGCGCTAGCTTGCAAACAAACATTAGATCTTTCATCTACCCTAGGCTAGATTGTCGTGTACTGTCTCGACGATAAGCAAATCGCGAAAAAAAACAGTCTCCTTCGAAGTGATTTTTAGAAAGAGAAAACCATTGATCGTGTAGTCGGATACGAACACATAGAGGCCGATCGCGAAGATGAACATGGCCCGGGCAGTATTGGCCCCGCTAGTCTTTGTCGAAAAGGAGGTTGACCGGACTGACCTGTCGTCAGACTTCTACGATTGTATCTTGGAGTTTAACTTGGGAAAATTCGTCGAATTTCGAAAAGATAGCTCCGTTTTTATTGGTAGTTCGGCAATAGAGCTGCCATTGCTTGGCAATGGCACGTTTACTGCTGATTCGAAAAGGTGCGAAGTACAAATTTGTTTCTCCTTTCCGTATTCCGCATCGACAATGGACGGCAGTGTGAGTCCGTCGGTGTCGAGGTAACAGTTGATCCGGATGCCACCAAATTAAGAAGTGCACGAGGTTTTGAATCCCTCCTCGCTGTTCACGATTCCGTAATAACCAAAGTGGCTGCAGTGGAGGAAGACCTTCGTGCGAACTCGAAAGTTTGTCACCCATCCAGGCGTGCGTCGTAGCGATGCGCGCGAGGCCATCGCTCGCTTCGCGAGAACCAAGTGCGAAAAGATTGCTGATAATCTTGTAATCGGCGGGTTTTTTGTCAACGAGATTCATCACTCGGTTCTGGCCGAAGTTAGCAAGGACGTCGACCTAGTCGCTGCTGCAATTGAAGGTGTTGATTTCGCCCGTCGGGCACATTGCCAATATCTTTTACCTCGATGTCGTTGTGCCGCATAGCATAGGTAAAAAGTTTATCGACAGACTTCCGTACGGCCACATTGCCAAAGCAAAAAAGTACGGCATATGCGAGCCCCCGCCTATCGAGTGCACCACTAAAGAGGCCCTGAATCCATCCCGACTCGCCAGCTTTTTGCCCGCCGCGATATCGTCAGCTGCTGGGTATGTAGCCGGCTGGGAACATCCAGTCGCAGGTAAAAAAGGTCAAATCGCGTAGGCCCTGCACAAAGCGTTTCATGTCCTGCTTTTGGCCGATGTCGAGACCGTCCGAGAATGGCTTTTCATAGAGGTAAATCACGATGCTGCAATACGCCACTAACTCGGGCATTGCCTACGGAACCGACTGTTTGGTCGATACCGTTGGCATAAACGTCGCTGTAGCCATAGCCCTTGACTAACCAAATCAACAGCTATCCGGAGAAGTATTTTTTTACTTTCACTTCACAAATTGCCAAAGCTGGCTGGCAGACTTTACTCGAATCGATTTTTAATTCCTTATAAGATATAATGGGATTTGGCGGCATCCTTAGTTTCCGACTGCGCCATCGCGAAACCGCAACGTAGATAATGGGGTGGATAAGCCTTCGGATTCATGAACAGTTCTTCTGCGCAATATCGCGCTGCAAGGGCAGCACAGATCAGGCCGCGCAGAGTCAATCCTTAGCCGAAAGAATTCAACTATCACGGAGAAAACCAACACCGCATGAAAAGGTGCAACTAACTCGAGATAGGCGAGCGGAACCAGCATCCCTGCACCTATTTCAGATACTGAGTCGAGTCAGATACTGAGCGAACCACAGACGAAGATCATTTGGTGCCAGAGTTCGCTGTTGCCGAGTTTGAGCGCCACTACCCTTCGTTGAGAAACATGGCAACTTCGACAAGGCGCTGCAGTAGCGTAAATAGCTGCAATCATTAACCCGACCGCGGGAATCCTGGCCGTTGTGAGGCCAGGGTCGGTGTGGTAAAGTTCGCCACAAATTTGTGCAGCAACATCGCTTTAAAATTCAGCGTTTTTCCACAGCGCGCCGTGCTCCGATTCGTCAAAACACAATTTCTCGGCAGTGCCATCCATCAATATGAAGTCACAGGCACCGTTGTAGCAAATGATCGTCTTTAACTTGTCGCGGTATAGCCTTCAAACAAGTTGATCACCTAGCTGCCGTAAATGGCGCAAGCTACCGGCATTCGGATCGAATCGACGTAGGCCTGCTCCTCAAATGATTTGATGGCGACGAAAAGATCACTGATGGGGTTGGATTCCCAGTCGTGCGAGATGGCGCCAGTAAGGTCCTGCCTGAAATCGGACACTTGCCGCGCAGATTTGCGCTTCGCAAGCACGTGGCTTTGGGCAGCACACAGTGTTGGGAATTCTAACGGATCAAACACGAATTCGACTACGTATGCAAACCGCCGTGGCCCTAGAAAACAAGCGGGGATTCACACCGAAACCGCACGGCTTTATGATCCACATCTGAACCGGTATGGCGCTGCCGCCGAACACGACAGCCGCCTCGGCTGGTGTAGAAAAGTGATGTCTTTGAGCAACGCCACTGCCCTGGCCAGCACCGTGGCAGCACAACATCACCTAGGACAGGAAATCAAACTAGCTGTGAAGGCAAGAAATCTTTTGGTCGTCAGCGGACAAACTTATATCGAAATTGCTGCCGTCGCTGGAGACCCGTTCCGTTTCGCTATTTGGGAACACACAAAGTCTAGAGGACGTCGCTAACGCTTTCCGGCCAAATCGAGAGAAATCTTATCTCCTATCCATCCGGAGCCCACACAAAACAATCAACAAGACGATCCAAGTCCGCCGTGAGGCTCCGCGCTTCGCAGGTAGAGCCAGACTGCGCAGCGTCAACTGTCAGCGATCGGACTCTAAACCAGCTGGCCTGTGCACTATAGCGCGAGCCACTTTCCATTCGACGAACAGCGCAAGATCCTATCAGCCGCGAGATTTGTGGTGAGCTATTTTTCCGGTAAGCAGACTGATGATGAAGGTGTCGTAATTTGTGCTCTACGGCTGGGGGTGCGCCACAGGCACGGGCGGGGCAGCACGGTGAAAGCGAGAAACCAGCCAGCAGGCGAAAATATGTATTCACCGTCTATCGTGAAGATATCCAACGTCAGGATGCTATCGTTGTCGCCCGGAGCGCCGAGACGAGGCACTGTAAGCAATCAGCATCACGAGCACATACTAGCCGCTTGCTCTCGATCTAATATCGCAGCAATAGGTAAGCAGGTGGTCGAAAAGGCGGGCTTTGACCGGATTTTCCCCGCGCTTCAAGCGTCTCCCCCTAGCTTTTTGTCGGATTCCGTAAACACTATATTGAAGTTTGCTGCAAACGCCTCAGAGACGAAAGCCCGCCCCCGTCGGGATACCAGACGGGGGAGATCACCTCTCGCCGTAGACATAATAAAACACGGAACACCACGCTTTCCTCGACGGCTTACGGAAGGCTTTTTCGATACAACGGGAATCGCCGTCCACACCAGCGCTCTAGCGCTCTGGGTGGTTTTTTGTCGCCGCCAAGCGTTACGCGATCGACCTCCGCCAATGTCGTCGGTTTTCCCAAAGACGCGAATATCGCGTTGTCGTTTCTAATTTTGCAGTCCAAAACGTCGGGGCATGCCACACTGCCACACTGTTTCAGCCCATGATCGTACTTAACCCTCCGCAGTTCCCGGATCTGACCAGCCGCCGAGTTCTGATCGCCAGAGGAGCTTTACGGTCCAGTTGTTCCTCCCGAACATCCGGAAAACTCGCCGAGCTCTGTTCCGCAACGCCAGCGCGGCTGTTACAATCTCCCAGCAGCCAGTGAGTCACCAACTAACGCATGGCAGTATCGTTTCCCTATGTGATGTCCTCGCGGCAGAAAAGTTATGTTAGACAAATGGACCGGGTATGTGCATGAATGCTTTCATCCATTGAGTATGTCCTATCGCAGCTCCTCTCGTTCGGAGCCTGGATGATGTTTTGAAATCAGATTTTGACCAACACCACGCGCAATCTCTGCTACGTACCGCCTAATATTTTTCGACAACAACCGAAGCCTACGCCTGGTAGCCGCGCTGAAATCGTCATGGGCGAAATTATTAAAAATCCAAGCTAGCGCCGTTCCTGTTCTTTTGTCTCAAGAAAGTTTCACTTCGCCAATGGAATTGACGGATCAAACAAAATGAGGTTCTCGCGCAAACAGGTTATCGAAACCTGTCACCCCATGCTGCACCGGCTTCAAGTCGACTACTTTGGCCTCTATTCTTGCCACCATCCCGATTCCAACACGCCTACGTTTAAGACCAATCGCATGATGCACGGCTTCATTGTGCATGGCAAGGTGGTTTACTGAAACACAAGCGAATAGAGCACCGATTAGTTGGTGCAAAGCCTTTTGGGCCTGCACACAAGACAATTTTTATTTCCATGTTCCGGTGATAGAGAACCCGCAATGTAAACTCTCGCGCCACAGCCCAGCCGCCTCGAAAAAATATGCACCCTTTTTTTAAAAAACTCGGGCTTAGCACCACCATCTAATCATCACTCGCCAGCAGCTTGCTAATAAAAAAATAAAGCCAGGGCATTCCTGCGAACAGCTGCCTGACCGCCGAAAGCCTGGAGTGGTTGAGGTCCCCCGCATGACCGGCTTCGGCACCGATCCCAAAAATCGGAGCCGTAAAGAAGCTTGCAGCCAGCCCAACACGGGGTCCGGTCCTCACACACCTCGCGATCGCCTGGTGCCTCAAAAATTTCCACGTGAACACGGCCATCCTTAGCGTGTCCAGCGTCGAAAAATTTAGGGGGGATTTCGGTGCTCTCGAACTTTTTGACCGTCTCGCACCATCGCTCCATGGCTGAACTCGACACCTTTTCGCATCCGATCGCGAAACAGCACTCTCTCGTTCCCCAACGATAGCGCGATGTCACGTCGATTTAAATTCCTAGATTGCGATTTTGCACAAGCTATCGGATTTTTCACATACTTTCATCCATCCCTCCCAAAAATCCAAAAATTTCGCTGGGCTACGGTTTAATTCTTCGCCATGGACATCAACGGCATTCTGGCTGACAGCACTGTGTAATTCCACTACAGGCGGATCGGAATCGAAAAATTTCTCCCATCTGGGTAGTATCCGGGCTCAACTGGCTTCTGCGATCCAGCTTGGTAGTCGCCTGGGTTTTTCGGGCCCATAATCGAACATCACCACCGTACACACCACCAAGCTAAAAAATTTCCATATCTTCCAAGAGCGCTGCGACAAAATCACCATTTTGCAGGAGCTGGCAGTACAGTTCACCGTTGCCCCATGTCACATCCGCTAAATAGTCGATGATAACATCGATGCGAGTACCGTCACCTAGGAGCCAATACTGGCATCGTTCCCTCCGAGTCGATGTCTGTCGATATAAAAGCAGGTAACTGCATCCGAACTTCACTGGCCGGCCACGACACTGTACATAAACTTTGCAAATAAATCCTAACCGCGCGTGGTCAAGCTTTTTTACCCATGACTAGCCACCAACCTCAATTCTGCTTTTTTCTGTTGGCTTTGGCCGCCGCTAGAATCGGCCGGAGTCAGGACACGCGTATTTCGAACCAAGCGCCCATCCTGAACTTCCACATGGCGGCCTTCACCCCAAATGGGTATCGGGAATGGCTGGTACGCGGCTCCGAAGGACGCTATCTCAGCCAAAAGGAGATCGACGTCAAAGGACTCACCCTGACCATCTTCACCGGTGATGCAAAAAACAAGGTCGAGACCGTTATCCTCAGCCCCAAAGCTCGTATGCATCCGGAAAGCCAAGTTGTGTCCAGCAGCAATCCCATCCGTGTGATAAACGATCAATTTGAAGTCAGTGAAAAAATGGCGCTACGACCATCGGGTAAAACGCATGCTAATCGAGCAAAAAGTCTATGTCATTTTCCACGCCAAGGTAAAAAGATTTCTGAAATGAAATCTTTCCGTCTCCTTCTGGCGGCCAGCGCCGGCCTAGTTTTCGTCGGAACAGCCTCCGCGCAAACGCCTACGCCGCAAAACACGGTCATCGAGAGCGAATAGCTCGAAATACAGGAATCCGGAGCCGTAACCACGTTCATCTTTTCGAACCAGGTAATCGTCACCGGCACCAACATGAAGCTCACTTGCGACCGACTTGAAGTTGTATCAACCCGTAAGGGCGGTCCAAATGCAACCACCGTCAGCCTTGGGAATTTCAAGTCGCTCATCGCAATGGGCAACGTACGGCTGCTTCAGTCCGACCGCGAAGCCGCCTGCGGCCGTGCCGAAGTTTCCCCGGTAACGGGAAAGTCGTCCTTATGGAAAACCCAGTCCTCGTCGACCATAGCACCAACACGCGCACCATCGGCGTGAAAATGACGCTTTATCGCGACCAGCATCGGGCCCGTGGTGGAAGAATCCACCATCACGCTACCTCCGACCAAAGATCTGGGCCCCGGAAAGAACAAAGCACCCGCGTCTGAAACTACACCTGCTCTTGTCGACAAACCGAAGAAAAAAATCTGACCATGGACGGCCGGGGCCGCCTCCGCGCAGCCCTTCGAAATTCGTACATACGGCCTTGTTAAGGTTTATGAGCATCGTCGCGTTGTCGATGGCATTGCACTCGACGTGCGCGGAGGGGAAGTCGTCGGATTGCTCGGGAAAAACGGAGCCGGGAAGACGACCACCTTTTACATGGTTATCGGGCTTGTTCCGGCAACCAGCGGCAAGGTCTTCATCAACGGACAGGACGCCACCAACCTAAGCATGCATCGCCGCGCCCGATTAGGCGTGGGTTACCTACCCCAGGAAGCCTCGGTCTTTCGCAAGCTAAGTGTCAAAAATAACATCCGTGCCATCGTCGAAACCCTACGCACCGTCGGCCGCAAGGATCGCGACACGCTCATAAAGCACATCACCTGCAGGAGCTCAACATCCTACATCTTCGCCAAGCAGCCTGCTTATACGCTCTCCGGCGGCGAACGCCGTCGCCTTGAAATTGCCCGCGCTCTCGTCACCCGCCCGCAATTTCTGCTGATGGACGAACCTTTTTTCGGCGTCGACCCGGTCTCCGTTGCAGAGATGCAGAAAACCATTCTCCAGCTTAAGCAGGGCAGCATTGGCATGCTGATCACCGATCACAACGTGCGTGAAACCCTGCGCATCGTCAACCGCGCCTATATTATCGACAGCGGTAAAGTCATGACTAAAGGAACAAGCGACTTTCTGGTCAACGATCCGCAAGCCCGAGAACTCTACCTTGGCCACGACTTCAAACTTTGATCCACCGCATACGGCGGCGGCTGCTTTAGGCTTCCACCTCACCTTCCGGAGTCTAGCTTCCTTCCAGATTCATCGTCCGCATCATGTCTATTAAAAGCAGTCAACGGGCATCACTGTCGCGAATTTCTGTAAAACCTATGGAGCCAAGCTGCAGATAAAACTGCTGCATGGCGCCAGCGGACTTCATCGCTTGATCAAGGAAGGATCGATCAAACCGCCCGTTGCTCGCCCTCACCAGGGTTTTTCGTTACTTCGTCAATAAACGCATCCAGGTACTGGGTGTGCTGCGGAAATGACTTTCATCAAGATGCTTTCTGAGCGCCAGCAGATCGACGCCTTTGAGAAAATGGTGAAACATGACACCCCGTATTGTACTCACCCGAAACTATGTGCCAACACACCCGATGGCCGCCGTCGCCGAAGAGATGAAGCTGCCGTGCCGAACCTTTTGCACACCCGCTATCACGATGAATTTCATCAACGTTGCGACACTGTGCATCGACAACGAGTTCGCGCCAAGTTCGACCGAGGACGCCACCACACTCGACGGGAAGGGTGTTGTCATTATGATACACGGCGACAGCGGCATCAAAAAATCCGAGTGCGCCCTGGCGCTGATCGAGCATGGCCATTCACTTATAGCCAACGATCTCACCTACATCCGCCTGCTCGACGAACGCAATTTGGTGGCAAGCTCCCGACCGTTCAACCGCGGCTATATGGAGTGTCGCGGTATCGGCATCATCAACATCGCCGAAATGTTCGGCATCAAAAGCGTACGGATGGAGAAACCGATCGATCTCGTGGTCTCGTTCCGCGAATGGTCGCCCGACGTCATCGAAGAGCGCACTGGTCTCGAGGGGAATTACTACGATATCGTCGGCATCAAAGTTCCCAATATCGAATTTTACGCGTGCCCCGACCGCAACATCGCGCGGCTCATCGAAGTGGCCGCCCTTGTGTGCAAGCGCTCAAGAAAATCGGCCACAATCTCGCAAAAGACTTCAACGACCGGCCTTATCGCGAACATGATGCATCCACAGGAATCCCGACACCAAAAGCACGTGTTCGAAGGTAAGCAGCGAAGCTTTTTCGCTGTCTCCCAATATTTGCGAAAGAAACGACGGCCTCGAACGGCCCGCCTGACCCAGCAGAAACAACTGGGGGGTTTCCGCTTCGCCTGTTGACTGAAGCGATAAACTTTTAGTGTTTTCTGTCTCGGCCTGAACGTTATCTTGGTAACCTTCGCTGGTAGTCTTCGAAACCACTCTGCATTCCGTCAATGGCAAAGAAATCATGCAGGAGTGAGGTTTCGTCTCCGACGAGCTCTAAGGAACGCGGGTCCGCATCGCTCAGTAAGGACAAGACAGTAGTCCATCTCACAGAGCAGCTCAAAAATGGGCCTTCGACCCCGGCAACCCCGGGCTACACTTTTTGCAAGCAGTCCCCCATCGTCTCCTTTACGTCGTCACCCGAGGTGGAGCCTAAAGTGCGCAAGAAAAAATACGATGCAGCTTTTAAATGGTTATGTCACTTACAAAGAAGTAATTGCATAAATAAATGAAGTCCGAATTAGAGGTAGAAGGCTCGAAAATTGTTTTTTTGTAGGCTATGGCGTCCACGCACTTGAATACGAATTGGACAACTACAAGGTCCTCGATGTGAACGGAAAAACGCTGCTTATGCTAATCAACGATCCGCCGATCCATAATCCGAAAAACCAGCCAAGTTAAAGGCTTTTCCATCTTTTGACGGAAAAGCCACAGTCTGCTACGCTCCCTGGACCTAAAAATATCAGGTCGCCGCCAAAACTTAGAGCTACCGCTTGTATAAATAATCATTCAAGAAACTATCCCCTTCCGCTTATTCACTACTATATTGTGGCGAACTCTAACTCGGGCGAAGGCTTCGATGTCATCGCTGTCGACAGCCATGGCAACTGCGTTTATGTTTACATGGCAACTGCGTTTATGTTTAGGGGGTTGATCATTTTAGAAAAATCTGAGTAAATTTTCCACTGCTGGCAAGAATTTTCACACAAAAAAAGCCGCTTCTCCCGCGATTTCCATCCGGTCACACTCAATACAAAACCCAATTTCAAAAACTATACACCCCTGAGCAATTCGACCTTTAGCAATGCAATCGGCCTGCTCCCAAGCTCCGATCTGCAGGTTCGCCATGAATATGTCACCTATTCGGCGCATTGGGAACATTTCGGTCTCGGTCAGAAACTGAAAAGAAACCAGATCTACAATTGCACGCCAGGGAATATCGCAGACATACTTGCCATTGCCAACGCCGCAGCAGACGTTCCCATAAAACCAAAACGGTCGGTTATTTTCTTTTCCCCGGGATTGAAAAAACGCGAGGCCTTCTCGACATGAGATATTATTTATTACACTAACAATCCGCTCTACCCACTTAACCAACCTCTCGCAGATCTGGATCAAGCTGGTCCCCTTTTACAAGCCAACCAAAGACAGCACACTGACCGTCATCGACGACAACACACTCGCAGGTCTTCTCCGCACCGAACTCGCAGCGCAAAACCGCGTACTCACCGCCAACTTGAGGCCCGAAACGGTTATTACTACCAATCCTATCAATTCGAATTTGCAAAGGTCTGGGTCCGAGCCCGGCCCTTCACGGTGTATAGCGTCGACCAAGTCCGCAAAACCCTCCGGTTGGGGACTGCGGAAAAACGAGGATTGCATCGCCAATCGCTACCACAAGGTTTTAGATCGAGTTCAAGTTCAACCCAACTAATCTTTTGGAGGCAACGCCGACGATGCCTGTGTTCTCTTCCGAATAGGCTGGGACATTTTTCAGTGGCAGCACCTAGCCGCAATGAAAAAGTGGGCAACAAGTTCAAAAGCATCTGCGACTTATCTTCTTATTTCGTTTACTCCCCTAACTACCCAACTATCCCAGCATGGCTACTCGCGCCGATCAACGACGTTTCAACCAGCTTCGCCCTATCACAATCGAAGCAGGGGTTGCCCCCTACGCCTCTGGCTCCGTGCTCATCGGCTTCGGCACCACCCGTGTCATCTGTGCCGCAACCATCGAACCCAAAGTTCCGTCGTGGATTAAACAACAGGGTCTTAAAGGTGGCTGGCTCACTGCCGAATATTCAATGCTACCCTACAGCACGTGCGAGCGAAAACCGCGCGATATTTTCAAAGGGAAAATTGATGGCCGCACGGTTGAAATCCAGCGCCTAATCGGCCGTTCGCTCCGCGCCGTGATCGACTTGCAGAAGCTCGACGAAAACACTCTCTGGGTCGATTGCGATGTGCTCCAAGCCGACGGGGGAACCCGCACCGCATCTATCACGGGCGCCTATCTTGCCACCCAGCTGGCCATTCAAAGATTTCTTGATGCCAAAAAGCTCCCGCACAATCCCTACATGGACTCAGTCGCAGCCGTAAGCGTCGGTATCTGTGGCGGGGAAAACCTTCTCGATCTCGCCTATATCGAAGACAGGAACGCCGAAGTTGATTTCAACGTTGTCATGACCGGCCGCGGCCAGTTCGTTGAAGTGCAAGGCAGCGGCGAGGAAGCCACCTTTTCGCACGACCAATTAAAAGGTCTGCTCGCCCTCGCCGAGCATGGCATCAAAGAACTCGCCGCCATTCAAACAGCTTTTCTTACCAAACAGCTCCTCAAACCTCACACATGAAGCTATCGCGCCTCAATGCTCACTGTTTTCTTGTTTCCTTCGACGCTGGTCGCTCAGATCGAAGCCTTCGTTTGGATTAAAAAATCCAATATCACCCGCCCACGTGTTACTAGAAAAACTCGCCATCGTGGCTGGCCGGAATCCGCCATCCAGACTGGTTGCCAGGCTAAGAGAAAAAACAACGGATCTAAGAGGCTCTTTTGAGCCGCGAGATTGGTGTCCGCATTGCGCTCACCGCAGCCAGCGGCTAGTTCGAAAAGCGCGCCGTGGATCGAGACCGATTCGTTTGTACGCCAAAACCTTGCGATCCCCATCAAGTCCGCCGATAACAGACTACAACTTGGATGCACTTAAGGAGATGCTGCTCCTTTCTTAAGTTGACGTTTCTAGAGCTCAATTTTCGACGAAAAATCCAGTTTTCTTGATGACCAAGCCGATGTCACCAGCGCCGCCCATTTCATTGGACCAACTGAAACGCTACCCGGTCTCTGCGGGGAGATTTAGCCCATCACGCAACTAGATACTTAAAAATCGAAAAAACAGCCGGATCCCCTCTGCCTTCTCCGTTCAAGGGCAAGATAGAACAAAACCTCGTAACATGCCAAGCTAAGTCAAAGGCGTCTACAAACATCTATAACCAAATACGGTATTGACAAACTGGCCAACGCCCCGCAAGCGCTTGAGGCATTCGATGCAGAGATCCAATCCTCTGATTGGGTGCAATGCACCGTATTTCTGCATGTCCACGATGGTTTTCGTCAGCCTGAAAAATCTACGCAGACAACTTGAAAAATACCGGTCTGGGTCCCCCACCACCCATTGACAAAAAAGTTGAGCTCCCCTATGCTACAAATCAGAAGCGAGCTGCAAGCAATCTCCTTCCTGCTTGCAAAAGGGTGTCATTTCTTCAACAGCAACTAACGCTGCGTGATTCGCAGCCTCAAAAAGGCCAAGCTGCCGCGCAGCGAGGTCGAAACATTTATTTATTACTATGAAATTATTGGCCAAGCCCAGAATATAATTCTCCGCAAAAAAATCGCTACATTACCGTAGCAACCAATGTGAATGTGCCTCACGTCCGAAACAGAAAACATCAGCCAATCTTGGCCGCACTTACAGCCTCCACCCATCTCGTCAATGGGGTACGGCGAGCAAAAATGCAGTTCGTCCCTACAGCACCGAATCCCGATTCAATAAGAAAAAAACGCCACACGCCACGTTGGACAGTTTCACGTCCAAAGCAGCCTCATGGACTTTTTAACTCCACACAAAGGCTGGCATTGTCACAATCTACAATCTGTAACTCGCAACTATA
This sequence comes from Candidatus Didemnitutus mandela, assembly GCA_002591725.1. Classification (GTDB taxonomy): domain Bacteria; phylum Verrucomicrobiota; class Verrucomicrobiia; order Opitutales; family Opitutaceae; genus Didemnitutus; species Didemnitutus mandela. Next base: position 81,286 of record NJAL01000007.1, on the reverse strand, counting down.
ATCAAACGTGGTATTTCGCTAGCTTGCGCTTTCTTATCTTTCACGCCAACGTTGATAGTTGAGCGCACTATATGTCGAAGCCGAGTTCAAGTCGTATGAGCCCGTTCGGCGAGCAGTTAGTTACGCTCCAACATAGGGGCTTTCCACACTGCGTGTACCTTCCTCGACCCAATACTAAACCTAGGCTGATCTGGAATGAACGTACACACCAGGTTCTCGTTCAGGAAGTTCGTCTATCAGATGGCATAGTAAGCCAGGAAGTAGATTGCTACAGCATCTTCCACATGCCAGAAGCAAGCGATGGCCTGTCTCCTTCTATAGTTACACGCGGTTGAATAGAGCTACACGCAGCTACGGAAAAAGAAAGCTCTACGTCAAAATTCGACCGCCAGGTTTTTAACAATTTCGTCATCCGAGAAGATTTCATTCCGGCCGAGTTTCTCTCGCCAAGGTGGTACACAAGGAATTCATCCCACCCATCCCTGATTTCAAATCTTCCCAACGCTAAAGGATATACCCTATTTCATCTTTGGCGATCTGGCTGTCTGCCACCACCACCACGATAACGCCGAGCATGTCGGCAAATCCCTACACGATGTTGTCAGTCGAAGGGACTAACTGGTAAAAATGCAGCTTGGATTTCGGGTTCGTGATAAACGAAGCTCGGCTCTCTTAGTTTTTTTACCGACTGCGGAATGCGAGCCCCAGCGGTAATGCGAAGGAGCTGTTCCATGTAGTCAAGGGAGGGATTCTTTGCCCCGCTCATCGGGGCCTTCCTCGTCCGGCGGTTCCGCCCTAATTAGATGATATGAGTGCGACAGGCTCATATCGGCAACTATCTGCTTCGCGCTCGTTTTTTTAGGGGTCCCTCTTCAGATTGCATAGCCGTTTATGTTGCACCGAGAGTCGACAAAAGCGATCCACTTTATAGGATCTAATCGGGGCGCCACTTCTGCTAATTTTTAGGTCGCAAGGCGATTCTTTTTGATGTCATTTATCGCCACTCCGACTAAGTTTTTCCTTCCTCATGAATATTCACGAGTATCAGGCGAAGGCCTTGTTTGAGAAATTTGGTGTACCGGTCCCCAAGGGCGTCCCAGCGCACACTCCCACTGAATTCGAATTGGCATTGTCGGCGTTCCCCCCAGGACCCATTGTTGTAAAATCGCAGATTCACGCCGGAGGCCGCGGCAAGGGCACCTTCACCGATGGATTCAAAGGTGGCGTGAAGCTCGCCAAAACCAAAGCCGAGGCACTGAAACTCGCAAACAAAATGTTCAACAACACCCTAGTCACGACGCAAACAGGTGCCGTCGGACGGAAAGTCAAAACCATCTATTTTACCCAGGCAGCCAACATCTCGAAAGAGTACTACCTAGCGATCATACTCGATCGAGCCACCTCGAAACCTGTAATTATGGTTTCGACCGAAGGCGGCGTGGAACTCGAAAGAGTTGCCCACGATACGCCTGAGAAGGTTTTTAAAGTCTTCATCGATCCCGCCGTCAGCCTCCAAAGCTATCAGACCCGCCAGCTCGCTTTCCAACTCGGTTTCACCGGCGACCATTTCAAAAACGCCGTCAAGCTCACCACAAGTCTTTACCGGATGTTCTGGGAAACCGACGCTTCGATGGTCGAAGTGAATCCGCTCATCGCCACATCAGACGGCAAAGTCCTCGCGCTCGACGCTAAGGTCTCTTTCGACGACAACGCTCTCTTCCGCCATCCTGACATTGTCGTTCTGCGCGACTTGAATGAGCAAGATCCGAAGGAAATCGAAGCCTCGAAATACTCCCTCTCCTACATCGCGCTCGACGGGAACATCGCCTGCCTTGTAAACGGAGCCGGTCTCGCCATGAGCACGATGGACATCATCAAACACTATGGCGGAAGCCCAGCCAACTTTCTCGATGTCGGCGGCGGTGCCTCAAAAGACCAGGTGCAGGCAGCCTTCAAAATCATCCTCACCAATCCGAATGTAGAGGGTATTTTGGTCAACATCTTCGGCGGCATCATGGATTGCAACACGATCGCCACCGGCGTAGTGGCAGCAGCTCGTGAACTGAGCCTGAAGATCCCGCTCGTCGTTCGCCTCGAAGGCAATAACGTCGCCGCGGGGAAAAAGACGCTCGCTGAATCCGGTCTAAAAATCGAGTCAGTAGGCTCCATGGCCGATGCAGCCCAGAAAATGGTCAAGCTTGTCGCCTAACAGTCACCCTTTTTGGCCAATGTCCATTATTGTTACTCCAGAAACCAAGGTTCTCGTCCAGGGAATCACTGGCGAGTTCGGCAGTCGCCACGCCAAACTCTCGCTCGACCACGGCACCAAGATCGTCGCTGGCGTCACACCTAGCAAAGGCGGCCAGTTCTTCGAGCACGGCGCGCACAAGGTTCCGATTTTTAACACCATAGCCAACGCGATTGCGGCCACTGGCGCCACCGCTTCGGCGGTCTTCGTCCCACCGCCCTTCGCTGCCGACGCCATCCTCGAATGCGTTGACAGCAATATCGATCTCTGCGTCGCCATCACGGAAGGGATTCCGGTTCGCGACATGATTGTCGCCAAGCGGGCGATGATGGGGAGAAAAACCCGTCTTATCGGCCCGAATTGCCCTGGGATCGTCACGCCCGGCAGCGGCGAAAATTCATTCGGCAGCTGTCGCATCGGCATCGCACCTAGCTACATTCACAAGAAGGGCCACGTTGGCGTTGTCTCTCGTTCGGGGACTCTCACCTACGAGGCAGTTTGGCAGCTAACGACGAGAAACATCGGCCAGTCCACCTGCATTGGGATCGGTGGCGATCCCGTCAATGGCACGTCGCACATCGACGCGATCAAAATGTTCAACGATGACCCAGAGACCTGGGGCATCATCATGATCGGCGAAATCGGTGGCACCGCCGAGGTCGAGGCCGCGCGCTGGGTCAAAGCAAACTGCAAAAAACCCGTCGTCGGCTTCATCGCCGGTGCGACCGCTCCCCCCGGCCGCCGCATGGGTCACGCTGGCGCTGTCGTCAGTGGTACTGAAGACACCGCCGCAGAGAAGATCGCCGTCTTAAAGGAATGCGGTATCAAGGTCGCATCTACACCGTCGGACATTGCTGATGCGCTCCTGAACGCCGCCCAGCGCTTCGGCATCAAATTGAACTAACTTTTGGGACAAAAGGTTTTGCTTTTCAGATCGCACTCCCGAAGGAAGGCGACCTGAAATTTTTTGTAAAAAGCCCAGAATCACCCAACCCGATTCCCATTTTTTTACAACGCATCAAGAAAGGGTCCTCTGGAAACAGTCGGTTCTGCCAACCGAGTCTAAAAGTAGTTACGACGGTTTCGAGTAACGCGACTCCGCCAGATATGCGAGTCATCCCGATTCCAAATTAAAAAACTCCTCTAAAAAAAGCACTCTCATATCCTCAGAGGGCTTTTATTTTTCAAGAAAAACCTGACGTGCGAAGGAATTAACTAATTCATCAACCGGTCCACGCATCATGTCTACCAGCGTCATCGCTCTCCCCGCTTTGCATCTCAACGCCAACAAACCGAACGACAACCTCTGGAACAACAACGGCACGCAGTTCCTGCACTATACCGTTACCGCTTATCCGACATCTTTCACCAAGGAGCGCATCCGCAGCTCGCTCGCGGTCCGCGCTTTTCCCAATTTGCTGCGTACATCGGCAAGCTGGCTCGAACGTACCGATCGCCTGCTACGTACTCATCGGAGCCTCCGCCTGCGCTTGCCAAACGCCTTCAGCCCGTTTACATCAGGAGCCACACATTGGTCTGACCTGAGTATCGCAAGCTCCTTTTTAAAAATCGACCTTTCGTTCATCGCTTTTTAGTTTTTAAATACTTTAACAAGCTGTGTCAGCTCATACGAATCGCTTTTGATTATCTAATTTTTCGCTCGTCTTTCATCTTTTGATTCAAGCTCGTAAGCTCAGCCACAGAACTGCCATAAGCTGCCCACTTTTTTCGCCACGGCCAAAGTACGATTGGCTTTGGCCATTTCCCGCGACATACTTGTCCGATTGTTTTCCAAACTCCCTTCAAGCTCTTTTACTGCGCGAAGAGAGTGCTGGCCTCGGACTTCGAGGCGCCAGTCGTATTAGCTGATTTGCGTCTGCGCCACCAGAGACCTTTTTGTAGTTTCCAAGTGTCTTAGTCAGGGAATCGCTAAATCCAGCCACCCGGCTATTCAGCTTGTCAACGCCCTTGTTGGAGCCAGCCAGATCAACCTTCGCCTTCTTGTTAGTTAGCCGCTCAGCCCACAGCATTGTTCCGCCTCAAAACCGCCAACTGATCCGATAGCTGCGTCGGTTTGTCGCTGCTATGCGCAATTCTACCTCGTTTTTTGTCTCGGCCTGCTAGCTAGCGGGAGTCTGATCCAACTCTACTACCTTGATACGAGCTGCCTCGAGCTCGAGGCAGGATCGCCGGTCCGGGTTATTTGTAACTGCACAATCTTGGTTTCCAGCTCCGCGCTGCGACCTCACAAGATCGAAGCTTGATCCCCCAGCTTCTGCAAGCCAACGAGGACCTCGCCGCGACCGAGCCGTCGGCAGGCTTTTAATTCGACGGCCAAGTTTTGCTTGAGCGTCCGCACATTGGGGAGTTCTTGTCGGCGAGTAGCCATCGTGTTGAGCTCCCCGGCTTCCGCAATGACCTTGGCCTGGTTCACGATCTGCTCTTGGGCCGTCGGGGCAAGCTCACTCACCGTCTTTCCCGTTGTTTCGAACATGCTTTTCATGCGCAGACACATCCTCGCTCGCATAGGCTAGTTTTTTTTCGCCGCCTGCAACACCACGAGTTTGGTAGCGAGTTTCTGATTTCGTTGCTATGCATCCGTACGAACTCGCGCCATCTCACCCCCCTGGCCTGGCTTCCGCGAGTTCGTTCAGCTGTGCGAGTGCCTTTGAAACTGTCTCCGGATAAAGCGCCTCGGCGAACATCTCGCTCATTAAGCAAGACAAGGGAAAAGTAAAGCGAGAAAAGAATATATCAGTCTGCTTTTCCAAAATCGACCGCAATGAAATCGGAGATGCATACGCTCACGACTATCCACTTAAGTGTCTCGCCCCAAATGGTAGCAAAGGGAAAATGGTCTGCTATTTGGCCAACGCACCACTGCCCGTGTCCAGCAGCGCCTACAAATCCGGAAACGCCTTTCAGACCTGGCCGAACGCTGGCACACCAAAATCGTGTGGAAAGTTGCCCTAGTAGTCCAAGCAATTCATTCGGGAAGAAGCACGGGGCCGTTTCGTTCCTTCCCACCCGCAGCTACATCAATTGTTATGGTTTTTTCTCCGAGCTGGCTGCATTCGCAAAAAGCCAGCCCAGTAGCACACAGTTTCCTACTGAAAAACAGTCAAAGCAAATCGCAAGCTGTTCTCGAACTTAATTCAAATCGACAGGAAAGATGGATAAATCACGCTGTGCGAGGTTCACCTACGCTCGTGTGGTAACGGCCGGAAAAATCCGCATCTACCGGCTAGTACCGCCGCAGCCAGTTCACTGGCTGCAAGCGCACAAGAATCATCTCTCCCCTCAGCCACGCTGTCTGTTCCCAGTTGCACTGTTGAGCAGCAGCACGGATTCCTTCGCCAATCGCGGCAGGGCAGACAGCCGAAAAACAGATAGGACGCAGCGATACGGATAACGGTTAAAGGCTAGACAAAATCACGTCCCAAAGTACATTCGGCAGCGTTTCCACCGAAAAGGTCGTGCACGGTTCTGGCAGACGCCTTTGCGAAAGGAAGCCGAGGAAAAACGATCAGGCGTGTCACGCTGCACGTCCAGACGACCTTCTCTGCAGTCTCGGCATCGGTCGCACGGTAGCAACCACCATGTTATTCAGCTCGATCCAGCTCTTCTAATAAAAAGCACGTCGACTCCCGGAGAAACCACTGTGGTAATCCACACCAATCGTCGCCAACGGATCGCTCAACACCACCCCGCGCTCGCTTTCGATTCGCTGCCTTAGCCAGATCGCCACATCGCGCATCAGGATTGGCCGCGCTTCGTCATCAGTCAGGGCCGGGACCACGGTTGTAAAGAAAAGCTCCACGCGAACTAGACTGCGCCCAGCGGATAAGGCAGCAGCAAGGAAATAACCACCAGCACTTCAAGTGCTGGTGGTTTTGTTGCAGCGCTGATCTAAACTAAATCCGCCGCAAGATGAGGGAAATAAAAGCCAACGGCAGGCCCGGCCCTGTCAGACAAGCTGGTCATTTCCGCTCTGGCCACCACGCGTGCATCCAAACCGTAAGCAGCGCTAACATCGTCATCAGGTCATGATGGCCTGACAAAGACGAATTCTGCACTAAACGATAGCACGGCCACTGAGCCGGCTCCAAATCGTCGGGCGAACAGCAGTATCAGCCCCACCAAGAGCAGCGCGAGCAGATTAAAAACTAGGGTAGTGGAACCACGATTTTCACTGCCCTGGAACAAGGGAATCCCGTGGTCTGGCTTTCCAACCAAGCCGCCAAGTTACCGATGCAGCGAGGAACTCCAGCGCACTTCGCGGCCCGCTAGGGGCGCTGTCGTAATCGACCTCCAGGCCCCGCCAACTCTGAGTGGTTATCGCCTGCGTCTGCATTTGTCCATTGGTAACTATCTATCCTTGGTCTCAAGAAAATCGCGTAGCACGCCACGCCACCACTCCAGCCAATCGAAAAATTTACATCGACCTATCCACCGCTGACTCAATCTCTTCGCACTGAAAATCTGATAAAAGCCGGCTGTTTACCCAGGAATCGAGTCGCATACGTCGAAGGAAATCGGCAAGCACAACCAGCCACCAGAAGCGGCAAGACAGCACGGAGAAATGGAAACAGGGATTCCACGCCGACACGCTCGCTCTAGAATGTAGCTTCCGTGCAGTTATCACAGCACTCGTGACGGCAGCAGCGCAGCCTCCTGCATACCATGGATGATCTTTTTATCCGCCGGACAAAAGGTAGCGAGCGCCCCCGAAAGTTTCGCCTGCCCGCCAATCACAAAGTAGTACGGACATAACCGGAGCCGTCCGCCGCTTTCGTGCACCGTCGCGGTGCCTGCATAATCGATTCGATAAAGCGGATGCCCCACGAGCATCGGCTTCCGATATTCCTGTAACACGTGCAAATTGGTTGGGGAAAGTTGCAACGCTTGGTCAATACCTGTCTGCCACTCCTCGCGCGAACAATCGCTCCCGAGCACGACACTGCGGGCACCCCAGGCGTTTTCGTGAAAACCGCTGATCTTGATGACAAGGTCGCGCTCCTTTTGCGAAGCACTCGCCAGATCCCGCCAGTCGCTCAAAGCCCGGCCACCTACGCGCGGCCCGTCCAATACGGCGCCCGGCGGCAACGGCATGGGATCCAGCGCCCACGAGGTTGGAATCAGCATTCGTAACAGCTCGAGGCTGCAACGTGGGAGCTGTTCCGCCCAAAATTCTTGTAGCAAATGATGATGAAAGAGCGCGAGGCCAACCTTCTCCTCCTGAAAATAGCGCATCGGAGGCGCGATTGCTACGTGTCCACCCGACCACGCCTCGAGGATATGGGCGGCTAATCTGATGTTGACCCAGTCAAAGAGTTCAAAGAAACGATAGAGAATACCAATGCGTTCCGGAGTCCCCTCGACGTCAAAAAACAATTCATTGTCCAGCGGAAAGACGTCTTCAGGAGAAAGGCAAAACACGCGTTTACCAACCCGTTGCAACTGCTCCGCCAGCCACTGCATTTCCGGCCGGTAGGTGCTAGCTTCCTCGCTGACAAGGATCGCAATGAGCGGGTTTCGCATCTCGGGGCGAAGACCGGCGAGGGAAGCGTGAAAGTTGACGACCATCGCGTCAGCGTGACCGAGAATCGAGCTGTCGGTGTCGCTACCGTAAAGTCGGTTGAGGAAGGCTGTGAGGCCGATGCCACCGGGCACAGAATCGAGCTCAGTCAGCGCAAAACCGTCTTCGGTAAACAACAAATCGGGCCGTAGCACTGTAGGAAATGCACCACGATTTTTCGCATCACGCGCATGCGCGACGAGATTGGCTGGCTTGCCTCGATCCAAGTAATTGGCGACCCACGGCGCGAGCAGCGGTTTGTTACGGAGTAAATTTTTCCCCGCGGCCGTGCGTAGATAAAGTGTCTCGAGCGCCCGATGAAACTCGAGACACGCGACGCCAATCTGTTCGAGTTGGGTGATCTGGGCAGGAGCTAGTCGCCATGCCTGGGGCGAAAGCTGCCACGATTTGTCCTTAAACAACGGCTGCGCTGCGAGCGAGGATTGGATGAAGTCATAGGCAAGTTCAGACATCAGCGTTTACTCGTCGTCCACCTGGATGTCTTTTTTGCGGTGCCGCGGACATCCGGCGCGCAGCCAGCCGTAAACGAAACGATCGAGATCGCCACCCAACACGGCCTGTGTGTTGCTGGTAGTGGCTCCAGTGCGGAGATCCTTCACCATTTGATAAGGCTGCAAAACGTAGCTACGGATCTGGCTACCCCAGCCGATTTCGCCCTTTTCTCCATAGAACTTTTCCATATCGCTCCGCTGCTCGTCCTGCTTCTTTTCGTAAAGTCGGGACTTCAAGACGACCATCGCGCTTGCCCGGTTCTTGATTTGGGAACGTTCGTTTTGACAGACTACGACAATACCCGTCGGCAAGTGCGTGATGCGCACGGCGGAGTCGGTTGTGTTTACGCCCTGGCCACCTTTTCCTGAGGAGCGGTATACGTCGACACGGATTTCGGTGTTGGAGATGTCAACATCGATCTCATTATTGACTTCCGCAATGACGTCGACAGCGCAGAAAGAGGTATGGCGGCGCTTATTGCCATCGAACGGACTGATACGCACAAGACGATGTACGCCACGTTCGGCCTTGACATAGCCATAGGCGTTCTCGCCTTTGAGCAGCATCGTCGCTTTGCTAATGCCTGCTTGGTCACCGACTTGGAGATCCTGCACTTCTAGCTCGAAACCGCGGCGTTCCGCCCACCGCGAATACATGCGGAAAAGCATGTCGGCCCAATCGTTCGACTCAGTGCCGCCGGCGCCCGCCTGGATAGAGAAAATCGCGTTGTTCTTGTCGAACTGGCCTGTAAGAAAGGAGGAAATTTCCAGTTGGTCAAGTTCGCCGATCATCTCGCCTACCGTGGTATCGAGTTCCGTGGCATAGAATTCCTGCTCGTCCGGCGCGGTCGATCCAATAAGCTCGACCATCACGCTCGCATCATCGAGCTTCTTTTTAAAATCAATTAAGCAACTAATGGTCTTTTTCAGACCATTAAGTTTAGCAATTTGTTTCTGTGCTAGCTCGTTGTTGTTCCAAAAAATCGGCGCACCCATCTCGGCCTCCATGGCCTCGATCTCGCGCTTTTTTTTTTCAACGTCAAAAAAACCTCCACAAGTAGCCAGCGCGCTTTTTAATGTGCTGAATGTGGGAAAATGTTTCGGGAGTGACCATAGAGTAGGTGCTAAAATTGAAGTCGTGCTCGAACCGCAAGAAAAAAACGATTTGTCGGACAGCACAGCGCTTGCATCCAGCAACCAAACACCAAGCGTTTTCAGGCGAGCAACGTGTCAGTTAGTTTTTGCAAGAAAGTTCCTGCGCAGGCCTTTTCGACTGTCCCCACGCAAGCTGAGACGCAGCTTTCCAGCTTAGGCCGCTGAGCCTGGAAACTTCCACCAACTTCCGCGGTATCCCGTCGAGCTTCGAGGAATTCCAAACAATTTTACCCGAAAATCTCACAACTTCCACCACGGTTTCTGTCGACTTTCTTTCTTGGTAGTGACATCAGTATCTGCGTCAATGTTGGCCAGGGCGGGAAGATTTTCCATAGGAATAAGGAACGCACACACAGCAGCGAAATCGTCGACGTACAGAAATTCGCGTTTCAGACCGCCCATGCCCCAGGCCACCACTTTCGCCAGGCCCACTTCTTTTGCTTCGTGAAGCTATCAGATCAAAGCCGGTAACAATAACATAGGGATTCTGTAGATCTGTAGATTCCGTCCGACAGGAAGAAAATACTTGTTGGCATCGCGGAATGATAGAGCGCACCGTAGATAGAACTCCGCAAGCTTCAGCCCGGTGATCTTCGCAGTGGTGTAGGCCTCACTGACAGGCTCCAACGGCCCGATGAGCAGCCAGCCCTCGGTCATTGGCTGCAGCGCGTTTTTCAGGAAAAGAAAAATTACAATTACAAGAACTATCAAGAGACAGGAACCATTTGACACCACACACCGCTCTAATTGGATGTATTTTAAATTTTAAGATACCTCGAGGTATCTTGCAAGAGAAACTCGACCAAGTAGGTTTTATTCACCAGAATTCTGCCGTGGTTTTCGTCGCGCCAATAAATAGCAACATCCGCCTTCCATTGACATAGTAAGCCCATTTTCTACGATCTGATTGGTAAAGTCAAGCTCCTTGCAAAAACGCAGCAAAGAGCATCAAGCTCGGTTCACAGTCAAAGCTCCGCAGGAGCGCCGCACCGAAAATCCCATTGTTTCCCGGCGATAAAAAGCTTCATCGGCACGAAAAAAACCGTGTTAGGGCTTCTGGAGATTCGCGATTTCGGTTTCGAGCTTCACCAAGCGCGAAACCGAAATCGGTCATGATTTTTCATCAGCCCCTTACACTTAGCTTTCGGCTCCTAACTAACTGATCTGCTTCTCGACCCCTTGGCCGGATCGCCGATCAAAATACCACTCTGTCGGATCCCCATGGAGCCCGTAATGGGTGTCACACTTCACGTATTTCTCCCAATAGAGACCGAATCAACACAAAGTATTCCTGAATTAAATCTTTCATGTTGTAGGTCTTCTGCGTAACGACCACGTAATCGAGGATCTGATCCTGCTAGAACATGACCCAAGTCATTTCCAAGCATTCCTTGGCCTATTCTCAATCGCGTTTTGCATCGAGATTGCCCATGTAAAGCGAACCCTGCAGACCGCATCTAGACTCATCTTGATGGGGGTGGCTGTCCGATAATTTTGCAGGTAACAAAGGTTTGTTACAAGAACAAAGGCTTTTATTTTTGAACAAAATACCGTTTGACGCGTGCAGATTGTAGCTCTCACTGTAGTTCACCATTAACCAGTAGGCACACATCTTCGCACAGTCGTACAACAAATGCAGTCAAAATGATGTTTTTCAGTTTTCGGCATTTTCTGCACCTTGCCGAATATTTCCGAAAAAGACGCTTGGGAACAACACTTCTTTTTCATCAATCCCGCTTCGCGAATCACATCGAGGATGGATGCAGGACAACGCCTGCGCCAATCACGTCGCCAGTGTATTAGAAAATATCGAAGCAGCCGCGCATGTACAACTGCACTCGAAGGTTGTAGATTTCGTTGAGTTGCAGGTCATAGGACAGCTTCACCATCTCGACAGAATCCGCCAAGTCGCCATAATGAAGAAATAACTTCACGCCACTCGTGTGCTGGGTCCCAATACAGGTAGTCGATGTGGTTCGTGTTGAACGCCGAAGCGCAGCAGGTGAGGCCGTACGCTTCTAGCACTCCCTTGTCGAGCGACAGTTCGACAAGATGCGACCCACCCTGACCAGTGATTCCGGTGATAAAAAATTTATTATGTGGTTCGATTGATTTGCGTAAAGGCAGAAGAGACAAACTGTCGACGCCAGATAAAAGGCACGCACTAGCACAGTCGGCTTCCTGCCAGGAAGCAGGGCGAATGCCCGTACTACAACTTCTAAGTCGCTTTTAGTTCCCTTCCATTTGTGCTCCCAAAGAAAAAACACCGATGCAGGACCGTGTATATTAGCCCAGCATGGCGAGTAGTCTTTCCAGTTCGGCTTTCTTTGTTTGGAGATCGGCCAGCTGCTTCCGCAGCCCATCAACAATGGCAGGTGGCGCCTTGTTTATAAAAAACTTATTTAAAAGACGCATTTCCGTGCTGGCAATATGTTTTGCAGCCGCTTCGAGCTCCTTTGTCAGCCGCGATTTTTTCGTAGCTACATCGGTGCGGCTGAGCTGACATACGAGATTCCACGAACCATGTGTCGTCACGGTGGCAGGCTCGGCAGGTGTGAGAGGACCACGCACGATATTGCCGGCACCGATCATGCGTTTTAGTTTGGCCAGATTCGCTTGAATCGTAGTCCACTGATGGTCGGTAGCTTCGACGATAAATTCGGCCGCCCTGTTCGCCGCCTCACCATTTTCAGCCTTCAGCGCCCGCAAAAGCGACACGGTTTTCTTGATTCGCTCAACCTCCGCTGCTGCATTCAAATTGATCGTAACATCACATCCGACAAGCTGCGAAGCATTTTCGCTATGCCTGCCATGCGCGAGATACGTTCCTTCCTCGCCATAGCCGAGCAAATGCCAGAGCTCCTCGGTGATGAACGGTGTAAACGGATGCAATAAAATGAGCATCTGCCACAACACGAGGTCCTGAATCGCGAGGCAGCTGGCTTTCGTCGCTACGTCCTGTAACTTGACTTTCGAGACTTCCACATACCAGTCGCAAAAGTCATTCCAGAAAAAGCTATACAGCGCCTGCACCGCAACACTGAACTCAAACTCCACGAAGCAGCGGTCGACTTCGCGCGTGGTGGCGAACAGGCGGTCGAGAATCGCGTGATCGTCGGCATCGAACTTCTCCGGTTCGATCCGCACCGTGATAGCCAGAAGGGAGGAATTATCGGCCATCTCGCCGCTCATCTGCCGGAAACGACAAGCGTTCCAGAGCTTGTTGCAAAAACTTTTACCGCCTTCGATGCGGTCCTCTTGGAAACGGATGTCCTGCCCCTGCGGCGCGATCGACACGATGCCGAAGCGCAGACCGTCCGCGCCGTATTTCGCGATCATGTCGAGTGGGTCGGGCGAGTTGCCAAGCGATTTCGACATCTTCCGTCCCTGCGCATCGCGGATGATTCCGGTAAAATAAACATTCTTGAACGGAATCCGTTTCTCAATCGGTTCGCCCGGTCGCGCGTATTCGAGGCCAGCCATGATCATGCGCGCGACCCAGAAGAAGATGATGTCCCCCCCAGTGACAAGGGTTGTGGTCGGATAAAAATAGTCGTAGCCGCCCAACGCCATCGCTGCCTGGTCCGGCCAACCAAGCGTAACGAGCGGCCAGAGCCAGGAGGAAGCCCACGTGTCGAGCACGTCTTCTTCCTGCGTCCAATTCTCAGGATCGGAAGGGCCAGTAAGCGAGACGTGCACTTTCTTAAAATCGCTGAGATCGGTTTCGGTCAAAGCCTCCCTGTCGAGTCCATTTGCATACCAGACCGGAATGCGGTGGCCCCACCAAAGTTGCCGGCTGATGCACCAGTCCTTGATTCTTTCCAACCAGTGCAAATAGACCTTCGACCAGTGCTCCGGATAAAGCTTTATATGGCCATCACACACCGCGGTCTTAACCTCTTCGACCCGAGGATATCTCAACCACCATTGCCAGGTTAGGCGCGGTTCGACCGGCACATCGGCACGTTCGGAGTAGCCGACGCTACTTTCATAAGGTTCCTTCTCCACGAGTGCACCCAATTTCTCCAACAGTTCTGCTGCCTTCTTGCGCCCGGAAAAACGGTCCAAACCTGCGAGTTCGGGACCGGCGAGTTCGTTGAGTCTCGCATCTGGAGTAAGCACGTCGATCAGCGGCAGTCCGTGTCGCTGGCCGATTTCGAAGTCGACCTTGTCGTGCGCCGGCGTGACCTTGAGCGCACCGGAACCAAACTCCTTATCCACGGCCACGTCAGCGATGATTGGAATCTCTGCAGCCGGCCCGAGCGGACGGTAGACTTTTTTCCCAAGCAGCACAGTATAGCGTGGATCGTCCGGATGCACCGCAATAGCCACGTCGCCTGAAATTGTCTCGGGGCGCGTCGTCTTGACTGTAATGTAGGTTCCCAACTGCTCCACGAGCTCGTAGCGAACCTGATAAATGAAACATTTAACTGGCTTCACAACCACTTCCTCGTCGGAAAGCGCCGTAAGCGACGCCGGGCACCAGTTCACCATGCGTTTGCCACGATAGATGCAGCCCTTATGAAAAAGATCCACGAACACGCCCAACACAGCATGAGAGTAGTGCGAGCCCATTGTGAATTGTGTGCGGTTCCAGTCACAGGAAACACCAAGCGCCTGCAATTGCTTAAGGATAATGCCGCCTTTCTCGTCGCACCAACTCAACACCTTTTCCAAAAACTTTTCGCGGCCGAGATCGCAGCGATGCTTCTTCTCTTTCAATAACTCACGCTCGACAACAATTTGTGTCGCAATTCCAGCGTGATCCGTTCCGGGAATCCACAACGCTTCGCGCCCGTTTTGCCGCGCCCGACGGATGAGGATGTCCTGAAGCGTGTTGTTCAACACATGGCCCATTGTGAGAGCGCCGGTAACATTCGGCGGTGGAATAACAATCGTGTAGGACAGCTTCCCTGGCGTCGGCTTGCTCGCAAAACACCCGCTCTCGTACCAAGCAGCATACCACTTCTTTTCCACATCCTGCGGCTCGTAGCTCTTATTGATTTTGGCCATATTCAAAAATAAAAAGGTAGCCTGCTAATGAAAGCTCACTTCACCCCGCCCTGGCAAGCCTACGTGGTACCATCAGCGCAGCTCCTCGAGATCGAAAACAAATTGGTTGCACACGCCGCAAAGCAGTTGATGTCACTGCGGCCAGCGTCAATACCGCCCCCATCTTTTCTCTTTTATTTAGCAGGAACTTCGGAAACAATAGAAACTGCGGCGCATCGGCCGCCGCAAGGGAGATAAACCACTGGGAGTCGGAAGCACACGCTCACCAACGACAACAACCGCGGTTCCCGCTAGATACTGCACCAGACTGCAATCACCCAAATCCCCGCTTGGCAGACTTTCGTCTAGGATTTTGCTACCTATTTACCTGTTGCGTCAAAAATTTCGTTTTCGTGCAGCTGGTCCATTGTCAGTTAGATCCAACGACGACAACTCGGGCACCATCAAAGCCGCAACTTGGAAATTGATGGCGCGATAAGCAAAGTTCTCCGACATTTTCTCACCAAGCAGCATATAAAACAGCCCGACGTCCGCCACTCCGTTGCAAAAGCAGTCACGTTTTCCCGCGTATCATTGGAATCCCAGCGTAACCGGCGCATCGTTTTACTTGGGAAACTGTGCCCATTCGCGCTCAAACGCCGCTCCGAAAAGATCGGAGCCAACAACCTAGATTTCCCCGTAAGCCGGAAATAGGCTAGCCATCGTGCCAAAAGCAATCAATTCCAACCGGAGAAAAAGCTTCATCACCCAACCCATCACGGTTCTCTAAATTTTCCGTTGGCGCAGCTTTTCTCGCAACTCAATCCAGTCAAAGCCGCACGTAGAATTTCCCCGTACAGCCTTTCTTCGCAAGGCGGCTCGCAAGCACTGCCGTGTCGCTCGCACCGATAACAGAGGTAAATCGAAAAAGACTTTGCCGCAACGCACCTTCAACTCCCCCAGCTTGCTAGTTTAAAGCAGGCTCAGCGTCAGCCCCAGCGCGTCAACTGCAGCATTGTGCTGCACAACCTAGGCCAGCGCCACCTGGTTCAGCAACACTTCTATGATCCTGGACGCGAGCGACAGCTCGGTAAGATGACGCTGAACTGGCCGCCGCACGTCGAAATAGATTCAACAATACACTTTCGCCCGCCGCTGTGAATCGCCAGGGCCAGCTATGACAAGTTTATGGGGGGCCTTTCCCCTCAACCCCGACCGAAAAATCGCCAACGCTGTGGGCTGGGGCCCCGTGCGCAACGCGAGATTCAAAATTGGTCGCCAGCACGCGATAAGGATCGGCCTCGGCAAGCGCCTGCGCCAGCTTGCGCATGTGCGGAAATCATGCCAAGCATGGGCGGCGAGCTTGCTTCAATGTCCGCGACTTCCGGAAACTCGCGTTAAAATACTCAATCAAACATCGTCTAGGATGCCGTCAAAGACAAAAGCAAACACCATGCTGAGCAACCAGCTCAACCGATTCGCGAAACGGGGAGCTCTCAGCGGCATTCAGAGTTACGACCGCTTTATTCGGCACCTAAAATCGATTCCCTGCTGTCGCAACGTCAGCTTTCAGCATCGCGAGAAACCGCTGCTGCCATCGAACTTGCTCGCCACCTTCTTAAATCGCTGCATTTTTTGCGGGCCGAGAAAATCTGGTCGATGCACCGCTACCCAAGCTGTCGTTCCATTTTTATCAAACGCGCCTCGGATTCTTTATAATTAATATAAGCGACTCTCTCATCCGTGGAGCTGTGCATCAAGCTGCTCCTGAATCTCAACCCGGAGGTCGATCGCCGCGGTCAAATCGGAATGCACCACCCAAGCCGGACGCTCAGTTTGGTAATGGCTTGATCGAAAATGATTTAGGTCTGAAGGAAGCCCTGGGTGCTCAGATCGATGATTAGCTCCGAATTCATGAGCGCTCGGCTACCAGAAATTGCCTTGAACCTCTCCCAGCGAGCCTTGCGTCTGATCGTATTAGGCCCGCAGTTCGATGAGCAAGTTCTGCATCTGCGGTAACGACTCGTTTTCTATGTTCCAGTAGCGCTGGTTCAGATCGACACCGAAAATACAGAGGTATTTGCTCAATGTTTCACCTTATCTCATTGGTCCTTCACAACCTTTCCCTGCTTGGAACAGCTCGTCGCCGAGTTTCGCGAGGCCCTCCCGCTGTTCGAAAGTCGTAAGCAAAACGCGGTCCTCAGAATAAACCTAGGAGATATCGTTGGCGATAGTCGCCGCTAGCTGCAGGTTCCTCGAGAGAGCACTGACTTCGATCAACGCCGTCGATCGGTGCGGTTCAACCCGCAGCATTTTTTCAGGAGATTTCAGCAGATGTAGGCAGGTAACTGCCGAGGGCAGCGCATATCCGTCGCCGATCTCCCAATCGAGTAGGTCATTCAGTTAGAGATCGTTTATCACGTGATAGAGAATTTTCTCCAACTCCAGGATTGCGAGCTGGTCCTAGGTGAAGCACGGACCATAGTAGGCGTTCGCCTGTGGAGGCTTCATATCGGCGCGAATTTTAGTCATTGAGAAGCATCCGCTTAGGCGAACGCTCACAACCACGGCCGTGAATATTATAACACCAAGGATGAGGAAGAGCCAACACTCCCGCAGACACAGCAGGCTAAAAAAGTCTATCAGTGTGGCGGATTCAGCCGGCGACGAAGCGAAGAAACCACCGAGTTTCTCTTCAGAAGTCGAAGCGGGCGTTCGCACCCGTGCAACCGCGTTGTTGGCTGCGACTCGATTCCTCGGAATTAATGTAGCTGCGGTCGTAAGTCGCGCTGAGCTACCAGTTTTTATTCGGTATCAAAAATCAAATCCAAACCAAGATGAAGATTGGTTTCATCGAGGCCGGAACCGCCCGCCACAAACGAACCTTTAACATACGCGTAACGCAAGCTAAGCTCGGCAAACGATGCAACTGTATCCGACCCGTCCGCTCGTTAGCCACTTCTCCCGCGCCAAAGCAATCGAAGCCAACGAAAAAATGCGAACTGCTATCCTTGTCGCTGCCAGTCGTGTCGTAACGAATGTTTTGAAACTGGTATTCGCCTACTGCTTTGAGTCGCTGGTTCCACGCAAACCCCACTTCGAAGCCGGAGAAATTCTCCGTTAGAATCGCTCCGGTCCGCTCACCGAAAACGATGTACCACACGTTGAATTCGTTGCCCAGGGACGATTCATCTATTCTTCAATGCCACGCCATTGAGCAGGGAATGTTGGTTTTTGCTGATCTCGTAGAAGCTTGAAGCGTCAACGTTGCTCTCTTCGCTGGACGCATGCGCCACGCGGCTGTTAAAGGAGTCGCTTGCAAACGGCCTATCGCCCAGGAGGCCCGAGACGTAATCCAAAGCTAGCTTATAGCTAGCTGACAAAAAACGTCTGCGTCAACACCCAACTATTGACAGTGCAAGTCCGTAAGCCAGACTACCGATCGCTCCTGTGGAGGCGCCAAAATGTTGCTGTCGTAGAGAAAGCCAACGCGCGATATGCACGCTCAGCGCCCGGCCTAGCTCTAAGTCGGAAATGGGCACATAGACCACAAACGCGCTCGACGCGATTCCAGCCAGGAATGCAGTCACACAAAGCGTGAAATTCATGCAGGATCCGCCAGGAAGAAAGGCGGAGCGTCTTCAGGTAAACACCACGGGATTGGCCAGCAATGCTATGATTCCCGCCAGCTGCTGCAGCGAAAAATCCAAAGGGAAAACTGCCGACATCCACCGAATCACCAACCCACAGCATAAATCAGCCCTTCCAAGCCGCCTGCATCGCTGAGTTTGATTGCCTCCTTCTTTTGCGCGGTCAGCTCCGTGAAGAACGGCTTGTCAAGTGTTACGGAAGTTAGGAACAGTAAACAATACCGATGTTTTTGACAGTTGTCACGATAGGAACCGTACAATCCGCTCCAGCTTCGTCCAAACGCGCAGCTAGCCACATCATGCCGTTCCCGTTGCCACGCTGTGGTCCGGGAGGAAACGCGTCTGGATGTCATGCCACAGCTCCATGAAAGAGATTCTGAGAATACAGCGGAAAATAAAAATACACCAGGTGAGGTTTCAAGGAGATCGCGCCCAAGCCAAAACGCTAGCAAACCAGCCATCGCCAAGGACAAAGAAAAGCCGATTTCAAAGACGACCAACAACAGCGCGAGATAATATACCGGAAATCGCGAGCCCCTGGCCGGAATTCAAAAACGGCTGTCCCTGCCAGCAACACGAACAGTACCAGTGCAAAACCAGCGCATCCGGTTGGCTGTACCCTGTTGGAATTGATACAAAATTTTCTTCCGCAAAGAGAAAAACCGTGAGCACGAGACCGCCAATCCAACCAAAGCCGTTTCTACAAATTCCGCTCAATCCCCGCAAGTTTCCCCCTGTTGCCAAGTTTGTTCAGATTTGTGCTCAGTATTTCCCGCGCTCAAGATCGCGCGCTGTGCGGCTAGCAGCGTTCGAAGATCGTCAGCCTTGAGGGCCAGATTTTCCACATCATCCTCAACAGATACCCAGCTACGACCACGCTGCGTGCCAAGCCACGACGGCGAACACGGTCATCAAAAGCGAGTATTCCGCGCGACCGCCAGCTCGGCGGAATATTCTGTCAGAAGTAATAGCACTGCAACCACAAGCACCACCAGGAGCAGCAGAGGCCGCTCACCGAGACCATTTGCTGCCAGAGCGTGATTGCAGCCGCCGCCAACACAACATAGTCCGGCGCCCAGCCATTGGCGGCTCAGGTATATGCTTCTAAACCGCTTCTGAAAAAAGCGCAAAGAAACTTGCCAGCATCAGCAAGTATAGCAGCAATATGGTATTGTTTTGGTATAGCGTTTCGCTTCGTCAAAACAGACGCCATGAGCCTTCCATCACCGCGTAGGCCTGCAGATAAATCTGCCAGCGCCTCAATCCTTTGCAAAACAAGACTTTCGCGCAGCAGGTCGACCTGCTGCATCGTCCATTCGTCCGAAAAAGCCCGTGAAGCTTCCGCCGAAAACACCGTAGTGAGCAATAGCGTACCAAGTAGCATCCACGTCGTCCCGGTACTCTAATCTAGCCAGCAGACGAGCTCCTGGGCCGCTTTCACGCAGCTCATCCGCGGTCGATCATGTTGAGTTCCGGCCATTGCGAAAGCTTGCGGTGCAGCGTACGTCGTGAGATATCCATCAGCTTAGCCGCCTTGGTGCGATTGCCGTGCGCCTTAATCAAAGCTTCCTGTAGCAGGCGCTTTTCGTTTTCTTCGACGGAAAACGCATTGTCTTGCACGGAGGCCGAATCGAACATCATCTTGCCGCGGAAACGCGGTTCGAGCTCGAACTCGGTCAACCGCCCGCCTCGTCGCAACACTGTTACGCTTTCGGCAAAGTTTCGCAGCTCACGGATGTTTCCAGGCCACGCGTAGGCCTGCAGCGTCTTCAACGCACCAGGGTCAATCTGCACAGGCTTGAAGCCATTTTCTTTCGCATAGAGCGCAAGGAAATAATCGAGCAAGAAGGGAACGTCTTCGGGTCGTTCGCGCAGCGCTGGCGTGGCAATGCGTACGACGTTAAGCCGGAAGAAAAGATCTTCGCGAAACTCTCCTTTCTTCACCATCTGTTCGAGATTCTTGTTGGTCGCGGCAACGAGTCGCACATCGACAGTGATTGTTTTTGTGCTGCCGATACGCTCAAAACTTTTTGTTTCGAGGAAACGCAGCAGCTTAACCTGGATTTCCGAGCCGATCTCGCCAATTTCGTCGAGAAACACCGTGCCGCCATCTGCCACTTCAAAGCGTCCCTCGCGCCGCTCCGTCGCACCGGTAAACGCGCCGCGTTCGTGGCCGAAGAGCTCGCTCTCGAGCAACGTCGATGGCAGCGCCGCGCAATGGACCGCAACGAACGGCCCACAAGCGCGCGAACGCGCCTGGTGGATAGCCTGCGCCACGAGTTCCTTGCCGGTGCCGGTCTCGCCTTCGATCAATACCGTGGCTTTCGCCGGCGCCACGAGTTTCACGCGCTCGACCACTTCCTGCAGTTTTTGCGAGTGCCCCACGAAGCCATTGATATTGAATTTGTCATGGAGTCGTTCTTGTAGCTGTTTCACTTCGATCTCCAGGGCGCGCGATTTTAGCGCGCGCTGGATGATAATTTCAAGCCGCTCGATATTGACCGGTTTGGTGAGAAAATCCGCGGCACCGCGCTTCATCGCTTCGACCGCCGAATCGATGCTACCGTAAGCGGTCATCATAATCACCGCGGGCTTGTTGATAAGTGTGAGTGCCTCATCGATCACCTTGAGACCGCTTTTCCCAGGCATCCGCAAGTCGGTCACAATCACATCGAATTTCTGCGCATCCATCAGGTTGAAGCCCTCATCCGCGCTGGCCGCAACCGACATGTCGTAGTTGTCCTGCAACGCCTGCTCCAAGCCCTCGCGAGTGTGCTTCTCGTCATCGACGATCAAAACGCTCGGCATCATATTTTCATGAAGGCCACAAAACTTAACGGAGTCAATGGTTTTGCGCCAAACTGACACAAACGCTGAGCACCGAGTGAATTTTTTTAGCTTCAAAAATCGCCACAACCCGTTACTTCAATTTAAGATAAAAACCTCCCAGCAATCCGTTTTTTGGACAACAATAGCCCTTTCGGAGAAACGACATGTTAGCAAAGTGTAGGTACTGAGCACGCCGCCATACTGCCGTGCAAATCGACGTCAGCTACGTCGAAAGAGAAAAGTCTGCAGCGGGTTTCCGAGCACCGAGAGATATGCATGCACCGTGCGTTGCAGCACACGCTTATTCCGCTAGTCGACCATGTGGTAGTTGGGCACAAACGAGTCGGCGCCGTGCGCCTTCACCTCAACAAATACTAGCATGTCACCATCGCGGCCCGTGATGTCGATCTCGTCGCGCCGCTCGTGCGAGCTGTGCCAATTTTAGGTAACAACACGAAACCTATGGCGCCGGTAAAGAAAGTTACCGCGGGGTTTTCGCCCTTGGTGCCAGCGGAGTTACCCATCGCTTAGTCGGTGTAATTCGCTGCTAGACTTGACTTGGCTATGTAAGTATTGAGATATTCGCCCTTGGCCACTTCATTTTATTACATTAGTCGCCTTTCCACTCTTTTCCCCAACGTTTTTTGTTCGACGCCCAGTTTTCCCAATGTCCTCGAGCTCCTTCACCGGGACACTTCGCCGCTTGTTACTGACCAAAATCACTTCCAATCCAGATCCCAGCCACCAGGGGGGATTCTTCCGCCATCTAGTCAGCCGCCAGCAAAGGTCGTTGAGCTCCTCTAGGCGAAGGCGCATCGATAGAATTCTACCTCTCAAAGCGTGGGAAATCGATTTCAAGCATGCCTATTATTCGCCCACACTTTGGAACGCCGGTCGCAGCAAGAAACTCCAGCTTCACGACACCGCGAGAAAGCTACTGCCAGCCTTTTCGGACAATGCCAGCAAAGTCATCGTGGCCAACGAACAGCTCTTCTTTCGCAACAGCGTCACGCAGGAACCGTCCATGAGTTCGGTGAAAGGCTTTCTCACCGGATTCGAATACATCACGGTTCCGCTAAAGGCAAACATCGTCATCGGAGCGATCTAGGTGTTCAACAGAAGGTCCGTCGCCCGGCACCACAGCCAGTTAACCGAGTGCGATCTTGGCCTAACCCAGGAAGTCGCCAAGTGTTCCTCTTTGCTTATTAAAGCGCATACTGGATAATAAGTTAAGTTCCAGCTGAGCGCCAAAAATACCGCGAAGTCAATCGAGCTCCCGTTCGTTAGTATCCTCAGCAAGGCGGAAATCGAAGGAAAGCTAGTCGAGATAATCGGTAACCGAGTAACCTGCCACGAAAGCGTCTAAGCTCGGCCCCCGTCCACGCTCAGCGTATTCATGACGAATCCGCTCAGCTACACCAAGCATTAGGCTTTCCAGCAGGCCACCGAGCGGCAAACCGACAACGCCCACGTCATCCCGGCAACGCTGATGGAGGAATTGCTCAAAAATGGTTCAAGGGCTCCAAAGTCGCCGCATGCACGCACCATTTTGCCAAGGTCAACATCGACAAAGTGACGGCCTTCTACACCGATGGCACGGGCAACGAGATCAAAGCCGAGGAGCTCCATCTTGCCCCCTTCATCAAACTCGTAAATCACACCATCGAGGACCTTTTTTGTCGCTGTTTTGCTGTTCGTCACATTGTTTTCCAAAGCCGCCGACTTACCTTTAAAATTCAGTTAAATTGCCTGCCGTGTAGCAGCCGTTTCTTGAAGACGATATCGCCAAGGCTTTCGGGAACACGAGTTGACCGAGGCTTCCAAACATGCTGACTATAAAAGAAACACGAGCTATCTATCGCTGCTTCAAATTCAAAGAAGCAGCCAGGACCATCACCTCCGCTCAGTCCGGTTAACAGAGTAGCGAATCGATTGGCATGGATAATGCCCATGCCCATGCACGTTCTCGTTCTAAGGCACGTCCAGACGCCAAATATGGGAAATTGAGCATTTTTTCATCTCGTAAGCAACAATTTCGCGTTTCTGACCGGCCACGACTAGTCACTGAGGAATTGCGGAACTTATGAACAGGTGGGCGCTTTGGAGAATACCGCCGATCGCGCCTTTAACTTTAAGGAACTCTGCCAGCGCGTCGCCAAGACAGAATTGGCCTCTGGCTTTGTGGTAAAAAGACAATCCAAATTCCGTTTGCAAGGCACCGTACCTTCTACCAGCCTCGCCGTAGTTACAGCACGACACCTAGTTTGTAGAGAATGCGTTGCAAATCGTCGTTGCCAGCGTATTCGATGGTAATGAGTCCCCGTTTCGGCGAGTGCCGTAGCAAAGAACGCGCACCAAGATGGGAGGTGAGTTTGCGCTCGATGTCGGAAATCGCCGTGGCTTCTACCATGGGAACGTTGCGACGCTTGCCAGGAGCGCCTCCGCGCTTTTGTACCACCAGCGCCTCGAGAGCGCGCACACTGAGATCCTCTTTTAGACAGCGCCGGGCGAGCGACAAGCGTTCGGTAGAGCTTTCGACCCCAAGCAAGACCTTGGCGTGTCCGGCACTGAGCAACTCCTTGTTCAGGTAACCTTGAAGCTCAGGCTCGAGGCTGAGGAGGCGCAGCGAATTCGCGACAGCCGCACGGCTGCGGCCGACTCGCTGTGCAGCCGCCTCCTGTGTCAGATCGAAATCGCGAATCAAGCTCGCATAACCATGCGCTTCCTCGAGGGAGCTCAGGCCGGCGCGCTGGAGGTTTTCGATCATGGCGAGCGTAGCCGATGAAGCATCGCTCGATATCATAACGCGCGCCGGGATGGCCTTAAGTTTGAGTTGCTGAAAAGCGCGCCAGCGGCGCTCGCCTGCAATGAGCTGAAATTTTTCGCCAACGGGCCGTACAACAATCGGCTGGAGGAGGCCTTCGGCGCAGATGCTCTGAACCAGTTCGGTAAGCACCTCGGGGTTGATCTTTTTGCGCGGTTGATAGGGATTGGGCTCGACCTGAGCTACCGGCACTTCGCGATAGTTGGCAAGCGCGCCGGACGGTGGTGCAGTGGGGACCGGGGCATTTTTTTCCAGAGGCGTGCCGCTGGCAATGAGTGCGCCGAGGCCACGTCCGAGTCGTGACTTGTTAGTAACCACGTTATTTGCCTTGGGGAATAAAGAGCGTTTGGCCAACTATGATTTTGGCAGGATCGGGAATCTTGTTGGTGCTTACAATGCCTTTGATAGGCGAGTTTTTTCGCAGCAACGGAGTAAATCGTGTCGCCGGTTTGTACAGTGTAGTTGATGCCTTTTCTGGCGAAACCGTCGCCGAAACTCGTTTGCGCCACCCGGACTCTTCGCTTGTTCTTTCGCAAGCGAATTGAGTGTAGCGTTCGTCTGCTTGCCGAAACATTCTATTTGGGCTACAATTTGGATGAGAATATCGCGGCGCTGGTCGGAAAGCGCCAATTATAGAATGCGATTTACATCGGTCACGGCGTGATTGAACTGCCACTACTGTGGCGTAATTTTGGTCGGCTTAAGACTGGAGAGTGTTGCTTTAACGGGGCCAGCTGCTCGACGGTTAGAGAAAGCTCTCCAAGCTTTTGATTCAGTATGCGCACATCCTCCCTTAGTCTTAGCGGTTTCAAATCCGGTACCGGAGCCTTGCGATGTCTGTGCAGTGAGCGAACCTACTGTGGTAAGTCGAAGAAAAAAACATGGGAATACAGTAGCACATAGAAGCTTATTAAAAAAGCTTAAAAAGAAGCCGAAACTTCCTTAAATTTTGCGGAATGGAAACGGCTGGTTGGCGACCAAACTTGGCATCGGCTGAGATGGTAGGCTCGTGCCGATAGCGATCGGAAAACCCCGTAAGAAATTGGCGGCAGGCAGCATTCTTCCGCCAGGACGTTGCAAGCGACGCAAACACAGGACTCCGTTCCCTGTCGCCACGAGCAGGCCCTCGGCGTTGGTGCCGAACACGGTTCCGGCCGGCAGCCTGCGGGCCGGAACCGTTGATGCCGCAACGTCGGCTCGGCCGATTTTCACAAATTGGCCGGCGATTTCGACCGTGCATGCCGGCCACGGGGAAAGGCCGTTGATGCGAGCGGCGATGGCCGACGCTGGTTGGGTAAAGTCGAGCACGCCGTCACCTCTTTCAAGTTTCCGGCAAAAGGTCGCACGTCTGTCAAGTTGCGTAGTGAAGGAAATTTCGGCAGTGGCGAGCTTCGGCAGGGTGCGCGCAAGCAGCGGAACGCAGGCGGCGGCAAGTTTGGCCTCGACTTCGAGCGCAGTATCAAGCGAGCCGATCGCCACACGTTCCACGTCAGCAATGGGCCCAGCATCGAGTTCGGTAACGATACTCATTAACGTAACGCCGGTCTCCTTTTCTCCATTGGTGATAGC
Source organism: Candidatus Didemnitutus mandela (assembly GCA_002591725.1). Classification (GTDB taxonomy): domain Bacteria; phylum Verrucomicrobiota; class Verrucomicrobiia; order Opitutales; family Opitutaceae; genus Didemnitutus; species Didemnitutus mandela. The sequence continues at coordinate 55,929 of NJAL01000007.1, read as the reverse complement.
CGCCTGGATCGGCGAAGGACCGCGATAGCTTGGCAAAAGTGAAGTGTGAAGGTTGAACGTGCCGAACCGCGGCGTGTGAATAAAGCAATTGCGCAGGATGTGCCCGTAAGCCATCACCAGTGCGACGTCCGGCGCGTACGTCTGAAGTGTAGCTAATTCGGAATCGTCGAGCTTTTGGGGCTGATATATCGGAAGTGCCCGGCTCTCTGCCCAACGTTTGATTTTGTTGGCTTGAATTTTTTGGCCGCGACCAAATCGTCGGTCGGGCTGCGTGAAGACGGCGACGATTTCGGCGACTCCCCTGCCTTCGCTGGCCAGCCAATTGAGCAATGGCAACGCAATCGCATCGGAGCCCATAAAAACCAGACGAAGCATAGTGACTCAGTCGTTGAGCTAACTCGGACCGAATTCTGCTTCCTCTTCCGCGGATACGACGGTGTTCTTACAGCGCGCCGAGCAACACGCGAGGCGTTCCTTGATAGGCTGACGTTTCTTTCCGACGAGATCGAAGTGTATTGGGCAGCCATCAAGGGAGAACTCCTTTACTAAGCCCGCCTCGAGGTAGCGCCGGTATTGCTCCGTAATTTTTTCTGCGCGGTTGCAGAAAAACTTGATTCTGAACGGGCGGTTGCCGGTCTGTGTAGCATAGTAAACCCGGAAACGCACGCCGCCGACCATAGGCGGCGGCGTGCGGTCCGTCAGTTCGATTATGGCTTTGTTTAGTTTGGCCGTTGAAATCTTACGATTGAGGCGTTCGTTCAGTCCGCGGGCGGTCTTGAGCATGCGCTCGATATCGTTGTCGGTAAATGCCGAGACGAACATCACCGGTGCGCTTGGCGTGAAAAAGAGCTGGTCGTGCAGCACGCTTTCGAACTTCTCGCGAAAATCGCGTTCGCTCTTGTATTTTTTTAGCTCACCGCGACGGATCGCCGCGCAAACGAGGTCCCACTTATTGACGACAACGACAATTGGCCAAGCAGCCTCGATGATTTCGCCGGCGATGGATTTATCCTGCTGCGTAGCACCATCCATCGCATCGAGCACCATGAAAACAACGTCGGCTCTGCGAATAGCATCGAGCGAACGGACGCGGGAAAAATACTCGACCGACGACGACAACTTGGGCATCGGCCGAATACCGGCGGTATCGATCAACCTAAATGGCCAGAGCCGTCCGTCGCGCGCCTTGAAGTCGAATTCGATTTCTACCGAATCGCGCGTCGTGCCGGGGATATCGCTGACGATCAAGCGGTCGCTTTTGAGGAGGCGATTGCTCAGCGAGGATTTGCCGACGTTGGGACGTCCAACGAAGCAAATCGTCAGCCGGTCGACGGCTGTTTTTGGCATGTCATGGAACGGGCCTAGCTTCTCCAAAATCGCGGTGCGCAGATCGGCCTCGCCCCCACCGTGTTCGGCAGAAACAAAGACCGGTTCGCCGAAGCCGAGACGGTAGAGCTCGCTCTCATTCGATAGGTGTTCGACACCGCAATCGGTTTTGTTGGCAACGAAAATGACAGATTTTTTCGATTTGCGCAGCAGTTGCGCCACGCGCTCGTCGAGCATGGTTGTGCCCTGGCGGCCGTCGACGACGAAAAGAATCAGATCGGAAACATTGACGGCAACCTCCACTTGAGCCTCCGAAGCCTTAATAAGCTTATGGGGAGTGTTCGGGTCCAAAAGTCCGAAACCGCCGGTATCAAGCAATGTATAGGACCCATCTTCGATTTCCGCAGAGACGACATCTCGTGTAACGCCTACTTGATTGTGGACGATGGAAAAGCGGCGGCGCGCCAGTCGATTGAACAGGCGGCTTTTGCCAACATTGGGTCGGCCGACGATAGCGACAACGCGAGACATGGTTTCAGACTGTAAGCTAGTGGCTTTAAACTTGGGATCCAGATTAAAACCGCGAGAGGGTGATCGGGAATATTTACGTTTTTTTTGCGTAAGCGGAGACAAAACGTTCCATCCGGTTGCAAGCATCAACGAGTCGCTCGTAACTCGTGGCAAAGCAAGCGCGCACGTGGCCCTTGCCATTGGAGCCGAAAGCGAGCCCAGGCACAACAGCCACCTTTTGCTCCTGCAGCAAACCAACAGCGAAATCTTTTTCGCACAGGCCGAGATGGTCGACCGCTGGAAACGCGTAGAAGGAGCCACGGGGCGAGTGGCATCTGAGTCCGATCTCGTTAAAACGGAGCACCACGAGGTCGCGATTGCGGTGATATTGATCGCGCATCTCCAACACGGAGTCCCAACCGTGTGTGAGAGCTTCGAGGGCTGCTTCCTGGGCGACGATCGAGGCACAGAGCATCGAATATTGATGAACCTTCATCATCGCGTCGATGAGCGCAGCTGGTCCACAGGCGTAGCCGATGCGCCAGCCGGTCATTGCGAAGGCCTTCGAAAAACCGTGAAGAAAAATCGTGCGTTCGGTCATGCCGGGCAAGCTTGCGATCGAAGTGTGTGTACCATCGAAAGTTAGCTCGGAATAGATCTCGTCAGTCAGCACGAGTAAATCCTTCTCGCAGAAGAATTCGGCAATTTTTTCTAATTCCTCACGCGTGCATGTGCCACCGGTCGGGTTGCACGGCAGATTGAGAATAAACATCTTCGCGCCGGGCTGCCACGCACCGCGGAGGGCTTCGGCGGTTAGGGAAAAGTTGTTTTCCGCATAGGTTGGCACTTCGATGCTCTGGCCGTGGGTAAGCGCAATGCTCGGGTAATAGCTCACGTAACACGGCTGGTGAAACATTACCTTGTCGCCAGGATTGATGAAGGTGCGGCAAGCCAGATCGAGCGCTTCGCTCACGCCAACGGTCACGATGATCTGGTCGTCGGGCTGGTAGCTGACGCCGAAGTGCTGTTCGAGATATTTGGCGATGGCGCAGCGCAGTTCTATTAAACCGAGATTTGACGTGTAGTAGGTCTTACCTTTTTGGAGAGCACAGATTGCTGCCTCGCGGATGTGCCAAGGGGTAACAAAATGGGGCTCGCCTACGCCAAGCGAGATGACGTCCTGGCCCCTTATTTTGGCAACGAGTTCGAAAAAATCGCGAATGCCGCTCTTGGGGAGCACAGCTACGTGGCCCGCCACCCAGTGTTTCGGGTCGGTGCTCATAATGCGTTGCTTCTTGGGTTCAAACGGCGATGTTTCACGCGTCGCTGTGATAGAATAGTAGCGCTGCTCTTTGTAGCTGCGCTACATGAAATGGGTCGACGTCGAGAGCACGCCCTCAAACGTAAACAATTTTTCTGAAACGAAATTCGCGACACGTTACAAGGACGAGTTGCTAACAAACAATAATAAATAATAGATCGTAGCCGCCGGATATCAAGTACAAGTAGCACAACTGGATCAGCACAACTGGATCTCGTCAACCAGGCCCATGCACCTGTCAAGACGGTTGAAGCCTCTTGGCTGTGCTCGGAAGTGATTCTAGTCCCGATAATAAGCGCGCACAGCTGCTGACTCGCGAGAGAAGTCGAGCACCGGATACCCAGTCGAAGAAGATTTTACTTTTCTGCAGCTGTTCCAAGTGCTCGCAGCTTGGCGCCACTTGAACTATCGGTCAGCTGACCGTCTTCGAACAACAACTTGAAAGCAGGATTTCATAGGTGCGATCAGGCTAACAAACCGAACAACCCGGAAACCACAAAAAACTGCTTTAATGACAAAGGACAATTTGGGGCTAAAAATTGTGTTTATCCCATACGAGACGTGGCATTAGTGAATGCTTCCGATGTTCGAAAGCCTAACCTATAAACTAACCAGTGTACTGCGCAACCTGCGCGGTGTCGGTAAATTATCCGAGGAAAACATGCTAGAAGCGCTCAAGGAAGTGAGCGCCGCCCTGCTCTCCGCAGATGTACATTTCAAAGTCGCCCGCGATTTCATCGAACGGATACAGCGACAGTGCGTCGGTCAGGAGGTATTCAAAACCATCACGCCCGGCCAGCAGATCGTCAAAATCATCCACGATGGTCTGGCGAAGCTGCTCGGCGAAGGCGCGATTGAGCTTTCGCCGACCCGACCGCTTAAAATTCTGATGGTCGGTCTGCACGGCTCCGGCAAGACGACATCGACAGCCAAGCTCGGCAAACTGCTTAAAAAACATGGCAGCCGGCCGTTTGTCGTTGCATGCGACGTTTATCGTCCCGCAGCCACCTACCAGCTCGAAGTTCTGGCAAAGCAGGAGAAACTGGGTTTCTACTGCGATTGCAAGTCGAAGGATGTGCCCGCCATCGGGGCAAAAGCGCTGGTCGCAGCCGAGGCGGCGAATGCCGACATTATTCTTTTCGACACCGCTGGCCGGCTCCAGATCAACCACGAGCTTATCGAAGAAGTAAAACAGCTGTGCGAAAAAGTAAAGCCCGACGAAGTCTTGCTCGTTGCCGATGGCGCGCTAGGTCAGGAAGCGGTCAACATCGCGGAGGCGTTTCACGACGCGATCCAACTCACCGGACTCATCTTGACGAAACTCGACGGCGACGCACGCGGCGGCGCGGCACTTTCAATAAAGAGTGTCACTGGTGTGCCGATCAAATTTATCGGAACCGGAGAAAAAACCGGCGACTTCGAGGTGTTTCACCCGGATCGTCTCGCCTCGCGTATTCTGGGCATGGGCGACGTCGTCTCACTCGTTGAGAAAGCGAAGGAAACGATCGACCAGAAGGAAGCCGAGCGTATGGAGGAAAAACTGCGCAAGGCTGATTTCAATTTAGAAGATTTCCTTGCCCAGATGCAGCAGATGAAAAAAATAGGCTCGATCTCGTCGATTATGGGAATGATACCCGGCATGAGTGGGGTGCAGCTCCCGAACAACGCGGAGAAACAGATGAAACGGGCCGAGGCGATCATCCAGTCGATGACGGTTGAGGAGCGAAAAAAAGTGCAAACCCTGAACGGCAGTCGCCGTATGCGGATCGCCAATGGTGCCGGCGTCAAAATCTTGGAAGTAAATCAACTCATCAAGCAATTCCAGCAGATGCAGAAGTTGATGAAGATGATGAAAGGCAGCGGTGCGAAGAAGATGATGCGCCAGATAGAAGCCATGCGCGGCAAGGGCGGTATGTCATTCTACTAGAATTCTAGCAAGCGGGAGGCAGCAAGTCAGCAAGTTTTCAGCAACACCCCCTGCGATATATCGGTTCCTCCAATTCTCTGAGCGCTTGCGGCCTTTTTAGGAACACTTCGAAACTTGGTTGCTCTATCACAATTACGAACTCAATCTGTCGTTCGAATCAAGACAGAAAGCCGACTTATTTACCTCAAGACCGGTGCCGACGACAAAAACTGCGAGCTGATACATCATCAGGGCTACGAAATCGATAGCGTGCTCCTGCTGGCCCAATCTATAGGTTCCAAAGCGGATTCTCGTTTCGAAAACGAGACTGGCGATGAGCCTCAGGGAGTAACGAGTCTAAACTTCCAGTAGTCGGTCACGCCCGTTTTCTTCTCATTCTTCTCATCGAACCCATGCTCAGCAACACGCAAGTCATCTAGCGCCAGTTTGTAAGTATCTGTTAGCATCCGCTAGTTGGTCGCAAAATAAGAATGCTCGAGAAAACTCGTATCCAATCCGGATGCGTCGAACTCTTCGACTCCAGACAAGATAACGGTTTTGTCTGCGTGTGAATAGCCGTAGATTTTCCTAAGCGAGCAGCTCCTTGTCGCTATGGAGAAAAGCCTTTGTCGCAGGCGGTGATTCACCATCAGGACAATGTAGTTCTTTAAGATGTTGGCATCGATGTACGACGCCGTAAAGATAACTCCCTTGAACCAGCCTTTTAATTCTGAATACTCGGCAAACAGGAAGCACATCGCGCTGATGAGCGCGCCGTCGCTCCATCCAGTGGGGCTGATAAGATAAATATCCCGCAAGCCTGAATGCTCAGCGTAATCCAGGAGAAAGATCTTCAGGTTGGCCTCGCTTCCATTGTACATTGTCTTCGTCTGTTGTGTAACTAGCCAGAGCACTTTCCGAGGAACAGCAGTAAAATACCGGAAGACCGCGAAAACCCAAATAATAGGTAGTCTGCGTCGTATGCCGCGGAGTGTCGTCAAAAGAAACGTTGCAGCCGTGCACGAACAGGGATGAAATATCTGTTGTCTCCACAAAGCAGAGTCTCGCGGAGGCCGGGAAAATACGTCCCGGTCCGTTAATCGCTGCGCCAAGGGAATCACCATGTGCTTTTGTGTATTTTTACTGAATTCGAGCTGCCCAGAGGGAAGTTTTTTCGGTGTGCCCACCTGGTTCGCCGCGCTAAATGCTGGCAAACACGCTTCCGCAGGTTAATCCGTTGCTGTGTTTGCCGATAAGCAGGTCTAGGCCAGTTCGGGTGGAAAATTGCAATCCGTAGCAAAGAATACCCGCGCTTGGTCAAATCTTAAGCCTTCCGCCATATTCGAATTTGGACGTTGTGGAACCGGTCGCCGGCTCTTCAGCAAGCGGTCCATAGAGGAGGTAGAATCAACACTGGTTACAGTGCCACGCTGGCTGGCCGGCGGGGCTCTAGGCGCCGGCTTTAGCAGATGACATGACATGTGAGCTAGCACAGCACCACAGCACGTCAGAAATAGGAGGCCGAAACTGATTATCCAAAGCCAGCAGGGGTACTTTCATAAGCAGAAAAAAATCCAGGATCAAGTAGAGCATCGAAGTATTTTGTCGCGGAAGGACCGCTCCATGTCGTCAATGTGTTCGATAGCGGATTTTCCCTAGCTGTTTTTTGAAGCTGCCTCGTCGTGCAATCTCGCTTCGGTTTGTTTCACCTACTCAAGTGCGTATTTAGAATTTCTCCGTTCGTTTTTATTTTTATAAATCCTAAAGAGCACGAGACACTAAATCGGGCACCATTTTCTTGGCGAGGATTCGTGTCACATATGGATCGTCCGGACCCATAAATTTGGTCAAAACATTGACCGATTCGCACCGATTATTGGGTCCGGCATGGAGACCGCAGTGTAGCAATGCCACTCGGATCCCGGTTCAGTTTGTCGAATCATACTGGATTTCCAACGCTGGCCACCGGTGTTGTTTTGCACTGACAGACGCCAATTGTAAATTGGCCAATGGATCACTTTCTTACATTCAACATCTTGCTTCATCAGGCCTCCAGAAAAAACGAAACCGCTGCCTCGTCGTCCTCCGGTATTTTCTCTTCGGTATAGAGAGCCAGCCGAATGTAGCCCCTTAGCCCAGCTGTTATCTCCTCGAGTCGCCTGTTCGAGCACCCACTTTAGTTGCGCAACATTCGAAAGATTGATGTGCCCCGACTCCTCCTCGCGAAAAAGCAAGCATCGGCCCGCGCATCACCCCACTTCTTCGCCACGCTAATCAACTGTATACCCTTGTTCACAAGGTCTGTATCTTTTCCGGTGGAATAAAACAGAAATCCGTAGTGAAATCGACGTCACGCTCGCCCGATTCAATCGCAGCTCGCAAAAGCGCGAGATTTTTTCGATGTTCTGGGCCATACTGTCCTCTAGCTTCGTGTAAAGTTATCCGAACTGGCTCATCGCTAGCGGGATGTTTTATGTTCCGCTGCACCCTACAGCAAGCTCCGCGGCTTGATCGCAAGTGTAGCTAAAGCTTCTACTCGCATAGGTTTTGTGCGGTGAAGAATTGTGCTTCGGCGCTCTCTCCTTGAGCCGCTCGTTCCGTTCCGCCCAGCCTCCGATCGTGTACTCGTCAGAGAGGCTTTCGATCTCTACAGTACGGTAGACCATCACAGGATATCGCTAATCCAACATGCCGCCCTCTTCCGCTTTTTGCGACAGACTGTTGAGATTGCCCGTTAGCCAATTCGCTGGCGGATTTCTTGGCGGCTTAGCCGCCTTTATCGATCACTTAGCAGTCTCGCAGCCGACCGGATGGCAATCCCTGCCCTTTATCTTTTGTAGAGAAACAGGACTAGAGGCCGGCCTTGTGCGAGCTGTTGGCACTTCCGGGTTGATGCTAATAGTTTTGTAATTATTTGACAATTAATATTTTAAAACCTCATTGACAAGAACTGCCGAACAGTGTGGCAGCGGCCTCGACGCACACAAAAATATCGCCAGCATCAGCTTGCTAAGATCAGATCAGCCGCAAGCACGCCTTCAGACAGTCCAGCGGATAGGCAACATCAGCGCGAAGAGCAAAAATACAAGAGAGTCCGGAGCTGTCTTATGGGAAAAACTTTTTAATTTAGCTTGGACTGAGTAGATATTTGACAAAGCCTTTTTGATCACTGGCCATCACTGCTTGAAAATGAAGACACGAACTCGATTTTCTCCTGGCTGGAGTCAGGCTAGACCTGTGTAGAAATGTATCGCACAGACGCACATCCCACAGTTTTTTTCGTTGTCCGTTGTCTGGTTCACCGTCTCGGGCTTACCTTCTGTCAGCTGGCCAAGTAAAAACCTGGCCAACGCCTACGTCCAGGGAATATCGCTAAAGTTAGCTATACTTTCCTTAAGACGTGCATCTGATTTCTCAAAACGTGCCAGGATCGGTTGTCGCAAAATAAGCGGATTTGGCCGGAATTTGTAGATGCGTGATTCAGCTCGACAGCTGTTAGCGAGCGAGTCGGCTACCTTCTCGTAATCATCCCGGCCATAGAGGGCTAAAAAAGCAAACAGTGAGACTTGGGGCACGAGACCGAGATCGACGTCTTTTGCGCGCGTTAGCGATCGCGGAGCTTTAGCTTTTCTCAGTAGTAAAACCGAATTCAATCACGGGCATTCAGAGCCCAGAGCATCGACATTTTTCAGAGATAGCTTAAGGATCCAGCTGTAGTCGGCAAGCACAGAGGCAGGCTTCCCCCAGCTCTGACTAGATTTCGCTGCACGCAACACGAAGGCTGGCATTCTTTGGCTACAGCTGCACATCCGCTTGGATTCCCTCGAAAGCACCTTAAAAACCTCCCTGGTCTGTAGCAGAGACTAGGGCGAAATATTGCGGTCATGAACCGAATAGCTGTTCAAGCACAGCACCATATCCAGATCACCCAATGATCCAATCCCAATAACCTTCTTAAGTTAAGTTTGAGTTCGGGGCTAACGTGTTCGACGTAATAGTTTTTTCTCTCGGGAACCTATGATATTTAGTTTGATGAAATTAGTGATATAATTGTGCGTGTGCAATTTTTTTGCACCAGCTTGCACCCAGCAGTTAGTCGCTGGTTAAGAGCATCGGCTTCGATGCTCGGGAAAGCGCGTTGGACAGTAGGGATGCCTTCTCGGCAAGTACGCATTGATTCCAACGAACCGCAATGGGTAGATCGGCAATCAGACTGACCGTCTTTCCTCCCACACCGAGAAGGCACACGTACCAAGACGTCAACATAGCGAGCAGTCAAAGGCGCTCCCTACCCCAAGTCTCACTGTGACTGAACCTTCGTCTCGGACCGACTCTTGATTGAACTAACTATTTTTCGACTCGCGATGGACAGCACTCACATCGGTTCGCAGGTAACGTTTGCCAAAACAGTGGTCCCACAATCTTTTATGCTATATCCACAGTCAAATCGCAACCGTCTACTGAGTCGGCTGTGTTCGCTGGGATGAGCTGGCAGGGCTACAAGCTTGTCCAGAGCCCAAATTTTCATGCTGGCGCTGGTGCCGAGCTCGAAGAAATCAGTGATTGGTAGAAAAATCGATAGTTCGATGGGGTCCGTTGACATCGCGCAACTGGGTCGCTTTCTCCAGGTTCTGAGAAGCGCCAACAAACCCGAGCAAGTGAAGCATGCTGAGATTATACGCTCCGTAAGCGTTGCAGTTTGTCTCGGCTAACTCGTAATGTTTTCGGGTTTTTCTGAGATTGATAAGATTCCTGCCGCAAAAGTCGTAAATGACGCCGAGGCTAGAGTTGAGAGTGTCGACAAAACCAAGCTCCGCTGCAACCTGGATTTGCCTCGATTGCCGTATTCGAACTTGTGCGAAAGCCGGGTGTAGCATTGAACAAAGCGATGCCCATAGCGCGCACCAAAACTGGGTCATCCTGGCTATTCGTCGTCCCGGGCCAACACCGTTGCTAAAATACGAAAAAGCTGTCTCAGAGAGTTGTCGATGGTGCGTGCGCGCTTGCGGGGTTGCGCACAGTCTGAGCAAGGTATCTTTCAACAATATCGCGCAAGCAGTAAACGTATTTATAATTGGTTTACAAATAATTTACAAGGATCGACTAGCCACCATAAGCCGAGTTTCTGTAAAACTCCACAGTGTTTCTCGCGATCGAGATCGGATCGTCGATGCGGCCTGCGGACAGTATTGGCAACTTTTCCACCACCTCACCGCTGTCCAATTTTCCTCATTGCTCGCCAGATAGCTGTGGGCTTAGAAGACTTCGAACGGCGCGCCTTGCGACCAGCCGTTTTTCTACGTGCTGGTGGAGAGCCGGACCCAGAGTGAACCCGAAGTTCCAGCATCTTCCAACGTCGGTTGAAGACGAATCGCCGGCGTTTTCGGGCCCGAATCCGACTGGGATGCTCGTAGACATACGTCTTTGAGATTGAGGGAGAAAGCTGATCGAGATGACCTCCAGCATACAAACTTCGTCGCCCCTGCCTCCTATCAAAAGGGCTTGCTACCGTTACCGAGCTTCCGCCGTAAATTTTGCAGTTGCCGTTCGATGGATGTAATCAAGGCACCGCCCCTCTAAGCGCCCGCCCGGTCTTGAGTTCAGCCAGGCGATTAGCGCGTGTAAGCAAAACAAGACAGCTGTTTTAATTTTATCGATTCGCCACCGGCGTTTGCCCGGCAGTTAAATATAAAAAGCTCGCAGGAATGTTGGCAAAGGCGAATCCTGGTAGTAAACTCAGAGCAAAAACAGCAACCGCACCCATTGGCCAAAAGTGAAGTGCTTTCCGGAAACTAAAAAGGAGGCATATTCACATGCTATACGGCAGTGCGAGAAGTTTTTAGCTCCTCTTAATAAGCAAGTTTAGGCTAACCACACTAAGTCAGTATTCAGCACTCGCTTCTTGCGAAACGCCGGAGCTTCTTAGATAATAAAACTTAGTGCTGCTTCCAGCTTAGCAATCTTGGGGTGATCTTTGACGTCTGGCTTGGTTTCGGCGTCACTGTTAACGTCCACCAGCCTGGTACCCAAATCCTGGACGGCTTCCGGAATGATTCCCGGGGTTTGAGGCCGCCGGATAAAAACTAGCAAACTTCCAGATATCGTTGGCCACGACACCGAAATTTGCGCCAGCCGCCCGTCAACCCAGTGCCACCGGATTTCTCGAGGTAGAACGTGTCGAACATGAACGTGCTTGACAAGGGCAACAGCCAATCAAGAGCGGCTCCTGCTGCGGTAGCAGTTTGGGGATGAGCCAGAGCTTGTGGGGCCGACGAGCTCACTTTCACTCACGCAAGAGCGCAGCCGAAGCGCCGATCTTTAAGTGAATTTGAATAAAACTGATGTTCCAAGTGCGTTAGGGCTGCCATTATTCAGCAACTACAGGTTCCACCATCACCGCGCCGCGCAAGAACGGCTGAAAACCGGTCTTCGGATTCGCGTAATCAGATAGCAACAGATAGTGCGACGGCTTGGGATAATTAATTTTAAAACGAGATAGCCGCAGCTGCAACAGCTGCGGCCTTGGTATCGACAACCGAGACCAAACCGCAGAGCTTTTAGCTCTACTGCTAGCATGACGTTAACTAGGAAATGCGTTTACGGTCGCGATCACATAGTCGCGTTGTTCGTCGCTCATCTCGGGAAACACCGGGAGGCTCAGACAGCAGTCCTGGCTAGTACGTTCTGCCACAGGCAGGCTGCCGGGACTGTAACCTAGCACTGCATAGCAGGGCTGCAGATGCATCGGACCTGGATAGGTGATTTCCGTGGCGATACCAGCTTTTCTGAGATGATCGCGCAAGGCATCGCGTTTCGGATGTAGCAGCATAAACTGGTGCCACACGCTTTCGCCATAAGCGGGCACAACGGGAAGTTGTACGCCGGGGAGTTTGATCCACGCGAGGTAGTTCGCCGCGATGGCACGTCGACGAGTGGTCCAATCAGGAAGTTTTTTCAATTTGACGTTCAGAACCGCACCTTGGAAGCCGTCCATGCGGAAGTTGAACCCCACTTCCGTATGGAGATAACGTTTGGGCGAGCTGTGGACGCGGAGCAGTTGGGCGTGATCCATCACGGTAGGATGTTTCGAAACGAAAGCTCCACCCTCGCCGCAGACGCCGAGATTTTTAGTCGGATAAAAGCTGAATGTTCCTGCATCCCCGAGCAGGCCCACTGGTGTCCCAGCGTAGCGAGCGCCGGCTGGCCCAAAATATGCACGACCACGATGCCTTTTGTCTTCGGCGTAACCGCCTCTTCAATGGCTTCGGGGCTGATGCACCATGTGTCCTGATCGATATCCACGAACACCGGCATCGCACCCACGTAGCTGATGCCCCACGTACTGGATGCAAACGTAAAGGGCGTGGTGATGATCTCATCACCCGGGCCGAACTTTCCGCAGACCGAGGCGAGGTGCCGCTGTTCATGCCCAGCACACGCGGATATTCGAGCGTGGCAGCAAAATTACGCTCAAAGTCTTCAACATCCTTTCCAAGACAGAAACGGGTGTTGTCGAGAGTATCGGAAAGTGCAGCCAGTACTTCTGAGCGAATGGCCTGGTGTTGCGCTTTTAGATCGAGAAACGGAACTTTCATGGGTAAAGTGGTTATATATAGACAAGAACCGTAGGAGGGGAACCAAACTTGTTTTCTTTCCAAAAGGCCATCTCACCCTCGATTTCGGCAAGGCTATCCCGCTGGATAGAGTCCCTGACCAGCACGAGCGATCGCTCGGCCAATGGAGAAAAAAATGGCGTCGTGTCACCAAAGCAGTTCAAATTTTCAGTACAAATCCGGCTCGTTTAGTAGCACCGCGTAACGACCAAAAGCTGCTTTTGAAACGGCCGCTTCAAGTCACGGCAGCAGCGCAAAGCACAGGCCAGCGGCCATCAAAGCGATGGTGAAGCTTGCTTGCCCGCTACGCGCTGCATTATGGAGGGTTCAATCCGCGTTTCTGGCAGGCCGTGACAACGATGAAGTTGAGCGCGAAAATCCCTTTTCAAAGAAGATGAATCGAGTCACCGCAAGTTCTGCTAACCGCACGTCCTTCCTCTCCGCTAAAGCGTGATCGGCGGGGGATAGTCCAACGATTGGCTCGTCGATCACGAGTTACCAAGCGAATTTAGCTAATGCCAGATCCAGCGCTGCGCCCATTTCAATTTCACCGTTTCTAATGCCCCATTAGGTCACCGGCTACCGTGTTTGTGGAGCCCGACATCGATGTCGGAATAGCGCTTTAGAAACACAGTCATTAATGGTACAGACAGGGCGCTACCGCCCAACAACGAAAAACCGAGTCGTAGGCATCCTCGTTCCAGTCCCGCAACCCCACCGATTCGGCCTCGAGGTGGCCACGCCCGGCCAGCATAGCCCACGTGCACCGTCTGCCAGACCATTTCGTTCGCGTCGGCCAGCCCCGTATACCGCCGTTAAAGACGCTCGAACAACGGGGCGCCACAATCGTATTCCAGCTGGCACGCGGTTTTGTTAATTATAGACTACGCGGTGCCGAACAAGCGGGCGGAAGCAAGAAAGCCACACTGTCGCATAACTTCTATCAAAGCTTCGAGATATCGCAGCTCAGTACGTTATCCTATAATTGGATGAATGTTATTCCATCAATTCATTTCGCGACTGTCTTAAAACCTTGACAAAGTCGCGCGATAGACCTCCGCAATTTATCTGCATCCTTCCCGGCCCTGCCGGGGTAAACGTGCGCTGCAGATGATGGGTCTGATATCCGATCCGTCAGGACGGCGTCCGACCAGTTTATACGCATTTTCTACTGATTTGTGCCCAGCAGCGCTTCGCGCTTGTTCGTGGTTTTCCTGCTGATTAAGTGGGAGTGGTTGCCTGTTTCCTGGGTAGAGTATGGCATCGACAGTCTGCTCGAGCATCTGGTGTTATATTTTTTATTCCGGCGATGCTAGCGTTCGTCAATCATCCGGAATTTTTGAGTCTGTTCGGCCTAAAGCTGTTTACCGCAGTTCTGGTTGATAGTTTTGGCACTTTGGCCATGATATTTGGGTATAGCGCCCTTCGTTGACCTTGGATTTCGCTTGCTTTCTCGCCATATCGCCAAAGACTAAGACTGAGAGCAGCGGTCACAGTCACACTAGGAATCCTACCTACTGATTCGATTACTGAATCGCCAGTCTACTTTTATTTGGACTTCGCCATTGTTAGGTTAGTTGCCTGGGTCGTTTGTAGCGTGCTTGGTTATTGGCAACGCACGCCCCACGCATATCGCGATTGCTTGTCCGGCACGCATTAGCTCATGTGTTTTCTCGGACCCGTAATCGTAGCTTTGCGTGACCATCCATCGGCAACAGACTTTGATTCGCCGCCATTAATTCCTTCTAGCGATTAGCATGATCGGTGATTGTGTGCTGTCCATCGCAAAACCATGGAGATTGGGGGGGGACTTCATTTCATCCCTCAGCTGTGCGCCAATTTGTTGCCGCGTCTGGTAACCATACCGTTTGTCATTGCGGCGTCAGAACAGCTGGGCAGACTGCCCAAATTGGCCGCCAGCCTGACCACGCTAACGAGCGTCTTTTGGCGTAGTCGTGAGCGAATTGCTTCCGAGCAATCTGTCTCGTTTTGCTCTGCTTTCGCGAGTAGTGTGCTTTTAGGCATAGATGAGCGACGTCGGATTGTCCAAATCCCTTGATCTCGGTCAGAAGGTAGACTCGCAGGGGCCAGATTAATCATGGTCATATCATGGTCATGGCCGGACTTTTCACTGTTGTAGGCACCGAGGCGTTCGTATCAGTTGTCTCACACATGAGAGATTTCGCCGAACGGCGAAGCCCACGCCGCCTATTTCGTAAGTTTTGTAAGCAACACAAAAATCAGCGAATCCAGGCTCGCCTCCGTCGCCTCAAAGTCCACCGGCAGGCCGAGCTATTTAGTTGTTGCGGTAGTTGTCACGCCGATACTGTCCGAGAACGAGCGATTGGTACCATTTGAAAGCTTGACTGGTTGGCCTGATCGAAAAGCGACTAGCGGGGCCAACTCGACTAGTCGAGTTGGATCGGATCAGCGCTTATGCTGCCGGAAATCACCTGCAACACGAGATCGCCACCAAGGTTCGTTCCTTCGATTTTTTAAATCGAGAGCCGACCTACGACCGCATGTATCTATCTTATTCAGGCTATCGACCACGGTGTCGTACGAAAGGTTGCCGGTAACGACAAGGGCCTCCGCAAGCGACTTATCATTAGCCTTCGTAGGCATTAAATCAACGTGTAAGTGAAAATCGAGAATTACACCGGAAGTCGCCTCGCCGGCGAGGGCAAGATGCATCAGGCCGAGAGCCCGGATATGGTCCAGTCCATTGAAAAATTTCTCGAAAAAGAAGAAAACCCTATTGGCGTTGGATGAATACATCCACTCCTAGCTGCCAAGTTCGGCGAGCACCTCGACCAGCGTGGTTTTCTCGTAATCCCTTCGTAACACAGAGGACGGCAGCTCGAGAATAGAAGCGCCGACGAGTGCCTCCAGTCTTTCCGTCTAACCAGTAACTTGCTGACGCGAGCGGATGATCACGATTCGGCAGCCGATTAGTGTCATGGTGTTTTTCTCAGACATGGAAACTCAGTTCTTTGAGCAAGCACACAGCCGTTTTCCCGGCTAGCGAAAAATTCAGGGAAACGGGACGCATTTCCTGACACTGGTGCTCTTGTGAAAAAAATACAATATGTCGACAGTTGGTGTGGATGATAGAAGGTGAGCTAGCAACCAGCGCCAACATTGGTCTGAAACGCGCGGTCGAAGTCTCCATGCTCTATAACGTAAACAGATCGAGCATGGGAGCAAACAGCATGGCATCTTCTTCGCAGCATTGCACGGCGATAGCGCCCTGTCCCACCACCAGCTTTTATTGAAGCTGAGTTAAAAGTGTCACGCCGGACCGTGGGGTAACGCCGAAGCGGTTCATGCCAGCAACAGTGAGAACGGTCGCGTTCGTGGCTATTTTTGGCGATTTTATACAACCGTATGTCCACGTTGCCGCGAATCTCAGTGAAGGTGGTTTTGGGATTTTTTCAGCTGCAGCTTCCGTCGCGAACTACTCGAACTACTAGTGGTAGGTTTCGTTACACCGTCGCGTAATACCATGACATCGTGGATGTTTTGTGCGGAAGAAAGCCGGCGACTTCGGCCTCGCGGTTCAGAAGCACTTGCTCCAGCTCAGTCGTGAAGGGTCCCTTGACGCCTTTATTGACGAGCGACCATTGAGCCTAACGATCGTCAGTCGCGGCTATTTTCATTAACTTCTAATCGGAGCCCAAAAAATTTTCGCAGAGCCGGTCGGCAGCTACCTCTGTTTGCGCGAGGAAATTTTTTCAGGCAGCAAAGACGAACTTCATGATGGGAAAAAGAAAACGAGAACAGAAGCAGTCAGGGACAGAGACAGGCTGGTGGACGCTGAGGGAATCGAACCCCCGCCCCCCTCGGTGTAAACGAGGTACTCTAACCAGCTGAGCTAAGCGTCCAAAAAAACGAAATACGAACCACTGCAGACCCGCAAGACCCAAGCTGCAGCTTGCAGCGTCTCCTAAGGGTCATTTCGTCACAAACTCGGGCGCGCGCAGTGGGATGCCTTCCCGAACCATGGCTTCAGCAATCTGAATCGAGTTCATCGCTGCGCCTTTCCAGAGATTGTCGCCACTGACCCAGAACGACAATGCTTTATCCAGGGCCGTATCGAGGCGCATGCGACCGACACCGCATTTTTCTACCCGGCTGAAATCGAGCTGGGTTGGGTACGAAAGTTTTTCTGGCTCGTCCACCAGCACGGCGCCAGGGAAGGCCGCGATTACGCGGCGCGCTTCGGTAAGATCGACGGGTTTCCCGAACTCCGCGCTGACCGCAACGGAGTGCGCCCGCAAAACCGGAACGCGCACACATGTAGCCGATATCTTGAGTGCTGGCAGACCGAGAATCTTGCAACTTTCCTCGCGCATTTTTCTCTCCTCGTCAGTATAGTTATCCGCGCCGAAAGAGCCGACCTGCGGAATCACATTGAAGGCGATCTGGTAGGGATAAACTTTCCGCTGGAGCGTCTCCTTTTTAACATAAGCATGAATCTGGGTCTCGAGTTCGTTGATCGCATCGAGACCCGTGCCAGACACCGATTGGTAGGTTGAGAAAATCGCACGTTTAACGCCAAATCGTTGATGCAATGGATAAAGGCCCATCAGAGCCACCGCAGTCGAACAATTTGGGCTCGCGATAATCCCTTGATGGCGGCGCGTAGCCTCCAGATTAATTTCCGGCACGACGAGCGGGACATCAGCGCACATGCGAAATGCCGAGCTCTTGTCCAAGACGAGACAGCCACGTTTCACAGCTTCGGGAGCGAGCGCCTTGGCAATCGATCCTTCGGCTGCAAAAAAAACGATGTCCAGCCCGTAGAACGCATCCGGCCGGGCTTCTTGCACCGTGAGTTTTTTTCCACCCATATCTACGCTACGGCCCGCGGAACAAGGCGAAGCGAATAGCCGCAGCTCCGCGACCGGGAACTGGCGCGAGGTGAGCAGACCGATCAATTCTTGCCCAACCGCTCCCGTAGCACCGACGATTCCGATTAGATAGGATTTAATATTCACGGAAAGCGCTAGGACAAGCCGAAAGAAAGCCTCTTGCGCTCGAACTCAAGCCGACAACGTATATTATTTTTCTATTTCCCGTCAATTGCTGTGTTCTTATCATTAAAGCGATCAGCTCGTGAAATCCTATTCTATTTGGCGCCCATTCCCCAACTTCCCGAGGTTCGTCGCTCAATGCGCGCGACTCCTTCAGGGTGCAAGACATTATCGAAAGGATCGATTCAGGTCGTTATGGGAAAACATTTTTGCGAACTAGACAAAGAGAAAACAGGAGAAAAGCCTCATCACCACGCGCATTCCTGGCTTTGCGCAGTCTCGAGACCGGTGTGAATGCGGGCGAAAATGCAGATGGCCAAGTGAGCCTATATCTACAAGCACTAAGCATATATCCATATATCCACGGAACGAGTCACGAGGAGCAACCCAGCACCCTGGCAAACACGCCGACTCGCGGCAAAATACACAACCTCGATACTATCTTTATCTGTTACTGAGCTGTTTTTATCTGTTACTGAGCTGTTCGACGGAATGCGGGCGGGCAACCACATGTAGATTCAGGATTGAGTTTCACGGCAGCGCACGGGCGATTTCTAGCAGTAGGCAGCAAATAAATTTGTGGCGATCTGTTTTCCCTCCGCTCACTCAGGCGATGGCGAGTCTAAACGAAGGCAGCGGTACACCAACCTCCCAGGCTAACTAGCTCGGCTACGCCATTTTCCCGGTGGCGGCCTGCTTTTGCACAGCGTTGGGTTTGAAACACCGCCTGGAGCAAGGGTAAGCCAAGCTGTCGCTGCGGTCATGGCGCACGACAGCTATCTGCTTTGCGAAGCTGACACGGAGCGTTGGGAGAAATCTCGCTTAGGCTGTTGTCCAACATCGGTTACGTGGTCGGTACAAAACGTCAGCTGGTCGTTTTAACTCATACGAAGGCTTTGCAAGGGCAGATTCGCAACAAGGGTCTTCAAAAATGCCGGGACTTGTTGGACGCGGTCTCGGACCTTGCAGATTGCTACAAGTTCAGCAGCGCCGGCGTTCCCGTGGCCTCTGGGTAAGAGAAACCACCTTAGAACGGATCGCATAGCCCGCGCGCTATGCGACAAAGCTAACCTATTCCAAACCACACAGCAGGCGGAGTTCGTTCGCCTCGCTGTCTGGACTAAGAAGACACAAACGCGGCTGTTGGAGGAATTGCAGCCAGCGATCAGCGATGAGGGTTTGGAGCGCCGTTGATATCGAATCGGACGCCTGTTCCAAAAAACTACACCGATGGGGCCGTTGCTTTTGTCGCAAAGCCAAGGCGCGCTTGTGATACCGCCCACTTATTCACCGTTAACCACAGCCTGCTCTTCACATTCATTGCCGTCCGAAGAGCTACCAATGCGACGCTCACGCACCAGCTGCTGTTAGCGGACGATTCGCCGTGCTCGACAAGGCGCATACTGTTCCGAAGATCGCAACCGAACATCTCCGCCTCAGTCAAACACAAAACTGTTCATCCAGCTCCTTAATTCGCTCTACGACCCACGCAAGCGCCGCATTTTTGTAAAACACGAGGCTAGGCAGGCCTTGTCTCGGAGTGGAAAATGATGAAGAAGCTGCGCACACGTTCTTCGCTTTTCTCTTCAGTCGGATATTGGAACGCGAATCCATCGTCCGCCCACGTTCTCCGGATAATGCTCGACGCACCGTTGAACCGCATCCTCAGCAAAGGTCGAACGCCTCACCACATCCGTCCCCGACGGCCATGGAAAAGATGAACTTCAAAGTAAGTATCGCATTGTAAACAATCATCGCAACACGGTCACAACCTAGCTCGACCAGAAAAACCGCGACCATGTTTACTAGCTGGAACGATTGGCCAAAACACACGGTGAATGTGTATTTTGCGTTCGACTCCGCTCGACATTGCGGCCGAATTGCGGGAAAAGCTCTCGCATGACGATCGTGCTAACCAACGCTACGCTCGCAATAGGCGCTAATATCGATCTTTTCCACCTGCATGTTGGCACCATATAATAAACATTGGTAGAGCGCTCACCCTTCGATTTCGAGCAAAATATGCGCGTCTATGTCGCAAAAGATATGCCAAAGCGTCGCCTCAACGCGTTCGCCGAATTATATCGGCTTTAAGACGCTAAAAGTCCGCAGCAGCTGGCTCGCGGTCCTCGCGAGTTATCGCGATCCACCGCCATGCGACGAAAATGGATCCAGCACTTCGGGCAGCCGGCAGGCCTTTTTATTCAACAACATGGCACGCCGCACCCAGCACTCGCAGAGCAGCTGCGCGCCGCAGGCAACAGAATCTTATTCGACGCGGAAAATTTCCGGACCGAAATCGACATTCCCAGTCCGGCGTTCTCGCAGGCAGCCATCAGCCATCACATAGTTATCGTTCAAGTCGCCGACTCATCCGATCATGCAAGCACAAGCCGAATTGGTGGAGCCCAAGAGCGAAAATGCGTTTGTACAAATTATACTGCCCTATGTGCTGGAAGCTTTACGTTAAAGCATCGGCCAGCTGATCCAAAGCAGTAAGCATTGTGCCCTGATCCTCATCATCGACCTGCGCCTGCTCGCCAAAAACTATGGACGAGGGGGCTCCTCGCGTGCCTATTCACGCCACAGTACTAAAATCGCCCGTGCCGACCGGGAAACGATGCTTACCCTTGCCTTTAAAGAAAAGTCCGTCATGTTATTTGGCACCATGCTATTGCATTTCTTCGCTCTGATCGGCATTGGCTTGCGCGCAGCAGCAAAATTAAGGTCGTTTCGTGAATTAATTTCCGGCTTCAACTATTTGACCGTCGCCGACAGTATCCGCAGTTCCCACCGCAGGAACCGAGGCAAGCCAGGCAGCCACCAACGCAGAAACCCATTCGTTTTAGGGGAAGGCAGATCGGCGGTCAGGGACTTGGATTATGGATAAGATTCTCAACAAGATAAACGACACCGTTTTTTAGGTCGCGGTCTAAGCCAGCGCTACGGCATCGGCTTAACGCTCACACTAAGATTATCGTAGATTGTCGTATTTCACATGGGGACTCCTTTTTCTTCCGCTGGAGAGGGGATTAGATGGAAGCGATAACCGTGGAGCATAACGTCAAAAACGAATACCAGGACAAGATTTCCGCCGGTCAGTAGGGGGTGGGGCCACCGGAGAACGCCAGCGCCCTCACCTGCTGCATTGGCCAGCCACAGCCGCTTCACAACGATCTCAACGTACATAGCGCGGAGTCTGAAAACCGTTATTTTGCACAGATGGAGTCACGCTTTACGTCCAATCGCCGGAATTTCCTCCACCTAGGCTATTCCCAAAGCGGGGCGGGATAACGGCCAGCTTGCACCAGCTGCTGGATTGCAGCCTGAGCCGCGGGCAAATCTTGACGATAGGTCAGACCGAACCAGGTGTCGTCGCTTTGGAGGAGGCTTACATCAACGTCTCCGCTCGTTTTTAGGTTGCTGATTGCCGTTGGTAAATAAAATTCTGCTTTCGGATCGAGACCAATGCTGGCTTGAAACTCGGAGAACTGGCGGTCGAGGTGGGGGAAAACCGTCGGGGTCAACCCCCAAAAATTCATCGAGACGATTTCGCTGCCTGTGAGAATCTGATCGGTGCCTTGGGTGTCGCGATAACGTGCGCCAGAGGCGGTCTTTTCGATTTTGGTAACTTCCGTTATTTTTTCGAGCCGTCTATCCGCGGTAGTTGTGCAGAGCCCACGGCTTACGCTGCCGTGTTCGGAAAGCGTTTGGCGCAGTAAATAGCCAACGAACGCGTAGTGCGGCAGCGATGACGTCTTGGTTGCTCGGAAATGTGCTGCCAGCGCGGCATAGCCGCTCGCAGTATGAAAATCGTCAGCGTTCACCACGGCAAACGGCCGTGACACGGCGTAGGCGACAGCGAGCACAGCATGCCCAGTGCCCCACGGCTTGGCGCGGCCAGAGCTGGTTTCCTGGAAAACATAGGCGACATCGATTTGTTGCTCCAATCGGCGTCCTATGCTGGCCTGAAAACTGTTCTCCATGTCGCGCCGGATTACCAACACGATTCGGTCGAAGCCAGCGCGCATTGCGTCGAAAGCTAAATATTCAATGATCAATTCACCAGCCGGGCCAACCGGTTGCGCCTGTTTTGGCCCGCCAAATCGGCTGCTCATGCCAGCGGCAAGAATGACGAGATCGAAGGAAGCAGGTTGAATCACGTACAAAGCATGGCACGGGGAATAAGGCGCGTAAAACAATAAATCGATGTGCCCAGGTTACAGCCGTCGTCCTTCCGAAAGCGCACTTACACCGAATCGCACAAAAACCACTCTACAGTCGAGGAATTGGTTGGTAGATTAACGCTAATAAAGACGGAATCGACCACATTCTCGAGATAAACCGCAAGACGCGCATCGAGCTGCAGAAAAGATGGAACGCGATCTTGAGGAAATGTGATCCGTAAGCATTTCTAGCACAATGATTTCCGAACTTGGAAACACGCCGAAGAACACTGGTTCTGGATAGTCACCGGTCATTTCCGGCACTTTCCGCGCAGCATCAGCCCGAGGTACGCCGCCGTCGACCTATTCGCTGGTCAGATCGCAGGAAAGCTCAAACACACAATTCGAGAGATAACCGTTGGCGCAAGCGGACACCATAATTGCAAAATTGCCGCCGTGTAGAATGTAAGATCCTGTACGGCGATATACCGGAATTCCAGAGAACAATGGCCTTGTTGCCGACGCTAACAGGAAGCACATCAATTCACATATTGGCAGCCAAATGACCAGGTTTGTGTGCGGGCTGCAAAGGCAGCGCTTGGCCATCTGCTTCCAGCACGTCCAGAAGCCGATCCGACGGGATGCGGTGCCACAACGCCAACCGGAAGCGCTATGCGGCCATTTCAGTAAATGAGGCCTTCAACCAGAAGTTAAATCCGGACTAGAGAACGTAGCCATACTACAAATTCTCGCCACAAAGGAGGCTTTTGCGAAATCGGAAATTACCAAAAATCCTGATAAAGACTTGACAGTTCGTCCTTGGGAGCGTCGTAGCCATCGAGCTCGCCCGCCGGCTGTGGATCTACAGCGATGAACATAGCGACGACAACAAGATGGGAAATCCATTGGCTCTGCAGACGCACGGAGTGACTGAAATATCGACTGGACGGAAATACGACCTTTCAGGCAGCCGCATGAGCTACGGCCACCACACGATTGATGGCTGCAGTATCCAGAGTAAGCCCGTCGCAGGAAGGGCTGTAATCCTTTGCTTTATAATTACTTATACTTCAACATAGTCAGCGGTTGGTTTATCGGGCATAGTCGAAGACGATAATGGCATGCAGAAAGCGTTTGGTGGAATTTAGCGTCTTCAGAACTCGAAGGTCGCGGAGAATTTCGCGCTAATTCCTGGCGCTGTTGCGATATTCACGTCGAAAGAGAAGCTGCCCGCTACAAAAGATGTAGCCCTTGGTCATTGGGGCAGACTGTCGACCACCAGCCAGAAGAAATAATAGTTCCAGCAGTAAAGAGGATGGTAGGAGATGCCGACGGTGCCAGCGTAGCTGGGTTTCAGGGCAAAGCTTACTTTACCGACAATGCCAAGGGCGGTAAAATTGAATTGGTATGTCGCCAGTGTGTTTTCCGTGTAGTTGACGCCAACGTTTAGCGGGGCCTTGAGGTCGCCGCCCAGAAGAGCAACACGGCAGCGTTTTCGTCCGCCACTGCCCGCACCCATCTACCGAGGCTGTCGCGCATGTGCGGATGGGATTACATAGCGATAGCTGAAAAGTTTTCGAGAGACTGCCGGTCACACAGCTCAAATCCTGAGCCCTGGTTGCCGTAGCCGGAGATCAGTTGTTCGGGAGCCAAAGGAGGAGTATGGTGATCGGGACTTGGAATCGTAACATTGGCCTGTTCGGTTTTGAAGTAGGCTCCGTTAATCGCTACCCATAGTCGAAAAATTTGCTCTTAAAATCATGCTCGTCCTGTTTGTCCTTGCACCAGAGGGGGCTGTTATTGGGAAATAATTGGTAGAATAACTGTAGTAGACCAGAAATAACTTTTCTGGACCTTTAGCAGGGGGCACCGACCGAGGTCATGTTTTTGACCATCGTCGAAGATTCTCGGTGTCTTGCTCGTCAGGATATTTCCCTGTTATCTCGAAGCGAAGCACGCCTCCAATTGAGGTAGAAGAGACACCCTGATTATTGAAGAGCCCGAGTTGTTCGCTGGTGTAGTTTTGCTTGTTGGTGAAAGTGCCTTAGTGTTTCGGAATAGACTAGCATCATCACTACATTAGGATAGGATTGGATAGATTGACGGATCTTAGTCCGTTTGCCACGAATAAGCGACTCCTGCGACCATCTGGATATTCACACAACCAATGTGATAGTTGGCGTGAGACCAACTTTGTGCATTTTCCGATCTTTCGCCGCCGTCTACTGGGCGTCAGGGTCGCGTAAAATCGCGTTGGAACCGAAATAGGGCGAATAGATCGAGGTATGAGTGATCATGAGCGAGCTCAAGGCCCCCCTCACTGTACAGCTCTGGGCGGGTTCACCAGTGTAGAGTAAGCAGTGGACGCAAGCACCTCCCTCCGCAGCTGGGCGGTCCTTTTGCCCAGTAGCAACTGGAGATCATGGAGTGACCCAATGGCCCGGTAGACCACACTGCCGCCTGCTGCCAAGAAAAAACAGGACCAATTACATCGATGCTAATTTTTTGTGCATCGTAGATGCCCCGTCAAGCCAATTAATGCTGCGTTTGGTAGAGCAAAGCTTTCATTATTATTACATTATTATTATTACATTATTATGATCAATCCCCCGTGTGTTGCTCCGGATGGAGATAATGGCATTTGGTCCTTTGTCGATCTTGGTACGATTGGTGACGAATTCGTCGATGTTATCAGCATACGATAACGAAAAGAATTATCAGACGGTACACTGGACTAGTCGCTGCTTTCGAAGTTACGGAAAATCATGCAATCCTCTGGGGAACTTGATGCTAGCGACATATTTCGTCGCATCGAAGACACGGGTCGGCACAAGGTTGCCCATCACGTCGCGGGTGGTGGCGGAAATGGGGTTCAGCGTGTCGGTTCCGGGGACGCGGACACCGCACGACCGAAATGGCACCCATCGCGTGATAGCGATAGGCGGAGTTGTCTGAAACGGCGAACTGTGGTAGAGTGATCGCTTCGCTGTTCTGGAATTGAACGTAAACGGACAAGGCGATGGCACCCGCCAGCAGGAGAAGAAGCAGGAAGCTAAAGTTGGCCGTCGATAACAGAGACGAAGCTTTTACAGGGTATGGTGTTTTGGAAATTCCCGCACCAGAAAACAATAGGGCAGCTTGGACTTCGAAGTAGTCGTTAGAAGCGATGTGCCGAGCCCGGGCCGACATTCTGCCAAATGGCGCGTAGTTGCTTTCCACGTAAAATAAAACTGTCTGCCGCGGCAAGAAGCCCGTAATTATCGATAAAATAGCGGGACGTGTTCTTTACCCCCGGACCCGCCAACGCATCGCGCCGACGTCATTCACACAACCGTTTCTCTCAGCTTGCCCAATCATCCCTCCGTTTCAGGCAAGACAAAGTAGCGACTTCAGAAACTCTGATTATTCGCTCCAACGGGCTCATATCAGTCCTTCATGAGTCAGGTTTGCCTCAAACAATACAAAACAACCCCTGAAATCATCGGCTTTCTCGCGAGAATTCTCATCATAAACAATTCTCATTAAAAACGATTAAAAAACTATTTCGGTATGCGCGTCAAGCCATTTTGGCTGAAAAAAAGGTAGTGCACAGGCGGGCGCAGCCTGTCGCAGCATACTGCATGCACGCAGGATCCACAGCAATTCATTCTCTTCATTCCCAACTTCGTTGTGTGAGGACTAGCTGGATTGGTGACGCCTCACTTGCGTAGGTTTGGGTAGTGTTGGTAGTGTTTTTAATCATCACGCGATACACTGGAGCCACACACACCACTTCCGCAACGCGTTTGTGGCGTTCGAGGATCTGACAAAATGCGGCTACGAACCATCGTTCTCATGATCGACGAGAAGAGGAGGCTGGCAGGTAAACTAAATCTGGCTCGCCGCGAAAACACCCTTACGCTGCTCGGGTCAAGCCGCTGTTGACACGTCACAGCTGGGACGATTCGAAGCGCACCAAATCCTAGATGAAGTCCTACCGGACCAAATGCGATCATCGGCTCCGATTTCAAACAGCTTCTTCTGCTCGATCGCTACGGTTATCAAATAACCCGGCCGTGGCATTTGAATCGCTGGGTCTCGAGCAGTCACACCTCGCACATGTCGACGAAGTAACGAGCACCAGTCAAAGTCTCCCGTCAATCGGCGCCACCACGATCGCTATTTTGGCTAGACAGCTTTACCACAACGATCGGGGACGGCCCCAACACCCGGTCTTTAGCATGATCGAAGGATACCGGGATCGACGGGTCCATAATCCCCCGTCTTCCGGTGGTAGTAAACGGTTTTTCACGGAAAACAAAACCAGCATTGGCGGAGTCCGGGAAAACCGCATTATTAACTCCGCCGCCTACGGCGGCTTTCCTCCCCAAATAAAATCGGTTTCCGCTGGTCTCACTTGATCCTCGCCACGGAAGCGCGTCCTTACCACGCCGGCACCTTTCACTGTTTCCTGTACATGTTCGCCTGGCCGCTTAGCCGGTAGGGCCGTTCTCAAGTTCACCAACATGATCGACCGAAGCTGCTACCCGTCTTATCCAAGAAGTATAAAGCTTCGGACCAACAAATCGCGGTAATCATTGGTCTCTTTTAGCACGGCGTTTCAGCTCTCCATTATGCAACCGCTAGGTTATTACTATTCGGATCACCTGAACACACGGTTTGGACAACGGATTCCGCTCCTGTTATGGGCAATACCGTTTGCGATCATCTTTTCTCGCACTTCCCCCGTTTGATTCGGAACTCGCAGCACGCGCCCAAGACATCGGGTGGCTGGCGAATTGTATGAACGCCCGACTATCGCGCCGAGGGTTCTATTTTCGGCCTGCTAGTGGTAGCCTTCTATCGCACAGCGCAAACGCCAATGGATACCGCGTTTTTTGGCCTCTTTGCGCGGCGTGGTACTGAGTATGCATAGGTCGATTTCTCACCTTTCCCCTAGGGCTTAGCGCGGCCGGAACTTTCATCATTATCTATTAGCTGCTTGGGCATACCGATAAGCGTAGCAAACCGATTTTCTTCAATGTGGCACTGCTCAATTTCGTGGAATTTTCGGCGATTTCTTGGTTCGTGCGCGAAGGTAACTTCCCGGACGTTAATTTCATCTATCCCGTCTCCCCCCACGGCCGGCCGGCCGGGCGAACAGCCACGTATCAGGCCATTCGCGTATTTATAAAGCGAATCCTACGCACATCCAATGTATTATATCCTCTGGATCTATTTCGTTACCATTTTCCTGCATAAAACACTCCTAGGTCTCTCCACCTTCATCATCTTCTTCCCACAATACTGGTCGGGTATGGGACTGCCGCTAGACGCTCCCCACGCCAATGCTGCAGCCTTCGCTGGGGTAGTTTGTGATTACCTACCCGATCGGCCACTTGAGCGATACCCCCAGGGTACAACACGTGCTAAAATCGGACTCTTGGTAATCACGTTCGGCTACAGTCTCTCGTTTCTTTTGGTCGTAGGAACGAAGACGTTCTTCGTTTTGTCGGTGGTCACAGGGGTCGCTTTTCGGGTGGTGATGCCCGCACAGTTGCGCTAGCCTAGGAAACATTTTATGCACAACGTTATAATCAGCTGGCCGGCGCATAACACAGTTATGCAATTGCTTATTATCGCTCTCACCACCAGTTCGCTAGCAAACTGAACTCTCGACTCGCTGAAAGGTTGACATCACACGTTGTCGCTGTCGGCCGTTGATGTCGTGGAATTCGGTCCCTATTGTTTCATCAACCTCATGCTCGGCCTGCTGTACAAACTCACGTGGACCTGACTTCGTCAGGTGAGAAAACATTGGCGCAAGCTCGGCGGTCCTGACCACTTTCAAGCTTCTCTGTGACATACGCCGCTTCCGGTTTCGGCTTCTCGCGAGCCTTCTTGGCCAGAGGTACATGCACTGCGTCCTTGCTAAAGTGCATGTTTTTCTGCAGCAACTGCAACTGAGGCAGCGGCAACTACCAGAACCCGGTGTTCTTTGCCGGCTACCCTCAATCCGGACCCCATTCGCATGGGTGACGGTTTTTATTTGACCGCCTCGGACTTTTATTTTGTCGATATGAGGGTCCTGCACTCATGGGATCTCGTAAATTGGCGTTATCATCCGGCCAGGTTTTCAACAGATTCGGTATAAGTCCAAGCTGTAGTACGATAGTCGGTTACGCACAGGAGACCTGGACACCAATTGCTAGCTATCACGACGGGGTTTTCTATGCTTACGATTACACCCGCGCGAAAATTTTTTGTTGGATGGCCAGAAACACTGCCGGTCCATGGTCATCGACGGTGACCGTGAAATCCGTCGATAGATGGGAAAACCTCTTGCCCTCTTTGACATTGACGGTCAGACTTATTTCATGCACAGCTGTTACGGTGCTAGTCTGTCCATCCTGCATAAGATGAATGCCGACGGCACAAAATGTTCAACAAGAGCGTGGAAGTTTATCACGATCCCAACTTCCTCAAACGCCACGGCGTGACATTACACCTCCCTCTCCGAAAACGAAGTGGATAAGGGAGAGAAATCCGTTCTGCACTCGCACTCCATTTCTTTTATGGTCCCTAAAAACACCGCGAGGTATTGGCAGCCCACACTAAGGCAGATTGATCGAACTCAATAACCGCGAAGCGTAGTTCATCGGATTCGTTCGACCGGAGCATTGTGGCCCCTGTGTTTTATTTTGAACCTGTCTCCTAGGGCACCAACGACTGACCGGATTTTATCGATCGCGATCACCCTGAGAAACAGTAGTGAAACCAAAAATTGCCGCCGCACCCCCGCTGCTACATGCCAGGCAAGTGGACGACTTTCCCTTGGCTACACTTTCGCCACAATTGAAAGGGAATCAACAATCCCGTACACCAACAGCGTTCGCTTACGGAGCCGTCCTGGTTGGCTCTCGGCTCGCCGGCCTCCGTTTCGCCCACAATACCAACACCCCCTGAAGCAAAAATTTTGGAGTCGCCGGCCACGTCATAATTAAGCTCGATGTGGCCGCGTTCGGAACAAGGGCAACGAGTCGACCTTGCGTTCATGAACGCGAAAAGTTTTTAAACCAGCTCCACATGGAGAACAGCGCGGCCGAGCCTCACCTCTATCAGGGCTACAAAGCGAAGCTGCGGTGTCTGGGAGGGTCGTTTATCTAACACGCTAGATATCAGAGCGATACCGCCCGCTTTAGTTTCTATAGTTGTAATTTTTTGAAATTCGGAGCTCCAGTGGTTTTGAAGTTTGGTCAGTGAAAGAGGGCCTGCGTGCCCCTTTACTTTACACTTACGGATTGGCTGGCAGGAACGCCGATTTTGAAGACTTCCGTTATGTTATCGAACCCGAATCAAGGGAAAGGGTCCCGTAGCTAGCGGGATCTTGATCTGCGAAAAATAAAAGCGCTGCGGAATTCGCAGCGTAAATTGGTGCCAGGGGCCGGGATTGAACCGGCGACTAAAGGCTTATGAGTCCTCTGCTCTACCACTGAGCTACCCTGGCGAAAGACAACCGAATAAAAAAGGATATTTCCCCCCAATAGACCACAAAATTTCAGTTATGTCTTTACTTAAAAGTATCTTTAGAGAATCTATTATTTTTTTAATTTATTGGAAATCTCTGGAGCAATTTTGTCAATTAAGATGCAACTTTTCAGCTTCGGAATCCCCTATTGTAAAATGAGGGCAGAAGAAGCAAAAGTGCACGTCCGTTGCTTCACTAGTAAAATGGTTTTAGCAATAATATTGCCGATTTTTGTTTAACCGATTTCTCCGGGAAATAATGAACGAAGCTATAAATTTTCTATTCAACCTACTTCAAAAGATCCCTAATATCGACTGTTCCACTGGGCTTTCTTCCGTTCAACAGTTCAGTAAAAGAGATATCCAAACCTGAAAAGTTTATGATGCCAAGCCAGCCAGCTGCATAGATAGGTTTGGAAATGATCATAAGGATATATAGTAAATAAAAAATCGATCCGGGAAGATGCTTGGGAAAGATTATCTACAATGGTATATATCTCTCAAGGTAGAATAATTAAAAACACAACCTCGTATGCATTGGTACCTTGAAGCTTGAAGGAATTATTCCCAAGATATCTGTATTACAGAGATACATGCAACAAAATATAAAAAGAAATTCAACCGATCTTCAAGTCGATACTTTTTATGTATTCAATCCCCGCGTTTTACACAGGAGAAAATACATTAAACTCAATGTTCAGTACTGGTGACGGATAATTCGCTTCAGGTAGCCGCAGTGCGATGACCGCGATTACCATAAAAATGAAGGCATCTCTTTGTTTCGCAAGCACTTATGCCATCCGAACGAGAGGGATTTAAGCCTGCGTCCCAATGCCCCCGTAAAGCTGATATTATGCGTCGTTTGGGCTCGCTAAAAACAGCAGACAGAAAGCGCTCGGGAAGTCTTTTAATTCCCCCAACTCCGAACTATACCTTTCCTTCAGAAGCGCCAGCCGCGCTGGATTTATAGTTTTTCCGTAGCAACCAATTACAAATATATCTGATCACATAAAAAATTCGAGCCCAAACCAGTCATAATTTTATCTTGCGCCAAGTATTGGGAACTAATGGCGGATTTATGTCATTAAGCCCAGCTCTTTTCAGCTACATTAATATATGATTCGTCAATAGTTTTTTCAATCAGAATAACGTTCGTGATCTTGATAAATCGGAAAATAAAGGGGATAATAAAATCTCCCATTACTCTAAAGGGATGAGAGCTTCTGTTTTCCTCCACGAAAACTGCGATTTTGGTAGCAAAGTTTCGTTAATTGAGCACCGCATAAAAAACGATTTCTCGTCATGAAAGTGGTGTATTAATAACGTTGGCAACAGCATTGGGATCTGATTGGAGATAGCCAGTTTTCGCTATAAATGTTCTTCGGGCGAATTGTGCAAACCTAAGAAAGCCAGTGGCTCTCGAAACGAGTTTGTCTGGCATTTTTAAATTCTGCACTGAATCGGATTCGTTCGCTGGGCTTGTTCCGGCCCAAGGGCTCTGTGCGGCTATCGAAAGCTCTCTGCTGTCGCTGAATCTAATTGCCGCGAAAGACATCGGCTCATGTTTTGGAAGAAGTTGCGTTTAAATTAAAGATCTCGTTTTTTAGGAAACGTTCGAGTGGATAACCGTTGCTTCTGCAGGAGAAGTTTAATAGATTGATAGAAACGACTAACCCCCTATCTGGGGGGTTGCTACGTTTTGTTTTAAAACTTTAAGTGCCGGATTGGGCAAGGAGCTGATTATATCGTGTCATGATGTGGTGCCAACCAAGCCACTGAAGGAATACTAATCGAACCACTTATTCAGTGATTTTGCCCAGGCCCCAGGAGTTGCCGATCCAAAATGGCCATTTACCAAAAAGATGAAGATGCTAAGAGAAAACCGAGTAGCAAAACCAGCCCTCTTGCAAACTCAAACAATCGCACATTGTTATCGTAACTAGTTAGTATTGCTCGTGTGTCGATCGATGAGTGGTTGGGGATACGACGCTGCTCGAAATATTGCTCCATTGAAAGCCACGATCAATACGAGGTTCGGCTCCTGTTCACCCGCTGTAATGCAGCCGGTTTTCCCAGCTTCGGGGAAAGACAATTTCTAAGACAATTCTTATACGTTTCGACTCGCCGCTTGGCGGCCACGTCGCCGATTCATCGGTCGGAACTTCTCAGTTTTCCTGAAGACTAAGAGCATAAGTGAAAACGCTCGCGGCAGCACCAGAGTTTTGAGTCGTTGCGTAAGTAGTAAATTTTTTAAATATCAGGGATATGAAACGGCCAAGCGTTTCACGCCATCGAGGCGTGAATAAGTTCTGCCGTTGTAGTTTGGTCGTTATCTGCTGTGCATTGTCGATTCTTGCTGCATACCATTGATGGTGTATGGTGTTAGGCTGGCTTTATGAGGCTTCCTGCATTACACACCAAGCCGCTTTCAGTTTTCAAGGGAGGTCGCGTTTCGTCGATAAAAGTGGGCAACATATCTGTTCATGCCAGGGTATCCTGTGCTTCCCACAACGGACCAGCCGTATACCCATCTTGGTAGCCACGACAAATGGTCGAGATCGCTTCCGTTTGGAGTAAAAAGACAACAAAAATTTCACAGATTTGACAGATACCAGAAATACACCTTCAGATAGATTGAATGAGCGCCTGTTCCGGGAGAGCTCAGCTCACTGCTCCTACAGGAAGTGGAAGTTACGTCACGACAATGGATAGGCCTTCTAAAATAAGAGCCGCTAGATAGTGAAATTCCAAAGGACTACAGAGTAATGTGCGCCTGCGCACCAAATTGGTCGCAGCTGTTCGTCGAACTATCAATTATGCAGCGAAAAACTGAGGCCGAAAAAGGTTAGCAATAGAACGACATGATGTTCGATACCGTTGGTTTCAACAGAGGCCAACATCGGGTAACAACGGCGGGCTGAATCAACCGAACACTGGGATAGCGGTTCTCGCTTTTGGTGAAATAAGCGCGGTCGGTCGAAGCGGCGACCCAGAAAATGCGAAACTCG
Organism: Candidatus Didemnitutus mandela; assembly: GCA_002591725.1. GTDB lineage: Bacteria > Verrucomicrobiota > Verrucomicrobiia > Opitutales > Opitutaceae > Didemnitutus > Didemnitutus mandela. The sequence goes on along the minus strand of NJAL01000007.1, from coordinate 23,537 downwards.
CTATTGCTGCCTGTCTCGATAGCGGTAGTCGTATGCTAGCTGGTCAGTGCATCCTGGTTGCGAGCATTTCCCATGAACGAAGCGCGCACAGAGATGATAAGTGGAATATGAGATCGGATGACAACGCTCACTCCCAAGTACAGATGATACCGTCCGGTAGATTACCGCAGCTAGCAGAGTAGAAGATAGCGCCCAACAAGGTATCGAGGTCTAGGTCTGTAGGTCTTGGTGTAAAGGAACCACCCGTGGTTTGCTACGAACATGCTCGTGCTGGACCGGACCCAGCGTCTTCGGAGGTGATGCAACGACCGCCGCCCGTTTTGTCGTAATAGACCGTGAGTTGCGTGTTGTCGAAAGCGTTTTACCCAGCGCCAATGTAGCCAGGCAGTCGGATCGTTTTTAGAAAGAGGTATAGAAAGAAGTAAGCTTTTTGCAGAGCCCCAATGAAATATGCACGGCCATCTTTCCGAAGCCGCTATCAATTTTCGGGTAATAGCCATACTCTTGTTTAAGTTGTTCCATCACAGCAGACCATTGGGGGAAGCTACCACCTTCATCCTCGCTCGATTGGCCGAATATCGGGCCACGCCAACGGTGGGGATAGGGGCCGCGAAAATGCCGATGATGGCTATTACTGTGAAAAATGTCTATTGGTGTAAATATTATCGGTATTTCCCGCAAATGCTCGTGCTAACAAAGCTATCTTCTGCTGGCGCGATATTGTGTTCGCTGTCGAAATCGGTACGAACCCTCCTATATTATATATTATACCTACATAGAGGCCGACGGAATAAAGAACATAGCTTGGATTGTTTCAGCCCATCACACCTGCAGCTTTCCAGTAATGAAACGTAGCGACTGTCCCACGGATCGAGCAGCGAATTAAAACGACGACGACGCTAGCTCGCTACGTTGGGAAAACTCCGAAGCAAAGTGCGCGAGATCTAGGAGGTTGAAGTCGGAAATCACTTCGATCTTCGGCCCGTGGGACGCCAATACTGGCGCTTGCATGTTTCGAGCATCGCCGACATTGTTAGCTTGTTCAGCGCGAGCCCAGGCGAATCTTTCCGAATTTGCTGACTCGCCGCCATCACTCCGATAGCGATGGCGGTCAGAGTGCCGATGACCGTAACCACGGCAAAAAGCTCGAGCAAAGTTAAAGTCGAGCGATCGCCGTCAAAACGCGGATAAAGAGCTTTTCAGCCCATGCGTGGACAGTCGCATGGGCACGAAGCAAAACGGCTGTGAAAGACGGGCTCCATTTTCCCCCTTTCGAAGTGGAAGGAAATACCGAAAAATAAAAAGCCCTGTTCTTGCGGCGAGGCCCAGAAACGCGGGTGCATATTGGCTGCATGACTTAGCCTTTGCTTTGCAGCGCAGCGAAAACAGAGAAATTCTCCAATATTGTTGTATTTCCATTTAATTTATAGAGTCGCTGGTTGCGGCTCCTTCAGGAGACGCTACATGATTTCCCCGGAACGGTTTTTGGCAATGCGGCGATTAAACCACACTTGGCCCGGCTTCGCCAGCAAACCGATTTCCTTACCAACGTGAATACGTAAGGTTTCCTTCAAGTCATCCGTTGGATTTTGTCAGGCCTTGAGCATGACAAAGACAACCAGCAACTGGCCCTTGCGCGCGCCAAGACCACCGCCCGACGGGATCCGGCTTCAGCAGCGGCTGGATGCGAGAGGAGCGCGCGCTCGACCTCGGCAGTGCCAATGCGGTGGCCAGAAACATTTAGTGCATCGGTCCATGAACCGACGATCCAGAAGTAACTCTGTCCTTGTCCTGAACGCGCACCATCGCCAGTAAAGTAGACGCCAGGTCGTCCTGGAAGCTCCGATAAGTAGGTTTTTTGAATTGCTCGTCATCGCCCGAAAGCACACGGAGCATCGATGGCCAGGGCTTCATGATAGCGAGTTTTTCGCTGCTGTTGCACAGGACTTCATTATCTTGATTAATCGACGATTTTTGGAAGCACGTCGAAAAATGGCAACGTGGCCGAACCGTGTTTTGCCGCAGTCACACCGGGGATCGGGGCAATCATGATAGCACCAGTTTCAGTCTGCCACCATGTATCAACAATCGAGCACTTCTTTTTGCCGACCACCCAACAATACGACATCAGGCTTCAGGGTTGATCGGCTCACCGATGGGGCGAAACAAACACAGCGAATCGAACCAGTGACACAGCGCATAGTTATCACCCCAACGCATGAAAGCGCAAATGGCAGTCGGCACCGTGTAGAGAATAGAATGAATAGAATGGTGATGCCATGGCGATCGATCATCTACCAAAGATGGTCCGGGTCCTGCTCATTGAGTGCGCCCTTCATGGAGGAACACCGTGAAGCCGTTGGAGAGTAGGTCGTAAACGACGTAACTGTGGTCCGTGATCCAATAGATGTCCGCCAATCAGAAATAATAGTCGGTTTCCTTAAGATCGAAGACGTAAGAGGATAGGAGTTCACCCTCGCACCGAGCAGGTATCAGGTATCAGGTATCAGGTATCAGGTATCAGGTATCAGGTATCAGGTATCAGGTATCCCGCCAACACACGCCCTTTGGTTTTCCGGACCGGACCTGAAATTATAGTATAAGAGCGAGTGCTCGGAATCAAACGCTTTGGCTTTGTGTGGCGTATTGGGCCATACCTTCCAAAACGTCAGGATTCCAGACGTCGCAGTCTTCGACCATCGTTATCAGGTTTGCCACACTGTTTCATGACCAGCACGGACTGCACGCTCGTCGACCCCTCAACAGCCTTGTCTGCCGCGGCCTTGAGCTCGATAGTTTTTTTTGCGACGCCAGCCACCGCCGGCGGTAATAACGAACTTGGATTGGCAGTTGTTGATGCGATCCCTCAAAGCTTCCGCGCTGAAACCGCAGAAAAATACAATATGAACGACGTCAACGCAGGAAACATCGCCGATGACGGCCCCGGGAATCATCAGCATGTAGATGACAGGTAGCGACCTGATCGCCCAGTTTAATACCGGAATTTTCCAACAAGCACGGGAAACGGGCGACGTAAAAATAAAGCTGCCGGTAAGTGATGGTACGAACGTCTCCGGGCTCGCTCCTCGAAAACAACCGCAAACTTATTTTCGCGAACCATAACGAGGTGTTTATCGAAGCAATTTTTCGGAGATATTTAGCTTTCCACACGCAAACCATTTAGCGTACGGCAGCACGCCAGTCTAAAAATTTTTGAAAGGCTTGCTCCCGGACTAGGTGTCCCGGTAGCTCATTTCCCTGTTTTGTAAAATTTTTTTTGGGGCATTGACAGAGACTTCTTATAGAGTTTAGGGTAAATCATGTAGATACCAAGGTTGTCTTGGCTCCATGAACTCGGCTGAGGGCTGAAAGTCTTTGCTCTCCCGGGACACTAAAGACAGTAAAGTAACCGTTTGATCCATCAACTATTCTCTTGTTTAGGGGTTTAAACTGAAAAGGTTTCAAACAATTGCTGTCGATGGGTTTAATGTTCAAGCCTCGACAACTTAGCACTTATCGTTTTGTATGGATAATGAAAAATTGCCCGATGCCCCCCTGATGAAGGCTTCCGCTCAAGCTCCGGAGCAGCTGGAGAACTCTATTCTTGTTGAGGGCATCCTTGACGTTGATAAAAATCACAATGGTGCGCTGATTGATCCAGCACATTTTGGTAAACGCCGGCCGACGACCCCCTTTGTACCCCGTGAATTGATCCGTCGTTTCAAGCTCCAACAAGGAAGCATGGTCACGGCCAACGCCAGCCCCGATCTACGTTTCCCTAACCCGAAAGTTCGTTTCATCGAAAAAGTCGACGACATGGATCTGCATGCCCGGCGCAAGGTCATCGAATTTTCCAATCTCCTCACGATCACGCCCAACGAGCACATTAAGCTCGAAATGGAGGATGAGCGTATGACCACTCGCGTGGTCGACCTCTTCTGCCCTATCGGCAAAGGCACCCGCGGCCTGATCGTCGCTCCGCCGCGCACTGGGAAAACTACGATATTGCGCGACATGGCCCTCGGCGTTCTGGAAAACCGCCCAGAGTGTCACGTAGCGATCCTGTTAGTGGACGAACGCCCAGAAGAAGTCACCGACTTCAAGCGCAGTGTCCGCGCAGAGGTCTGGGCCTCCTCGAACGACGAGACAGTAGAAAACCACATTCATATCGCAGAGCTTTGCATCGAACGCGCCAAACGCCTGGTGGAAGCCGGTAAGGACGTGGTGCTCTTCGTAGATTCGCTCACCCGCCTTTCCCGTGCCTATAACACCCAACGCAATTCTGGGCGAACCGGCAGCGGCGGTCTGGACGTTCGCGCCCTTGAAAAACCGCGCCAGCTCTTCGCCGCAGCGCGCAATACGGAGGACGGCGGTTCACTCACGATCATTGCCTCGATTCTCGTCGAAACTGGTTCGCGCATGGACGACGTAATTTTCCAGGAGTTCAAGGGGACCGGAAACATGGAGCTGGTGCTCGACCGCAAATGCGCTGAGATGCGCACCTGGCCGGCGATCAACGTGTCCGCCTCCGGCACCCGCAAGGAAGAGCTCCTGCTCGATGCAAAGAAGCTTGAAGGCATCCACTTTTTCCGCCGCGCTTTCGTGCAGCAGAAAGTCGAGGAAATTACAGAAACGATGCTTGCTCGGATTTCAAAAACAAATAACAATGAAGAATTTATAAAACTCATTATTCATTAATTTACATTTACATGAGAGAAGAGAGCAAATATCCAAATGCATCCTCGCCCAACGACACTTTCGCCAAGCGAGCTAGGTACTTTCTCCTGAATGAATAGTTTTTCCGAGCAATGTCTCGACATGGCCGTGTCGATGTTGGTCCACAACCTTGACGCAATTAATCACGATGGTTCCGTCACTCCTGTTCCCGGAGAAAATCCGCACTCCGATGAGCCCGGCCACGTTGCCTACGCTCTCGGCGAATATTATCGTGCCACCGGAGAAACCACATTAAAGAGCTATGACCTCATCGATCTCGCAGCTCGCACGATAACCGCCCAGACTTTTACGGAGCCCGCCTCCGAAAACGGCCTTGCCTATGCCTCGCTCGGTCTCCTTACTTTCGGTCCAGTGAAAGAGAGTAACCCGGTTTGGGAACGCCTCGTCGACGAAACCCGCCAACGCCTCGACAAGCAGCTGCTGTACCGAAGGGACTATGAAAACTACTGGCAGGTGTTCAACATCGCGAAGGCAGTCTGCCACTTCTCACTCGGTTTTTCGAAGAAAGATGAAACCTCGTTCTTCATTGAGCGCATGGTTGACCGTATTAACCAAACAAGCTCCACTGGTTTCTTTGACGATATTACTAAAGGCGGCATCGGTGGTCATTTCAACCTGCATGGCGTGATGACGCTCGTGTTCACCCGCTCGGCGCTCCAGCTCCACATAAATTCGGCCATCCGTGAGCGGAAGTTTCCCACGCTGAACACCTGCACCGAGAAATACATCAAGCTCATGTCGAGCCTTGTCCGTGCAGACGGCCTCGGCTGGGCCTATGGCAAGGCGGCCGGGGTCTACGGCCAGATGCACTGCATCAGCATCATCCTCCAAGCCATGTGCGATGCCTTGATCCCCGACGACAAAAAGCCGAAGTACTTCGACCTGCTGCGCCGTCTGTTCTACTTCTTCTTTCAGACACATATCGACCAGGAGCATGGCGCACTCAACGTGCGCGACGAGGAACGCACAGCCTGCGCCATGCACACTACGAGGATCGCCAATTTCGACGCCGCCTGTTACCTCTGCCAGTGGTCTCACCTCGCGAAGGCCGCCAATGTTCCCCTTGGGGCAACCAAGGCCGATCCGGTGCGGACGACCGGCCGTTTCGTAATTTTCGACAAATCGAATCGCAAGGAACAGGGTCTGTTTCTTTATCACGATGCCGAATCCGGCCTACAGGTGCAGTTCCCGTTGGTCAGCTCCGGCGACCAATGCACCTCCGACAATTTGGCTTTTCCCCACTCACCGGGCATCTTCGATTGGCCAAACAGCGTTTACCTACCTGTGATGCTTCCCGAACTCACGTTTGGCGACCAAGTAACCGTACCAGCTTTTTATGGCCAGGGCTGCGTTACCGGATTGGGGCCGAAGAACTCCTTTTACTTCCGTTATGAGCAGCCCGAGCTCATCAACACTAAGGAACAACTCGTTCGCCACATCGGCAGCGTAAGAGTGCAATGGGTCTTCGCTGGCAACAAGGTGAACGCTGAATTCGCCTATAAGGTAAAAAGCCAAGTGCAGCTCGATAAATTTCGTTTCTCGCTCGTAGTCGGCACGCCGCACTCGAAATACCGGGTCAGCAGTTCGATCGTCCTCGGCAAAAACGGCCATCGCTGCTCGGTGCTCAAAAATGATTTTCATGCCAACTGGCAGGAAACGAAGGTTGTCACCAACGATCCCGCTTATCGCACGAACTACGGCAAATTGCACTACGTGCAAAATTTCACGCGCCCCCACCCGTTGACCATGCTCCCCAGCCAGATCTATCGCCTATCCTTTAGATTTGATCCAGATCTAGCGTTCCTGGAAGACTGAATCTTCCAAGGGAAAGCCAAACTTTTCGTAGGGGTCTTCTTTTTGGCGGATTGTTCAATCAGCTGTTGACGGCTAACGTCTCGGCAGCTGTGGGCTTCAGCTTATTTTTTGGCGCGAGGCCGAGCGAACCCAGCTGATCTTGGATTTTGAGGAAGAATTTCTGATCCAGATTGCCAACTGGGATTTCGTAAAGCTGATGGCTCGGCACATGCTCCAGAATTTGGCGGGCGCGGTCTGCGGTCAATCCGCGCGGCTTCAAGAGCCGCTTTCGCTCTAGCATCAAAGCAAGAAACTGGAGTAGCTGCGTGTTTGCTTCCGATTCGGGATTGTCGGGGTCAGCGAGCGTGAGGAAGAGGTTTTCCCCGGCCACTTTCAGGTTGCGCTCGTTGTTTCCGTTAGCCAAGCGTGGGTTGTAGAAAATGATCCAGCGGCAGTAAGTCTCCTCCGGCTTGGGTAGATTTCTGTCTTCGGTTGCCAGCACGTCCCGCCTAACGGTCAGGCCATTGACTTCGCGCACGAGATAACAGACCACGCGATCGTGCTCGGCAAATGGCCGACCGGACACACAGCAAGCGGTCGCGAGTGGTTGAAGCGTCAGCTGCATCCGGTTCTCATTAATCCGCCAGGCCAGCTTTGCTAGCCAAAATCTCAGCCCTTAGAAAAACTAGTTGAGGAGAGCACGTCACCGAGAAACCGACTGGGTGTATGAGCACACCTCCACCTCCAATAGGTAAAGATACATTGCTGCTGTGCATCGACAACTGCAGCCGGCTTTTCTCCAAGCAATTTCCCATGCTGCCTGGATCCAGCAGCATTCCGCCTTCGCCATCGAGACTATGCACGGACTTATTTATTCATTTTTTAAACCAACAATTTCCAAATAAATTCGGCGACACCGCCACCGACCTCCTGAGCCCGATCCCGGCAGGCTGATACATACGGGAAAGAGGCTTTTTCTGCCTTCGGCGATAAGCATGTCATAGGACATCTCCAGGAAATCAGCACCAAGTACCTGCTAATCTATGTTATCGAAGCGCTTATTTGCACTTAAAAAGCTGCAATTGCCACGTTCTGCAGTCAATATCAGGCAACAATCTTCACGGACGTCATAGGCGTCTGCGCGATTATGACGCTACCTCCAGCTGGCTCCAGGCCCTCGATAAGGCCAGTTACCATCTACTGCCATTCGGAAACGGTTTTTATTGCGTTGTTAAAAAATACAAAGCGTCTATTCTTCCTCGCCTACACCTCTGCTCTCGTCAAAAAACATGACTAACTTCCCCAACCCTCTTTCCGTCCGTGAAATCAAATTGCTCACGCGCGATGGAGGAGACACCTTTGCGGCCATACTGTTGTTGCGGCGCTCCACCAGCAAGGCGGCTAAAAACGGGAATCTCTTCCTTTCGCTCGAGCTTGGTGACAAGACAGGGAGCTTCAACCTAAACGTGTTTGGCGATCACCCGAACTTCGAAGCGCTCACGAACTTGAAGGAAGGTAGGATTCTGCGGATCGAAGCAAAAGTCAAATACTACCAGGATCAACTGTCCCCCCACCTCCTGCGTGCGGAAACGATAACGCTCAATCAGTTCAGTGGTTCGCCACTGCTCTCCAGTTTGATCGAAATAGCTCCTGAGGACGCCGGCGCGCTCTGGGTTGAGCTGCAAGAGCACATCGAGGCAATTCAACAGCCCGAGCTGCGCGCAACCGTGCAAGGCGTATTTGACGATGTCGGCGAGGCTTTCCGGATCGCTCCAGCCGCTGTTTCTATGCACCATGCTTATCGACACGGATTGCTCGAACACACAGTGCACATAGCACGCGCAACGCAGGTTTTGCTTCCGCTGTATCCGGAAACGCACGGCGACCTTGCTCTCGCAGGCGTACTAACTCACGACGTTGGTAAAGCTCTAGAGTACGAGAGCGAATTTGTCGCCGCAAAAAGCCGCCGCGGCATTTTGCAGGGGCACGTGGTGCTCGGCTACCAGCTTGTTCGCAAAGCAGGCCTCAAAGCGAAACTTGCGAATGATTTACTCGAGCGACTTGAGCACATCGTGCTGAGTCACCAAGGAGAACTCGAGTGGGGCGCGGCCGTGATCGCCTCCACGCCTGAAGCAGTGTTTGTGGCCAAAGTCGACGATCTCGACGCGAAAATGGGGATGGTTCAACGCTTGTTGCGCCAAGCACTCGAGGGGTCAGAATTTTCCGCCCGGCACGCCGGCCTCAATACCCAACTCTTGTTGGCAAAGCCGTCCGCATAGGTGCTTACCTCGCACAACGTGGGCGGTGGTGAGGAAGGCTGCCCCATTCCCATGGGCTGAATAATGCAGATAATCGGGAAAAAGCGTTATCACGGTCAATTACCCGACCACGCCGGAGAGAAAGATGATTAGAATCGACTTCAACCAGGGAGCTTAAGGCCCCGACCGCGTTGTCTCACTTCGTTGTCGAAAGTATCGACGATTTTTACGAGCATTCCGGACAGTTATCCGGCCTATTCATCCACCTTGATCATGCTCGCCATTATCGGTAAAGCTACTTGAGTGGTTTCGAGGAATTTGTGTAACCAGATGGTCCTCATAATGTAAGTATGTACGAAGTCGATCGCATTGGCAATGTAGATGTTTGCCATAGGTGTGGTGCGTGATGCCAAGCGCCTAAAGGATCTGGCGCACCGTTCTCGAGTAGGGAACTAAACAAGTCTGGGGAAAACGCGTCACAAACGATTTGGAAAAGAAATCGCCAAAGACAAAGAGCCTAAGCAACGTCCGGCCACTGACACTGACGCGACGTCTTGAGGCCGTTCGAACAGCTGTCCGACCTAGTATAATAGCGGAGCCACGAGCAGCAACAAAACGATGCCGTAATGTTGCTGCTCCGCTTGGCTGACCAGGAGAGCCAGGCCAAGGGAACTGAGCTCTCTTTTCAGCAGACCGGAAAAACTTGTTTGATTTTTGGGGCAACAAAAACAATCAACGCAGCAAGAATGAACACGGTAACACCCATAACGACGGCTGAGCAAAACATCGTCGAATTTTACCCTCCCGCACAGTTTTAGGCTCTTTTCGCAAAACGTCATCAGCTGATTGAGAACGTCGTCAACAAATTCTCCGGCCTTGACCATGTTGGAGTAAAGCCGTTCGGACGTGCGCAGATAACACAACACCGTTTCCGACAGTGTGCCACCGGAACGGGAACGAACATCTTCAGCAATGGTGCTGATAGTTTTTCCGAACGCGTTGTTGCGTTTCTACTTTTCGAACATTCCCAGGCCAAACAACAGCATGCCAACACAGTGTAGCAAGCTGCTAGGTGAATGCGCTCAGCTCCTTCGCGCTGATGGGAGCCATGAACAGGACCCTAAGTCCAGTAAGTTCAGGGTTTCGCGACCGACTTGCGTTCCGAACCCGATTCTTCAGCTGGGAACAACACCGAAACACAAGTTTTTGGAACAAACGATCTCTTCGGGACGATAGCCTGGGCAACAACACTCCGCCGCTAGACACGCCAATGGGAAATAAACTACGTATTTTTAAGTCGGAGATTACTTAATCGGCAGACAGCCGGCTGCAGGTTGCCTGCTTGTTCAGCACGGCAATGGCTAATAGTGGTGGCAAAGCACGGCATTAGGTGTATTTTGGGCTATCTCCTCCAGAGTGGATGCCCATCGAAAATCGTCCACAGTCCAGTTTTATGTAGGGAAGTCACACCGGAATTAATTGCTTTCCGTCGCAACTACACCAGCGATGCACTTTGGACTATAAGCTCGCAAAAAGCAGCGTTGAGCAAAGAGTAATTCGAAAATACCATGCTGGCTCCGATAGCTGGTATCTGTAACAAGCTGGGCAGCAAACGCCCAACATAGAGTGGTCGGTCGCCTACCTGCTCCAGTGTAATCTCGAGCTACTGAAAAGCTGCTGACAACAGAGCGTAAAGGGGGGTATAATGGGATGGCTCATCGTACAAGCCGCTTCACCAACACAGCCTCTACCGTGGACGCGAGCAAAAGTCGCTTGGCTCCTGACAAACCGGGTGGGCAGCCCCCCGGGCCCACATTTTGCCCTTGTGCAAGGTTGTTAAGCACCAGATGGCCGGTAAACGATACCTGGATCGCGTTCTGGATAGTCTCGAGATCGTGGATTTCTCCGGCCATTATGATGTCGGGATCCTGCCGGACAAAAGAGTCAGCGCCCAAGCTAAGAAGAGAGCCGCAGCATATTTTACCGATACCTGTATGATGCCATGGATTTCATATCCTACGGGATCTTCGAAAGTAAGAATCTTTACGTCGGGCAAATTAAACAACCACAGGCCGTTAGACCGCTATAAAGGATCTTAGCCTTACCGGAGCCGTTAGGCTAGGTAACAATTGAAGATGCCGTTCGGCCAGCATATTAATGTTATATGCATCCTCTTTGTCCGCTCGATGGCATACAGAGCTGGCGAATGTCGAGCTGGGCCGAAGGTTGTTCATAAGTACGCTTTCCCCGAATTGCGCCGGAAAAACTAAAACGCACAAATCCACAGCACCCCAGCAGAAATTCCGTTTGATCCACCCATGCTTTGATATGCGTTTTTACGCGATATTCAAAACCTGTAAGTACCTTGATGTAGGTAGGTGATTGGTAGCGCAAGCGTCAGCGGAAGAGGCCCCATCTTGTAATCTTGTAATGGCGCTCCATAATGCGGCAGCGAATCATTGGTTCGTGCTCGAAGTGCATGTCGGAAGTTTGGTCGCGAATAGTCTTCCCGAAGACAAGGTTTGCGAAGCGAATAATCGGTATCTGCCCCCGCCATCTGCTCGATGTCGGGTTTGTTAAAATCCGTGGTCTTCAGATGTCTCCACCTAGCGCGTAAGCTCAGTAAGGAGCTGTTCGATCGAAGCGGCCTCGGCGCCGATGTGGCGAGGTGAACGCCAGCGCTCGACGCGTCGTTGGTGCACAGCTTGTTGAATTACTGAACACAAGGCAGCTGATCAGCAAGATGTTAATGAAGATTTTTGTGGTCTAGCGGACGCAAGCTTCGCCAACCATGACGATACTCGACGTCTGACGCAGCATCGCTTGCACCGCAGAGACGAAAATCATGCCAATGTCCGCGCTTACGGGCGCCTGGTTGATGTTCGCAAGCTAGTATTAAACGGGATCGTCGTCGGTAATGATCTTGCCAACCCGGTTGGCTGAGGAAATGCAGACAACCGTAGAGTGTTTCGTCGTTTTTCTGATCCGGTTACCCCTGTAACGAAAAACGATTCCGTAGGACGAAGGCGACAAGGTTTTTGAAACACAGCTTGTCGTCACCGGAAAGCCAACTTCCAACAAACCGAGTTACAGCCCTTCCTTGTCCAGAATGCGCATCACGATGCTTTCACCGCGCACGGTAGGAGAGCAGAGGACACGCGCGGGTTTTCGCCAAAGCTGACTTGAATTCCGTCCGACCTGCAGCACCCGCTTTCAAGCGATGTGATGTTCGTGGTAATCTTCAGCCGGGAAATGATCGCGAGCTGCAGGTATTTTGGCGAGAAATCGACCTCAGTGAGCACGCCATCGACGAGGTAGCGCACGCAAAAACGGCATTCCAAAGACTCGAAATGGATATCGGCGGCTGCGACGGCGAACGACTTCGAGAATGATGCAGTGTCCCATGCAAATTACCGGAGGGTCGGCTTCAGCCGCTGTCTCGGTTCCCGGAGGCAGGCGGTATCGAGACGAGACTTCAGCCGCCGGTTGATCGATGCCGGCGAGTAAACTCTCTCTCACTCCATCGGCGATACCCCCATTGCCGTGCAATGGGGGTTCCACATTTTTCCAGACGCCAACAGCGCGAGCGGAACAGACCAGCTCGCCACATAAAGCAGCCTGTCCGACAAACTCCAGGGAACGAGATGGATTACATAGTCACCGGGCACGATCACACAAGCTAAAACAGCGGGCAAGTCTAGCGGTTCAAGCCCATCAAGAATTCCGCATTGGTCTTGGTCTTTTTGAGACGCTGAACGAGCATTTCGACCGAGTCAGCCGCTGGAACGCCCTGCATCGCACGACGGAGGCCGTAGATGCGAGCCAATTCGTCCGGATGGTAGATGAGCTCCTCCTTGCGCGTGCCACTCTTGTCAACGTTGATGGCAGGGAAAATACGCCTATTGGAAAGGTCGCGATCGAGATGGAGCTCCATATTACCAGTGCCCTTGAATTCCTCGAAAATGACCTCGTCCATACGCGAACCAGTATCGATCAGAGCCGTGGCAAGGATGGTCAGGCTGCCACTGCCTTCGATATTGCGTGCGGAACCGAAAAAACGCTTGGCTTTTTGAAGGGCTGTGGCTTCGATGCCGCCAGACATGATCTTGCCGGAGTTTGATGCGAGGGCGTTGCAAGCGCGCGCGAGACGCGTGATGGAGTCGAGCAAAATGATAACGTGTTCGCCTTGTTCGACCAGACGACGGGATTTCTCGATCACCATCTCAGCACAGTGCACGTGGCTTTCCGGCGTTTCGTCAAACGTCGAACTGACCACCTCGCCTTTGCAATGCCGGCGGAAGTCCGTGACTTCCTCGGGACGTTCGTCGACCAGCAGAATAATAAGTTTTGTCTCGGGGAAGTTTTCAGCAACGGAGTTGGCGATGTTTTGCAAAAGCGCCGTCTTACCTGTGCGCGGCGGAGCAACGATCAGGCCGCGCTGGCCAAAGCCGAAAGGTGTGAGGATATCGACCATTCGCATCGAGATTCCCTTGGAACCGGGTGTTTCTAGCCAGATGCGTTGGAGTGGATAATACGGCGTAAGCTCCTCGAAAGGCTTTAGTTTGGAAATTTCATCGGGTCTTCTGCCCATCACCTGGAACAAGCGCACAACACTCGGGCAGCGACCGTTCGGGCTGGGGGCCTGGACTTGCACCTCGACGAGATGGCCGGGCTTCAAGCCGTATTTTTTAATGAAGCCCTCGGCTAGAAACGCGTTCTCGGGATAGAGCTGATAGTTAACGCTTTCATGCACGACGAAGCCGTAACCACAATCGGTGAGGTCGATCCAGCCGCGATCCAGCAGCGGGATCTTTTGCTCGGCGGCAGCTGTAAAAACTATATTAAGCAATTGGCGGCGACTGGGGATAGCTTCAAATTTTGCGCCAAGACTCTGGGCCTTGGAAAGGAGTTCGGCATGACTTAAGGAATAGAGTTCGAAAAGCCATATCGGGTCGGCCTTCTTCGCTGCAATATCATCGGCAACCTGGTCGAGCGCTGCGAGATCAGCAAAGCGAGCCGGGTCAGGCAACTCGCTGGGATAGGCCTCGCCCTTTGGCGGTGGAGGCTCCAACCGATGCCTAGGGCCGCTCTGATTCTGATGATTACTCCATTTGCCTCCGCCGCCGCGAAACCTCTTGTCGCGCCAGCGGTTGAACTTCACGCCACCCTGCCCTTGTTGTTGGTGGTGGTGGTTAGCACTGCAAGTCGCTTCCGGCGCGGAAGATTCCTTGGTTTCTGTTGCTAAACTGGCTCGCTGGTCGTAGCCCCCGCCATTCGCCGACTCCTCGGAAGCAGCCACGGCGGGTACAAGCGATTCCGGTTTACACTCGCGAATGAGTTCGCGTTTTGCTTCAGATTTAGACGCCGGAGACGGCGGTTCCGAAGCTGGAGCCAACTCCAATTGGGGTTCGGCCGACAGCGTTTCTTCTGAAGCCGCTGTTTTGCGCGAAGATTTTCCGTGCACCAGCCGGGAGCTGGTGCGTGGGTGTTTCTTGGGAGCTTCACCTTCGGTAGCGGAGGCGAGGCTGGATTTTTCCTCGGGTTCATTTGGAGGCACTTCCATGAGAGATAGTCTGTTTCAGACAGGGTTTAGGGAGAGAGACATTGAGCCAGCGCGTCTACTTGTTCGCGCAGAAATTCAAGGGAACCATCGTTCAGAATTACAAAGTCTGCCAATTCGCATTTTCTGGCCAAAGGCAATTGCTTAGCAATACGCTTATAAGCGAGCTCTGGCGGAATTTCGCGTTGTTCCAGCCGTTGTAGCTGCAAAGCGGAACCTGTGGTGACACACACCGTGGAGTCAAACCAATTCTCCATCTGCTTCTCGAAGAGCAAAGGCACTTCGCAGATGAAGCGTTGATCGGTTGCCGAGTCAAAGAGCTCTTTCCATCTTTCCCAGAGTTGGGGATGAATCAGCTTTTCCAGCCAAGAGAGCGCTTCGTCATCCCGAAAAACGATTCCGGCCAAAGCTTTTCGGTCTACCGTTCCTATCGGCGTTACAGCTCCATCGCCGAAACGGTCACGCAGAGCGGAAACCACTGCGGGCTTGTTCAAAATTTCCTCTCGCACGGTTTCGTCGGCATCAAGGCGCAGGAATTCGCGCTCAGCAAAGAGTTTTCCCACCGTCGACTTTCCGCACCCCATACCACCAGTAAGCCCGACAAACAGACTGTCTCCTTTGCCCATTATTCCAGGCAACCGACTTAAGGCTCCGGGGCAACCTCTATTTCGCTACCCGGGACAGTGGTAAGAGGCCGTAGGTTCTGCGCAAAGTTTGCTCAACACTGTCGGTGCGAAATCGCACATAAATACTCCGACATAGATAACATCATTTTTCAACTTCGCACTGTCAATTCCTATTTACCCTTGATGTTGGGAAGGAGGTTTGTTCGGATCGGAGCAACCCGAAAAATTCCGTCTACCTGTATGTCTCGCCACTTTCTGCCAGGCTATTTTATTTTGGTCAGGATTAAAACCGTTCTTGTCCAAATCGAGGTAAACACCGGCTAAGCCCTAGCTCTTTCTTGTCAAACTGTTAGACGCTGCCTTGAAAAAGTAGGATTGGATCTCCTTAGCGCTAAGCAACCCAACCCTGACGTTTACAGTCATGCACCAGGATAACAATAAATCTCGCACTCGACAATTTGTGAAAGAAAGGACCGCCTTACGGTATAGCCATTGCGCTCCCGCTGCTCGTCGCGACAGACCAGCTATAGGTTAAAAACCCAAGGCGACTATCTGATCGTAGGCGAGTTCAGCCTATCCAGTACAACACAGCCAGTCAAAGACAGTTTCGCTATCGCAGCGCTGGCACGAAAAAGTGAAAAACCGCGAGTATTCCTACCGCGAGTAACGGCTAAGGAAATGGGCTAGCGAACGGGTTGAGGTCTTCCCAATCGACTTCTTGGATCAGATAGCCCCTTCTTGAGCTGCGAATCCGCACTTACCCTATCCGGCAGCAGCGCGTCGTTGAAACAGCTGGTTCAGGCAGACCATAACTTGATGATCGAGCCACTGGATGCCCAAATCCATGATCTCGAAATGCATCCCTTCGGTCGTGTCGCCACCAGAGTTCAACGAACACCTCGAAATCCTCCGCATTAGTTCGGCCGCCGGGAAAAGCGCTCATCAGCGAGCGTTATTTCGAACGCCCAATCATAAAATTTTGAACATTGGACTGCTCCGGTGGCGGTGCAATTCAGCGCGCCTGGTCGGGATTTCGCTCGTCCATAATGGCGTCCTTTTCCCCAACAAACTATCTGTGTTCAAGCGTTCGGCGCTCGAGGGTTTTCGCCAGCCCTTCGAGCTACGATCTCAAGCAACGCTGACAAAATCACCTTGCTGTGTAACTTTATGCTGGTAACGGCAACGAACCCCTTTTTTTTCAGTGCAACTACCTAAGCAACATTACTTTAAACACCAATACCGTTGTTATCCAACGCAAATCCAGAAATGCCACAACCGAATGAGTAGCCTGCTTCTAGCCCACACTTTACTTGCATGTCGAAGCAACCGGGATGAAACCTCGGCCAGAATATGTGAGCGTATCGAGCGATACACGAGAATCAACAACGCATGCAGCTTCGAAAAACTAGAATATCCTCGAACGCGAGGATGTCCAGGAAAAATCGGCCGGCACTGTGCGCTTACGCCAGCCTTGGGCAAATATGCTGCAGGCGGCCATGGGGGGAGCAGCTGTATCTTTTAGCTCAAGCATATGATCGTATCCTGAAGGTTGTCCACAGAGTCTCGCAGATCTCGTGGAAGCCGATAAAATTGAAACAAACCACATGTTCGAAGCGATCCAGTATAGGGTATTCGACCGAATACTTGCTTTTTAGAGAGAACCTAGCAATGGATGAAAAATTGCACGTTTTTTTCTAGCCCAACTTGGAAAATTCTAGTCCTGCAAGCCCAAAACTCTGCCACCAAATGGGCAAATAAATTGGAAATCGGGAAAACTTTGGTTTATCAGAACAAGGATAGCGTCAGTCTTCGTAGGTTTGACAACCATCGCAAATTTTGCACGGAGGACCGGTATCGACCCTTCATGATATGCAGGCAGTCTGCTAGATCAGCAGCTCCTTCGCAAACAAGCGGCTATCCCGGAGAAGATCAGTGACACCATCGAGCGTTTCGCCGACACTACGCCAAGGAATTGGGCACGCGCATTACCGTACAGATCGAGGCCATGTAGAAAGAAATTTGATTCCACTTATCCCGGAGGCATTGTCGTCGTAAGGAACCTCCTGTGTCTAATCGCTTTTGGCTCGAGCTTCTGGCTAATCAACTCGGTAAGGGCTTCCCTGCTATGACTTTCCAGTAGTACTCAAGAAATTGCCAAGACAAGCTTACTAATACACATATGTCCAGTTGTGGACAGAGGACAAGTTTCCCCTGTTGGCAAAAGCTTTGAACAAGTTGGCAGAACACGTCGAGGGCACCATCATTTCGAAAAAATACGTTAAACATGCTTTGAGGTCCATGCTGCACACTATCCTCGTACTCGAATCTGGCAGACTTTTTGTCTTCGCGAACGCGCTCCCGTATCCCCCTTCTCTTCGAGGTTGAAGAGGGAAAGCTGTTAGGCGAAAATTGCGATGCGCTCGTAAGCTATCGCAGCGATGCGGCCAACCACGGCCTGTGCTCACGGCAACGTCACAGAGATTGAGGCGAAGTATTTCAAATGCTCGGGGGGTTCTTGTGCCTGTCAGTTTTTCAGTACCCTTTCTCACCGATAATATAGAAATTATTCAGATTCTTTGCGCCGTTCAGGATATTTCGGCGCCGGAAAAGACCGAGCAGGAAATGGAGGTCATTCACAAGGAATTGTGGAGTACTCCACATCAGCCCTGTATAGCAGAAGTCGCCACAAGCATGTTGCGCAACGTCAACAACGTGCTGAACACCGTCAATGTCACGAGCAACACTCTGACCAAGCACCTGCAGAGTTCGCACGCGACACAGTTTTTCTTCTTCGCAAAAAATTAAAAAAACCAGCGGATCAAGATACAAACGGGAACCGCGACCATGCAGCAAAGCTACGCGCAAATTTCCGAACTAACAACTAACAAAGATTGTGCCACTGACCGAAAATTATGGAAGATGCCATTCGTATGAATGGCTGGGGTATTTTGCAGCGCCAGCCAGTTCGAGATAACTCGCAATTATCGGGCGGCTCCGATGCTGAATATCGAAAAGCACATGGTAACTAAAAATTCTGGTCAACCTTATCCGCAGCGCGAAATACATCTGCGATTGTAGCGAAAATTCGAGCGAATAAACTATTCTACGAACTTAGCAGGCTATAAATCTAGACGTTTATTTATTTGGTCTATAATGATATCGATATTTTATCGAAAAAATCTCTCGCACGTTTTTACCCATGGGATTACCATCAAAAAGTGCGGCTACAGCTTCGTGTCCCTACGGCGGACCGGTGGCCACCCGAAAGCTAAATGACTCACTCCAAGCAACTCCAAGCAACTCCAAGCAACTCCAAGCAGCCAAGCGATATACTTGGCTGCGGTGCAACATTCCCCTTCAGCTTTCTTGATGCCACCTGACGCCATATCTTCTCCTAGGGAAACCCGTCCCCGCTCTTGCCATCGACGATGGCCGGGATATCTATTTCGATTATCGAAAAAATTTTTAAACGCGAGCAAATTTCGACGCAAAATTTTGAGCGTAACGAATCCAGGCTGTTCGACCCAGTTTACGGCCCTGCGTCCGATTTTTAACTTCGTCGTCCATCCCCGCCTATCAGGGGAAAAGGGAACGTTGTGCTGCGAAACAAGCTGCACCCTACCTAAAAGATACAGATAGCATTTGTCTGCGCATGTATGCCAACGGGATGGGAGGGACATTAAAATCAACTGAACGGCCTTGAAAAGTCTCTCTGGAACTACAGATAGTCACCTGTAATATCCCTACTCCACTTATTGCGTTGACCGAAATTGTCAAGCAGCTCGGACGATCGGATCGATTGCTTTTTTTAAAAAAAACTTTTCGACAACTTCGATGTACTACAAAACCGTTTTCGCTTTGACCGAAAATGTAAAAACCGGCGCGAGAAGAACTTTCGTCATGGAGCTAGAATAGATTGTAGAACAGCACATCCAAGCCCAGCAGCCGCGCTGCTGGCACAAAATGCGGCCGAGATTGCCAGCCAGACCCAAAGTGAATCTTTTGCGATAGTTGGTCATAATAACGTCAATGAAGATTTTTTTGACATGGCCAACCTGTTGTTCAGCTCAGCTCCTCGGTCCCGCGCAAAAAGGAATGGCCGAGACCGTGCAGGTATGCGTCGGAACTATCATTAGCATTCTCGGGAAAATTTCTCGACTTTCCCCGATTAACAGCCGAGTGGACATCTGGACATTCGTTTTAGTGTCAAAAAGATACTAGCTTCGAGATTGAACCGAGTCAGTAAGTGTGTCTATTTCGCTCTTTCTCCCAAGCGGACAGTTCCCTGGTTCGCAAGCACAGCAGCGTGGTAAGCCTGGGAGTTAGCGATTCCCAAACGCATCGTACAAGTTATGAGATAAGAGATAAACGATCGGGGTAATCAGCAATCCGCGATTGCAACAACCGTTTTTTATTTTACAGAAAAATTGACCTAAAGCAAGCTATACCATCCGGACCAGCGAGACCAATATAAATGTAATAATAATAGTATAATGACAGTAAAAACTCAATCCATTGCATATGGCCATATGGCACGCGTCCTAGCTTAAAAACAAGAGGCGACTTGTTTTTTACTCTATTGATAATTTGTTTGGTCAGCATTAGATCCAGAGAAAAACTTTTATTTTCAAGTTATTATAGCAAAAATATTAGCAGGTTATCCAACGCATCCCCTGCTTGGACTTATTTTAATAAAAACAAAGGATAGCGGACTTTGGGTTGATGCCTTTAACCCTGGATAATCGTAAAACATCTTGGACATGTATGGCAATCGATGGCCTTGTAGCAGCTCAGGCTAGCCGTTAACCCTCCCGTTTATTCTTCTAGGGTTGGTTAAAAGCGTGAATGGGAAACAGCATTGGGAACGAATCTCTTTTGATTTTTATTGTTCCAGTTTCGGCTTGCGCCGTCGCCCTCGCCCGGTTGTCGGGACGGCGGATCTGGCATTATTGGTCGCTTTGACCGGAGCCATCGGGTGCAGATTTTTTTATTACCCGCCGGGATTAACTCTCTTTAGATTCCTATACCGATCTAGTCTAGTGGCTGGCTTCTTGTTGGCGTTGGAATTTTAGCCAGCGGAATTAGCAAGGAAATTCAGCGCCCCCTCCCAGCCAACTGGAAAGCCAGCGCAGCGAAATTGCTGGAGTGTATTGATCGGATTGGTAGATTCGGAAGGAACGTTTGGAAACCGCTCCAAAGGCAGCTCACATGGATGTTTGGGCATGGAGCATTCAAAGGAGGACGGATCAACTGGTCACTTGAGACCCAGTAAGTTCTCGGAGTTTCCGTTACATCCGAATCTCTCCATGACCTCGCACCCTTTGTTCCGGCGAGCCATTAGGATTGTCCTACTGGCCGCGATGGCTTAAGTTGAAGCCGGTAAACGAGTCTCGATGCTGCGATACCGTTGGAGTACACCGGCCCGCCGACAAAATGCGTTGATAGGGACCCTAAGATCGAAAGCTGCACACTACCCGCGCACGATTTTCGGTATCGCCCAAGATGTCACCGAAGCAAAACAGCGCGAAAATGATCTTTATTTTTCCTGTCATCGCATGGCCGAATTTAAGTGAGCCCTCAATACTGCGGCCATTTTAGCAATAACAGATACACAAGGCACTCATCGCTAAAATTAGCGATCGTTTCTGCGTTTTGGCAGGCTAAAGTCAGGATAAGTTATTTGGAAAAAAACATATGTATACTGTCCTCTAACGGAAATCCATTGGAGTTTTTTTGACACACCATCGCAAATCATGACGCATCTAGCAAGGCTGATATTTGCAATCAATGATCCACAAACGCCACCGTCACCAACAAATCCTGAGCCAGAAAATTGCTCGCGCTCAGCTGAGCCACGGTAGCCTCGCCGAGTTGAGTTGAGAGCAGATTTTTTCAAGTTGTCGGGAGGTTAAGCCCGAAGCCCGGGATCAGTACCTTTCAGAGCGATGCGATCTTTCCCCTTTCCTTTTCCTTTCGCTCTTTGTTGTGGAAGTTTCCGTTCTACATATTCATTTTTTAGTGAAACGCAAACTGTTGTTCTCCATGTTTTCCGAAATATCAGTCTGAAGCTGCCCTTCAATTGTCCACCCCAGCCAGCAATAACTTGATTTGGGCCACAAAGTACTGCCACGCACATGCGTCTATCGAAAGGTTTTATATGATCACAGTCGACACCATTCTTCAAGACACACTGTAGGTCGCGCGTCTTCGCAATGTCACACCACGGTATGCTAGCGTGCAGCGCTCTCCCGACTGCTCGCTTTTTTCACTTTATCCAAGTCGTTAAAGGCTGCCGTAAGGAGTTCTTCTTCCATGGCCATAGCCCAGATTACAGGTTGACTATAATATAAAAGCTAAGTTTTTCAGTCAAAAGCTCAGCCGGGACAAAAGCAACTGTCCACTTTTTATGCAAATGGACCAAAATCCACAAGAGTCAAACCAACTTTCGCGGATAATTCAAGCCGATTTGTACACGCGCATTTTCGATGTGCACTCGCTCGCCCAACAATGCCTCTACAGGAAGACCATTTTCGCGGTTGAGAATGGCTGCGTGTGGAAACGAAAGTCGACATCCTTCATATCAAACCACACAGATCAGCTCGCACCATAAAGATAGAAAGATGGACGTCCCGAGCCCAGACCGTTTCCAATCCAGTCGATACCGCAACTTTAGCCAAACGCCAGCGCGTGAGCACCAGTAAGGATGCCAACACCAACATAGCGCAGTCGGCAAGAAGGAAGGGATAGCAAGTTAACGGATAAAAACGGCTGATAGACGCATGATTCTCGGGGAAAATAGATTATTCGTTACACCAGTTAGTAACAGTGAGAGGGGCATCAACCCCGTTTTTTAAACGATCACCGCAGTTTAAAATCGCATAAAGAAGTCGGAAAAATTAAAATGATGTAGGATAGCCTGGTCAAGGACGCTCATGGGTAGTAGCTTCCAGATGCCTCTTTGCGTATTCCCGAATTGTGCGATCACTAGAGAACTTACCTTACCACCACGCTCTGTGTTGGTCTTTTCCTGCGCATCGCAATAGGCACAAAAACCCGCGAGCACGAAACACGAGTCGCCACCCTCGAGCAGGCTTACACGCACCATAGCCGGAAAATTTTGCTCCTCGCCTTTGACGAAGTAGTCAGAACCCAGCGAGTCGAGCACGGCGAGCAACTTTTCGTCGTGCTCACAACAATTCCAAGGACGGTAGCAGCAAGCGAACAACTCGTTCGCTTATTCGACCGTGAGGCCAAAGATAAAAATATTATCCTCACCGACCTCTTGCTGAATTTCGACATTCGCGCCGTCAAGCGTGCCCAGTATCACAGTTCCGTTGAACGCAAGCTTCATGTTGCCCGCACTGGACGTCTCCTTGTCAGCAATGGAAATCTGTTCGGAAACGTCGGCGGCTGGGATGATGCGCGCCGCGAGCAATACGCGGAAGTTCGGCAGAAAAAACGACCTTCAGCTTGCCATCGATGCGCAGATCGTTGTTCACGAGGTTAGCGACCGCATTGATCGACTTGATGATGGCCTTTGCCAAGTCGTAGCCCAGGCGCAGCTTTTGCGGAGAAAACAAACACGCGCGGGACAACGTCTATCGAAGGATTTTGTAGAATCCGACGATAAAGCCAGAGAATGTGGAGCAGGCTCAGATGCTTGGCGCTTGTATTCGTGGAGATGCTTGATATGAATGTCGAAAAGCGCATCCGGAAAAGCCTCGACACCGCACTCGCAGCAAATGATGCCAGCAAGAAGTACTTTTTTTGCATTTGATCGTCACGAATTCCCGTTGAGACTTTTCGTCGTCGACAAACTTCTCCAACTGGCGCAGCCGGTCGAGGTTCGCGCAACCAGCCGTCGCCGATGCTCTTCGTGATAAGCGCGGAGAGTTTTGGGTTGCACGCGCGTAAACAGCAGCGCGATGTCATGCCGTTGACCTTATTGTTGAATTTTCCCGGACAAAGGGCATCTAGCTCTGGGAATAAGTCTTGCCGAAACAAGCGCGTGTGCAGCATGGCGATGCCGTTTACACAAAGAGATCCAGCGATGGCGAGATTCGCCATCGCGCACATATTGGGAGCCGGACTCATCGATGAGCGAGACGGTGCGCTTCTTTGCGTCGTCGCCGGGCCATTTCGATTAACAGATGCCCATCAAGCGCTCGTTGAGCGCATAGATAATTGTAAGGTGGCGCGGCAGTACGCATTGAAGCAACGGAACACTCCAACGCTCCAGTCCCTCGGGCATCAGGATATATGGTTCGTGTAGGAAAATATCTTTGTTGTTAGTGACAAGGCCGCGTCAAAACTCTGGGCATGCTCGCCTAACAAGGTGAACATGCGTTCGGCAACCGTGACCGCCAGGCGCGTGTCATTGAGTTGAATGACAGCCTTATCCGTAAAGTTTTCCCAAGAATTGCTCGTTTGGCTGAAACGCCTCCGGATGATATCGCGCAGAGAGCAAGTTGGCGAAAAAATACTGCTGTACTTTCCCGGTCTCAGTCTTGTCGTTCAGGTAAAGAACCTTCTAGATGGACTCATCTTTGCCCCTTTTCGCGC
>NJAL01000006.1 GCA_002591725.1 Candidatus Didemnitutus mandela | reverse complement strand
GAGTTATCAGTAATTAGAGGCCATGAAGGCCGATAACGTTGACCAGTTGACGCTGTAGTCCAACGGCAGTTCTGGTGGTCAGAGTAAAAGCCGCTTCGCCGCTCTCGCGGACGTATCATGTAAAATGCTTGCTGCTTAAGCGGTTTGTCACACTGTAGCTGGAATGGCTACCGTTTGGAAATCCACCAAAACTTACACAGACATCATCTATGAAAAGACCGATGGGATCGCCAGAATCGCCATAAATCGGCCAGAAAAGCGAAACGCTTTCCGCCCGCTTACAGTCTCGGAAATCTACGATGCATTGCTCGATGCACGCGAAGACCAGCGAGTTGGGGTCGTACTGTTGACCGGTGTGGGGCCGGCCAGGGACGGAAAATATGCTTTTTGTGCTGGCGGTGATCAGTCGGTGCGCGGCCATGGTGGCTATATCGACGATCAAGGGGTGCCGCGGCTCAACGTGCTCGATGTGCAAAAGCTCATTCGATCTATGCCAAAAGTTGTGATTGCGCTCGTAGCTGGTTATGCGATCGGTGGCGGACACGTGTTGCACGTGGTTTGCGACCTCAGTATTGCGGCCGATAATGCGATCTTCGGTCAGGTTGGTCCCAAGATGGGAAGCTTCGATGGCGGTTTCGGTTCTAGTTATTTGGCCCGCGGTGTTGGACAGAAAAAAGCACGCGAAATCTGGTTTCTCTGCCGCCAATACAATGCGCAGGAAGCGCTCGACATGGGCTTAGTAAATAAGGTCGTGCCCATATCGCAGCTCGAAGAGGAGGGCCTGGCTTGGGCACGCGAAATTTTGCAATCCAGCCCGGTTGCGATTCGTTGCCTGAAGGCTGCTTTCAATGCGGAGCTCGACGGCCAGAGCGGCATTCAGGAACTCGCAGGCAATGCTACCATGCTTTATTACATGACGGAGGAAGCGAAGGAGTTTATGATCGCCCAGCGTGAGAGACGAAAACCCAATGCACGGCGGTTTCCCTGGCTACCTTGAACCTTGAGTCCAGCCATTTTGGTGGGTGTCGTTTCCGGAGGCTCAGATGACCAGCCACTGCCGGGATCGGCAGACGATGGTGGAAGAGCGTTGGCGTTTTCACATCGACTGATGTGCTAGGTACCACTGAAGTTCTATCTTGGTGTGGTCTTAAACTGGCTAGCACAGCTTTCGACGATCAGGCACGTTGTCAAGAAGGCTAGGACACCGCTGCTAGCGGCAGCGAAAATCAGACGACGGAGCGAACCGATGCGACAGCTTCCCCCTGTGGTGGCCTCATGAAAGCGAGCCTGCAGGCGTTGCCATTCTGCTTCGTTGTCGGAAGCGGCAGCCTGAGCTGTTTCTTTACACTAGACTTTAGACTTAGGCAGCTGCAAACAGGTCGGTTTCGATGATGCCGGATGAGATCTGTACGTTGAGTTGCGACAAGCATGCCGTCCACAGTCGATGATCAAAAACGATTCTGAAGAGTCGCAGCACACGATGAGGTTTTTGGTTTAGAGGCGCTAGCCGTCTTACAGCCGGCGGTCATCGTGACCGCGATCAGCGCCATCGGCCGTAATTGTGCGGCTCATCGTGGTGCCGGTTGTCGGTCGCCAAGATACGGCTACTGGAGTGTCTTTATAGTAATCTTCTCACTTAACGGAGGACTGGGCAATGGAAACGACAACCCAAGCGTTTGGAATTCAGACCCGGACCGATGGGGTTCGCCCCAATAGCCATAGGTAACGGGAGAAATAGTGGTTACGGGATCGGGTGACGGGTGTGGCTACAACCACTGGCGCCGAGGTGGCCAGTGGTGGCGCGGCGACGAATAAGGGGTGGTGGGGTGCGCGTTAACGGAAACGCCGACTATGAAACGGCCAAGAGCTGCGAGGCTACCGTTGGATAGGGGCGCTTTTTGACGCGATGGCGAGTGAGCTGGCTGTGAGCAAGGAGAGAGAGAGACAGAGACGAGAGTTTGTTAATAAGTTCTCCAAAGATTGGTTTTGGGGGACGCACTCCGCTTTCGCTTTATTCATTTAAAATGAAGAAGAGGTTTTTTATTCTACAAATTATTGAAATTCAATAAATTACCGCATTACTTAGCAATGAGAATAGTGGCTTAGACCTCTCTGGCTTTTGATTTTGCCGAGCCGTCAAAAAATACGAGCTGCTCTGGGAAAATGTAGAAGCTATTGTGGAGCCAGCGGGCCTTGACGCAAAGGTCGTGCGATAGCTACCGCACCTCGGTGCATAGAGGCCGAGTGAATGGCTGCTACTAAGAGAAATGGAACCGGTTTGAAACAGCTGAGCTCTGGCCGCAGGCCGTTAGCTTTGGAAACGCAGGGGTTGGCGGAACGTCGGTTCGTGGCGGGCAAGACGGCCGTTGGTCTCGCCTTTCTCGTTCCGAGACAGCGGAGCAAAAACTGGTGCCTGGTGCCCTACGCAGAACGCCTAAACAAGGAGAGTGCGGAAGACTTTCATGAAGTTTTCCCCTCAAACTATCGCGCTGGTTTCTGGTGCGTATGGTGAAGACGGGACATAGCCGTGCCGAAGGGAATCTGCGGTACCAGCGCGATTTCTTCGTAAGAAAGCTCGTCTATCTTCCATACCGCAACAACGCTGCAGTGGTGGTCGGGCTGGGCGGCTAGCGCCTGCTCGAAGCGGGTACGGCGATCGGCTTGCTTGGTTAGAGGCACGTGTGTCGGCTTCGCCAACCGATTCGGTAAGAACGTATTTCTCTTTCAGCCGGATGGCCGAAAACAGAAGAAAACGGCTTAAATTGCCGGCGGCGTTCCCGCAGATGGTTGCGCGGTGCACTGCCGATGGGGTGAATCTACGTGCTTAATGTAGAATCGCTACGGAAGATTGGGATCTTCTTCCAGACGGTCAGTCAAACTTTCTGAAAAAATCGCTGGCCTTGTGTTCATTGTGGAGAGTCGAATACACCTGTCGGAACACAGGCTCGTTGCCTGCCCCCGCCTGGGGAGATCTCGTTGGGGGACAAGATCATCGGTAGAAGACGAGAAAATTGTGTTATTTACCGGAGAAATTAACAAGGAATCTGAAAAAACGTTTCTTTCATACGAAAGAACTCCTTGGCGTCAACGGACGTACCGAAATTAATCAGATTGTTGCTTCGCACAAATGGCCAGAAAGTTGGGATGGGGGAAAATGATAGGAAGCGTACGATTCGCATAAGGCGATGTGTAGCTAAGCGTTTTCATCGAGAGTCCGGTGATAGATGATTGCGCTGTCTGCGTGTGCCCCATGGCACGAGCGCTACTTTGCCGAGACGGTAGGTGCTGGAACAGTTCCTCGTTTCGGCTGGCCCGAGCGGATGCCATCTTTCTCTGGCTGAACTCCATATGAATGGCTTCGATGACGGAGCTGGAGTCGTTTACACCATAAGCAGCCCGTAGCGAGCTTTTGGCGGACAGTAGGTGCGGTGAAGATTTCCCCCTGTCGGATAATTTTCGAGAAAAGCCAAACCGGTTCCGGTGCACAGGGCAGCGGTGTGTGCCAGCGGTTACCGGCCGAAAGGAGGGGGCGATGCCCTTGCTCCGATAACAAACCTACCGGTGCCAGGCTCGGTTCAATTAATCACAAATTTCATTGAGGAGACGGAGGGTTTTATATCCCAGATCTCAATGGGCTGATCCTCCGGAGCAGCGCCAGGCTGCGAAGACCGTTTTACACAATTTGTCAAAGGGAAGCTTTGCGGCGGCCGTCCATTGTGAGGTGCCTTGGATGAAATTTTGCACAATCGATCTGAACTGCTGCCAGCTTGTGCTTTGAAAGCGACCAATCGCTTTCAAAAGCAGCTCTGAGTAGAACTGGGGGTGGTAAATGAGCAAGAAGGGGAAAGCTACATAGCGCCCGGGACGCCTTTTCATACGTTGCGCAACGGCGCACGACCTTCATCCCTTCGACAAAGATCAGTAGCGTCTGAAATAACGCCCTGCAATTATAGAGGTCAGCGATCAAAAGAGGCTGTACTTTGGGGAGATTCAGGCCGATATGCACGAAGAGCTCGCCTGCGTGCGCGCGACTGGATAAAAAACTCGGAGGACGGGAAAACGATTACAGCATGAGCAGACGAAAAATCAAGGCGGATAGGTTGTCAATCCACAGGAATTGAAACGGATACTGTTTATTTGCCAAGGCTCTCGCGGAGGTCGTCGAGCTGGCCGGACGAACCGAGGAAAATGTTGCGGCTGGCGATGAAGTTTGCGTATTCGTCTATGAAGGTCTTACCGGGTTGGCGGAAGTCGAACTCGGCGGGTTTGTCGCAGAAAAATTCGCGATGGACGCGAGTCCAGACGAGGCGGCTGTCTGTGTCTATGTTGATCTTGGTGACGCCGAGTTTGGCAGCAGGGAGGTATTCGTTGGGATCGACGCCTATCGAGTCTTTAATCTGGCCGCCGGCGGCGTTGATACGCTTGACCTCGTTCTGCGGCACGGAGGACGATCCATGCATGACGAGTGGATAGCCTGGGAGGCGCGACTTGATTTTTTCGAGTACGTCGAAATGGAGCGACTGTTTCCCTTTGAATTTGAAAGCGCCGTGCGAAGTGCCGATCGCGCAGGCGAGGGAATCACATCCGGTTTGCTTCACAAAATTTTCGGCTTCAGCTGGGTCTGTGAGCATTGCGTGGCCTTCCTCGACCTTGACATCTTCCTCGACTCCACCGAGCATACCTAGTTCGGCTTCGACGGAGAGGGATTTTTTATGTGCGGCATTTATGATGCGCTTGGTGATTTCAACATTTTTCTCGAAGGGGTCGTGTGAAGCATCGATCATAACTGAACTAAAAAAATCTGAGTTGATGCAATCGTAACAGGTTTCCTCGTCGCCGTGGTCAAGATGCACGGCAAAAATCGCTTCCGGGAAAATCTCTCCAGCGGCACAAATAATGGCTTCGAGCATCCGTTTGTGGGTGTATTTCCGGGCTCCTTTGGAAATCTGGATTATAAAAGGTGCCTTCGACTGGATGCAGCCTTTGAACAGGCCAATGGCCTGTTCGGCGTTGTTGATGTTGTAAGCGCCGACAGCGTATTTTCCGTAGGCATGTTTAAAAAGCTGTGCAGTGGTTATAATCATAGTTACATTCGACCAAACCCGCAAAACGAAGTTGCGATAGCCTTAAGTTATATTATTCGCTGTCCAGCGACGATCCGCTATCGAGCCAGCCTCCGCGGCCGCCGAAAGCCTCTCGTATAACCTTCGCGGCTGTTGCTGCGTCTGCTGTTCGGCCTGTAATTCCTGAAAGGCTGACATTTGACTGAAGGAAAGAAATTTGCTAGCTTCTTCGAAGCCTTCTGGCACCAACTCTGCTGAGCTCTATTTTTGTTGTCGAAGTTTAGTTTTCTACCTGGGAAAGTTACGTTGATGTTTTGTGTGCTGCTTCGGCGAGACAGTCGACGAAAGCTGCACCGCGAGCTGGCTCCCTGGTTCCTTGCTAGCGGTGTGCTCGTGTAGCTCAACCGCTCACTAGCGCTACTAGCCGTCTTACGCTCGGAGGTCGTTTATGATCTTAAGTTGTTCATTGGGAATAGGTAATCGTTTCCGATTGCGGCCTTAGTCTGCATGTCGACCTTCTCGTTTTCATCTTGAACGAGGGCCTGGGTTTCAGTGCGATCAATGGTGCTAGATGTTACGCCTTGGTCTTGCACGGTTTCCATCGTACCGCGGACGGCGTTTTTCCCCGACAAGCAGATCCTTAAGATTGGAGAGCTTCTTTGGAGGGATATTCAGCGCCCTGAAACAGGGCGGCACAACGTGAGTCGAGTCGGTTGTGCTACTAGAAGACTACATTGTGATGCACCTTATTATAATATATTTTTATATATATAATTTTATTAATTTTTACATTTTCTTAACGAGGGTTGATTCGGTGGTAGAGGCGTTTCCAGCGCGAGCGGCGCGCGTATTTTTATAGTTCTGCTGGATATCCGAAAACTGTTTGTGCAAATTGGCTGCCACTCCTTGTTGAGCGTGGAAAATCGCTTGCGTATTGGTGCTCAACAATTGTTGTTGATGGCCAAAATCGGCAAGTTTGACGAGGTCAGCTACTAAGCGCATCAGGGGAGGGGGCGAGATTGATGCATGCATGCCGACCATTAGCGGTTTCGCGTGGCATGGCGACGGAAAGCCTTTTTAGCGGGTAAGAGGAAATTCAAACTCTGCCTTATCTCGTTTCTGCGACAGCACGAGGAAGGCAGAAAACCTGTTTCCGTTTTTGGAGAAAAAATCCTCAATTAGCGGCGATTTCCCGTTTATCAAAAGCTCCTTAACTTCGTGGATGCTAATTTTGTGTTTGCAAAGCTTTTTAGAGAGCTTGAAGACCTGCCGATTTTCCTGATCGGGCTTGCGGACGTAGTAATTATCGCTGAGTTCGACTAGTTCGCCGCTGTGAACCTTGCTTTCTCCGAGCGGGGAGGCTTTCGAAAGATCGACGCCTACGCGCGGCTTGTGTTCGATAGGGTTTCTACGGTTTCCGTCTTTTCCAACTTTGGGTGTCGGGGAAGGAAATTCCCAGACGATGCGTTCTCCCTGCCGTTTCAGGAATGCATCGAATGGGCGGCCTTTCTGGGAGACGAACCCCTGGATCAGGCTTGTTTTCCCCCTTTCGATCAAGTCGATGGCCATTTCCCGGGTCAGCGGTTTTTGGCAAAGGATACGGCTGAGGCGAAAAGACTGTTTCCAACCTTCGCCTTCCCGCTGGCGCAGAATATAATTGGCTCCGTTTTCGCAGAGCTGTGCGCCGCTGTCCGGACTGGTCCAAAATGGCTCTAGAGTGGCGAGGCCTGTTTTGTCGCCGAAGTCGAACCCTGCTTTCCATTTTCCTTCTTTCTCATCCATGGCTAGCTTCAGGACAGCAGAGAAATGGTTGCGGGTCTTGGCTGAAATGAAGCCGTCGAGCGGACCGACCTGGCCTGTGGTGACTAGTTGCTTGATCTCGGTTTCTTCCATACGGCGGCTGCCGATTACCTTATAGATCATTAATTTGCCGTCGTGCGACTTATAGCCGCGCAATGTCTCGCGCAGCAATTTTCCGTCGGTAGGTGAGGGAATATCGGTCTCGCGGGCGATCAAGTTGTCCTCTTCAAAACCCTTCACTCGTTCTACGATTCCTTTCGTTTTCTCGATGATGGTGGCCATGAACTTTTCCCGGGGAAAGTTGCCGAATTCCATTTTTCGGAGCTGGTGTTCCCACTCACCGGTCATGGCCGGGCTCGTTAGGTCCTCAGCTTTCACGGCGGCGAGGAATTGTAGCAATTGCTCTGCTTTGGCCGAGGGTACGAGTTCGCGCTGATTGCGATGGAGGTATTTTTGGTAGATCAGGCCTTCAATCGTTTCGGCGCGCGTGGCGGCCGTGCCGAGGCCGCGTTCCTTCATTGCTTCGGCGATTTCATCGTCATCGACAAGCTTCCCTGCGGTTCCCATTGCTGACAACAGGGTCGCTTCCGAGTAATGCGGCGGTGGCTTCGTCGTCTCGGCGTGAAGTTTGGCTTCGATCGTCTTGGCTTGCTGATAGTCTTCGGGCGTAAGTACCGGCAGGGTTTTGCTTTCGGAGGAATTGATATCGACTGTGGTGCGGCCGTAGACTTCGAGCCAGCCGAGTGAAGTGATCACTTTGCCTTCGGTCTTAAACGTGTGCTCGTCGACCTTGCTGAATCGCGTGGTTACTTCGAACTTGGCGGGCGGATAAAACACGGCGATTAACCGGCGTGCGACCAAGTCGTAGATTTTTGACTCGGCCTCATCGATTTTTTTGGCCTCGGACGCCGTCGGGATGATGGCGAAGTGGTCACTGACCTGCGCATTGTTGAAAACGCGTTTATTCAACTGTACCCAGCTTTGATCGAGGGCTTTTCCCGCGTAGGGCTGCAGCGAACTTTCGAGGTTGGCGAGCGTATGACGCACGTTTGGCAGGTAGTCTTCTGGTAGTGCGCGCGAGTCGGTGCGCGGATACGTAAACATCTTGTGCTTTTCGTAGAGCGCTTGGGCAATCTGCAGGGTATGCTTCGCAGAGAAGCCGAAACGGCTGTTCGCTTCGCGTTGGAGCGTGGTGAGGTCGTAGAGACGAGGCGGAATCTGCGAGCTGGTCTTTTTTTCCTCGGAAACCGCAGCCAGCGGCTGTCTTTGGCAAGCGGCTACGAGCGATTCGGCAAAAGCCTGTTCCCAAATGCTGTCGATGCGATCATGTTTGTTATGGCTCTGCTTGGAGTCGGCGTATTGGTAGGTTCCCGCGTAGTTTCCCTTGGCAACCGCGAAGGTGGCGGTTACGCGCCAGTAGCCGCGTGGTTTAAAATTTCGGATCTCGAGTTCGCGGGCGTAAACGATCGCTAGCGTAGAAGTCTGCACGCGGCCGACCGAGGCTACGTTACCGGCACGCGAACCGAACATACGCTTGGTGATGGCGCGCGTGCCGTTGATACCTATGAGCCAGTCGCTTTCGCTGCGGCTGCGCGCTGCATCGGCGAGGCTGGCCATCTCGGAGGCGTTGCGCAGTTTCTGGAACCCATCGCGAATTGCCTGCGGCGTCATCGATTGGAGCCAGAGCCGTTTGACCGGATGTTTGTTTTTCGCGAGGAGAACGATGTTGTTGAAGATGAGCTCGCCCTCGCGTCCGGCGTCGCAGGCGTTAATGATTTGGCCAATGTCCTTTCTGGCGATTATTTTTTTTAACTCGTCGAACTTTTTTTTTAAATTCGGGATGGGCTTCAGCTCGAATTTTTTCGGGATGATCGGCAGCGTCTCGAGGCGCCAGAAACCGTATTTTTTTTTGTCGATGTCTTCGGGCATTTTTAATTCCACGAGATGGCCAACTGCCGACGAAATCACGTATTTGTCGTTTTCGTAATGGCTACCTTTTTTCGGAATTTTTCCGAGCTCATGGGCAATATCGGCCGCAACTGACGGTTTCTCGGCGATGACTAAAGACTTCATTGGAACGGCTAGCCGGTAAGAATGCTGCCGAAAGTTTCAAGAACTACTTTTTGCAAAAGGCTGTTTTTAGTGACGTTTTCGCAACAGAAAGTGTACAAACTGGACATCCGTTAGCCCTGTTGACGACTAGCAAAAACAGGCAGCGTTTATGCAGTATGCAGCATCCTTACGGTTTCCCTAGGCCTAACTTGGACAAAACCGTATCGAGTGCCTGGAGAAGATCACTGATGGTTTCGTCGGTTTCGTCGCCCATGTTCGAGATGCGGAATGTTTTCCCCTTTAACTTGCCGTACCCGCCGTCAATCACAAAGCCGTGATTGTCTTTCAGAAGCTTGTTGAGCGCGACCAGATCCGCGCTGCGGGTGTTCGCGAAACAATTCAAAGTGACTGAGCCAAATCCTGGGCGCGGGAATAGGCTGAAGCCCCACGACTCACCCCAGGCGCGGACGGCTTTGTTGAGACGCGCATGCCGGGCAAAACGGGCCTCGAGACCTTCCTCCTGGATGTCGTCTAGCTTGGATTTTAGGGCGTAAATGAGCGTAATTACGGGCGTGCTAGGCGTCATGCCTCCTTCGTGATTTTTCTGAAATTCGAGCAGATCGAAATAGTAGCCGCGCGTGTTCCCTTTGGCGGCTCGGTCGAGCGCTTTGACCGAAGGCGACAACATCGCCATGCCCGGTGGAAGTGCGAAGGCTTTTTGCGATCCGGTGATTAGGATGTCGATACCGTTGGCGTCCTTGTCGATTGGCATCGCGCTGCATGAACTGACCGTGTCGACGATGCTAACTACGTCTGGAAACTCTCGGAGCACTATGCCAAGCGCAGGCAAGTCGCTCATGCAGCCACAGGAAGTCTCACTGTGGATGATCGTGACCGTGTCGTAGACGCCGGTGGCGAGCTCACTGCGGAGCGCTCCCGGTTCGATCGGCTGCCCCCAGTTGGTTTGGATGGCGCTGGCAGCGAGGCCGCAGCGGTTAGCCACATCCAGCCATTTGTCGGAAAACGCGCCATTCATGCAGCAGAGGACTTTTTTCTGGACGACGTTGCGGAGAGACCCTTCCATGATGCCCCAGGAGCTGCTCGTGGAAAGATAAACGTGGTCCTTCGTCCCGAAGATTTTCTGTAACCCTGGCTGGAGGGAGCGGTAGAGCGCGATGAAGTCCTTACTGCGATGGCCGATCATAGGCTGCACCATGGTGCGAAGCGTCTTTTCGGAGACAGCAGTGGGACCTGGAATAAAAAGTTTGTAGCTCATGAGAGAAGCCGCTGTTGCTTTTGGGGCGGCGGTACTTACGAAAGATTTTTACTGTGGCCTTCGCGGTTCTGTAAAAATCTTTTAGTTGTCATGTTTCCCCGCTGGTTCCGTCGCCAATTCAATAATTTCGAACTTTTTGCTATAGATGTTGCCATGGGAAAGCGTGAAGGCCTGTTGGCGGTGGTGTTTGCGGCATTCCTGCGGGTGTGTTCGTATCTGTTTAACGACATTGTTCAGCTGCGCTGGTGGCTTTACCGCAACCGCATTTTTTACCACCATCAACTCGGCTGTTTTGTTGTCGTGGTTGGCAACCTGACAGTTTGGGGTACTGGAAAAACTCCCGTGGTGGAAAAATTTGCCCGCGCCCTCCGCGACCGTGGCCGGAAAGTAGCCATTCTCAGCCGGGGCTACAAAAACAAAACACTGCCGTTTTGGAAACGCTCGTGGTTCTGTTTGATAAATGTGGAGCTGGCTCCGCCACGCGTGGTAAGCGATGGACAGAACCTTTTTCTCAATTCGGAAAACGCGGGCGACGAGCCCTTTATGCTGGCGAAAAACCTCCCTGGAGTCGTCGTGATTGCGGATAAGGATCGGGTAAAATCGGGCTCCTATGCGATCCGTCGTTTTGGCTGCGACACACTTATGCTCGACGACGGCTTTCAATACATGCCGCTCAAGGGCCGGTTTAACCTGCTGCTTGTGGATAAAATAAATTCGTTTGGTAACGGATTTACGCTACCTCGCGGAATCCTTCGCAAGCCGGTGAAACACTTAAAACGGGCGTCTTATGTTTTTCTTACAAAGTCCAATGGATGCGATGCCGTGATCCGAAGCTCGAGGCGTTGACCAAGAAATACAATTCGGCGGCGGATATCATTGAGTGTGCGCACCGGCCCCAGTATTTGAAGGCGTTGAACGGCGAAGTCCGGATTCCGCTCGCGGACCTGAAAGGGCGAAAGGTCGCCGCTTTCAGTGGGATTGCCACGCCGGAAAGTTTTGAATTATTTTTACGCGAAGGCGGTGCGCAACTCGTCTTTGTGCGACGGTTTATCGACCATCACTGGTATACGCCCGACGACCTTTGCGAAATCTACACGAGCGCGCAAAAGATGGGAGCGGGGTTCATCGTGACTACCGAAAAGGATGCGGTACGGATTGCACCTTCTTCGGCGTGCGAGCTACCGCTTTATTATTTGCGCCTCGAGATCGAAATCCTGCGCGGAGCGGATAACTTTGGCGACGCTGTGGAGAAAATCTGCTTCCCGACAGGCCAGACCACCAAGAGCTGATCGACCGAGACCCGCTCCAGCCTGTTTTTGAGTTGAAGCTCGTTCGGTGATATGAGAACGTAACGCAATGAGTGACCTGCGCTATGCGAAACTGGCCGATGTGCTAACCAATTTTTCTACCAAGTTGAAAGAAGGCGAACGTGTGCTGATCGATTCCCTCGACGCGCCTGAACTTTTTGTTATTGCGCTGATCCGTTCCGTTCGGGCGTGCGGTGCCATCCCCTACGTGCAGCTGCAGAAAGCGCGCGTTTCGCGTGAGCTGCTGATCGGGGCCACCGAGGAACAGTATTCGATCATCAACGAGATTGAGCTTGCACGTATGCAAAAGATGCAGGCTTATATAGCCGTACGCGGATCGGATAATATTTTCGAGTCCTCCGATGTGCCGATGCTGCGCATCCAGCTTGTGTCGCGGATCCTGAAACCGGTGCTCGATTATCGCGTAAACAAGACGAAATGGGTCGTGTTGCGCTGGCCGTTGCCTGCGATGGCACAACAGGCCACTATGAGCACCGAGGCGTTCGAAAATTTTTATTTCTGCGTGTGCACGTTCGACTACTCGCGCTATGGCCCGGGCATGAAGGCGCTGGCCGATCTCATGAAGAAGACCGATCAGGTTCAGATAAAAGGACCTGGCACCAGCCTACGGTTTTCGATAAAAAAAATCGGGTCGGTCGCCTGTGGCGGTCAACACAATATACCGGACGGCGAGGTCTTTTCCTGTCCCGTGAAGGAAAGCGTCGAGGGTGTTATTACCTACAACACTCCGACTGTTTATCTCGGAACCGCCTTCGATAATATCAAGCTCACTTTTGAAAAGGGAAAGATTGTTGATGCAACAGCCAGTAACACGAAACGGCTTAACGCTATTCTCGACACCGACGCTGGCTCGCGCTATATTGGCGAATTCGCGCTCGGCTTCAATCCGCATATCACTGAGCCGATGCGTGACACTCTTTTCGACGAGAAGATCGCTGGCTCCTTCCACTTCACACCCGGTCAGGCTTACGCGGAGTGTGGCAATGGCAATAAATCGTCTGTTCACTGGGACATGGTCTGTATCCAACGCCTGGAATACGGCGGCGGGGAAATCTGGTTCGACGGCAAACTTATTCGCAAAGATGGCCTTTTCGTTCCCGCGGCGTTGAGGAAACTGAATCCAGACCAACTGCTGAAAAAGGGGTAGTGAGAACCGTTCTGGCGAGCTGTCCCCATGTGCGGTTCACGGCAGCCGGATCGCCCGATCAAGTCGCGTTATGTTTCCCGATTTGTCCCTTGAAACTTTCTGTGCAGGTGGCCCCGAAAACGGGAACGCATTTGCCCATCGATGGCGTCCTGGCTTGCGAGCTCTTGAAAATGTCAAATTCGGCTTGCTGTCTGGCGTTTCTCGAACGCGGGTTTTTCCTGGATTTCAAGAAACAACTGCTGGATCACACGCTTCCTTGACCTACCATGTGTCGGACACTGACACTACTACGAGCCAGCCAAACTGGCTGCTTCTAGCGCCATGTTATGCAGAATGTCAAGTTCAAATATGTCGAGAGGAGATTTGTTCATTCTTCAGGTCACCCAATTAGTTTAATCCAGGCGCCGGGCCTAGGAGTCGTCGCCACGATGAAGTCAGCTGCGCCCGAGGGTCTTGAGATCTGCGTTTTTTCCTGCATGTTGTACAGCGACATCTCCGGGCCCGGGCCCCCGGGCCACTTCGCAAAGCTACCGATGAGCTTTACACGTGGGACCATCTCTCTGACAACGATCTGTACGGCGTCGAGGTGATGCTGACGGAAGAGGAAACCATTTTTGTTTTTTCTGAAGATATTGGTAGCAAAAAGTTACCAAGTTTCATATAGGCGAATTTTGCGGCTCCGAAAAAGTGCGCGAAACAATCGAGACTTTCCGGAATGGTCCATGTCCAACACAATATTTATACGATCGAAGGTCCATTTATGATGGAGCGGGATATGACATTTGACATCTGTCCTATTGTAACGTCGGCTTACAAATTGTCTGCAAGATGGGAAAGCATTGTGCTGCGGCTGGTATCCGCTGGACCATTAGCACCGAAGATCCGGCTGCGCTTTCCCAATACGCTGGACGAAGAATACTTGGCTATCGCGAACGGACTTGGCTTTTCGCGGCGCTATCCAGTGCGCTTTTCTTGCAATGGTTTCGAAGTCGACTCCCTGTCCGCCGACCATAAAAAGCCAGTTAACTCAGCCAACTGGACGCTATCCTGTCCGCGCCATGATCACTTATTTGGTGCCTAAAGGCCGGCATTGCGAGCGCGCTGATAAAGTGTTGGCGCAGGCTTTCCCCGAGTACAGCCGGGCTGCCTTCCAGCGCGCATTGGAAGCTGGCCTCGTGAGGGTCAACGGTAACCCTGTGACGCAAAGCGATAACGTGCTGGCTGGCCAGACGATTAAGTTTTCCATGCCGGGGACTCGTGCAGCTGAGATCAAACCAGTGGATATTTTGCTTGATATCGTGTTCGAAGACAAGCACATCATCGTCTTAAATAAACCGGCGGGCATGGTCGTCCATCCTGGTGTGGGCACGGGCGAGAACACGCTGGTGCATGCTTTGCTGGCGTATTGCGCTGGTGAGCTAAGCGGTATTGGCGGATTTGAACGTTCGGGCATCGTTCACCGGATCGACAAAGAAACAACAGGCCTGCTCGTGGTCGCGAAGAACGATGCCGCACATCGGGCGCTTGTGGATCAATTTACGGAGCGTTCAGTAAAAAAGGAGTATGTTGCGCTCGTCAGTGGCGTGCCGAAGACGGCGAGCGGCACCATCGATCGTGCGATTGCGCGCCACCCTATATACCGCCATCGAATGACGACGGGTCAGGGTGGCCGACCGGCTCGCACCGACTGGACTGTGCTCGAAGCTTTCAAGGAACATGCGGCGTTACTGCGTTGCCGCATTTACACGGGGCGCACTCATCAAATCCGGGTGCATTTGAAATCGATCGGCTGCCCGATTTTCGGAGATTCTGCTTACGGTTGGAAACAAGCTGCGGATGCACCTGCGCCACCGCGCGTTATGCTCCATTCCGAACATCTCGTGATCACACACCCCATCAGCGGTTTGCTCCTGGATTTGCGCGCTCCACTGCCGGCGGACTTCGAGAAGTTAATCCAGCAGTTGCACGCCCATTGAGCTTCGGAAACCGAGTAGATGAGGTCATTCCACTTGCTCGAAGAACGGTACACGGTACTTCAGCTTTTTGTCGGAGTGGGTTAGACTATTATTGCGATGCAATCGAGTTGGCTTTGGGCTCTATGTATTGGTCGGTTTCGATCCAATTATTTCTTTTAAACTGTCTTGCCGGATGTTAGGAGAAAGCTTTTACTCTATTAGACAGTAAAGTCCATAAGTATAGAAAAATAGCAAAGCCACTCGCGGTTTGGCAGCTCGGACGATTTGAATGGGGACGGGCCCTTATGTTGCGGAGCGGATCGTTAAACCCGGTGGCCTAATTGGATTCTAGCGGGCACGGCATCGGTAGTGGAGACAGACGACGACAAGTGGTTTTCAGTGGAACCAGTGGCGAGTTTGTAAGGCTGGCTGCTGCACAGGTGGTTGATGTTTTTCGCCTTTCTTCCGCGATTTGTTCGCAAGTTTGTACGACTCGTTGGCATAGCGCCAACAACCGTGTTGGCAAAGTCTTAGTCTTTAAAGTTGTGCCGGCAGGAAACCAGCGTTGGTAAGTATGCAGGATCGGGCTGCTGATGGTCTGCGCGAGGTCGACGCCATCATGATAGCTTGGGCCTTCGAAGCGACCGTAGTGCGCGAAGGAACTGTAGACGGAGTGATAGGCTTCGGCTTAATTGATCTTCATTCCCGAGCTCGAGGTTGAGTGTCGCGATGCAGAGATCCTGAAGAAAGGACATAAAGCCCGGGCTGGAGCTGAAGGCCCCCAATCTGAACTAATCAGTTGGGGGTAAAACGCTTGGCGGTCTTCTTTGGCTTCGGCGTTTGCACCGGACTTGGGGGCTTTGACTTGGATGTAGACGTACAGTCGTTCAGCGGCGGAGACGCCGGTTTTCGTTTACAACGACGCGGTTGGTAAAGGCTTGGTAGTTGTGGCTCCAGGGGAACCACAGGGATTGGTTGTCGGAATTAAGGTAAAAAAAGAACTTTCTATTGGAGCTCTGCGGTGTGTGCCCCCTTCTATTTATTCGATTGAGCCGAGCAAACCGGGTTCCTCGCTTATCCTAGCTGCAAGACAACCGTGCGCTGTGGTTTTCGACCTTTTTTGAGCAAAGAGCAGCCTTGGCTTCCGCTAGCGTCGTGACGTGGCCGGGATAAGTCGATCCGAAACGCCAAAGTTCTAGCCGTCGCGATAATTGCCTTGCAAGGCCTATTCGCCGGGACGTTTGCTGCCGGGAATAGTGGCGATGATGTCATCTTTGAGGTCCAATCTGACTCGGCTGCAAGCTAACCCTTAGCCGGTTCTGGGCCGAAATGATAAAGTGATCGGTAAACTGCTTGTGCTACGCGGACGGAACTACTGTTCCTTCGAGGGTAGAGCAGCAGCGGTTGTTCGTTGACATGTGAGATCGGCAACACGGGAAGTTTGAACACCGACACCGTGAAGACTTTGGCTAGCCGCAGTTGCTTCGCATCCTCCGTGGAGCTGATACTAGAGGGGGAACGGATCGTTGGAGTAAAGGGTTATTTGGGGGGCGAACAGGGTTGGGCGACATCGGGTGAATTGGGTGTTTCCGTCGGAACAGACCTCGCTACTGCCCCAGCTATCGCCCTTAAAAACGGAGTAGATTAAGCAGCCAACTGCGACGTGTTCGTAGTCGATTTTCGATTTCAAACCACGTAACCTGCTGTTGCGGCAGATGATTATGACGCATCCTTTGACGCTCATGTCGCGGCTCCAGCTCTTTTTAATTATCGAACATGCATTGATTGATGTAGGCGAGGTTGGTAGTTGCGTTGTTATCGGTAGCGTAAGTAATTGTGGGATAATGCAAAAGCGGCTTCTGCGCTAGCTGGAATCGCTGAGAAGAGCCGACTCGTGCAATTTTGCGACGGAGGTTGTGGGGACGATGAGCTCCAAGATCATCCGCTTTTGTGTGGGC
The DNA here is from genome assembly GCA_002591725.1 of Candidatus Didemnitutus mandela. Lineage (GTDB taxonomy): Bacteria > Verrucomicrobiota > Verrucomicrobiia > Opitutales > Opitutaceae > Didemnitutus > Didemnitutus mandela. The sequence continues at coordinate 208,155 of NJAL01000006.1, read as the reverse complement.
AGCAGAACACCCGAGATCTCGATGCGCAAATCCAGCTCCGACTTAAAATTGCTGGAGCGTAAATTCGGCGTTGGTCTTGTCGTTCGAGGAGTCTGACTTTATTATGTATGACTGACGTTTTTTGAGCTAAGTATGCAAATCTTCCGGTGCGAGGCTGACATTCAAGGCTGACTCAAACTTGAGTTCGGTGCTGGCGTGCTCGGCAGTGAACACTGGAAGATCGGTCGGAGGGGACAATCGCGAAGGATGCTGCCGGTAGGAACAGAAAGACTGTGGGGGCTGGGAGGCATTTCATGGGCGAGGAATCTAGCAAGGTTCGTTGAGTAGATTTGCTGCCAAGCCGTAACGGAGATTGAAGAAGGAATGGCGGAATCCGCGGAAACTGCCCAGTTTAGCCACAGCGAGAAGAGTAGCAAGGGCGGTGGGAAAGACATCTGCGCGGGCGGCAGGAAGCCCCCGGGTCTCTTGTCGGTCCGGAAGAGGCAGGGCGGCAAGCCGGTCGAGAGTGGCGCGCAGATCCTGGGTGGTGACCTGAAACGGGGTCTTTTCGGCGGCCAATCCAAGAACAGTGCGAAGGGCAGTGACCGTTCCGCCGGTGGCGACGGGGACGGATTCAGGGAGGTCGAAACGAAAATTCCCTGCCGAGAGCGTAGTGCGCGTATGTTCGGCAATCTGGTGCAACGCGGTTTCCGGAATTGCTTTAGTGGAATCGGCGACAAATTTCTCCGTGAGCCGCACGCAGCCGAGGCGAAAGCTCATGGCCTGTTCGATCCGGCGGGAGCGGAAGGCGAGGCATTCGAGGCTGCCGCCTCCGAGATCAAAGGCGTAGAAGTTTTTCAGGTCAGAGAGCGCTGGGTCTGCGATGAGGCCGCAGCCGATGCCGTTTGCTTCCTCTTCACTGTTTAGAATGCGGGTACTCTGTCCGGTTTCTTTTTCCACCAAATCGCGAAACACCAGCCCATTGGTAGCGTCGCGTATGGCGCTTGTGGCCACGAGCAGGATTTTAGAGGGGGAAAATGTCTTGGCAGCAGCGATCAATTTCTTGATTGCGCTCAGTCCACGTGCCATTACCTCCGCACTTAGCTCCGGCTGCGCTCGGCTGATGCGCGTGTCGAGCGACTTTGAAAACAGCGGACAAACCTGGCCGGTGCCGTTGCGAATGGCGACGAGAACTTTGATGGAGTTGCTGCCAATATCGATGACGGCAACGGATGAGGAGGGTCCCATAGAAAAGGAGCGAGAAGAGGGGAATGATTCAATGATTCAAGTAACCGTTGGCAATTTTTTTAGGGTACGAAGTCCTTAGGCGCGATTAGCACGACAAACTCGCCTTTGAGGCTCGTTTTCAGGAGCCGTGCTTCCACGTCGGCGGCGAGGCCGACGAAAAAAGCTTCGTGGAGTTTGGTTACTTCTTTGGCTATGCATATCACTCGGCCTGGGCCGAGTGTGGCGACAATTTCACTGGCGAACTTGTTGACCCGGTGACAACTTTCGTAAAGCGCCAACGTGTAGTCGAAATCGTGGTATTTTTGGAGAAACGAAACCCGAGCCACGGATTTGGACGGCAGGAAACCGGAGAAAAGGAAACCGTTTGTCGGCAGTCCTGAGGCTGACAACACGGCTGTGAGCGCGCTCGCGCCAGGGACAGGGATAACCGGGAGATTGCGTCGCCGGCAGGCGCGCACGACGCGGAAGCCCGGATCGCTGAGCACGGGTGTCCCTGCGTTGCTAACGATCGCGACCGAGCGGCCGTGCTTAATAAGCTCGGCGAGCTCCTCAGCTTTCCCCATTTCGTTGTGTTCGTGGTAGGCGATAAGCTTGCGATGCAAACCGAGGCGCGTGAGCAGGACTCCGGTGGTGCGCGTATCTTCGCAGGCGATGAGGTCGACTGCGGCGAGGATGGCATAGGCACGATCAGTAAGATCGGCGAGATTGCCGATGGGAGTGGCTACCACATAGAGGTGACCTAGTTGGGGCGTTAGCGAGGTGTTCTCGGCAAGCGCTAGCATTGCAGATCGGGTAGGGCTTTTGATCAAGATTACATGCCGAACATACTGTCTTCCCAGGTTGCAGGCTTGCTCCACGGAGTTGCGGAGCCGTGCGGCAGACCGCCGCAGGCAGAAAGCCCGATTAGAACAAGCACTGTAAAGGCGAATACGAAAAAGAACTTACAAAAGTTTAACATTTTTAGTTTTAAGTATCATAATTAAGTTATATAATTCAACTTTTTATTTAGGAAGATCGGTTTTTGAGCGATAGATAATTATTCAATTTTGTGTGCGCTATCTCTCGGTCGGCTCGAATGAGGGAAGCGATACCGCTCGACGCGCAGCATTTTTAGTGCGGTTAATGACAAGGCTTGTTTTGTTGTCGGCCCCGCTGGGTGGCTGGCCTTTGGTCTTTGGCGCGGATTTGAATCAACGCGCGGGGGAAGAAGCGCGGTCAGCTGCTTTCTCGAGCGCAGCAATGCTGCTATTCTTTAATTTCTTATGTTGTCTATTTCCGACGGGTTCCACCGGAAACCGCTTCGGGGGGGCTGGAAAGGCGACCTTGGTACATCTATCCGGATGGGTCCGAGGCGATTTTTTTGGTACAGCGGCTCGATTTCATCGAATAGCGCGGTTTCGTGCCGATTTTTCTTGTCCAAGGCGGCTTTGGTGGAAGAAGTTCGAGCGTGAGCTGTGTGTTTTTACCTTGGCAGCACATGCAGCTGACCTCGCTGCTGTTCTCAATATTGAGTTGGGAGCTAGTAGCGCAGTTTTTGCAGACAGTCGAGCGTAGTCTGTGCCTGCTTCAAGGCGAAGTGGGTCTCAGCGAACTCGCTGTCAAGCTGCGAAGGTCGTTTCTTGGCGAAAGTTGCGTGGAGGCGTGTTTGTAACAGCAGCGATGCCCAAACATAGCTTGGCGACAGCAAGAGAGGGGCGCTAACGTAACGAAGCAAGCAGGCACATACGGTGTCAGCGTGCGCCGACGGTGTAGATCGAGTCGAACCAAGGCTTGCGTACTGTTTTTGTGACTCTGTCAGGAGTGTTGACAGCGAGGTGTTCGAGAATCTTCAACACATGCTCGGCGCGATCTGGTTGGCCGATTTTTTCAGCAAGAGTGGGCACGGTAAACGAGGTGCCGGGCTTAGCGGCGAGCGCGGCGGTGATTTTTTGTTTGAGCGCGATTACTCCGCTGGCTGCTTTCTTGCCGGCCTCAACGCCCGGTTGGTGGTGGGCGTTGATGCCAATGAGCGAAGCGTAAAGGCCGACGGTGCGTTCGTAGAGCGCGATGAGCAGACCGATGTTTTTTGCGGAAATTTCCGTGATCGTGATTGTTAGCGAGTGGCGGTCTTTTTCAGTGAGGGCATCGCGTGTGCCGAGGAAAAAGGCTTGTAGATAATCGCCGGTGGTGGCACCAGATTCGACTTCGAATCGAGTCTTGCTTCCGGAGCGATCGCGAAGCACTTCGATGAACGTGACAAAGAAATTGTTTACGCCCTCGCGGAGCTGCTGCACGTGGGCATGCTGGTCGGTGGAACCTTTGTTGCCGTAAACCGAGATGCCTTGGTTGACAATGTTACCCTTTAGGTCGAGTTCCTTGCCGAGCGACTCCATTACGAGCTGCTGCAGATACCGGGAGAAGAGGAGCAGGCGGTCCTTGTAGGGAAAGATGACCATGTCTTTTGCGCCGCGTCCGTCGGTCGCCCAGTACCACATGAGCGCCATAAGGGCCGCGGGATTGTCCTTGGTAGCGGTTTTTCGGGTGACCTCGTCCATCGCGGCGGCGCCGGCGAGCATCTTGTCGACCTTGATTCCTTGGAGCGCGGCGGGCAGCAGGCCTACGACGCAGAGTTCTGAGGTTCGGCCGCCGACCCAATCCCACATCGGGAAGCGGGCCAGCCAGCCTTCTGCTTGCGCGGTTTGGTCGAGCTTCGAACCGTCACCCGTTATGGCAACGAAGTGTTTCGGGTAATCGAGCCCGGCGGATTTGAAAGTGGCAGCGGCTTCAAGCATGCCATTGCGGGTCTCGATGGTGCTTCCCGACTTTGAGATGACGATCACCAAGGTTTTCTTCAACTTGGTGCTGAGCTGGGCGAGCACGTAGTCCATGCCGTCCGGATCGGTATTATCGAAAAACGAAATCGCTGTGCGGTCACGTTCACCACCGAGACGGCTTAGGGCGTGGCTAACAAATTGGGGTCCGAGCGCGGAGCCACCAATGCCGATGACGAGCACATTCTTGAATTTTCCGCCACCGGGCGCGGTGATTTCACCCTTATGGATTTTAGCAGCGAAAGCCTTGATTGCGGTCAGCACGTTGGTGATTGCGGCTGAGAGTTCGGGAGTGGGCGCGAGAACGGCGTTGCGTAACCAGTAATGACCGACCATTCGGTTTTCGTCGGGGTTGGCGATGATACCTTTTTCAAGAGCGGCCATGTCGGCGTAGGCCTGCTGCAAGCGCGGCTCCATCGTGGTAAGAAAGTCATCTGGGAACGGCATTCGGCTGTAATCGAGAGTGAAACCAAGTTTTACGTTGTGGTAGGTGTTCGAGGTAAAACGTTCCCAAGACATGGCAGCTTGATTGGTAGCCGCGGAAACAAGGGACGCTAGCTCGAAATTCCATGCTGGCCCTATTTTGAAGGGAAAAATGCCTGCGGTTGGATTTGTTTTCGAGGTTGCTCGAGAAACTGTGGCCCGTATCATTGATCATGACATGGCTTTTGATCTCAAGTGCGTTCTCAAAGCGATGCTGTTCGCATCGAATGGTCCCTTGTCCGTGAAGGACATTCAGATGGCTGTCAGTCGCTTTCACGAACAGGAAATCAACCTGCCGTTCGAGGGAGAAGGCGAGATTCCCGCCGTGCCGGAAGAACAGGTTTCGCCCGAAGTTGCAGTCGAGAATTCAAGCGGTAAAACAGCCTGGAACGAAGCGGCAGTGTCGGTGCCCACCGTCGAGAGTGAAGCAGCCCAAGCGCCGACTTTGACCCCTGGTGAGGATGACGAAATGTATCGCGGTGTGCCGGCGCTGGTCACGATTGCGCAAATCCAGGAGGCGATGGACACGATTTCTGCTGAGCTGCGGGCTGCGGAAAGCCAGGTATTGGTCATCGAGGGCGTTGCAGGATGGCGGTTGGTAACTCATCCGAGATTTGCCCGCTGGGTGCGTTTATTGCGCAACGAGCCGCCACCGGTGCGTTTGAGTGCGTCGGCGCTCGAGACACTGGCGGTGATTTCTTATCGGCAGCCGGTGACCCGCGGAGAAATCGAACAAATTCGCGGCGTTTCGGCCGATGCAGGCATCACGAAATTGCTTGAGCGGAATCTAGTTTATGCCATCGGTCGGGCAGATTTGCCCGGTCGTCCGATTCAATACGGCACTACGGACGCGTTTTTGGAGTTTGTTGGTATCAAGTCCCTCGATGAGCTTCCGGCTTCGGACTTGCTTTCACCGCGTCAGGTTGATGCTTGGTTGAAGAGTATGCAGCTGCAGAAAATTGGTGACTCCGAGATGGGGCTTGACGAGACCAAAGAGTCACAACACTCGTTGGAGTCAGTGGCAGATAAGGCTTCGGCTGAGAAGCCTGCACCCGTGTCGGAAACGTCGTTCTGATCGAACGGAGATGCCGGATATACTGAGTGTGTTTGCGTTGAATAAAAGTAGAGGATAATCGCGAGCACGCGTAGAGAGTAAGAGTAGATAGTGCGCGATGGTGAAGTACAGAAAATAGCTCTTGCGTACTTGAGCGCGCAACGCTCTTGAGCTTATTGTTAAAATCTTCATGACTCGGCACGTCTTTCGCTTGTTGTGACTGTTGTAAGATCTGGACTGGATGGCGGCGATGGAAGAGTATGCGTCGGGCGGCACTGCAACCGGTTTCGCTGGCAATTTTGGCGTTTAGCTAGGCGAAGTGTTTCTGCGCTAAGGAGCACGAACAACGAAGACCGTTGAGCCGATCGGACAACGGCCGGATGGATGGGGCCAGGAAAAGCGCCGGGTGGCACCAACAAAAAAGGAACACAGTGTCGTGTTCCTCATGAAAGACCTATTGGGATTTGCTCTAAGTTTCGACGCTGACTTTACGGTGAGCCTTATCGAACTTTACAGTACCGTCGCGGAGAGCGAACAGCGTCCAGTCGCGACCGGTGCCAACGCCTTTATCTGCGTGGTGCTTTGAGCCGCGCTGACGGACGATGATGCCGCCGGCGAGGATTTTTTGGCCGCCAAAAACCTTCACGCCAAGGCGTTTTGAATGGCTGTCGCGACCGTTGCTGGATGCTCCCTGACCTTTTTTATGTGCCATGGTGTGTATTTTTATTTGAGGCTGATCGATTCGATCTTGATGACGGAAAGCTCTTGGCGATGGCCGCGTTTTTTTTCGTAGCCCTTGCGCTTTTTCTTTTTGAAAACGACGATTTTACTCCCGCGTTTGTGTTCAAGAACCTTGGCGGTTACCAAAGCACCGTGGAGGAAGGGGGTGCCGACCTTGAAGTTTTCGCCTTCGCCAGCGGCGAGGACTTCTTTTATTTCTATCGTGGAACCAGCTTCCGCTTTGGGATAGCGGTTTACGATGAGAATATCGCCTTTGGAGACCGAGAACTGCTTCCCTTGTGTTTTGACAGTGGCTTTCATAAATTTATGAACAGTTAAGATAATTATACCGGAAGGCGCGCAAGTTTACCAAGTTTATAATTTAGAATACTTATCTTAACGCGCCGAGGGCCACGAGTTTAAAGAAAATGTAGTTTGTCATACAATTTAGGCCAAAAATATCGCTCAGGATTGCGAGTGTTTTGCATGGCCCCGACTATAGCTAAAAGCAGACTGGCGGCTGGTTCGCGAGTTTTGATGAGCAGCAGGTAGCTAAGCAGAATCGTCAGCGGCTGGACTAGGAAAACGGCATGATGGACGTCTAAAGAATCGAGGTCACGCACAAATGTCCAAGAAAAATTTTTACACCAAAAAGCGGAGCGAGACTGATTAACAATCACCACACGAGCGCGATCGCGAGGTTAAAACCGAGAACAAAACTCTTGCCTTTTTAAAGATATAGATTTTAGCAGAATAGTCAATTAATTAAAGAATATAGCCAATTCTGAAGACACCGTCAATTACTCACAATGCCAGATAGTAGCGAGCTGTTTTGAGGGGTGAAGATGCAGCAAAGAAAGTTTTACAACTGCTAGGCGGTTAGGGCGACGGCGATGACGGCTTGGTTGCCATGATTGTCAAGGAATTGGGTCCAGGTCGGTAACGATCTTACGAACGTAGCAATCGCTGCTAGCGGTCCGTTTTAGGACCGAAGAAAATTTCAAATGGCTAAAAAATAAAATGTAAAAAACAGAAATAGTTTTTACTAAACACAGTAAGGAGTAAAGATAAAAACCGTTCCGAACGCTATAAAGATCGTTAGGGACTAGCTGTGTCGCACGATTTATAATGGGGTCAGAAAAGGCATTGGCGTGGGCCCCGTTTGGCGGACGGTGGACCGCGTGTCTGGCATTTCCAAAAAACGAAATGGGGCAGCTCGGGGAGGCGCTGATAATGATAGACGAGGAAGATCTAAACGACATAAGCGCCGCGTGCGATTAGCCTAGCCGGTGTCCAGCAAAAAGGCGAGTGTTGCCCAGTTGGCTGATTCAGTTGTGTTCGCCAAAACAGCGGATACGCAGTCGCAGCGGCACGAAGCCATATATCCAAACGCTCCAGACGACTGTCAGTACCGACCAGAATAAGGAGCTGGCAAAGGAAAACTAGAGTAGAAATCGACCGATCGCGGTGGAATAGACATGTGTGAGCGCCGGCAGTTTCCAACTGAGTAAGTCATAGGCCAGCGCTTGGACGATTGCGGTGCGCCGTTTCCGGCCAGCAGGTGACGATCGGTGTGGAGAAGATACCTTCGATCGTGCTGGCGCCCATGCCCAGGCGCAGGAGCTCGCGATGTTGCGAAAGGGAAATTTTAGAGGATAACGCTAACGCTTCCACAAAAATGCAGCCATTAGCCACAGCCCTGTCACGTGTGATCAAACCGGAGGAGTTGGCGACAGAAAATACCGTCAAGCTCGCCCGCTGTTTGTTGGGAAAAATCCTCGTTCGCACCTATGCCAGCGAGCGTACAGAAGCGATGGTCGTCGAGACCGAGGCTTATCACACAGAGAAAGATCTCGCTTGTCACGCTAGTAAGGGACGCACACCGCGTACCGACATCATGTATTGTTCCGGAGGCGTTTGGTATGTTTATCTTTGCTACGGGATTCACGAAATGCTGAACCTCGTGACCGGGCCGGCAGAGTATCCGGCAGCCGTCTTGATCCGCGGTGTGGCGGGTGCTGTGGGACCAGGGCGGGTGACGAAACATCTGCAAGTCGATCGCGCCTTGAATGGCCGGCCAGCTATGCCCGAAAGCGGATTGCACCTCGAGGATCACAATGTCGCGGTTCCGAGGAAATTTGTCCAGGCCGGGCCGCGTATTGGCATCGACTATGCCGGGCCTGTGTGGGCTGCTAAGCCGTGGAGATTTATTTTCGATACGAGCCAACTGCCGCGGTGATCAGGATTCTCAAAAACTGCCAAAAACACTGTTTGTGGCGGACGGTGGAATGAAGTCGGTTTTAGTTTTATGCTCCTTGAGAACTAGCGTGGCTGAACCGAAGTTCAGCTTCAATTGCATGCGAACAGGAAGATAACTTGGGCTGTCCTGTGCGATCCAGACCTTCATTTCATCGCCGTGCCTGAAAAAGCTCTTAGGGTTTTTATCTATATGCGAAATTAGTACGAGAATACGGATGCTCCCTAACTGGCGAACCTACTTCTTCATAGTGATCGGCATAGAGTGCGATTCTATAAGATTTGCTACCGAATTTCACAACAAGGTTGCGCTTTCCCGGCGGTTTTATGGTCCAGGTGTGCATTTGAATGAGGACGCTGATCAGACTAACCAGGTTTGCCCGACGGAATGGACATATTGGACGTATTCTTGGCTTTCTTCGTGCGGCTTTGGTCGGCGTAGTGTGCGATGCTCTTATCGTAGTCAAAAATCGCAAAAAAATCGTTCGTGCTTTGGACCGGAGCTATATCCCGTGACGGAGACAAGCTGACTGGTTTACGCGATCGATAGTAATCTCCATTTTATTATCAAAAGCATAGAACTTTCGCACAAAGCTAAAAGATCTGATTTTTGTGGTAACACGGACGACGTTGCGGCTAGCGGCTACCGAGTTTTCCGTAGTGCGTGACAACCTCTATGTTGCCATCGTAGCGTGACCGAAAATGGCGAAGACGACGTAATAAACAAACCCCTTACTGTCGCGAAGCGCTGTGAACGGTGCACGGACGGTTGGCAGCACACTCAGGGGAAAAGTGAGAGAACACACGGAAGCGAGGTGCGATTTATTGACGTCTAGTTTTTTCAAAACTGCAACCCCAGGTCTACGAAAGTTTGGCTACCATTGATGGCAGAGGTGTTTCCGGCGAGCTGATTTTTAGCTAGCGCTTTGTCCGGGAAGATACGGGCGATCCGCGGAAAGCACAGAGAATAAACACTTTCGTGCTTGTGGCTTAAGCTGGATTGAATCAAAGGCGATTCTGATTACCATGTTCGACTGTACTGCGTGGTAACGGTTGCGCTGTTTGTTCGTGTTGTCCAGGAAATACATAGTGAGCATGAGGATCTCGACATCGGCCAGACCCGAAACTGGCTTGATGATATGGCACAGATCGCGCGAAAAGAGTTCAACGCGAGAGCCAAATTTGTGGAGCTGGCGGCGTATGCCGTTGTATTCTCTCTTCGAGCTAGATTGGTGCGGACATTCGCTCGTCTACGGCCCGCGGCGGGCGGTTTGGGTGAGGTGAACATGAACTGCAAGAGATGGAAGGCGTGCGGCTCGACGGCACCGAGGAAATTTTCGCGAGCGGAGCAGAAGACGAGAGCAAGGGTTCCGAACAAAAGACTGTCCTTGCGCATCCTCTCGGGTGTTTGTGCGTTGGACACATCCGATAGCTTCCTCGACCAGCTCTTCCTTGAGAGCGATGCGGAGGTCGTCCGCTTACGGTCTTGATGAAATACTTGATTTGCGCGGGTGAGAGTCGGGCAAAGGTTCCCTCCAATGTTTTTAGTTTTTTCTTCGGTCTGTACTCGTCTACCATGTGGTCGAATTAAAGAGATAACCCGGGCCAGCGCGAGTGTGTTTGTTGCTGGGTAATAGCTTGCTGGCCAAGGGCGCTTCCGCTGTGTGGCTGCTGTCGGAAAACTCCGCGTAAGCTACGTGAAAGTCGATTCGGTTGCTCGGGCGGCTGTCAGTACCACGCGCTACAGCAGTGACGGACTGGCGTTGAGGGTGCGCTGGTCGGACTGGGGAAAGCGAGGCCGGCGAAGTAAATGGCAACAAGTGTTGCTAACTCAGTGTCGGATTTGGAAAAGTAGCCGTAGGGCCCGCGGAGATCTTTCCCAATTTGCTAGCCGTTAACTTGACGCGATCAGCGTGTGTAGGTGAAGCCATATAAATATTAAATATATGTTATGTAATATATCACTTCATTTTGCACGCAGTCGGCGAGCGAGTACAAGTAAGGAAAATCGACGTGATCGGAGAACGGGAAGGCGACGTCGCATTGATAACGGTAAACTGCTTCAGTATCTATCGCTCAGCTGGTTGTGACGGTGGCGCGGCGATGTTTGACTCTTGGAGACAAAAAAGAATCCCCAGCTTTGGGAGTTGGTGGATAGGTGACAGTGTAACTGGCGATGGTTGCGGCATCGAACCTTGTGTAGCGGCCATCGAATTTTATGTTCAGTTTTTCGTAAAGCTGTAAAAGTCTAAAGGTTTCGCTATGTAGTATGACGGATAGGCTGGCGCTGAGGAGAGTTTTGAGCAGCTCCTTGCTTTTCCCGAGACTGCAACCGAAGAGCATTGGAACGGTGCCTTCATTAAGAGCTTGCTAGCAAAAGGTGGCGATTCTACCGAGGACCTGCGTAGCAGAAGGGAACACATAGCACGGCAGACCGAAGGGTTGCTTCCACAATGTGAGTACGTTGGCATGAGGAGGTATGCACGGTTTACCTGAGAGACCTTGGTAGATAAAATCGCCGGTACAAAAGAATCGTGCCGTGCGTATTAGTCTGTTGCATGAAATTGCGTGGAGCTGTAGATATGGCTACCTTGGATTAGCTGCATGGTGCATTTGGTGCATTACGGCAAGAGCGTAAGGGGATGGTCGAAGGGAAAGACAGTTTTGCAGCGTTTTTCGGATAGACGGTTCCGACGGAGCAGATAGCTTCCCAGTTTGTGGCGACATGGCGCGAAGTGCGCGTGGAAGATAAATGATTTTTCCGTGTTGAAATCAGCGTCGAGTCGCCAGCCAATTTGTGGCAGTAAAACTTTATTTTCAAAGCGAATTCCCCAAGTATATTCGCGAAAGTTGTTCACGAGATGCGGTTTCGATGGGCGAGTCCAAAGCTCGCTTTCAGTAGACGATTGTCGCTTCGGGAGATACGGCCGGGGATAGTATTAAAAAACTCGTTTCAGAGTGGCCGGAAACCCAGTGGGATCCGGCAGGTGGTGTCTTTCTGGGTGAAACAGTAGTGTCAGTAGTGTCCTTCGAGTTGAGACGGCTTCGGAAAGCCTGTTTGCTGGCTGCTAAAACGCTGATGTGCTGGCCCCCGGCGGCATAGTCGAGTAGAAACCGTGTTGGCCAGTTTGTTCTCGGGAATGGCTTTAAGCGAATATTTAATTGGCCTGGCGGGCTGCACGAACCTGGTTGGTAAAAGTCAGTTGGTTATCGAGGGAGCGCAGTCCTTTTGAGGAAAGTATCCGCCTACCGAAAAATCGATGCTTGTTTGGCGCTCGTGAAAGTTGTGGTCTTCATCATGTTAAAAATCAAGCTCGTAGGCTTTTTCGGCGACGTTTAGCGCGTGTTCCATGGCTTAGATATGTTCGGGACGGACAGTAGGATCGTTTTTGCTGTAGCCTGAAAAGGGACCTTCAGGTTTTTGGAAAAATTGACCCGAGAAATGTTGTGGGTCCGCTGCCGAGCGACAGCGTTGTGGAGATTGCCGAGCCCTTGCTCATACCCCAAAAAAACTTGTTACGGGAAATGCTGCTGTACTGCGGAATTAAATAAATTAGTAATGCGGCATATGTCACGCTGGTGTAGTTGGATGCCGGTGGGTAGAGCTTCAGAGCGAAGAGAAGTTCAGCTATTGCAGCATAGTTTTCGTAGCTGGATCTACTAACTATAATTCGTTTCGAATAGGCGATATCTTTGTTAAGTGCCTAAGAGGCTCCGTTGGAAAGGTCGTTTTTAATCCCCAATCCCCATTTTTTGTAGCCGATCGTTTCAAAGGCTTTCCCGTAACCGCTAGAGCCGCGGCAGGCAGTTGATCTGGAGAACGGAAAAGATACGGTTCGTATATTAATATTATACCTAGGGATCGAAATGAATCCAATCGCGAATTCCGTAAGGATTTCCATGGGGTGTAGGATCAGTGAAAATTGTTTCGGCGGGATGGTGACCAGAAGCGTGGCATAGCTGCGAAAGACAAAGCCATTGGGAACCTTGAAGGGGAACAGTCTCCATTTTGGCCATCCGGCGGGGATCGAACTTGGGTTGCATCACGCTCAGCTCGCTCTTTTTTTCTTTCGTCAAATTGAGCCGGCACTATAGATGCACTAGATTGCGATCATTCGTTAGGCAGATTGATTTTTATTGCCCTCTTCAGATGGCTGCCCCCCTAGCTTTTTTAGCCAGACAGAGACGCATCGATCTTTTGCTGGAAGCGACGGACTTCTTTGTCGATCCAGAAAACTATGGAATGATCGGTAAAACACCGAAACTTGGCGAGCTTTACTTTTCAAGCAATCATAGAGCAACTCGCCGGTTGGATAATACATATCGTCCAAGTCGTAGACGTTGCCCGCACAGAGAATTGTGCTGAGCTTGTTACTGCGCGTACTCTAAACGGTGAAGTGCTAGCGTAGAGCTGCGTTCGTAAGAGAAGACAAAAAGGGTGTCCCCACCCCCGTCGAAGTCGAGAAGAATCCAATCCAGCTGGATTGGCGGTGCCCATGGTACTCTTAAAGAACCTCCCAGTTGTCGATACTGCTGGCTTCGCGATGCGAAGGTCGTACAGGGCGGAGGTTGGCATTGCTGACAGGGATGCCGGCTACGAGTCTCTTGAACTTCGCAAAGCTTCCTATGCGCTGGTCGGTCCGACAGAACTGGAGCTGTGTTTACTCGCTAAAATAACTGGCTACGTCAGAGCTTACCATAGGTATCTGAGCCCGGAAAAATACGGAGGCGAATTCCAAAATGGCCGCGATTGGTTTTCCGAATGAAACTGGGAAATATCCTCGTCGCCTTGTTTTATGTAATCACTTGCCCTGAAAGGCTTTTTACCTATCTTTCCGCTTGCTCCTGCACTCTTGGTCGTGAGTACCTGCGAGAATAATAATAGAGCCTCCCTCGGTGGAGCGGTTGGCGGCTTTGGTGGTGGTGCATGCCGGCCAGCACTAAGGCCAGGAAACCCTATAAGGCTGAGCCCGAGGGGGGGATCGCGGCCGGACGATTAATATGCTGCTCACGTCGGACACAAAAGCTTTATGTTCCAACGGTGGAGTCCGAGGCCAGACGTGCTGCTACCAACAGCCTACCTGACCGAGGACGAAAAAAGCCAGTTTCCATCGTTGTAGGGCCGGCCAGAGCGAGATTGGAAAGTGGTTCAACCTGGCTGCAGGAGAGATTTTGGCTTTGGCCCAGCTTGGATTTATTTTCTTGCGAGGAAAATGGGATCTTCGGCTGAAAGTTGAATTATAAAGATAATTTTTTAATTTTCCAGTATTATGACAATACACCGTTTCTCCTGGATTATGGCTATTTGATGCATCCATCTCTTTAGAGTGACTTCTGGCTGTCGGCGTGGCATCCCAATAATACGGCTTATGGCGATATGGGACAACAGATTAAGGGTTCCAGAAGCAGTTTGTTTAAGGGTATTTTCCCCCGACCTTGCTTAAACTCACCGCGAAGATTGCCACCAAAGGGTAAATCGGATATTATGGTCTTGATCGGTAACGGATTCGTGGCAACGTTACTAGTATCGACGAAAGCAATCACACTGACGTAATGAAGAAAATCGGAACAGTCCGCCGAGATCTTGAAACCAAGGGGATGCAGATCGTGACTGTGCGCGATGCGCGAATCCTGGATAAGGTGACAACGCAAACGTCTACATAAAAGCTGCCGAGGACGAAGTCATTGATAGCTGTGGTCCTGATCGTGATGGATAAGAAAAGTGAAGCCTTCTTCGTCAATACCAGCGGGGGTGCATCGATTTGGACCAGATTACCGGCATGGCTTAGTTCTTTGGCACCTGGCATTTAGCACTTGTGCAAAATGCGCATGAAGCTGGAGCACAAATACAAAGCGGCAGGCGAAAAAGACGTTTGATCTGTCCTCATACCGACCAGCCGCCAATGTCTGTTCGACTATGAATCCGACCTCGCCCAAGCCGGCTTTCGGCACGCCGCTGGTTAAGAATCTGGCTCTGGATCTTCGCTTTTTCTTTTTGTCCGTCTCCGTCCTGGGCTGGTTGTATTGAGTTTTCTCTCTCTTAGATGCTGCCGCCGGCCATGCTCCGCTGGGAGCTGACCTGGACCGGCGATTTGCACTAGGAGCATTTGCGTGCAAGTTAGCGTCGGCTTGGTAACGCTCGGGGCTTGCTAAGACAATATTGGCTTCCATTCATAAAAACGGGACTGATGAAACCCGTCAGGCGTTGAGTGCTGTGTGGTGGATGAGCTTGGGAGCCGGAGCCTATTGGCGGGCCAATTCCTTCCGTGAAATTCAATGTTCGATGGTGCTTTTCTCCGCGGGCGATCGTTGGGGCGCGCTGCGGTTGGAAATGCGCCTGGTGGGGGTCGGTGTGGATGGTCACGTGTTAAATTACAGTCGGCACGATGTGGCGCTGGGCGAATCATTAAAAAATTCTCTGGCTGTTTTGGATTGTGGAAACCTCGTGGTTGCCTCAGTAACTCCCGATGGCGACCAGCCGGAGAAATCATTGGCCAAGACAGCGTGGCAACCAGGAAAGAGATGCACAATCAACTCACGTTTGGAATCGTTAACTAAGCTGCCTTGAATTGATCGAGAAAGTGGTCCATAGTATAATAATATAATATAGTGTTGAGTTAACCCTGCCCACCATTATCCATTTTGATGTCGACACATTTCCCGTATCGATAGATCAGCTGCTTGGTCCCTCGCTGCGTGGTAAGTTGGTGACGGTGGGGAATCTGAGCGCAGCATCATTGCCTCGGCGAGCTACGAAGCGCCGGCGTGTGGCGTTTACACGTCGATGCTGGCCAAGAAAGCTGCAGATCTGTCCCGAACTGATTTTGCTGCGAAGCGACCTTGTTTCTTACGGTGAGTTTTTGCGACGGATGTTCGATGTTTGTGAAACGCTGACTCCGATTGTGCAGCGCCACTCAATTGACTAGGAGTATCTCGGTGTTACGTTCTGTCGTTGAAAGCGCTGGAGAAAGTTACTGGCTGCGTGCGCGGTCTTCAGCAGCGAATCTGAAGTGAGACGCAAATCACGATCTCCTTTGCAATTACTACTAACAAAATTGTCGCGGCGATTGCGAGCAAAGCCTGCAAGCTGCGAGGACTCACCGTCGTTCCGGCTGGAGAAGAGGGCGTGTTTCTCTAGGAATTACCTATCGGGGTGTTGTCGGGTATCGGGGGCGAAGGCCAAACCGCGCTTCTGTGGGCTTGGCATCGAACGAGTGTGCAACTTGTTTTTGTGCAGCGAAAGGAAACTGGAAGAAAGTTTTGGCGACGGCTGGCGCAGCGTCTTCGCGATGGCGCTGGGTGAGGGTCGAGACGAAGCGGGAGTACGCGAAATCGTATTTCCGGCAGAAATACTCTCGGTAAGAATATCGGTGATTTCGTAAAAATCGAGCTTATCGTAAAGTGCATGATCAACGAACCAATGCCCGTCGTGTGCGCGGACGGAAAACGGGTGCGGACAATAGCCGCCAAGCAAGGTGGCTCTACCCCGGTATGGAGGACGTGTCTTCTTGAAAAAGCTTCACAGAAGCCAGTACCCTAGAAATGCCGTTTTATCCGCTTGTCGTGCCGTTGTTGCACACGGTTTGGACAAAGCGGCGACCGCTGCGGCTAATTAGTGTCCGGTTTACGAATATCGAGAACCTGCTCGAATAGTTACAGATGTTTGAGTAAGTCGACGAAAATAATAGAAGGCTGGCGGCCGTCCTCGGTCGATTGAATACAGGCGGTGGCGACGAGGTATCAGCTTGGCGGATACGACTAGCTGGCAGCGGAGGAGAGGTTTTTCTCTGCAAAAGTGCCACGGAGCCGAGTGTCTTGGACAAAACTGCCCCCTTCAAGCCAGGTTTTTCTTTGGAGATCGTTTTTTAACAAAGCGTCCTAAAGTGCCATTGGACGCTTTTGACACCAGGTTCTTGAGTGCTTGGTCAGTCGCTTGCGATGCCAGTAAGCTAGAGGGCGCGCCGGCTGAGTTGAAACGAGAGGAGACACTGGGTGGCTGCTGTGTGACCGACAAGCTTGGTTTCCTGGCCAGTGCTTCCTGGGCCACCGGGACTTTCGTCTTCCCTCCGCGAGCGTTATGTGAAAAACTGGAATTGCAATGACATAAAGGCGGCTTTCACTTGTGTATCGCTATAACAGGCATTATTGTTTAACCTGGAGATGGAGTCGACCGGTGGAACGAAAACAATGCTGCCGAATCGGGCCCTGTCAGCCGGTCGATTGCGAAGTAATGTAATATATGTAATATATCAGTGGGGGGGCGATTGTGGCGGTCTTTGAATTGCTGGCAGATTGCTGTAAATTATCGACTGGCGAGAGGTTGTGGGAGGCCGATTGCTGCCGTGATGCTGCGCGTGCACGCTGACGTAGCCATGGGCCGCCGAGTGTTTTCCGAAGCATCATAGCCTTCCTACGAGTTCCCGCAAAATAATAAGGCATATAGGGGAAAAGGACACAGTAGTCGCAAATGGCATGGGTCGCTTGTCTTTACCGAACGAAGGATTGCTCAACGAGATATGCCGATCTAATTAGCTCTATTCTCTGGACACGAACAAGACCTATTCGTTTTATGCCAAGCCTGCTTGCACAGTGAAAATTATTCTGAGTTATCCCGATAACCTGTAGGCGGGTATGCAAAAGCTACTGAGCAGCTTTACAATTGGTAGCAACCATAAAGAGACAGTCGCGTTTTAAAGAGGGACAGAGGAGATTTTCGCGGAAGTCGGCGCGAATGGACGCGGCGATGATCGTGGTGGAAAAAGGGGGCCAAGCTAACGAAAACGGCTTGCGGGTGATGGCTCGCTTGATGCGGCGGTATGGCCGAGTTGAGCGGTAAAAAGTTCGACGGAACCGATGGGGAAAAGGGTACGAAATCTGGAGGAGTGGACCTGTCCGGGGACTTTGGAAGATCAGATTGGGGATACGTTGGGCAGCTCGGAGAGCGGCGCTGGTAGGGACCCAAAACTCTACGATTACAAGTGAGGCAGGCCCGCTGTGCCGGAATTTTTATTTGCAAATCGGTAACTTGTTGCGAAGAATTGTTTAATGACCAAGGTTGGAGATAACTTAGCAATCGAAAGGCGAATTGAAGCGGCGAAAAACGCCGTTTTGGCTGAGACGTCGCTGCTTCACCGGGAATTTGGGCGGGCACGAAGCGAGATCAAGCACGACGGCACCCTCGTGACACCGGTGGATATCGAGATTTCTCAGAACATAATCCAAGCGTTGGTCGCCAGTTTTTCCCCAGAGGATCAATTTTTCAGCGAGGAGCTGGTGCCATTGGATACTACGATTCCGGTTATTTCGCGCTTTTGCTGGGTGCTGGATCCAATCGATGGCACTAATAATTATGCGAGCGGAATAATCTACTGTGCTATTTCCCTTGCTTTGCTCGAGCACGGTTTCCCGGTTTACGGAGTTATCTACGACATGGCGCGTAAAGTTTTGATTCACGGCGGCGTTGGACGCGGCGTCTGGGATGGGGAGCGCCAGGTGAAAGTAAATGCGGGGCCGCCGAACGATGTGAGCTTGGTGGGCTTTCACTCTCCTGTGCAGAAGAACCGCGCCGAGGATGGTAAACGGATTATCGAGTCGTTTAAGGTCCGCGGGCTGGGCAGCAGCACCCTGCATCTTGCCTATGCAGCGATCGGGCTTCTGGACGGTGTTGTCGAATACAACAACAAAATATGGGATATGGCTGCAGCCGCGGCACTTGCCGAGGAAGCAGGTGCTGAGGTTTTTTATCTCTCACCTTCTCCGTTTCCACTGAAGGAATTTACGCTGTACGCACCACTGGTCCAGTATGTTTGCGGCAACCCTGCTATGGTGCATCGTCTGCGCGAAGTCGTGCAGTGCTGAATACCCGCTTCCTTAGACTTCGTAGCTTTGCAGCGGGACGGGATCGAGCACCTTGGCGTGCGGCAATTTTTCTGCGAACTGTGCGGCAAACCAGGCCCGTGCCGGTGGCTCGCCGTGCGTAAGCACAATCGAGCGCGGTTGTGCGGCCACAGCGTAGTCGAGGAGGGTATCGCGATCGGCGTGGCCTGAAAATTCGAAGCGCTCTACCTGGGCGCGTAGATTAGTTTTAAAATGTGCAGCGGCGAAAAACAGTTCCTTGTTGTGTTGCGCTGCTAACACCATGCCGCCGGGTGTATCGGGATCGCAGTAGCCGACAAAACAGAGAGAGTTTTTTGTGTTTCCCGCCAGGGAAGCGGAAAGAAAATAGGAGGCTGTGTTTTCGACGACCATACCGGAACTTACGACGTAAATGCCTTTTTTGCTCGGCTCTTTGTTGGCGAGAAGCTCGCGCGGCGGTTTGCAGACTTTCAGGTCCTTCAAAATGGTGCGGGCGAAGTTCACGAGGCCGGTCTTGCGGGCGATGTTGTCGAAGTAGTCGCAAATATCTATGCCGAGGCCAGAAGCGAAGACCGGGGCGTCGACAAGGCGGTTAAGTTTTTTCGCGTCGTGCAAAATTGTGAGAACTTCCTGCATCCGGCCAAGGGCAAAAACCGGAATCAAGACGGAACCACCGCGGCGGATAGTGGCGTTGATCGTTTCTACCAGCCGGATCATTTCCTGCGAGCGGGAACGGTCGGTAATCTTGGGGGAAGCACCGTGTGTGTTTTCCATGATAAGGGTATCAAACGGGCCAACGGGAAATCTCGCTTGGTCGAGGATGCGCTGATTTTCGAAGAGCACGTCTCCGGTGAAAAAGATGCGGCGATCCTGGTGTTTGATTTCGACGCCGGCGGCACCGGGAATGTGGCCGGCTGGATGCAAAATAAGTTCGACTTCATCGCGCACGCTGGTTAGTTTTTTTGGCTGACTGAGCGCTTGGTCTTGTAGTTGTGGAACACAGCGATCGACTTCCCTGTGCGTATAAAGAGGATAGTCGGGGATGCCCTTGTCTTTCCGCTCGCGTTGCATGACGTTGACCGAGTTGTGCAGCATGCGTTCGATCAGCATGCGGCTTGGTTGAGTCATCACGACCGGAACGCCTGGTTGGGCCCTCAAAAGGAGGGGGAGCGAGCCGATGTGGTCGAGATGGCAGTGCGTGATGATGACCAGATCGAGCTTGACACCTTCCAGCGGGCGAAAGTTGGGAGCAGCAAGTTGGCCGACACGCTTGGGGTGGAGCCCGCTGTCGATAACGAAGCAAAAATCGCCGAGCCGGCAGTAAATGGAATTTGCGCCAATACCGCCTTCGTAGTTGAGATCAGTGAGCTGCATGGAAGCGTTTGCTGCGAGATGCGTATGTCAAGTATGTCAAACTCTGGAATTCGAACCAAGATATGGCGGCCGAATTCGTCGATTCTATGAAAGATTCTGCGGGCATGGTCCGCGTTTTTGCATGCATATAATGGTGAATTATAGATATTATAATAAAAATTCCGAGAGGAAAATACGGTATTTCTCCAACAATTTTATCGCCCTCGATGACGAGTTAAGAACCGTTCCTGTGGCTGGCCACCCATTTGCAATTGAGAAGAGTCACGGCGAGATCGGAATAGTTAGAAATCGTAAGGTGATAGATGAAGGCGTGAGATGCTTTTGGGACAATTTGTGGATCTGACGACACACCAGTCTGTCGAAAATAACCTTCAGTTTTGGGATTTCGATCAGTTCGGATGCTGAAGGGGACGATGACAGAAAAATCTTTTCTGCAACAAAAACTGGTGCGATAGAATCCAGACTTGCGTTACTTCGGATCGCCCTGGAAAAAATTGGCATGCCAAGGCTAGCGCTTCTCTCTGTTAGTGATAAACGTGGTCTGGCAGATTTCGCCCGGGCTCTGGTAGAACAGCACCGTTTTACTTTGCTCTCGACGGGAGGCACGGCGAAGCTGCTCGCAGAAAGCGGATTGCCTGTCAACGAAGTAGGCATGTATACTGGTTTTCCGGAAATTATGGAGGGACGCGTGAAAACGCTCCATCCGAAAATCCACGGAGGGTTGTTGTGCCGCCGTGACAAAGGGGAGCACTTGCTCCAAGCCAAGGCGAATAACATCGATTTGATCGAGCTGGTGGTTGTAAACCTTTACCCCTTCGAACAGACGGTAGCTAAGCCAGACATCGAGTTTGAAGAGTTGATCGAAAACATTGATATTGGCGGTCCATCAATGTTGCGCAGTGCCGCGAAAAACCACAAGAGTGTGACTGTGGTGTGCGATTTCGCCGACTATTATGACGTACTGGGCGCGCTGGCGAACGAAAGCGAATTACATTCGCTGCGGCGAAAGCTTGCGCTGAAAGCTTTTCAACGTACGGCGAGTTATGATGCGGCTATTGCGCGTTATCTAGGAGCGCAACGTCAAGAACCTAACTTCGATATGTTTAGTGGCTTTCCGGAAACTTTTTCTCTTTCGCTCAAGAAAGCGCAGAGTCTTCGCTATGGCGAAAATCCACACCAGAAAGCAGCGCTCTATGGGACATTTCACGAACACTTTTGTCAGCTTCAGGGGAAGGAGCTCTCCTATAACAACATTTTAGACATCACGTCGGCGACTTATCTCATCAGGGAATTCGAGCGGCCGACCGTTGCGATTCTCAAGCATACGAACACGTGTGGCGTGGCGAGCGCGAATTCGCTAATCGAGGCGTGGTACAAAGCCTGTGCGACCGACCGACGGGCGTCTTTTGGCGGGATTGTCGTTGTAAACCAGACGCTCGGCCAGGGTCTCGCCGAACAGATCAAGGAAATCTTCACCGAGGTTGTCATCGCACCGCGTTTTAGCGACGAAGCGCTAGCAATCTTCGGGAAAAAGAAAAACTTGCGCCTGATGGTTCCCCAAGACCGCATTAGTACTGATACGCTGCATGAGGTGCGTTCGGTGCTGGGTGGCGTGCTTGTGCAGGATGGTGACCGCACGCTGGGTAATGTGCGTGAATTTCGCGTGGTGACAAAGCGCCAGCCGACAGCCGACGAATGGGCCGCGATGTTGTTCGGCTGGAAGGTCTGCAAGCATGTCAAGTCGAACGCTATCGTGTATTGTCGTGGTGAGCAGACTCTGGGGATTGGCGCCGGTCAGATGGCGCGCGTGGACAGCTCGCGTATCGCTGTCTGGAAAGCGGGTGAGGCGAAACTTGACTTAAAGGGCTCCATCGTGGCGAGCGAAGCGTTCTTTCCCTTTGCCGATGGTTTACTGGCGGCCGCGGATGCGGGTGCGACTGCTGTGATCCAGCCTGGTGGAGCGCTTTTCGACGAGGGAGCGATTTGCGTGGCCGACGAGTGCGGAATAGCGATGGTTTTTACTGGCATTCGGCACTTCAAACACTGAAATACATGTGGCGGTAATGCGCAGCGCTCCATCGCCATCGCAGGAAGTTTTCGGGCTAGCCCTCATTAGAAAAGTACGGCAAGCTCGATGGCATGTTTGATCCCATTGAAAAACTCAAAGAATATGTTCGGCATCCGAGCGTGTCGGCGGATTCGAAATTCAAGGACGGCATGATTGGTGCACAGGAATTCCTCCGTGGCTTGTTCACCAACCTTGGTTTCGTGGTAGATGTGGTGCCGACTGCATTGCATCCGGTTATCGTGGCCAAACGGGGTGTCGATCCGAGTTGGCCGCACGTTATCATCTACGGCCACTACGACGTGCAACCACCGGATCCTTTGAAGTCGTGGCAGACTCCGCCGTTTGAGCCTATCGTGCTGGGTAACTTGATCTTTGGTCGTGGCACGGCGGACAATAAGGGGCCGTTGATGGTGCACATCACGGCGGTCGCACGGTTACTCGAAAAAGATCCCCAGCTGCAGTTGCGCATCACATTTGTCGTAGAAGGCGAGGAGGAGATCGGAAGTAAAAACTTCAAATACTTCCTTAAGGAGAACAAACATCGGCTTGCGGGCGACCTAATCTACATGTCTGACAACGGCATTCTGGCGCCCGATCAGATGGTGGTGACAGTCGGCTTGCGCGGAATGATTGCTTTTGAAATCGAACTCACCGGTCCGAAAAGCGACCTACATTCCGGTATCCACGGTGGCGCGCTGATGAATCCCCTACAGGCACTGGTGGAGCTCTCCGCTTCGCTGCACGCGTCTGATGGGCGGGTGAATATTCCCGGATTCTACGACAAAGTGATGGAACCGGAACCGTGGGAACGTGATCAATTGAAAGACGCTGGGCTCGACGAAAAAAAATACGGGGAGTTCCTTGGCATCAAAGCCTTTCACATGCCGCCCGGTTACACTCCGTTTGAGGCGGTCCGCTTTTTGCCGACGCTCGAATTTAATGGTTTTTCCGGCGGCTACCAGGGTGAAGGGGCAAAAACGGTTATTCCAAGCCAGGCTAGCGCAAAAATCACCTGTCGTTTGGTGCCCATTCAGGAGCCCGATAACGTAAAAGAGATGGTCTTTGCTGTGCTGCGTGAACGCTGCCCAAAAGGCGTGACGCTGAAGATTACCGAACAGCATTACACGGCGCCTTACGTGGTGATTCCGCCGGGTCGCTCGAACACTCCGAAAAACCAGCCTCTTGCGTTGGCGAATTGCTTTCGCGCTCTCGAAAAAGAGGCGGCGGAAATCTGGGGAAAACCTCTTCTCTATTTGCGCGAAGGTGGCAGCGTGGGATTGCTCAGCGACCTAAAGGAATTGCTCGGACTTGATGCAGTTATGATGGGTCTTTTCCTGCCCGATTCGAATCTGCATGCTCCTAACGAGAATTTCGATTTGGATGTGATGCGGAAAGGCATCGAGACGAGCGAGCGTGTACTCGCATCGCTCGCAGCTACTAGCCCAAAATAGCTCCGCCCGAATCCCAATACCCTAAAAAGGCTGCAGAAAATTCCGCGGGCCTTCGTTTTAAAGTCATCTTGGGGATTTGTATTTAAGTTCGACAAAGTCGACGCGGCGATCCTTGGCCCAACTGGCCTTGCTGCCGCCTTTCTTGGCTTCGGTCGAACCTTTGGATAGAGTTTCAATGCGAGTCAGATCGGGGGCGATCGAGAGGAGGGAAGTTTTAACGGCATTGGCACGGCGATCACCCAGGCCGAGGTTGTATTCCGCCGTGCCGCGCCAGTCGCAACGACCGATGAGGACGAGCCTCTTGCCCGGGTTATGCTGAAGCCATTTTGCAGCAGCTTTGACCTTGGTGCGCTCGATGGTTTTTATCGTAGTGCGGTTAAAATCAAAGTAAATCGGCTCCAGCACACTCTGATTTTCGACAAATGAGTTCGCGTAGCTACGTACGTCCAGCCCGGTACCGGTACCGGTACCAAACGCGATGTCGCTGGCCGGTACGATCAACGCATTCGGGTCGACCGTGCCGGGGCCCATCTGCAAGGCCTCGACCGCTGGGCGGGTTGGTTTTTTTGAGCACGCCGTGAGCAGGATCGCGCTGGCGGTGACAACAAGACCGAGGAGTCGCGGAAGTTTCTTCATTGAGACGGTGGAAAACGTGCGTCGTTTTTGGCTAAAGCGAAAAATATAGACAAGAATGAAAAGGAATAAGGTGCATTTTGCAAGCGCTTGCGACGTATGCGCCCGATGGCCGATGTTATGAGCATAACGTAAGGAGTAAGGAGTTAGGCTGGCAACAGCTTGTACTTTAATGTTTTATTATGAAATTGAAACGGTGGTTGTGGTGGCTGTCGGCTGTTTTCACCCTATCGTCCTAGATGTCTAGCTTTTTGGTAACTTGCAATTTTCTTGGTACCGTGGTCTTGGGGGGGGCGGGAACGAGCTTAAAGGGTTCCCCTCTCGTGGTCGGCCAGCTAGTTTGATATCCGGCTTCGGGGCTGGGTGTTGGCGGCCACGCGACGCTGGACATCGAAGTAGATGCCTCTATTGACGTTGGCGATGGTCTTCAATCCTTTCTTTAATTCGGTCAGCCCGGCGTTTTTATGGACAGAGCTATGAGCTATGGACCCCGGCCTTCATTATTTCGCTAGTAATTTTTAATTATTGAACTTGCGTAACCGAAAAAGGTGAGGCAAGCGAGTGCTTTTTAGCGATTTGTTCAATCCGGAGAAAATATCGAATCTGCTAGTCCGGTCCAAGGCAGGCGGACACGAGAACATCCGTTTTGTTTTCGAGGATCAGATTGTAAGCTTCCCGGCCGTTGCCGCTTTTGTCGACGATCTTGTAAGCTGAATCTGTTTTGGGGTCTTCGGCGAGCATTTCACGGATTGCGGTCTTGTCCCCAGCAAAATGATTCCATTAAGCTGATTCTTGTTAGTTTATGATAGTCTTGATAGGCTTTTCTTGATAAATTGCTGAAAT
The DNA here is from genome assembly GCA_002591725.1 of Candidatus Didemnitutus mandela. GTDB lineage: Bacteria > Verrucomicrobiota > Verrucomicrobiia > Opitutales > Opitutaceae > Didemnitutus > Didemnitutus mandela. The sequence goes on along the minus strand of NJAL01000006.1, from coordinate 183,381 downwards.
AGTTTGTCTAAATTTTTAAGGGGATATAAAAATCAGAAAACCCAGTATTGAAACTTTGCCGGCTATAAAATAACTTGGTGGGGCGACAGGGATTCGAACCCTGAACCAATTGCTTAAAAGGCAACTGCTCTACCGTTGAGCTATCGCCCCAAGCCATATAGAAAATTTTTAACTTACTTGGTAAAGCAAAAGGCAAGAATTTTTTGATGATTTGACTCGAAAATTTTCCAATAGTACAAGAATTAATCAATTTAGGATCGATTTTAAAATCGATTAAATGGGAAAAATCTTTAAATTTGCACATTTAAATAAACTAAGGACAACATATGACTGTATGACTGCCAAAGCTCAAGAAGCTGCACTAGACCGCTCTCTAGTAGATCGATTCAAAGAGGGAGATTCTTCGGCATTCGATCAACTGGTCTCGCGTTATTGGGACCGCATTTATGTGATGGTCCACCATCTTCTGCGCAATGTCCAAGATGCTGAGGAAGTGACGCAGGATACTTTTATCCGGGCCCATCGCGGTTTAGCGAACTTCCGGGGAGAGTCGACCTTATCCACTTGGCTTTATCAGATCGCGACAAATCTGGCTCGGAATCGGTACTGGTACTGGTGGCGACGTAAGCGCTGGCGGTCTATTCCCCTTGATGCGCCGATTGGGCCTAACAATGAAACTACCATTGCGGAGCTCATTTCTGCTGAAGAGGAGACCCCGGAGGCTGCTACAGCCACGCAGGAATTTGCCAGCCGCGTGGCCCATTGCATGGAAATGTTAAATGAAAAGCACCGTGAGATTATGATTTTGAGAAATGTGCAAAATCTTTCCTACGAAAAAATTGCCGAAGTTGTCGATACTAGCGTAGGTACGGTCAAAAGTCGTATTGCCCGCGCACGAGAGTGCCTTCGCGAAAAGTTAGGTGGAGAATTTCAATAATGGAAGACACATATTTTACCGAGCTGATCAACCTCTAAATCGATCCGCAGATTTCGTCGAATGAATGAGACAACGGAACTGGAAGTCGAATTGCAAGTCAGCTCGCACCGTCGACCAGTTGTATCAACAATACTGTCCATCCATCTTGCCGCCAATGCTCGCTTAGCGAGAACTTCAGGGTGTGGAGCCGTAACACACACCTTGTTGCTTGTGGCTTCGTGTACGATCGGTCCACTTTTAAAAGCGGCAACTTGCTGCTCGCTACATCCATCGTCTTTACAGCATGACGTTGCTGGCAACTGCATGTTTTGCGCTCGTGCTCTTTTACGTCGGTCTCTGGCGGTGAAAAGCAACGAATGCTGCCCCAGCGACTTTTGCTGCGAAAGTGGCGCGGTGGGCAGTTGCTGCACTGCAGGCGAAGCTGGCTGCCACACTGGTGAAATCCCACGCGACACTGCCGCCTTTACGATACGATGCTAAACTTCGCCCCAAGCGTACGGCGACACAATTTTGGAATCGATTAGCTTGGAATCAGCGTGCTGGTGCCGCAATCGCTCTTTGACAACGATTCCTTCGATGACAAACCCGACCTAAAGGGTCGGGAACTACGCTGCCATTTCGTTTCAAAGTGGCTAAGAGCAAAAGACGGCGCAGCTAATTAGCCGTTTTTTAATTTCAGCGCTAAGCTCGTTCTCTTCCTTTTTAGCTATAGCCCGGAATTTGGGTGTTGGCTTTTAGTTCAGTGCTTTCTTGATTAACGCTTCTGTAGACGTACCCGGGCCGAGAGCGACAAGCGCATGTCGTACCGATTTGTCAGCGTCCATAGGTTTGTAGCCCAAGGCAACGAGCGCAAGGACTGCGTCCCGAATTTTGTTTTCGTGGGGAATAGAGGCCGCTGCGGCCTCGAAGCCAGCCGTACTAGTAGCGATGGTTCTGGCCCCAGGGAGTTTGTCGTGTAGCTCGATTACCAGTCGCTCAGCGTTTTTTTTCCCGACCCCAGGGCACTTCGAAAGCAGCGCTACGTCACCTGCGAAAATCGCGCTTTGCAGAACGGGAAGTGAGAGCTTGCTCAGTACGCCGAGCGCGAGCTTGGGGCCGACACCGCTCACTTTCTCCACCAGCAGGCGAAAAAAATCGCGCTCCTCTTCGGAATTGAATCCGTAGAGCGTCTGCGAATCCTCGCGATAAACTGCCAGGGTATATAGCCGGGCTTGCGAACCGGTCGGTGGAAGTTTTTCTGCAGTCGTTACCGGGACGTGTACTTCATAGGCGAGACCACCGATTTCGATCACAGCCAGAGGTGGTGTGACGGAGAGCAGCCTGCCAGTGATGCGGGTGATCATCAGGCTTTCAACCCCAACACGTCCTGCATATCGTAGACACCGGGCTTTTTTCCGGCGACCCATTGCGCGGCTCGCAGTGCTCCGTTCGCGAAAATGCTACGGTCGGTGGCTTTATGGGTCAGCTCAATGCGTTCGCCGGTGGCGGCAAAAATGACGGTGTGGTCGCCGACGACATCACCCCCGCGGAGGGCGTGCACTCCGATTTCCTTCCGCGAGCGCTCGCCCGTAGTAATTCCAGAGCGGCCGTACCGGGGCGATTCGGTGCCCCATTGACGGGCTTTCATTATTATCTCGAGCAGTCGTGAGGCCGTGCCGCTGGGCGCGTCTTTTTTTAAACGGTGGTGCATTTCTACCAGCTCAGCATCGTAATCGTGCCCGAGCGTCTGTGCAGCACGTGCCGTTAGGGCGAAGAGAAGGTTCACACCCACGGAGAAATTTCCTGCCCAGACAGTTGGGATCTGACTGGCAAGCTTCAGGAGGCGTTTCTTCTCCTTGGCGGCATGCCCGGTGGTGCCGATTACGAGTGGTTTTTGTTGTGCGGCTGCCAACTTAATTAATTTTCCCGTTGCATGGTGGGCACTGAAATCCACGACCAAGTCGCCAGCAGCGAGGGCAGTGGCAAGATTGTCGTCTGCATCTACAGTGGCGGCGATGGTTAGGCCCATTTCCTGGGCTGCCGTATGCACTGCCAGGCCCATCCGGCCGCGAGCTCCGTGCAAAATAATGCGGGGCAAGTTCATGCGTTCTCGTAAGCATCGATCGCCGAAAAGAGCGTCTTGCGGCTCGCGGCGCTCAAGTTGCAAAGTGGTGCTCGCACTTCTTCGGACGAAATCACTTTGGCGCGTTTCATCGCAGCTTTGATGGGCGTGGGATTGGACTCGATAAAGATCGTCTTAAAAACCGGATAAAGCTTTCGGTGGAGCGCGCGTGCCTTGGCGTAGTCGCCCTTGAGCGCGTGGGCAGCCATTTTCGAGACTGCATCGGGATACAGGTTGCTCGCGACGCTGATAACGCCTTTGGCACCGACGGCCATCAAGGGCAAGGTGAGAGAGTCGTCGCCGCTCAAGACGGTGAGAGAATCGCCAAGTGCCTGCACGAGTTGATCAACACGATCAACGCTACCCCCCGCTTCTTTGATCCAGGCGACGTGTGAGTATTTGGTGCGCAAACGTTCCACGACCCGGACCCCGATCTCGATGCCGCAGCGGCTGGGAATTGAGTAGAGAATGATCGGTTTTTCGGTCTCCTCGGCGATGGCGGAAAAATGCTGAAAGAGGCCTTCTTGCGTCGGTTTGTTGTAATAGGGAGCGACGATTAGCATTGCATCGGCGCCGGCTGCGTCTGCTGCCTTGGTGATATCGATTGCTTCTTTTGTGCTGTTGGAGCCGGTGCCCGCGATCACGGGCACGCGCGACTGTTCGATAGTGCAGCGGATCACATCCATGTGCTCGTGATGATCGAGGGTGATCGATTCGCCGGTGGTTCCGACCGGAACAAGCCCGCTAATTCCTTGTTTAATTTGCCAGTCGACGAGCTGGCGAAGTTGGTCATAGGCGACGGCTCCGTTACGAAAGGGCGTGACGAGGGCAGTGATTGCTCCGGTGAACATGCGGTGTGGCTTCATGGAAATGTTACCTTGAATAGTAATGGATAAGGCATTTTAATCAAAGCACAGCTTTCATGTTGGTTCACGCCTAAAATTTTGTATGAATACTACAATTCATCCCGAGACTTATGAATTGATCTGGTGAAGGCTGCGGTTCGACACGAGAGCGAGCGACATCGTTGTGAAATCGAATTAGCCAGCCTATCTGGCTGCATTGCAAGACGCCTGTGACAAGTTAAAATGGATCCGATTTTGTAAGAGCAGAGCCGAGATTGGTGGGGACAGCACGTGCCTGTGTGTCTTTTGGATAAGTTGGAAGCCCGATGGGCAGGCGGATTTTTGCCTGTTGCTATAACCAGATCGAACGGTCTGGCGTCAGCTTTCCACATCAGCGCAGCGCGGTCAGCACTCGTTTCTCATCATATCAAAAGGAGACCAAACCGCCGACGTTTGAAAGCTGTAAGCTTCGATCCAGAAGTAGAAGTGTTGATCAAATTCGAGCAAGCAAAAGTTGCATCCTTTTTTTCCTGCGGTACAATCGGATAAGGTAGTAGCTTGAGCGATGACAGCGATGCCCAACTGGATCGACCAGAACGTCGACAAAAACATTAATACATTGTCACGATAGAGTAAGTATGCAGAAATCCTTATGTTGTTGATATCTGTTCTACGGTAAAATGTTAATACACAAGAAACCTCAAGATAACTGGAGAAACTCCAATCTGCGCCGCGGAAACCGGTCATCTGGTTTTTTGAAAATGAAAGCGCAGCCCCTAACGCGGTTGTTTTAGATTTTTTCTACCGGAGTAATTCGTGCAGATGCGGCGACAGATCGCATGATCTGTTTGGCCGTTTCATTTTTCCAGAAGCTGTTTCTATCACTGGGTGGAAGTGGGCGATTTATCGCCCACGAGATTTTCCTTTCCTATGATACCGTGCGAAGTATCAGCCTTAGAAGGAAAAACGACAAAATTCAATAGCTACTTAATTCTTCTGCGGACAAGAATGCCTCTCAGCCGTAATTGCCTATTAACCCTACGGCAATTCTGATATCATGTTGGATCGGCCGATCTCCAGAATTAGCACTCTTGCGATGGTCGATTGTTTGCTTTATTGATAAATATGGAAGATACGTCTGTCGACCCTTTCTGGGAAGGTGGTCGTGGCGTCTTTATTGCGTGGGGTGGAAGTCGGCGCTTCCGTCTGCTGGAGGGGATTTTTGACATTTTACGACGTTGCGAGCGGCCGTTTTTTCTCTGCAGTTGGTTATTTTTCAAAATCCTGCGGGGGAATTAACGTCAGCACGGAGCATCGTCTCAACGCGCTGGATTTTTTAGACGAGCAGGTGTGTGGGCGCGGCTTTTCCCAACATGGTGGCATGCTGGACCTTGGCCAAAACGCGGGATCGAGAAGTAAGATGGCGATTGGTTCGATCGTGGGCGACCGTTCCGTCGACCTTGATTTCGGCTCCGGAGCGCAGGCCCCAGCCAAGTAAGGCGAACAACTGAGAACTTAGCAGCTACGAAAGCCAGCCGACAGCGGGAAGGATGGGACAAAGAGGAGACGACCGTGGCGGTTTTGTTCAGGCGTTTTGAAGTTGGCGATAAGACTCGAATTGGTGAAGTTTGCGCAGAACTACGAACGCGGAAAGAACGGAAGCGACGAAAACGGCGATGATGGCGAATGAGTAGGTATAACTCAACTCGTGAAGGCAGAGGTGTTCGCACGGTTTCGGTGTTCGCTGAGGAAATAATGAGTAGAGTCAGGTCGGTTGCCGCGGTAGCGGGGTTCGCTTGAGGTTAGCACGTCGAGTCTGTCGAGTTTGGTGAGAAGTGTCTTTTTGCTCGAATCCGAAGGGATCCGAGGAGCGCAACGAGTTCTCCGGTGCGGAGGCCGAGATCGATAACCGTGAGATCCCGGATCTGTGTGGGGGGCCTCGCCATAAGACTTTGGCTAGCCGCCGTACGCGAAACCCAGCCCAGATTTTCGATGTCGTTGGCGGATATGGGAAAGACGGTAGCGTTGGATCTTGTGGGAAACTAGATGGTAGAGAAACTACATATACATAATTGGGGGAGCAAAACCAAAGACATCGGCACGGGGCGAAGAATACGCCGCTTTAAGCCGGGTTCGTGTCCGCTGTTGTGGAACTTGCGTAGTTTGGTTGCGATGACCCGAACCGGCTGGCTCGTGGCGATGGTCCTGCATTTGCAGGGACGGTGCGTGGTGCGTGCGGCCGAACTGGCCGAACATTTCGGGGGTAATGGGATTGACACTTTGTTGGAACATCGGAAGCTGGTAACGGCTATCGGAACTTTCAGATCGACTGAGCCTGGGCTCGGGGCGGGAGATTTTTACTCTGCCGGAGGATTTCTCCTTTTGCGAGCGCATGTAAGACTGATGTACTACGGGTAACGCCTGCCGGCGTGGGTGTGATTTTTATACTGGGCAGTCGAGCATGCGCGCCGTGAAAGCTATGCGACGCTGATCGAAGAGACAGGACGCGAGGGGGCACGAAGTTTCTCTTTTATATCTTTTCGCTGCCGTGCATTGGCTCGCTGGCTCCTGTTTTTGGAGAGGGAGCGGAGTCGGTGCTGGGGGGGTGAGCTATGGAAGTTGGCCCAGTTTGAATCCGAGTTGGTCATGTGCTGGCACATGACCAAAAAAGATATGGTGGTCGGTTTCTAACGTAAAGCCTATCAGTGCGTCGTGTTAATTTGGGCGAATAAGCTCCAATTCTTCCGACTCCCCGATCGCGTCGTGGGCTCCAGGTTGACGACTGTCGCGTTTATGGGGTATTTGGTGGCTAATATATATGATACTTCGTCGCGCTTTTTTATGAGGGTACGCTACGCTGACGTGCAGGTGACGGTGACGTTTAGTAGTGGCGATGGTGGCGAGCTCAATGTGATATCGGGCCTGCGATACTCCCGGTTGCGGCGATGAGTCCCGATCAATGGGCCGGACCATCTACTGTCATCGAAATGGCGGAGTTTGCGTTGGCGATGGCCGGTTATTCCGGCCTGACGAGCACAGTGTAGGATACCGAGGTCCGTTTCCGCGCGTTTAAAAGACCAAAACAGGTTCCTCGGGCAGCCCGTGGATTTCGGGCGGGCGGCTAGCCCAGGTTGGCTTCAAAAACAAGTGCAGGAGTCGATGGCTTTTGCTTCTTTGTGGTTACGACCCGGCCCTGTTCGAAAGGTATGATAAGGCGCTGCAGCAGGAGACCAAGGTGCAGAACGATTTGTAGCAGCTCCGGGGCCTTTTCGCCTGGGTGGGGGGGATCGGTGTTTCGAAAATCGATACATCGCTGACCTTCTACCGTGAACTCGGCGAAAATATCTGGAAGCGTTCAAGCAATTTCAGCAAGGTAAAACCGCGCTCGGACTTGTCGTCGATAAGCTAGTTTTTCGCATCGATTATCTGGTAGCCGACGCCATTGATGCGATTATGACGCAGGTGCAGAAGTTCAGCGTTGATACGGTGGCTGCACTTGAAGTGTAGTTTTTATTAGTATACAAAGTGTGATGGAGCTTCATCGCATCGCCTTTATGGGTATCGAAGCCGAATTCTTTATTGCCGGTTTGACCAAGCCATGCTGGGGCAGCTCCCAGTATTAGCAGCTTGTGGCGGCGGAACTCAGCGTAGGAGCCGGTCAGATGTCGAAAGCTGTAGGGAGGATAGGTTCTCTCGGAAGGACAAAAACTGGCTGAGAGTGCGAGCCAGCAGGCAGCGCTCGAAGAGCCCTAATGCTTTGTTGGAGGAGCTTCCTGGGGCCAAGATGGGCATTTTCTCTGCTGCCAAATTACTAACACCAAAGGTTCACTGTTCCGCCGATGCGGAACCTGTCAGCATTGTGGAAATGTCGGCCGCCATGGGCGATTTGTTAAAGGCCAGCGACTATGTGGGAGGGTTATAAAGACTATCGACGAGATTTGCCTGCCAGGCCAGTCTCCTGGCACTCAATGCCGCGATGAAACTAGCATGGGCGAACGAAGCGGAAACGGAGGGGCCCGGTTGTGGGCCGACGAAGCTAGGTTGCTAGCGCCAGTGCCGCTAAAGAAACGATATCGACCAGACGGTCAGCGCAAACCAGTGCCGGGATGGCCGGAATCCCTGAAAATATTTTGAAAAATCCGCCGGCTCGACGATCTCGTGGTGCAAGATTTCCGTTGTTTCGCGCGAACAAAGCGCCTGGTATTGGGCAGATCAATACGACTGTCGGTCGCTTTGATCAGGTCAGGAAAAGCGACGCAGCCGGTGTCAAGGAGAGTTACGCGGTAGCTGAAGAGCTTCATAAACAGGAAAACATTCTGGATTCGCATTTTGGCCGTTTCCAAATTTTTATGCTGGTCCCCAAGCCTCTTTCTGGCTGCGCGTCATTGGCCCGAGCCGCAAGGTTGTCCGTTTGGTGGGCTGTACTTTTTATGCTATTCTACGCGAAGTTGCGCTTTGACACCCTGACAATTTTGGAGGCCATCAACCTTCAGGTTCACCTTGGCCAGCACGTCTGCCTGCTTGGATGGAATGGCGCTGGAAAATCGACTTCTTGATGAAAGTAATGGCTGGCAAAATGTAGCCGAACAGTGGCGGTGTGTTTCGCCAGGCCGGGTCGGTTTACCGCCGGCGCTTTCGAGTGGTTTGAAAGCGCTGGGCGCTTGTTGGTTCGAGTGCTGGCGGACTAGCCGGATCTATTGCTGTTCGACGAGGCGGCCAGTCCCTTCAACCTCAAATTGGTTCTTTGGTTCGAGGAATTTCTGATCAACAAGAAGCCGACACTCTTTTCTATGATGTCCTAAAGGACATTTTTTCAAGATTGCTACACATATCGTTGAACTCTATCGCAACCGTTTGGGTGACTGGGCCTGCGACTACGGCACCTACCTTGTGAGGGAACAGGAAGCGTTCGAAACGGAGCAAAAACAGCGCGTAGGGTTTCGAAAAGAAATTTGCGCAGGAAGAAAAATAGATCCGACGCGGTATGAAAGCTCAGCGTTCGCTGGCAACGGCCCGTACCATCCCTCTGGAAACAGATGCTTGCGGAAGCGCGAGCGCGTGGGGCAGAGCCAGCCACAATCAAGCTGGCCGAGATGGATCAGGCCGGTGTGAAGGTTATAAGGTTATCGAATGAGGAAATCTCATCTTTGCGTGGGCGGATGGTCGCGCTGTCGTGCGGGATTTTTATGGCCATCTAGCACGGCGAAAGGACTGGCATCTTCTGGCCGAACAGCGCTGGCAAGGCGAGGCGACCTTGATCAAACTGTTGCTTTTTGTCTTAGCTTTATCCCACGAGCGGTTTCGCGGAATACGGTACGAACCAGGAAAACGTCTACTACCGACCAGTTGCGTGTGCAGATTTATGGGAACAAGACTGTCGCCAACGGCACATCCAACGATGACCACCGATAGCAGCACGCGGAACGTGATCAGCTATCTTAGGATAGCCTTCTCGAATCGACTCGGACGTGCATGCTCGCAAAAATGCTTTCGAGTGGCGAGTGGAACTGTTTGTTGTTCGCTTAGTTTTTTATGCAACTTGCGAATATGTTTGTGATGGACGAGCTGACGACTATCTCCACATGAGATCTTGGATTTGCTGGAGAACTTGCTCGTGGAATCCTGGGCAACGCTGTTGTTGGTGAACCGCGATTGCACGTTTCTGGAATTAGGCTGTGGCTAGGCACGCTGGTATTCGAGAGCAATAGACGAATCGATGATTGTGTGGGCGGCTGTTTGGGCCGGAAGGCGGAAAAACGCAAACAGGCGCAAGTGGCGGTACCAGTTGCGGAAAAAGCGAGCGATTCGTCGAAGACCATCGCAAAAAACCCAGGAAAAGATTCAATATATATTATATTTAAAAAATATAAGGTATAAGTATAAGAAGTGTTTCGGACTAGGTTCCTTGCCAGCGCGCATTGACGTGCTAGAATAAAAACAAAACAAAAACAAAATTAGTTGATTGAAAAACTAGGCGATCCCTCATCCTTATAAGAATAAGGCTTTAGATTTTTCCTAATAGAAATCTTGACTGGAAACTGTGAAAAAGTAGCATGCAACGAAATGTTTGAGTTGTGAGCGAGCAGAGCAAAAATATACACTGTCTCCTTAAGCTAGCGAAAACTAGATCATTAGTCGGCTATTTTGAAGCTATCGGATTCTATACCGAGGGTGCCTTCGTAGTCGCCTTGGTTGTGTAGCTGTTTTTAAAGTCCGAAGATGCGGGATTGGTGTTTTAGTTTGACGGCGATCTCATTACCTCTCAACCTAGAGGGCCCATTTGACCGCTGTAGGTTTTATCTTCGATATGGACTTTGGGGCGCGTTCTTGGCAGCAGCAAATTTTACTCCGTTGCTGAGGAAGCTTGGAACCACCTGAATCAACGAAGGTACGTGCGCAAAGATGTGGAACAGCGGATCGACGGTATCAGTATCGGTACGTTTGGGGTGCATTCTTGGGTATTGCTCCATGATCCTGTGAATGAGTTATTTGGTCGCAACTGGTTTGAGATGAAGCTAATCCGGCTGTAAACTAGGAGATCGCTAGTAATTTGATACATCCGCGTGCCTTTACGCAAAACTCGTTTGATGAGATGAGATGCCGGGGCTGTCCCCTTCCCCATCTTAGGGCAATACGGAACCGTAAACCCTCGAGAAACGGCGGCTGTGTAGCTGTGCATAGTAGGTAGTAGGTAGTACGGACGGATGCGTGCAGGTCGTGCGAAACGCTATTAGGAAAGTTCCTTCGTTTGCGCCGTTGTCTGTTGGAGCTGAGCTGGTTAGCTCCATTGACCATGGCTTCTAACGCGCTCGCTGCCTGCTGTCAGCGTAATTGGCAAAGGCCACCTGTGCGGCTATGGCCACAAGGGGTTGGAGATCGGTTCCGGTGAGGGGCTGGCGGCGATGGTAGTAGACAAGAATATGGCCGAGTAGGCGGTTTTCATAGCTGAACGGAAGCATCGTGGCGGAATGCTTTCGGCCAGGTTACAAAGTACATACAGTTGACCTAGAGAGCAAACGGAGAGGTGGTGAGGACCGCAAGATGCAGCCTCTGGGGTTGATGCAGGGGGTCAGGCCTTTCATGTCGTTGCGCTGGATGATGCTGCAGATGCCGTGCGTACGCACATCGAGCCCGTTCCCCCCCAAAAGCTATATAGCAGCATGATAGGATAGTCTCTTGCGTGCGGAAGATCGCGTCCGAACGCGGTGTTGTAGATTTCCTGGGTGGCGGCTTGCGCGACAAGCTCTAAGATGGAACGTTTCTAGGCGAGGTTGCTCTTTTTTTGTGATGTCGTTGGTTATAATTGAGATGCTGGTGAACCGACCTCTGCGGTCGATGACCGAAAAATGGTAAGGGCGATGTCGATGTTGCCGCCCATCCTTGCGCTGGCGCGCCGTTTCAAACTAGGGGGAGCTCTCGGCAACGGATTGTGGCGAGAATGCGGGGCTCGGTTTCCCATTGATTGGGGAAAACAGGCGGGCAACCGGCTGGCACGCAATTTATTTGGAGATGTAGCCGAGGACGTGTTTGGCGCCCTAATTCCAGCTGGTGATTATGTTTTCGAGATCCTTGCCGATTATGGTGTTGGCGTAGAAGCAGACAATGGCTGCGAGGAGACGGTTTCCTTCGTCTGCAGTCCATTTGTTTCCCAGCTCGGCTTGGAGCGCCGTGGTAAGCTAGAGGCTTTAGTATTTGCGATCATAGATGTATTGAGTTGTAAGGTGGGTTGTTTCGGCGACGAAGTCCGCTTCAGCCAGGCCCAGTTAACGTGTTCCTGGTACAATTCCCTGACCGATGGCTTCTATGTTCGTTACGAACTGGTTTTGTGCTAAGGGCGCTGATGGTGATCGGACCTGTTTGCAACCGATATCTATTTGCTCGCGTTATCTGGGACTGTACGTAGGAACTTTAAGTCGATATTAGCGCGGTGCCAACTCACGTTTCCGTGTTTCTGGCCGGGCTATTGTTGAGAGCAGTTTTTTGGCCAGTTGTGCATTGACGAGATAGATATAAGCCCGCTGCTGGTGAAACTTGCGATTTTCGTGGCTGTTTTGATGGCATATTCGATGGCGGCTTTGTTGATATGGCGACTCGTAATAGCGCTGGTCAGTTTAGCAGATATGGTGGCACAGCGAACCGTAATACGGGGTTTTTAGATGAGCGCGAATTAGCGAAAAATTTATTTGTTGTCATGCTGACTCTGAGTACATCGCCAATTTTCGTTTCGGCCGTGGGCGGACAGCTTATCAGATGGACCGGGTGGCGGGGAATTTTCTAAATGCTAACGGTGCCCGGTCCCGGCTGCGTTGAAACGATGATGCTGGCGTTTCCGGGAAGGGTTACACTGGCGAGTCGTCGGGGTAAAAGTATCGGGCGCGCTTTGCAGACCTATTGCCACCTGCTAACGACAGGTACTTTCTTGGGTGCGTTGCTGGCCGTCAGTTTCAGAATAGGGGCGGGGCATTTTCCCCTATTCTATCTGATGGAGCTTCCGTTCGTGTTTATCGATCTTAGAGCGGATTTTCACCGCAACAATAAACACTGGTTTTCGGAATCAATCGCACTGACATGATTTCCGTGTTGCAGTTAAATCGTTGGTTGATGCATCTCCACGAGATGTGGCAGGTGCTGGTTGGCGTTGCGCTCGCTTTGGTGGGAGAGACAGATCGGGACGGGTGTCGGTGTTGACCGCGTTTTTATTTTTTCAATCTTTCCGTCGGCAGGCACGATTTCGCCGAACATGATGGCTTTGGCGATGGGCCCCTTTGGGGAAATCGCGGGCAGCGCCTCGGCGTTGTTGGAGATATTGTATTTTAACATCGCCGCTGACACGCTCGTGGGCGTGTTTTAATAATAGCACTGCGTTGTCGATGACTGTCGGGCTCTCGCACTGGCTAGCTTCCTGGCCTGGCGCTCTTTTTTTGGGCAGAGTTAAAATAAATTGCAACGGAAGGCTTAAGATTGGAATTGGCAGCTAATGAGCGCTCATAGGTACAGATGGAGCGTTGACAGAAAAGTTTTTTCGTGGGGGTTTCCACCGCTTGCATCCATGGCCATGGCTGAAAGGATCCTCCCGTTTGCTAAGGAGCAACTCGAGGCTGTCGCGGCCAAAATACCGACACCGTCTCATATCTATGCCGAGACAGCGGTGTGGGAAAATGCACTCGCTTTTTATGAGATATTCAATGGGTGTTGGGTGGCTTTGTGGATTATTATGGCGTAAAGACGCTGCCGAATCCGCATATGGTGGTGGAGCTGAATCGCGAGCTTGGCACCAAGTTTGAGCTTCTAAACTTCGGTGGCGGCATCGGCATTCCTTATAAGCCGGAGCAGATAGTGATCCATTTTGCCTAGATAGGCCGCAAGCATCAAGGATACTGACTAAAGCAACCATTGTCGCCAACCCCTGGTCTGATTCGCATTGCGATCGAGTGCGGGTGCATTGATCACAAGGCTTTACAGTTATTTTATGTTACGGGCGCTCCACAAAAAGGCGATGTATAAAAACTACGTTGGCTTCGATGTATGTATGACGAATTATGGCGAATCTGATGCGGTCCAGCATTTATGGTTTGCATTACCATATCAACTGGGTCCGGAAAGGATAACCTGCGGAAATTTACGATGTTACGGGCCATCTATGCGAAAACAACGACAAGCCTTCCGTTGATTGCGAAACTTTCGACCCGACGGTCGTAAATTTGGCCGTCATTTACAACGCCGGCGAGCATTGTTACGCGATGGTTTCCAGCTACAGCGGCAAGTCCCGCTCGACCAAAGTGTTCTGACAGGGCGGTGCCCACTGGGAAGACACACGCCGCGCCAAGACGCTGGCGAACCACTCCGCGACGCTGGATTTTTCTGGGCTCAAATAACGATCCGTGGTTTATTGCGTCTGCCTCCTGGTTGCTCAGTCTTTGGGCGGACCAGCAGCTTAACGGCAACAGGCAGCTGCGCAAATAAAGATCTCGCTATGGGAAAGGAGTCTCAATCTACGGCTTCTCCGGAGTTTTTTCTCAGGAAGCTCTTGGTCGAGTGGCCCATTTTGGCGTTCTATGATACCGAGTTAAAAATCTAGCGAGATCTCTCCAAAGTCGATGAAAAATCAGGTTGGGTTTGCGGAGCTGGGAACGTTGCAACACAACCTCGGCCAAGCGACTGCATACTCGCTCCGGGTTGGTGTCGCAAGCGTTGCCGATGGGAAAAAAGAAGCACATTTTCCCAGTTGCCGTAATCCTAGTTTACACTGCAATTGCTGATAAAACTCAAGTTGGTCACGATAACGGAGATGCTGTCGTTTGGACCGACGAGCGGTTCTGTGCATGCAAATTTGAGAAACCTGCCCGGCGACGCTGTTGATTTCCACGCGATTACCGATCGAGATTAGACGCTCGGCGAGAATGATAATGCTGCTGATGAAATTGTTTACGATGTTTTGCAGACCAAAGCCGATCCCAACCAGTTTCAAACTTACGTAGAGTCTAAAGATTATCAGAGGTAGCCCAGCATCCGGAAGAGCGTTCCACCAATGAACACCAATGCGGCTAAGTCGAGAAACTTGGCGAGCGTCTGGAGGGTGGAACGCGTTTTTTTCCGAAGTAGAAAAGCGGCGTGGTGATGGTCCGGTGAGGTGTTCGGATCATTTCGTTGTAGGTTTCCATGGCTGGAGAGTTTGGCAAGATAACGCCGATTTCAGAAAATTTTCACGATTTTTCCGGAGCGAGACGGTAGGTTGGAAGCAATCCTAAGGCTTTTCCTTGGAGCGCTTGGAAGCAAAGCGGAACTATTTCGCGCTAACTATTTCAAACCAATCGGGCAGTTTCTGCTTTTTGATCCTGCTAGTTGCCTTATCGGTCTTCCTTAAGTTGGGATAGACAACGATTTTTTGCGTCGAGAGTAGACGGTGAACGTGGACCGCCGGCGCCCGTTTTCATAGAAATGGACGATGCTGGTCTGCGCCTTTTCCCGAATGATCAAACCGTGCTCGCTGGCTGCACAAAGAGTCGCGTGCGGGTGTTGGTCAAAACGACATCGGCGATAACCGGAATCGTGCTGGCGCGCTGACGGCAGTCGTTGGTCCAGAGGAAGGGGCGGAGAAAAAGTCCGAGGGACTGGCAGGGGAACGGAGTTTGATCATAGGTTGGCCCGGGCGAAGGCTGAAAATGTCGGTGTGGGACAAACCTAGCCTCCAGAAAATCGTCCAGTGTTCTTTCGGAATCTTTTTTGAAACGACGCCAGGGGGGATGTTGTTGGTGACGTTTTCGAAGTTTGGAGTGCCAGCATTGTGTTAGATCGAATCCCTTTTTTGCGATTAAGTGGACGTCGCGAAAAGATGAGACCGGAAATGGAGCTTTTCGGGATGCCTGGGCAATTTTAGCACGGCGGGCGTTGCGCACGGTGATGTTTTTAAAGGTCCATGTTGTGGATTGCTTGCAATTTGTTCTCGCGTCGCCTTTGAAGCTCCGTCGGTTAATTGTGCAAAGCTGCACATCTAAATGCAGCTCGTAGCGCACGCTTTGCACAAAGCTGCCTACGCCACTTGTGGATTTGATCACGATGTTGTCGTCACCGGCTCCGATGTCGCAATCGTAGATCTAGAAATTTCTGCCCGGGCCATGACTGATAGTCCTGGTGTTGGTGGGCGGAGCCATCTCGCGGAGCGTGGACATTTGACGCGGGCCAAGGTCGGGTTGTTGACGCGCTTGGGGACAAAATGAAACATCGAGGACGTTGGTGAGGGGTTACGTTTACAAGGAGCAGGCGATCGCAACCGTCGGTCATGGTGAGATTCGGGCGGATGATAGATACTGCACCCAAGATGGTCCGTGGCGGCGGTACGTTCAGGCTACCCCGAGCAATGTTTCCCACTGATGTCCGATCGTTCCAGAGTTGGTGATGGTGGCGTCGTGAAAGCTTTTCTCTGTGATCAAAGGATCGGGTCTACGAAAGACGGCGTTAGCTTCTTTCTGGGTTTTGATCTGTGTGGGCTCGGGTAAATCGAATTTCCGTAAATGTTTTTTAGAATTAATTTATATAAAAAACTAGGGACACAAGAAGGGGCCTGTGACGAACATTACTGGTGGAACGAAAAGCAGTCAGCCGACTGCGGCGACGTTTCCCGCGGTGGGAAAACACGGTCGAGCAAAAGGTAACGATCAAGAAAGCGAAAATGCGCTGACAAAGAGGACTAAACAGCTAATCGTATTGTATTAGAAAAGATTGTTGATCGGGCTTCCCCACTACCAGTGGTAAAATGAGATTAATGAGCTGCTTTCGAACGCTGTTGGATCGCCGTCCGAGGCGGCCGTATAGGATCCTGTTGTCGGAAGACGGTGAGCGTGGTGGCTTGAGGGGATACGGAGACCGGATTGCTCGTTTACCAGTTTGAACCTGATGGGTTGCGAACTTTTTAGCCTTGGTGGTCTCATTACCTTGGATCGCTTGTTTGGTCTGTATCTTTCTGCTGCGGTACAATGATTTACTTTATGAGCGAGGCTGTATTGAATGAATTGAATGAGCTGAAATCGCTGGAAGAAGCGCCATAGAAAGGGGCGACGTTTACGAAAACGTGCAGTTACGTTCTCTAATCGGCGGCGCGGAAAACGAATTGAGCCCACCTTCCGGAGAATGAAGATGGAAGCCTGCTTATGTCTGGATGAACCGATAAAAAAGCCGGGAGAAAGAGCTTTCCAGGCTAAGTGAATTGGCGCTTTCCGGCCGTTATTCGGTTTTTGGCGGCAGGCACCGGCATGTTGAATTCCTTTAGCAGAGTGGTGGCTCTTCTCTCGATGTTGGCGGTCGGATCATGGGGGTTTAGACCGGCGAAAACGCACGGTGTTGTTCAGGCCGATGATGGCGATATAGGGAATACCGAGAATTGCGAAGTCGGGATTGAAAGTCTCCTACTGGCGAAAGCGGCCTCCTAAGTTATGTTGTACTTTTTCAGAATGTCGGATATTAGTCTATATCCCTTTTGTGGACCGCTCTTGGTTTCGATGGGCTTGGTTCTGAGATTAATGACCTATCTTGCAAGATTATGACGCCGATGAACTCGATCGGCGAATCTTTGAAGTGCATGACCTTGGCGCGAACTTTCGGAAATGATGCGATGTAGGAGCCGCGCACCAGATGGTCCAGAAATCAAGCATGACAACCTGGCCTTTGAGGTCGGCATGGTGCTTGAATGAGGTTTTCCTAGGTTATGTGAAATTGATTTCCGATGCAAGCTTCCCAGTCAAAGCGAATGCGCTTGGATTCCTTCGTTTTCTCTTTCTCGCTCGCCTTGGCCTTGTTGCATTCGGGTGGCATCGAATAGAGCGTACAGCTGGACGCTGATGACGAGCTTTGTGTCGAGATATTGGACGGTGGCTTTCGTCAGGAGCTTTTCCCCATCTCTTCGTCGTGCAGGACTTACACGTAGAGCAGCGATTTCAACAGAAGGAGCTCGGGAGGCGGCGTTTTTCTCCGGGTGTTTGGTGAGTAGGGCGTTGAATTTGGCTATTTTGGAAGCGAGCGCTTCCCTTGGCCGAACAGGAGCCACGACCGGAGTTTCTCACCACAGGAAAGTGGGTGCGCGAAACACAGTCAGAGGGTAAGGGGGGGCGGGATAGAACGACACACGCGAGTCAATTTATGGAGACAGGAAAAGAAAAGTTGGGAGGGTTAGCTAAACGCTCGCCTGGGGAAAAGACTCTGACCAAAATGGTTGGAGCTATAAGAATGAGGTTGTCGGGTGCGTTTTATTTTGCATCTGCAAGGGCAGCTTGGGCTGCCGCAAGGCGGGCGATAGGGACGCGATAGGGCGAGCAAGACACGTAGCTCAAACCGGCTTTGTGGCAGAACTTGACCGAGTTCGGATCGCCACCATGTTCGCCGCAGACGCCGAGCTTAATGCCAGGGCGGGTCTTGGTGCTTTTCTCGATGGCGAGCTCCATGAGGGAGCCAACGCCCGTCTGGTCGACGGAGGCGAAGGGGTTTTTCTTGAAAATTTCGGCTTCCTGATAGGCGCCGAGGAAGGAGCTGGAGTCGTCGCGCGACATACCGAGACAGGTTTGCGTGAGGTCGTTCGTGCCGAAGCTGAAGAATTCGGCAGTTTGAGCGATTTCGTCGGCGGCGAGAGCGCAACGTGGTATCTCGATCATGGCGCCGATCGAGTATTCGACCTTGGTCTTTTTCTCAAAAAAAACCTTAGCAGCAACATTATGAACAATCGCGACCTGGAGATCGAGCTCTTTCTTGAAGCCGACGAGTGGAATCATAATTTCTGGCTTGGGCTTGACCCCTGCCTTCTTGGCGTCGACGGCGGCCTCGAGGACGGCACGAGCCTGCATGGCGGTGATTTCCGGATACTTGATGCCGAGGCGGCAGCCGCGTAAACCTAACATTGGGTTTAATTCGTCGAGCTCATGCACACGCTGTTCGATTTTTTCGAACGCGATGCCGAGTTTCTTGGCGAGGTCGGTCTGTTGTTCGGCCGTGTGTGGAAGGAATTCGTGGAGCGGCGGATCAAGGAAGCGGATGGTTGCCGGACTTCCCCTGAGCGCCTTGAAGATTCCGAGGAAGTCTTCGCGCTGGTAGGGAAGGAGCTTTACGAGGGCGGCTTCGCGACCTTCGAGCGAGTCGGAGAGGATCATCTCGCGCATCACGTCGATGCGATTGCCTTCGAAAAACATATGTTCCGTGCGGGTAAGACCGATGCCGTTGGCGCCGAAAGCGACTGCGATGCGGGCCTGCTCGGGTGTGTCGGCATTGGCGCGGACGCCAAGCTTAGTAGCCTTAGCGCACCACTTCATTAGCTGCACGTAGTGTTTGAACTTCTCGGTTTTCTTTGCGGCTTCGTCATTGTTGACGATACCAGCGACGATTTCGGACGGAGCTGTTTTAATTTTGCCTGCGTAAACGATGCCCGAGTTGCCATCGATCGAGAGGAAATCGCCTTCCTTGAAGGATTCTCCGGCGATGGTCGCGGTCTTATTTTTGTAGTCGATTTGAACGTTAGAAGCGCCGCAAACACAGACTTTGCCCATCTGGCGGGCGACGAGGGCGGCGTGCGAGGAGACGCCACCGCGCGTGGTGAGAATGCCTTCGGCGGCGATCATGCCACGGAGATCTTCAGGGGAAGTTTCGACGCGGATGAGAAGAATTTTTTTCCCCTCGTCGGCTGCTTGGACCGCGCGGCCAGCGTTGAAGTAGATCTTGCCGGTGGCGGCGCCGGGGCCGGCGGGAAGACCGGTGGCGATCGTCTGGGCCTTCTTGATCTCGGCGAGGTCGAAGACTGGGGCGAGGAGTTGTTCGATCTGGTCGGCTGGGTTGCGTTGGACGGCGACCTTCCAGTCGATTAGTTTCTCCTTTACCATATCTATGGAAAATTTCAGCGCGGCGGCTGCCGTGCGCTTGCCGTTGCGTGTTTGGAGCATGAATAGCTTGCCTTCCTGGATGGTAAATTCGATGTCCTGAACGTCTTTGAAATGCTTTTCCAGGGTCGAGCGCACCTTGAGCAGCTGGGTGTAAGCTTGCGGAAAGTACTTTTGGATTTTGAGGACGGGCTCTGGGGTGCGGACGCCGGCGACGACGTCTTCGCCCTGCGCGTTGATTAGGAACTCGCCGTAGAGTTCGTTGATGCCGTTGGTGGGATTGCGCGTGAACGCAACGCCGGAGCCAGAGGTGTTACCGGTATTGCCGAACACCATGGCCTGGACGTTGACGGCGGTGCCCCACTCAGAGGGAATGTTGTATTTGCGGCGATAGACGGTTGCGCGGTCGTTCATCCAGGAACCGAACACTGCTCCGGCAGCGCTGCGGAGCTGATCCCACGGATTGTTCGGGAAAACGTGGCCGGTACGCTCTTTGACGAGCACCTTGAAACGCTTTACGAGTTCTTTCTGGTCTTCGGCGGTGAGCTTCGAATCCTCGATGTTGTCGTGGTATTTTTCGTGCTTGAACGCGTGGATGACGGTCTCAAGCGGCTCGTGGTCTTCGCTGGCGCGCTTCTGCACGCCGAGCACGACGTCGCCATACATCTGGACGAAACGGCGATAGCAGTCCCACGCAAAGCGGGGGTTGTTGGTGGCTTTTTCGAGCGCGACGACCGTCTGATCGTTGAGGCCGAGGTTCAAAATCGTGTCCATCATTCCCGGCATGGAATCGCGAGCACCGGAACGGACGGCGACGAGGAGCGGCATGCCGCTGGTGGTGCCGAATTTTGTGCCCATGATTTTTTCCATATTGGCCATGCTGGCTTCCATCTGGGTTTGGAGCGAGGCCGGGTAGGTCCGCTTGTTTGCGTAGAAGTAGGTGCAGACCTCGGTTGTGACGGTGAAACCCGGAGGTACCGGGAGGCCTATGCGGGTCATTTCCGCGAGATTGGTGCCTTTCCCGCCGAGAAGGTGTTTCATCGAACCTTTGCCATCGGCTTTGCCAGCGCCCCACGTGTAGACATATTGGGGAGGTCTCCCCGCGGCTTTCTTCGCTGCGGGTTCCGACTTCTTTGCCATTTTTTGAGTGGATTTTTTAGCAGTAAGTTTGTTGGCCATAATAAATGGGAAATGAACAAAAAGGAAGATTAATAGCAGCGAGCGTATCCGGAGGTGTCAACGGCGGAGGTTGCGAAATGGTGTGGGCGTATCTCCTAAAACATCGACGCGAGAGGCTTCTAATTTCCAAGGTCGGCCACCTCTTGGTCACGACCCGTTCGAAGCGAGCCCTGACCAGTTTTTAAAGCGATCTCGTTGTGATCGCGGCTGCCTTTGTATGTGGATTTTTATGGTTGAACGGATGTGAATAACTGTTGGGTTAAGTTATTTTACTTTTCTAAACTACAACATTGCCGCTGCGCACAAAAACGTTTTTAGTAGATAGTTTGTGGTTAAATACCAGACTAGCGAATCAGTGAGAAGTGAATATTCCGGCGGCGGCAAGCGAATGGGATTTCTCGATCACCTTGAGGAACTTCGGTGGACGCTGCTAAAGTGTACAATCGTGTTCGCGGTGATGGTTACGATTGTTGCCTATTGTATGGATGACGCTTCGCTGCTGCTGAACTGGCCGTTGGAAAAGGCGCACGCTGCTTATCCGAAGATGCAGATAAACCTAGTCACTTCGAGTCCGATGAGCGTTTTCTCGGTGATGATTGATATCTGTCTGATCGGCGGCATCGTGATGTCGCTGCCTTTTTGGCTTTTTTTTATCGGCCAATTTATTGCGCCGGCGCTTACTAAACGTGAGCTGAGCGTGGCGCTGCCCACGGGATTGTTGGCGTTCGCGCTTTTTCTCGGCGGTTGTTCATTTGGCTGTTACTTGTTCGCGCCGAGCAGTATTCGCATATCGCTTGAGTTGAACCAGATGTTCGGCTACACACCGCTTTGGACTGCCGATAAGTACTACAGTCTTTTGATGTGGGCCGTGCTGGGCCTTGGGGTGGTTTTTGAGTTTCCGCTGCTCGTCGTGCTGGCGGTTTACATGGGTATCGTGGAAGTGAAAACACTGCGCAAATACCGCCGGCACGCCATCGTAGTGATCTTTATCATCGCAGCCATAGTCACACCGACACCGGATCCGTTTAATCAATGTCTGTTCGCAGCGCCGTTGCTGATCTTCTATGAGTTGTCGATTATCGTGGCTTCGCGCCTCAAGCGCTGTCGGGCCGACGAAGTTGTCGAAGTGTAATCGGCCGGTGACCTGGTCCGTTGGATAGGCGGACTTACGGGCGCAGGGAAGACCGCTTCCCCTGCCCTTGTCCAAGATGCAGACAACGATGAGCGGTTTTTTTCGAGATGACGTGTGAGCCAATTCGATTGCCTTGAACATCTCGATACTGATGTTGATGCTCCATGCTCTCGACGTCATCGTAAATGACTTTTTTCGTCGGTAACAGCCGATTGTGCGTAAAAACCCCTGTGCGCAGATCGTGGCGGTTGATGATACGATTTGCGACTTCCGAGCCGAAAGTTGATGAGTTATCATACCTCGGTTTTTTCTTTACGAACTCTTCGGCGTCGAGCTTCTGCATGCAGCTGTGGGTGTGGTACTGGCCTGGAAATTTTTAGTTCCGCGGCAATGTTGACCACTCCCCGGGCATAGCCCTTTTGGAGACGAGGTGCTCGATTCTTTCGAAATAGTTCTCTGAAGCTATCGAAATGCGGAAGTGTGTTGAATTTTTGGACAAGACAGCTAAAAATGAGGAAAAGTTTACTGTGCCGACAGTTTATTTGTGCGAAGCGTGCTGTAAACAGAAAACTACTTTGAACATCTGTAAGGCCAGCCAGAATACACCTGTCATGCAGACGGCGGTTAGTCCAGCCCAGAGCATGATCATGTGTGGGTCTTCCGATTGCACGTGGATTTTCAGCACGCTGTATTCGTAAACGAAGAACCCTGCGCACACAATCAAATCCACGATGAACATGGCAGGAGAAAACGATTTCTTTTCGGACGAAGCCATACCCAAACTTGTCAAAGGTCACCTCGGCTTGTCGATTGGAAATTTTTCCCGTTTCGACTTCAGAGGAGAGCCCGACCGGAAGGAGGCGGATGCAGTCTGCTGCCGGTGAAAAGACCGCAGATTTTCTCGCGTAGCCAAGCATCTTGGCTGTGGTAGCACTACTTCACAAGCGCTGCTTGTGTCAAGAACAAAAGCCAGGGGGAACGTGCAAGGCCTTGGCGAGTTAGCAGGGGGCTATCTTGGAACGGTTGGAACGGAACTATCTTCGCGAGGCTGGCGGTGATGGTGCTGAGGCCATCTATGGGGAGACCTCCGGTTGAAGTCTGCTGCCGTACGCGGAGCACGACCGCGCTCCCGCTCTCCCATTAACCACGCGCCTCCCCCCGCCCGACGTCCGGCTTCAATCAGCTGATTGAAGATGACAGCAATCCACACGTGGTCAGTCGTGATTTTCGCGGAGGGATTGTTGGCGCAAAAGGCGGTTCCGGTCGCGGCGCCCGGAACTTTTTTTAGATCACCGCTCCGGTAAATTAAAAATTATTAATTAAAAATAAGTTATAGTTATTTTATTAATTTCCTTGATCACCGCTTTTTCGGAATCGGTGGCGATGAGTTTTGCGCCACTGATGGAGATGCTGCTGGTCGAATAGACGGCGTGGGAGTTTTTTCAGGAAGCCATGAAATTGTCGTTGATAGCGCGCGCAAGATGCCGCCGCCACGATCGACCGTGAGGGCCGCGGCATGGGTTGGTGACGATCGTGAAATCTTTGATGAGCTTACAGTGCCGCCACTGGCTATTAATCCCAATAGCCTCCGACCGCGAGCGCCTCGACTCGCATCTGCTCGATCGTTGCGGAAACAACTTTTGGAAACCCGAGGGCGTTGTTGGCGTCGATGCCTGTAGTGCGGATGGAGCCACTGTTGATTTTTACTGCAGCGCTGTTGGCGACAAGCGAACTGGAGCTCAGACCGTAGAAACTCTTGCTCTCTTGCAAGCTGGTATTCCCGATTGTTTTCACTGTTGGGCTGGCCAGTTGAGGCGGTTTTCAGCCGGGGCGTAGATTGCTAATACATCGGTCTTTTCGAAATGGAAGACTTTTATCTTTTTTTCTTGGCCGTGTGTCCGTTGGCGGCCGCATAGACGCCGCTCAGGTTATAGGAAACGTGTTTGGACCTCTCTGGCGAACCGTCCAAGGGGAAACTAACCTTCAGGGTCGTCCGTTGGAGGATTTCCTCCTGCCTCCCGAATCGGGTAGACTTCTTGGAGGTTGGGCACGGAACAACGAGACGAGCAGCAGCATACCAAAAAATAATTATCTGGCGCGCGAAACTTGTGGCCGTGCAGCCTGGTTGCGTCTTCCCGGGAGAGGTCGGTAACCGTCTTCAATTGACGAAAAGACGCCCCGCAGTTTAACCCTATCTCTAACATAGCATGTTTCCGCCCTTCGACAGCAAGCGAACACGTTGCGGCCTAGCGCAAATTGGACACGTTTTGTACGGGACTTGACTCTTTCGAGCTTATAATTTTTTAGAGATTGTAGTGGCGAATAGATTATCTTCGATGCGCATGCCTCCGATTTGGAGATATTGTTCCGACCAGAGACTAGCTCATGCCATCGCGACAGCGCTCGCTGTGATCGCCGGATCGTTGAGGATTGTCAGAATGAAATATAAACCTGGCTCGGTCATTACAACGTGGCCTGGACATAGAATCAAATCTATGTGCAGCGCGGAACGTGAATCTAGCGACCAGCTAGGCTCTCGAATCCGCTGGCATTGTGCGCGTACGCGATCAGCGACTCGGGGGTTGCCCTTCATTACGTTTATTGATACTGAACTCGTCATCAAGTTGATGACTGTCGCGAAGCAGAGATCCTTCCACTTTGTGCCGGCGGCGTAGGCGCTCGCATGCGTAGGTTTTGGCCTGCAACACCCTGCCATGAAGTTGCGACGAAAACACATCTAGCTAGCCGGCACCGTAGGTATGTCTGACGTTGTTCACATAATGGCCGAGTTGTCCGCCCGAATCGACCAGGATGAAACCGCCTTCGCGGGCCACGCGATCCGGCGAAGGTGTGTTGCGAAAAACGGCAACCCTACGCGCCGATGCTGACGATCGCACTAGTAGTCGGTCATCTGGACGCTGTGACAGAAATATTTGGCTTCGAGTTCGATTTGGAGCCAGCGTTTGCTTATTCCCGGGTGGCACATTGGCTGGGTTTTTTATGTGTCCAGCTGCTGTTACCGCGGCGCTGCAGCAACGCGATTTCCGCAGGCTCCTTTGGACCGGCTGAGCGTGCTTGCAGCGTTTATGTACTTCGGTAGTGAACGCTGTGTCGGCAGGCGCAGCCCGGTAGGATAAAAATATTCCTGATGTGTGCTGAAAGAAAGCAAACATGTTATTGATTTCGGACTTCGGGATCGGCGAACTGGCACTGACGAACAACAGTTCATTCGGCTGCAGGTCAAAGGCGCGCGCAACTTGTTCGCGGCGAGCTACATAATCAAAAGCTAATACTGGCAAGGAATCGGACATTTTTCGCTTGGAAAACTGGGAAAACGGCGGCTGACTAATGGCTCAAATATCGGTAGGATTTGTATGCTAGGCACAGGGACGAGTCCCTTATTCGATTCGTGATGCGAACTTCTAACTTCTGGAATGACCGAGATAAGAATCAGATTGAAGCCCATGTAAGGCAACATGCAGCTGGAGTCGATCTATGCTTTTTTTTAAGCGCTCGATTCCCCTTGCCACGACGGCAGTGCGTTTATCGTGGAAGAGACCAGCGATGGACAACGCAACTTGCGACCTTGGCGACGGCTTTGTCTTTGCGTACGATATACAGGTTACCGCGCATGGTCTTTGGTGGTTTTTAATGCAAAACCATCGACGAACAATAGAGATAGAACTGAGTAAGGTGCTCGGGTGTGAACTGAGGTAAATAGAATTTACCGTTACAGACCATGCATGCAGTCAAAAAGTCATGGCACAGACCGGAATTTTTATTTAGGCTTTACAACTGACCGCGAAGATAGCGGGAAAAGTGGGTGATCGAAACAGAGAATGAAGCTGGTGAGAATAAAGGCTCAGTGGTAGTACCTAGAGAAATCCGATGACCGTGGCGCTAAAGTAGAGTTTATTCTCATTGTAACAAACAGGATGAAGGAGGCGTTGCGGACAGCGTCAGCCAGAGTGCGAACAGCCGGCCCGACACTGGAAAGCGCATAGACCCGATATGGAAAGGAGCCGTGACGCGTGAGCGTAAACAAGTGTTGCTGCAATGGACCGGTGGCTGCCAGGATAAAATATGAAAAATCGAGTTTTCCCTTGAGGAGCACAAGTTTGTGCAATATGGGTTCGTTTCTCGTCAGCGGTTCACACCGACTCGAGAGAACGATCGGCAATTATGAGGGGGAAACAAGGCTGGTACCCGTGCACTTGCGTGCACGGGCGAAGGCGAGTGTCGAAAGAAAATGCGCTTAGGTGTAGCCGCTGAGAAAACCCACGCTGGAGAAAGAGCAGGCAGATCGTTTAGATGCCGGGGCTGCCTCCAACCCAGGGAAGGATAAATTTTTCGGCGATGGGCTGGACCTGGAAGAGCAGAAACGCTCCCGTGAAAATCGTTAGGGTGTAAAGCAGTATGCAGAAATTAAAGGCTACAAGAGAAGTACGATTCACACCGAAGAAAAATCGGAGTAATAACAGCATTGGGAAAGGTGTGCCCAAATGGAAGCGGGTGTGTTTGGAGAGCGTTTTCTACTGATAGCGGTGGCAGGCACATGCGATGGGTCGCTGGGTCAGGTTAGAAGGGATTGAGAAGATAGAACGTTTTTTTCGACAATAGCCGTTTAGCAAGATTGCTCTCTTTGTCACCGATGTTAACGAATATGTGGTAGCCATCGTTGGCGATTTTCTTCTGGTGGGCGATTATTGAAAACCTCGTTATCTCTGTGGAGGTTTTTTGTTTGAGAGTGAGACCGGGGAAATTCGGAGATACCAACTGCACGCAGGTTCTTCTTGGTGCCGGCGCGAGCTCGTTTGCGACACCCACCGCTAGCCAACACAACTAAGTCCAGCCGGCGTGCAAAGCAAAAAAGATCGACAATAGGTGCGATGACAGGAACATTCCCTTCGGAGATCCAGTGATCCCCAATAATCCTATGCAGATGGCTGGTGATTGTAGTTGAGTTTGTAGATATTGAGAATATTTGAGAGCAGGGGGCTTCGTCAACTCCAAGACGATCGCGGTCTTTTCTCCAGGAGCCGATCCGTGGGCGGACAAATATATTTTAGCGTTGGCGATGACGGCAGCGATGTTTGCGGGAATAGCTACCAAAGATCGACATAGAATGGAGATCCCCGTTTTGACCGAAAAGAGATTACCTAGTTTTCCCCGGCCAGCTGGGAGTAAGAATTGGCAACAGGATGGTTAGCACAAACAGAAAGGCGAGGCGGTTTTCCCGACTGGAATAAAAATCAGTTACATTTTTATGAGAGGGCTGTGGAGTTCCGCCGCGGCCTATAGGCGCGAAAAAACCGAGGAGGTTGGGGGGGCGACTGTCGATAGGCTGCCCTCTTCTGTTGTTTGGAGGAGGAGTCGCTGTTTGTTTCGAAAAGGAGGCGTGATTTTGCCCAGTTGAATGTGCCATTATTCCGAGGATTTTCAGAAAATCAGCACCGATGGGGAAAAGGAGCAATTTTTTGGAGCTGAACCACGCAGCCTATGAAAATTGCAACGGCGGCATCGCATTACGGAGATTATCTGTTATGAAGATGCAGTGTCTACATGGCGGTAAATCGCCCCAAGGTGTGCTTTGGGTAATCGATTTAGGGAAGAATCGGCTGGCCGTCGTCACCGATCTTTAAGTGCCTGGAGCTCATCTGAATGAAGGTTACGTCGCGATAGTGCACTGTGTTGATCGGTGAGAGTGCCCGCACTAGGCGGGCTACTTGTTTGCGACGTGAAGACGCGTAAGGGGATCAAACGTTTGATAACCCGACATGGTGCATCTATGCTCATGATCCTCGTGAAACAGGTGTCTTCCATCTTTTGGACCCTAGAAAACTACGACGCGGTGATCGACCTAAAATCGTTGAGAGAGGTGAAAGGTGAAGTATCTGAAAGTCGAAGGCCGTCTAAATGGTCTTGTTTCAGCGGTTCGTCCGTAGAGTGTGGTTTCTCTGCCGACGATCAAATACTGGTGGAGGAAAACTAGCTAAGAGGCGACAGCTCTATCGGACACTGACGTGTCCGCCAGCCGTAATGGTCTGTTTGATCTTGGTGAAAGTGACGTTAACTTCTTCGGTCGTCAGTGTCCGTGTGGCTGAGCGGAAAATCAAGGCGAAAGCTACGCTCTTTTTCCCCGCGGGCAAACCGTCGCCCTGATAAACGTCGAAAATCTCAACTGCCTCGGTGGCAAAATCGCCTGCGGCGGCACGAGCGATTTTATCGAGCTCTGCACGGAGGCTTTCGGCAGGGCGGTCGACATCGATCACAAGAGCGAGATCGCGCAAAGCTGCCGGGTAGAGACTGAAATTCTGATAGCGTTTTCGGGGAAAGGCGATGGTGAGCCTTTCCGGCAGGATTGTAAAGGACCCGCCCCAGACTTTGCTTTGGACACCCATTGCGCTCATTGTGGCGAGGTTCAATAAGCCGAAGCAGGCGGTCCAGCTATGGCTTGCAAGGTCGCCTGTTGTGGCGGACTGGCCAGGCTGCCAGCCCCGGGAGGCGTTACTCGGAACGGTCACTATCGCTTCGCGGGCGAGTTCGACGCCAGCAGCGTGGGCAAGAATTTCCATGTGGCGCTTGATGCCATAGAAATCAGTGGCCGGACGGGCGAGCCAAGATCGACTCTTAGAATTGTCGCAAATCACGAAACCGACAGACACAGCTTCCTGCACAACTCCGTTGCGTTCGATAAATACGCGGCCGGTTTCGCAAAGGCGGACGACGGAATTACCGCGGGCTTTGTTGAGCTTGAGCGACTCCACCAAGCCCAGAACGAGGGTTGGGCGCAGATGCGATTGGTCGTCAACGAATGGGTTCGCTAGAGCGAGTCTCTGGGCGGCCGTGTCGGAGACCCAGGTTTTTAACTCCATTTTCGAACGTAGCGTGTAGCTGATGCACTCGTGAAAGTGTTGGCCGACGAGGTAGTCAGTGATTCTGCGGTTGAAGAGCACGATTGGCGAGTCGTCGCCGTTGGCGAGTGCGGATCCAACTTCGAGAGCGGAGGGGACACGTTCGGTACCATAGATACGCAGTACTTCCTCGACGAGGTCGATCGGGCGACTAAGGTCGGTTCGATAGCTGGGAATATCGACGGTCCATTCGGGCGAGCCATCTGAGAGAGTCGTTTCGTTGCCAATGGTAAGGTTGAGCCCTTCCAGCGCATGACGCATGTCGATGTCGGGGATATCGAAGCCGATTCGCGCGCGGATATAGTTTGGAGCGATTTTGACCTCGCGCGACCGCAGACCACCGTTGCCTACTTTGAACAACGGGCCAACGACGGTTCCGCCGGCTGCTGCGAGCAACAGATCAATGGCACGCTGGGCGGCTTCAAGCGTGCTATGCGGATCGATACCGCGCTCGAAACGATAAGAGGCATCCGAGCCGAGGCTGAGTTCCTTGCTGGTCGAGCGGATCGATTGCGGGCGGAAATAAGCGGCTTCCACAACGATATCGGTCGTAGTGGCGTCGACCTCGGCATTTATGCTGCCCGTGATCCCGGCGATGACGAGTGGCTTAGACTCATCGGCGATTACAAGCATGGTGCTGTTTAGGGTGTGCTGCTTGCCATCCAGCGTGGTGATTTTTTCCCTGTCCCCGGCGTGTCGCACGAGGATCTTGTGTCCACTGATTTTTTTGGTGTCGAAAACATGCAAGGGCTGGCCGAGCTCGAGCATGACGTAGTTGCCGGCGTCGACAAGGTTGTTGATAGGGCGCAAACCGACGGCTTTCAGGCGGTCTTGCATCCAAGCGGGGCTCGGGCCGACGCGAACGCCAGCGACTACGATGCCGACATACCGCGGGCAGTCTTCGGGAACTTCGACCCGAACTTCGGAAAGGAGGTCGGGCCGGCTGCCGTGAAGTTCGCCCCGGAATTTAATTTCAGGAAACTGCAGGTCTTTTTTAAACCAAGCGGCAAGCTCGCGCGCGATGCCGATGTGGCTGAGCGCATCGGGACGGTTTGGCGTGATTTCAATATCGAAGACCGTGTCACCGCCGGGCAGAACTTCGCTGATCGGCTGGCCGATGGGTGTGGATGGATCTAGTAGGAGGAGGCCGGCGTTGCCGTTGCCGAGGCCGAGTTCATCGCTGGTGCACATCATCCCATGGGATCGCTGGCCACGGATATTGCACTGCTTGATCTTGAAATTGCCGGGTAGCACCGCGCCAGGAAGTGCGACAGGGATATGGCTGCCAGGGTTGCAATTCGGCGCGCCGCAGACGATGGTGCGAACACCGCCTTGGGCGAGGCCGAAGTCGACAGTGCAGACGGATAGTTTGTCGGTGTTTGGGTGCTTGTTGCGAGTCTTGATTTCACCGACGACGATATTGGTCAGCGGTACGAGCTTCGTGCTGATAACATCCCTGGTTTCGAAACCGAGGAACGTGATGGCGCGCTGGATCTCATCGTTCGGGATGCCACCGAGGGCAAGATATTGATTGAGCCAGTTAAGGGAAATTTTCATTGAACGAACATCAGGAAAACTGCCTCAGGAAACGGACGTCGTTTTGGTAGAGGCAGCGGATATCATCGATGTCGTAGATGATCATGGCGAGGCGCTCGAGCCCCATGCCGAAAGCGTAGCCGCTCCAGACGGATGGATCGTAGCCGATGCCTTCGAAAACGGCCGGATCGACCATACCGCAGCCGCCGATCTCAATCCATTCCTTCTTAACCTTGGACCGGTGGCTGGTCGAGAGATCAACCTCGAAGCTCGGTTTTGTGTAGCTGAAGTAGTGTGGTCGAAAGCGGACCTTGTTATCGTTGCCGAGGAGCGAGACGAAAATATAATCGAGCAACGCCTTCAGATTGCGGACGGTGACGTTTTTGTCGACGTAGAGGCACTCCAATTGGTGAAAAATGGCGCTGTGGGTGGCGTCTGTGGTGTCGCGACGGTAGACTCGGCCTGGCGAGACGATGCGGATGGGCGGCTTGCTCTTGAGCATCGTGCGGATTTGAACGGACGAGGTATGCGTACGGAGGAGATATTTTTCCTCGGGAACCTTTTTGGTGACATTGCTGAAGCGAGCGTTCGTGGGAAAATAAAAAGTATCCTGTGTGTCGCGTGCTGGGTGATTAGCGGGAGTATTTAGCGCATCGAAACAGTAGTATTCTGTTTCAACTTCCGGGCCTTCGATGACGATGAAGCCGGCCTTGCGCAGGATGCGGCTCATTTCCTCGCGAACGAGAGTCAGGGGATGATAAGTACCCGGTCCGGTGTCGGGTGAGGGAAGCGTGGGATCGATGGCGGGGCCGAGTTGGGCGGCACGTTCGGTCTCGGCGATACGCTGGAGTGTTGCGTCGAGCTGGATTTGGAGTTTCCCTTTAGCTTCGTTTATGAGCTTGCCCATGGCGGGCCGTTGTTTCTTTGGCACGGTGCCCATTTGCTTCATGATCGCGGTGAATTCGCCGTTCGGACCGACATAGCAAGCTTTGGCCGTTTCGAATTCGGCGCGGGTTTTTAGGGCAGCGAGTTTAGCGGGAGCTTTGGCTAGGAGGACGGAGAGGGCTTCTTGCATGTTTAAATTAACCAAGGATGCAAAGAGGACTCAGAGAAGAAGAAGAGGGAACTTCTTTTTTCAGGGGAACCATCGGTTTCTGTGGTTCAAAGAAGATGGCTGCCTGCGAGCAGCCCGTTCTCGGTAAAGTTAATTTAAAATTAGAAGCGAGCGATCCCCTTGCTTCCTAATCAAGAGTCAGGCTTTTTGGTGGCTTTTGGCCTTCAGCGCGGTTTGGGCTTGTTTGATCAGAGACGTGAAGGCGATGTTGTCGGCGATGGCGATCTCGGAAAGTGCGCGGCGGTCGAGGAGAATTCCGACAAACTTAAGACCTTCGATGAAGCGGCTGTAGCTGATGCCGTTTTCTCGACAGGCTGCGTTCAGACGGATGGTCCAGAGGCTGCGAAATTCAGCCTTCTTTTTCCGGCGATCGCGGTAGGCGTATTGCCAGGCGTGCTGGACACCTTCCTTCGCGTAGCGAAAGAGTTTGGATTTATTGCCGAAATAACCCTTGGAGTATTTCAACATTTTTTTGCGGCGCCTGCGCGACGCTGGAGCGTTGGTGACACGAGCCATATTTTATAAAATAAAATAACCGACGGCTAGCCGTTTTTTTGCGAATTTACCTACCTGACGAAATTGAGGTTGATTTTTAGGAG
Organism: Candidatus Didemnitutus mandela; assembly: GCA_002591725.1. GTDB lineage: Bacteria > Verrucomicrobiota > Verrucomicrobiia > Opitutales > Opitutaceae > Didemnitutus > Didemnitutus mandela. Next base: position 151,671 of record NJAL01000006.1, on the reverse strand, counting down.
CTGGACTAGGGCTAGAGGCCGAAAGGTAGGCAGCGCTTGAGCGGCTCGACATGACTTGCGGCTACGAGCTTGTCGCGAGAAGCTCGGCGTTTGGATGTTGTGCTCTTGGAAGCCAGCAGATGGCGGAAACCGGGTGTGCGGCGCACGAGCTTACCTTTGGCGGACAGCTTGAAGCGTTTGGCAACGGACTTTTTTGTCTTTTGCATGGAAAGAAATAAAAACAAAACGAGATCGTTTGCTTGGCAAGTATTTTACCAAAGCTGGTAGGCAGTTTTCCCCGTTACTTGTATTAACAAATAACAACAATGGATCTCAGCTTGTTGTGGAAAAGGGGGTTGACAAGGGGCTAGCAAATTGAACTTGTCCCCGTCGTGATACATGGCTTCCTAGCTCAATGGTAGAGCAGTTGACTCTTAATCAATTGGTTCGGGGTTCGAGTCCCCGGGGAGCTACCAGTCGCTTCGTTTTTTTTATTTTATGTTTTGGCCTAGCGCCAATGCCGGCGTAGCTCAATGGCAAGAGCACCTGTTTTGTAAACAGGCGGTTGCGGGTTCGAATCCCATCGCCGGCTCCAGTGTTTCGCTTGCGATGGCGACGCATTTCGAGGCTGTCGAATACTTCGATTTGTCCGCTCTCGCTCGTCGACCACTGCCCGGTAGTGTAATGGTAGCACAGCAGATTCTGACTCTGTTTGTCTAGGTTCGAGTCCTAGCCGGGCAGCCAATATTTTTCAACAGCCTAAAAACGAATGCGCATTGACACCCAAAACATGCTTTAGCAAAAATATAATCAACCTCTTGCATATTTCTTATTTCGTAGCTTTTAAACTTAACACTCTCTTCCTTAGAAAGCTTAAAAAACTACGGTTTTGGAGAGTGTGTTGCGTATATAAATGTGTGAACTGGAAAACTTTCGATTTATTTTTGATACGGTTTTTATCTTTTCATAGCAAAGTTTAATCTTTGTCAATTGCATCATCATTAGCACAGATGCTCCCTGGCTATCCTCCTCAAAACTCCGATGGTAGCCCCATATAAGCCCCATATAGATATATTAATAACTAATATAAATATATTATAATAATTAATATACATATATTATGTTATGTGCGATGGTGTTTTAAACATGGCGATCCGATTATGCGGCCAATTTCTGTCTCCTTCTTGATTGTTACTGTGGTCTTTGGGAACGCATCATTTTCATCATAAACAAAAGAGTGCGTTTTTAGCCTGATCTTGTCGAAAAGATACTTAAAAAAGTTGAAGAGTGGAATTTTACCACAGCGTTCGAATGGGCAATAAGCCTAAGCTCCAGGGGGTAGGCCGCTCGTATTTTGGCTCGCGTTCTGACCCACAAAGACTAGGCAAGTCGCTTGCACCTACACCAGGGCTGCCAATACGGAAGTTGCAACGCTATTCAACAGGGCCTGCTGACGCTTGACGCTCGATACCTGGATCACATGACTGTGGTCCCGCTGTACTTGTACTGTATCAACCTCCTCGGCACGGTTGCGGGTATGATGGAAACGTTTTTGTCGTTCACGGATGATATTGCTGCTGCTGGTAGCATTAAGATGGGTAGCGTTACTGAAGCGCTTGTTACTATGGTGTCTGGTCTGGGTATGACGGTTCTCAATCTAATTCCTCTCAATTATATGGAAGTCCGTGACGAAGTCTATCGGTAGCTACCCACTGAGGTGGCCCGCCGTTAACTCTTAACACACCAAACGCCAAGATCATGCACGGTTGTTGTGGCGACACAGATCCAGGCGGCGCAAAGAAAGCCTGCATTGAGATCATCCTATTTATTGATGTTGATTTTTTCTTCCCGCGACCTTCGTCCTTTTCACGCTCTCGTTGAATAAGTCCAACGATGTTAGCGTGCTGCTCCCGAAAGCTGAGAACAGTGTTCCACGTGACCTGAGCGGCACGGTGACGGTGAGCGTTACTTCTGATGGCTCTCCAATTTCGAACAAATATCCGGGTATCTTCGCTTAGTTTACCCGGAATCTGACGCAGTATAGTGCTCAAAATTCCGATGATCGCATTCTGATCAATGGTGACGGTCGGGCGTTTTTTGTTCAGGCGATTTACGCTTTCGATCAAGCGCGACGACGCTGCTTTAACTAAGGTCTATAATCGAAAGGTAGGTCCGATAAAACTGGGCCTAAGAAGCCGCCGGATGCGGAGTGGTTATCACAATCCTTTTCCTCATGACAGAAACCAAAATAAAGGTTGGCTTTCGGAAGAAAGCGTACATCGAGACCTTTCCATTGATCGACGTTGTGTTCTTCCTGTTGGCGACCTTTGTCCTTTTCATTTTTTCGCTTAACAAGATTCAATCGGTATTGGTTGACTTCCCGGTGCCCAACCTGAATGCAAATCAAACAGCCTCACCCGATATAGTAGCGCTGCAGGTGTCGGCCTAAGATTCATTTTTGGAGGTTCGTTTTTTGGAACCGCTAGTTTGTGGCCATTGTGGCCGGCTGTCTGCTCGACTTGCTGCTTACAAGCGGCTCAGACGAAGGATTTTTGGATCATGCTGCGTGGCTCACGAACAAGCGTATTTCGGAGCCGCCGTCAAAACATTAGGTACGATTCGCAAGGTGGGAACTACTAAATTTTCCATCGAAACGACGCCTCGCGCTACTGGCAAATAAGACATAGAAACCATGCCTAAAGATCTTATCATCGGCTTTTTCTCCTCTCTCGGCCTTTGGCGTGGGTATCGTTTGCGGAGACAAGTTCATCCACTGCGTGCTGCTTCCCAAGGTTGAGGAGGCTCCTCGTCATTGAAATGACTCCGTTTCTGGAGGAAGAGGAAAAGGAAGTCGTTGGTTTTGAAAAACAGACAACGAACTAGCTGCTCTTCTGGACTTGGTTAGCATTTCTACAGCTGCTCCGGTTAACGTTTTTAGCTAACCGCTGGAATCGCCGTCGATTCCTTCCGGGTTGGAAGACAAAGGCCTGTCTAGCGCGTACATGGTAAAAGCCGTCGCTAAGTTCGGATCGTGCACAAAGGATCCCTTCAATGTTGGCGATCTCGATTAGAAACCAGTGATTAATGGTCCCGGTAAGCCTGCAATTCCCTTTGAAGCGTGTCGTGCTGGCATCAGTGGCGAAGTTACAGTCGAGTTAATTATCGATACCAACGGAAACGTTGTTGGCTGCTTAGGTATGTCTGCTCCACACGTCGTCAGTTTGAGCAGTCCGCGAATGTAGGCAGGCCCAAAGGGCGAAATTCAAACCCGGCTGGGGCGTGGTAGCACGCACTATAAACGTGCGTGCGCAGCAGGTTATCACTTTTATTTTTATATTAACTTGAGCGATAGACTAAAGCCCCATGCAGCCTCAAACCTGTTAAATTTGGCTTTTCTCTAACTTTGCTCGGTGCGATTTTTACCGCTACACCGTCCGCGCTCAGGAACGCAAACAGCGACCCTACCAGCTTCCATATTCGGATAGCGAAGTCTTGGGCACCAGGCACAAGGAAGCGGCCGAAGACAAAAACTTACATAAGGCTACCTCCATGCTCGATGGCTTGCTCGCGAAAAACGGGGGGAAACATAGCTAATTGGCGAAGCAATCCTGTTTTTCGACCAAGTCGAAGGCGCTGTTGCAGGAAAATTTGGTGGACGCGATTGCTCCCTTGGAGCGGACCATTCAGCTTCCAGATCCGATCCGCATTGGCCGATCGTATCGCTACGGAAATGGCTCTATTACCTTCCAAAACTCTACGTCCAAAAGGATAGTCAGACAAAGAGAAACGGCTTTGCAGCGGTTGAGTCCTATGTCCATTGAGAACTATATAGATCGGTGCTTAAAAAAGGCCACAAACACAAATACCGCCACAATGGTGTTCTATACATAGTTGGTCTACAGTTGTGTGAAAATGGACGAAAAGTCTGTCGAGGTAAGCGCCCGCCTTGCAACATGAGCATGTGGTCATTGACAAAGCCTTGCACATCAGCACGAACTCGAAAGATCAACTCTACCTTCTGAAAATTTTGTGCCTCCAGCGATTTAGAGCGCCAATGCCGCGCCGCCAATAATTCTCTGTTTGCGAATCAAAAGCTGGGCAGCAAACAATACTTGAGCTAGCTGGTGGCGCTTCCCCTTGGAAAAAGTCAAGGTATCCATATGATCATTGCGTTTGAACGCGCCCCAATTCCACGGCTTCATGATTGTCCCAAAGGGTAACTGTAACTACAACCTGGGTGTATCCATTTTTAATATCGGCCAGCATGGACACGCTGTTGAGCTTTGGGAAAAGAGCTGAAAGACGGCTCGACCGAAAACATATTTTGAATAAGCAGTTGCATTGCGACTTTAAGGCAATCGATATCTCCGATCTCGTCTCCAAACAGTTTTCGAAGGACAACGGCCAGATGAAGTTTCTCATCACGAAAGACTACTGTACGGTCGAGAAATTAAACGATTTGCTGCAAAACATTTGCAGGTTTCTGAGAAAAAGAATGGTGGCGACAAGCCATAAAACGTGAGTCCGTTTCTCGCTTATGTTGCCCTCCAACTGAAACAATACGATGTTGCATGAAGCGGTTAGCAAGCTTTCTCACTTATTCAAAATCAGCTATCGAAGATAACGCCTGAAGGTTCGTGAATCAAAAAATGTAACCTTTTACCTTTAAAAATATATGAATAATCTCATTCCGTTGTTGGGTATCCTCATCTTGAGGAGAATATAATATCAATTTTAAAAAACTATAAGAGCCCTATGTAATGGGAAAACCAAGGTCGAAGTGAAAAAGAAAATGTTCGTTATTGTATCGGCTCTCGTTCGCGAGAAAGCAGCAACTAAGCTGCCATTGCTGCTGCGGAATAGTTCAAAAAAGCGCGAGAAAAAATCGAAACTCAACCAACCGAAGGAGCAGGTCCGCCTCGAAGCCGAGTATCGATGTCAGCGTACTTTCAACGAATGGAATGTAACCATTCCCGTGATCAGGTTGCTCGCACGAAGAAGGGAGTTAAAACAGTCCAAGCCAGTTTGAAAAAACTCAAGGAACAAGCCCAAAAGGAGATAGCCTCCCTTGGATGCTACAAAAAGAAGGCTAAAGCCAATCTTCAGAACTATTACGGTTTGATCGACAAGACCGTCGTAGCGATCCCAATACAAGCTATCCGCTTCCTCTCGCCACATGATAGTATTACTTCATTGTCCTTGTCATTTTGTTTTTGTTTTTAAAGTTCTATATCGTAGCGTTTTCCCATGGATATATATATGGAGAACAAGAAAGCTGTCCGGTAGCAAGTAATCGCTGCTGCCAAGACTGCCTGCCAAAAGGAAGTCCCGAACCCAAGGCGGCCGGAATGGATGCTGAGAAGCGTTAAAAAGAGCATGAGCAGCCGATAGAGCCAAGGAAACAGAGGCGCGAGAGAAGAGTATCAGGATGGAATGAAAAAGCTAAGGAATGAAGCGGACGGCTACGCTGCCGAGACAGAAAAGCTTCCTAAGGAAAACAATGAATTCGAAATCCAATTACCCAGCTTTTACGCTTAGAAGGAAAATACGAATACTGAAGTGTTTTTCCCTCGCCAAGAAGATTTAGCTTAGAAAGGTTATTTTCCGGAACGCTGATCTCGAACTCCAGCGGGTGGTCGAGATCGTCGACTCCAAGGTCGATGCCAACTAGATTGCTCATACTTAGATTCCGTCGTTGCCGAGAAAGAAATGATTTTGTTTTAACTGATCAAAACCGTGTAAAAAATGGAGTTTTTGTATCAGCGCGGGACATATAAGGGGATTCGAAATTTCTCGAAAATTTGTTTGCTCTGTCTTGGATTATGGTCTTTTTAGACCGCTCTCATCCTTCGATCGGGGCGTAGCTTAGCTTGGTAGAGCGCTACGTTCGGGACGTAGAGGTCGTGAGTTCGAATCTCACCGCCCCGACCACTTTAGACGAAAAACGGATTGAAGCGTTTTTCGGTGTGGTGAGCAGTCTGTGTCCGGAGGAGAAAAACGCAGTTTCGGGCACTGTCTCCAGAACCCGACACGCGTGAGTGAGTTACGGTTGGCAGCAGAAATAACTGTTGCCAAGCAAATCAGCGGAAATGAAACCTCTGCAAATAAACACCATCTGACAATCGTCGGATTCTACCCCGTTTGCCAGATAGCAATTTGTGCTCGCCAGCATGTCCGAGATCCCCAAAGCTTTCACGGTGAAATCGCTGATCTCAGTCCTCTGGTTCGTTCCAAGGCATGATAGGTTGGGGATTGACCCATTATTGGATCATAGAAAGAAACAGCCCAACGAAATTTGTGCGAGCACTTCCTCCAAGCTGTTAATGTCTTCCGCTTTGTGGCAAGGTGATAAAAACGGCGTCTAAATTTTGGGTATGCCTAGGCCAAACGTGCCCCAGTTTGACCGAGCTAGCTCTTGCATCGAAGAGGATCGTGGTGCTCGCGGTGTGGCAGCAGACAAGCGTTGGATACGCCCATGTCAAATAGCTATTGGAAGAGGGAAAAGGGAAAGCGTAGCTCTGGTCAACACTGGCACGCGGATAGCGTTTCTGGGCTATGGCGCAGAAGCCTACCTTATTCCGATTAGTAGGACGCGCGAGTCTGGTCAACTTACGGATTTGTAGCTCGGATCGTCAAAGGACGCCTTTGGGCCGCGACAGTTCCACCTTGGCAAACGCAGTGATCTGATCGCAGGGAAGACCGCGGTGGCGGATGGATTTTACCCAGCACGTTGTCCCGCTCGCTCTCGAATGTGATGTTGATTGGCTCTGGCATGCGATGAAATAGGTTTCCAATTTCCCGCGCGAACTTCAGTGTCGGTGGTCATGGACGTAGTTCAAAAAGAAGTTACCGATATTTTTATCCGGACCAAGGCGCTACTTCAAGGACATTTTGTGCTTAGGTCAGGCCTACATAGCGGGCATTTTTTTCAGTGCGCTCAGATGTGCCAATATATGCCGGAGGTGGAGCGACTGGGCACGCTGCTTACAGAGAAACTACGCGGACTAGATTTTTCAACTATACTTGCGCCTGCAATAGGTGGCTTGGTGATTGGCCAGGAAGTAGCCCGCCAAGCGAAGTCCCGCTTTATTTTTTCCGAAAAGGAGAATAATGCTTTGGTGATACGACGCGGATTTACGCTTCAACCGGGCGAGCGCGTGCTTGTGGTCGAGGATGTTATCACGCAGGGCGGTCGTGTACAGGAATGTCTGGATATTTTACAACAGATGGGAGCTGCTGCGGTCGGTGTTGCAGTGTTGGTCGATCGGAGCGATGGCAAGGTGAGGTTTTTGGTGCCAATCATTTCGCTGCTCGAGATGAGTTTCCCCACTTATCCTGCAGATAAGGTTCCTCCCGAGCTGGCCAAGCTGTCGGTGACGAAACCGGGTAGCTGAGGGCTGTTGGCAAATTGCTGATGCTACTGGGATTTTTAGCGGCGTCTTGCTCGCTTGATTCAGAAGACGTAGAAGACGGTGTAACAGTATATGCTGCGGATAGTTAATGAAGGCCATCTTTTCCCCTATTATGCAGGGCGCGGGACGGGCTGAGACAAAATCTTTTACCGACAGGCAGTTGGTCTGTTCGGTCACAGCGCCGACCGGGATGACGCTGCTGTAGCCGGATTGATCGTCGACTTTGGTGATGCCGATGTCATTGGCACGGATCGCCGAGGGAATGGCTTTTTAAAGTTGTTGTTGCTGGCCTGAATCGTGATACTCGGGAGGAGCTTGCCGTTGGCAATCTCGTTCTAGAGCTTTCCCAAGACGATGTTGGTCTTCATCCTTTTTCCTTGGCGTACGCAATTGATCGTTGCTTTGCTGCCGGGCATCCATTTGAGCGATAGAGAGCTAGAGGTCATCCGTAAAGCTCACCGGACGGCTATTTATATCCTTTAATAAGGTCTTCGCACTTCAAACCTGCTTTGGCCGGCGGGAGGACCGGTGACGGTGGCGTCATGGGTGTCGGAGTTCAGACCAAGGGATTTAGCATTTTTCTGGGTAATGGATTGGCATGGTATACCAGGGTAGCCTTGTTGTATCCGTGCTGGAATTGGTGGAGCTGGTCATTATCGTGCGAGCGATGTTGATTGGGGTGGCAAAGCCGATGCCGATGGGGCCTTGTTTACTTGAAATGATGGCTGGAGCTGATGCCGGTCAAGCCTCCTTTGTCATGGACCAATGAGCTGTCGGAGTTAGCGTAACTGATGAAATGCATCGGTTTTAGTGAAGCTTTTGTAACTTGGCGAAGTTGCTAGAATGCTGACTTGCCGGCTGATGGAGGGGTATGATATTCCTATTATCTACATAATCCATATGCCCAACCATCGGTAATCCGATGGCGAATACCGCATTGCCGACACGGAGTTTTTCGTCATCGGCCATCATAACTGCATGTAGGCTATTGGTTTCCGATTTTGATGACGGAAATATTGTTCTTCAGGTCGGTGCCCATGACTTTGGCTTTGAGCTTGCGATCGTTGTTGAAGGAAACTTTGAGTTCGTGGGCGTCAGAAACGAAATTGTTGTTTGTTAGGATGTAGCAATTTGGGGAAATGATGATCCCAGAGCTGAGACCCTATCCCTTTTTTTCGCGATCCTGCAGACCAGGCCTGTAGAGCGGGGGGGCTAATTTGCGCACGATCTGGCATGGGAAAAACGGAAACGATAATGGGGCGCGAATCGGCATGATATGCATTCTGCAGTAGCTGACCTTTACTGTTGCTCATTGGCGAGCTGTTGACCTTCAGTTCGGTTTGCCCCGCGGGGAGTTTTGTTCCCTTAGGGGAAGTAGCTCCGAACAAAGCGGCACCAGCCCTGAAGACGGGAAAGACAGCAACTGGGTGGATTTCTATAGAAGTGGAGGACCTACAATAATCTTCCGGAGCACGGTTAGCCAGCCGCTCTTAGACCCCTTTGATTCTAAAAAGACTGGTGACGCTTTCGTTGTTATTAATGCGCAGAATAGCCTCACCCAGAATGGGCGCAATGTTGAGGACAGTAATGGACAACCCTCGCGGGTCGACCGGCACGGAATTTGTGGTGATCAGCTCGTCTAGCGCGCTGGCTTGCAGGCGCTCATAGGCTATCTTAGCTAGAACACAGTGGCTGATCGCAGCGCGGACGCTGACAGCGCCATTTTCCCGTAGCATCTTGGCAGCGGCTGTGACGGTGCCCGCCGTTTCGATGATGTCATCGACCAGCAAAACGTCGCAATTGGCAACATCCCCGACGATTTTTACAGCTTCGACGGTAGTCGCATTGACGCGTTTTTTTGCCACGAAACTGAGTGACGACTCCAAAACGTTGGCGTAGGCGGCGGCCATTTTAATGCCTCCGACATCGGGCGAGCAGACTACGAGATTGTTGCTGCGCTTTGTGGCGACGTGTTGAAAAAAGATAGGAGACGCGAGTAAGTGATCGACGGGAACGTCGAAGAATCCTTGGATCTGTTGGCTATGCAGATCCATCATTAGCGCGCGATTGGCACCGGCAGCGGTGAGGAGATTGGCAACGAGCTTGGCGGTGATCGAAACGCGAGGCTGATCTTTGCGATCCTGTCGGGCGTAGCCGTAAAAGGGAATGACTGCCGTAATCCTGGAGGCTGATGCGCGCTTAGCGGCGTCGATCATGATCAGCAACTCCATCAAGTGGTGGTTGGTTGGCGGACAAGTGGATTGGATGATGAAGACGTCGGCGCCCCGGACATTTTCGTTTATTTTAGCGAAGGACTCACCGTTTGGAAAACAAGAGACGGTGGCGTCGCCGAGGGACATCCCGATGAATTCGCAGATTTTCTTGGCAAGGGGACGGTTGGAAGAACAGGAAAAAATTTTTAGGCAAGTGTTCCTCATGGGTGGATGGCTTCCCGACGTAAGAAGATTCTTGTTTCAAGGCGAAGAGTTATTCTGGATTCCCTTCGAGTGTGGAGACGCGTTTGAAGAGTTCCGGCAAGCGTTGGTGGAGCACTTGGAGTCGCCGCTCGAGAACGTAGGATATGGCAGGCGTTCCGTTTAGGTAGGTGCCCGGGTTTGTGTCGTTGACAATACCGGTCTGGCCGCCGGCCTTCGTGCCTCTGGCGATGGTGATGTGGCCGCCGACACCTACCTGTCCCCCGAGGATCACGTAGTCCTCGATAGTTGTGCTGCCAGAGACGCCTACTTGCGCGCACAAAATACAGTGGCGACCGATGACGACATTGTGGCCGATTTGTACGAGATTGTCGACTTTAGTGCCTTCGCCGATGATAGTGTGGCTGAACCGGGCTCGATCGATCGTGGTGTTGGCGCCGACTTCAACATCGTTTCCGACGACGACGTTTCCAACTTGCGGAACTTTTTCGTGGTGTCCCGCGACGAATTCGTAGCCGAAACCATCGGAGCCAACTACGACTCCGGATTGGAGGCGAACGCGGTGGCCGAGTTCACATGCCGTAGAGATGATGCAGCCAGGCATGATCCAGCAATTGCGTCCGATTTTCGTGTGATGGCCGACGAAGATATGGCCTTGCAGATACGAACCTTCACCGATTTCCACGTTCCCCTCGACAACGCAGAGCGGCCCGATGGTGGCAGTGGAAGCGATCGTTGCTGTGGGGTCTACCGAAGCGGTGGAATGGATGCTAGGGGGAGGTTTTGGCCAGAGCGACTGCTCGATGCGACTGCAAACTTTTGCGAGGGCGGTCGATGGATTGGCGACATAGAGAAAGAGCTGGTCGGTAGCTGGCTCCCTGACGAAATTTAACGGGACTAGCACGATGGAAGCGGCCGTATTAGCAACTTTAGCCTTGTATTTCGGGTTGCCGAGAAAGGAAAGGTCGCCCGGCCGGGCGGTTGATAGTGAAGCAATACTACGGATGAGTTCGCTAGTGGAGCCGTTCTGGAATTCGGGGGAAACGATGGCAATGATTTCTTCGGGATGATAGGCGACCGACATGGCGGAAAAAGCTCTGTTTACTTGAATATTGAACAGAGCTTGGTAAGGTTAACGCCTCTTTGTTTCCGGTGTTACATTGGATACATTAGGCTGCGAAGGCGTGCTCGGTGCTGTGGCTGATGTGGGAGCGACGGCGGTTGATCTGCCCTTGTTTACTTCCTTGAGCACATCGTCGGTTATTTCGTAAGCCGGATCGGAGTAAACTATGTTAGGAATTCCGATTAGCGATAGACCTGATTTGTCGAACACAAAGGTCGCACCACGGGCCACAGCGATGTTCTTGACGATTTTGGCGGTTTCTTTGAAAAGAATGTCACGGTAATTTTTGATGCGTTGCTGGAGGGACTGCTGCATGCTCATGCGGAAACTTTGTGCATCGTCGCTTATGCTTTGGATTTCCTGCATTTTCTTATGTGAATCGGCCTCGGCCTTCCTACGGACTTCCTGTTTTAGAAGGGCGTTCCTGGACTGTTCGTCTAGCTCTTTGTATTGGTCGGAGGTGGTCTGAATTTTCTTCTGCAAGTTATTGAGCTGCTCCTGGGCCTTTTGGGCAACTTCTTGGATTTCTGCGTTTTCTTTTTCGGCTTTATAGTGTTTACTAAGAACTTTCTCCATGTCGATAACGAGAATTTTTGGCGCAGGTTGGGCAAACCCGGCCGTCACAACGGAAAAAATGGCGAGGAGTGCAAGGATGCGTATCATTTTATTCATTGATGGGGAATGATATATTAGGTTAGATGATATATTATTATATGAGGCTAGACTAGCATCAGAAACGGGTACCGAAGGAGAAGTTAAACTGGCCACTGTTTTTGTTGAAAGCATCACTGTTGATCGGAATGCCGTAGTCGATGCTAAGGGGAGTTTTGCCAACAAAAATACGAATTCCGCAGCCAATGTTGTCGTTTATGTTTTTCAGATTAAAATCATAGGAATGTTTGTTTAAAAAGCCAATGTCGTAGAAAAAAGCGAAGTAAATCGGCTTAAAGATCTCGAAACTGTATTCGGCGCTTAAGGAGCTAAAAGTATTTCCGCCAAGGGGGTGTCCCAATCTATCCTTTGGACCGACTCCCTGGTACCTGAAACCGCGAAGGTTTTGAGGGCCGCCGAGGAAGTAACGATCTGAGTAGTGTACACCCGGGATATAACCTATCTCTATGTATGTGGGGTTATCCGTATCGTTGTAGAGTGGTTGATACCTATAATTAATTTTTTGGTTTTCCCCGTAGCTGTCAACAATACCTGCGTGCAAGATAAAGCTTAACACTTGACTGTGCTTGTACTGACGGAAGCAGGGGAAGAACTGTGAACCTTGGAATTCGATCCGGTAGAAATCGTTGTTACCACCGAGTAAACCACCGGAGAGTTCGGCGCTTAGTATTCCGTGACCACCAGAGTTGGTGCTGACGAGTTTGTCCCGCGTATCGTGTTCCAGAGCTAAGCTGAGCTTAGAAAGATACGTTTTTTTAGATTCAGTTTTAGCCGGGATGGGAGCATCATTAGTTGTGTTTGCGATAAGGATCTTTTCGTAAGTGTAGCGCAGGGTGCTGTCGACCCAGTGAAAGATGCGTTTTCGTATATAAGCCTGACCACCCATACTAGTTTTATCGTAGTAGCGGCTTTCGATATTGGATCTGGCACGGTAGACTTGGAATCCGAGGGTGAGCTTTCTTTCGAGGAACCATGGCTCTTCGAAGGCGATGATGGCTTCGTTCGACTGCGAACCGAGCTGGAAGTGTAGGCGGAGTTTCTGACCGCTACCTTGGAAGAAGCCTTTTCTATTGAAGAGATCGAAGTTCGACTGCGTCACTTCCGAGAAGATGACCGTGTCTTTTAGCGAGCTTAAGCCGAGGCCGAAAGACAGGTTACCTGTGCGAGCTTCCTTTACTATGACTTTGAGATTATTGCGTCCCGGGACGTTGGTGGGTTCTGCCGTTAGGCTGAGCGACGGACCGTCGAAGAGACGCATATTTTCGAGGCGTAGCTTCGAAAGCTCGATGGCGGTTGAGCTAAAAACATCGCCGGGGGCAAGAGCCAGTTCGCGCAGAATAACAGTGTTTTTGGTCTTCGAGTTGCCTTCGATGTCCAGGCTTTCGACATAGTGTTTATCGCCTTCCTGGATGACGTATTCGACATCAATTTTACCGGTTTCGGGGTTGGGTTTGGGGATCAGATGTACATAAATGTTGATGTAGCCGTAGTGGCCGTAGAGTTTCTCGATTCGACTGGCGCCCTCATCAAGCTTTGATGGGCAGAATAACATGCCAGCCTTCTGATCAATGGTTTCAATGGTTTTTAGCAGCAGGGCATTGGAATGGACCTTGTTTCCGGAGAAGGATATTTTACCAATGCGATATTGGCGACCTTCGTCGATGTAGATGGTGATGACGAGGTCCTTTTTTTTGGAATAATCAAAGGTTACTTTGTTTTTGGCAATTTCGGAGTCGAGGAAGCCGTGTCCCTGGTAGTAACTACGGAGGGTGTCGAGGTCGTCGTCGAAGACGTCGTCCTTGAATTGGCCGACGCCGGTGAACCAGTAGAATATATCCTTCTTTTGGGTCTTTATCTGGCGGCGGAGTGTTTTGCTTTTGATGTGGGCGTTGCCGATAAAGCGGATATCTTTGATGTAGACTTTGTCTCCTTCGTGAACTTTGAAGACAACCGTACTCAGGCCTGTATCGCTGTTGAGATCGATGTCGTAGGTAACCTGGGATTCGCTAAACCCTTTACTACTATAGAATTCATGGATCTTTTCTGCGTCTTCTTTTATCTGGTTTTCGCTAAGGAAGACCTTGGACTTGCTCTTGATTTTATTGCGAAGGCTGCGCCCGGTATAGGCTCGGTTGCCTTCGAACTTGATGGAGGAAATGCGAGATTTGGACGTTAGCTTGAAAACGAGGTTTACGACGTTGCCAGGCTGGTCTTGCCGATTTACTTCAATGAAGTCGAAAAGATGGGTCTTGTAAAGGGAGTGGATATCGCGATCGATCAAGGCTTCGTCAAAATTGGTGTTAGCCCGCAACAACATGTTGGCTCGAACCGCCTGTTCGCTGACACTGCCTACGCCGACAAACTTGATCGTGATTGTGCCAACTCTCTTGGCCAGCTTCTGTAGTGGAAAAACGGCTGTTTCGGCTATTTGTTGTCCGCTAAGCAGAGGAGCACCCAAAATAAGGGAGAAAAATAAAAAAGCTATGTTTGTGATATTAAAAAGTAAAATTTTCAAAACGCGTAATTTCTTGAAGGAAGGTAAGTTTTAAGTCGCCTACAGGTCCATTGCGTTGTTTAGCAATGATTAAATCAGCGGTGCCTACAGCAACTTGAAATTTTTCATCTACGTTTTTCGGCCGAGACAGCATCAACACAACGTCGGCATCTTGTTCAATTGAACCAGACTCCCGTAGATCTGACAAGCGTGGCGTCCGATTTTCTTTTTCAGAGGCGCGGTTGAGCTGGCTCAGAACAATCACCGGCAAATCTAATTCCTTTGCCATTGCCTTTAATCCGCGGGAAACTTCTGCAACTTGTTGCTCACGGAGAGCGTGCTGGTCAGTTCCGCTGATGAGCTGCAGATAATCCACGATAACAAGGCCAAGTCTTTTTCTCGAATAAATGCGCCGGGTTTTGGCGCGCATCTCCATAATTGTGAGGTTGCTGGAATCGTCGATTAGGATGGGTGCTTTCTTTAGTTCTTCGGCGGCTTTGCCAAGATCGGCGATTTGTTGGCTGTCGCGCCCGATTAGGCCGTCGCGCAGCAGCTTCAAATTTACTCGCGAGCGCGAACACAGCATACGCAATGCGAGTTGGGCGCAACTCATTTCGAGCGAAAACACCAGCGTCGGCACACCGTCGGCTTTCCCAGGCTTTGGTATGGCTGCAGCTTCGGCGACATTGAGGGCAAAACTGGTTTTCCCCATCGACGGACGCGCTGCGATAACGATCATTTCCTTCTTCTGGAACCCGAAGGTCATTGCATCGAGGTCCTTGAAGCCGGAGGCCACGCCGGTCAGCTCGCCTTTTTTTAGGAGCATTTTGGCGATGACGGTGTTCGCTTCCTTGATGGAATCCTTGATCTCTTCGGCACTGTCGCTCACACGATCCTGGGTGACCTTGAAAAGATCCTGCTCCACTTTATCGACGAACTCCTCGAGCCCACCCGAAAAAACGTAACATTGTTCAATTGCGCAGGTGGCGGTCTTGATGAGCTCGCGCAGCAGATGCTTCTCGCGAACTTTTTCGATAAAGTAGCCAGCATGTGCGGTCGTGGGAATCTTGCTGGTGACTTGCATCAAATAGGGGAAACCTCCAACCATTTCGAGCTGACGGTTGGTCTTGAGCTCCTCAACCAGGATTTCGAGGGAGACGATCCCTCTTTTTTGGTAGAGTTTGACAATCAAATCGAAGAGTAGACGGTTTTGGGGGATATAAAAAGCGTCTGCTGAAACTCGGGATTCTAAACAACGCGCGATTGTGTCACTACCGTCGAGCAGACAGCAGGCGATTACATGTTCTTCGGCCTCTGCGGAAAAAGGAGGTCCGCGGTTTGCTGATATTTTTGCTGACGTCGCCCCCAAAGGGGGGCTTTCATTCCGAGTGGCTGCAGACACTTTGCTTGTCCTTTAAAATTACAAGGTAGCGTAATGGCGGAATATCTTACTCCTGGGCTGGATCGATTGGATTTTCCGATACGACGTCGAAAGAAAGCTCGACACTGACTGCGGGGTGGAGGCGGATTTTGACTTCGTGTTTACCGAGGGTCTTGACCGGCTGGCCGAGTTGGATGCGGCGATTTTCGATCTCGATACCCGCGGAGCCAAGCTTTTTGTGGATGTCGTTTGTGGTAACGGCGCCGAAGAGCTTGCCACCTACGCCGGTTTTTACGGCGATGGCTAGATTTGTCTTCTGGAGCTTTTCCGCGAGCTCTTGGGCGCCGTTGAGCTCCTTGGCCTCGCGCAGAGCGCGGGCTTTTCTGAGTGCATCGACTTGCTTACGATTCGACTGGGTGAGCGGGACGGCGATCCTTTTGGGGAAGAGGAAGTTGCGGGCGTAGCCGGCACGGACTTTTATCTGCTCGCTTTCGGTGCCGAGGCCGTTGACTGGTTTGAGAAGAAGGACTTTGCTGTGAGCCATGATCGGAGTGAGCTAAATGATCGGAGTAAGCTAAATATGTATGGGATGGTGACGCTCGCCTAGCTTTTAGAACGGAATGTCTTCTTCGAGGGTTTCTTGCTTGGTTGAATCTGGCTGGTGCGGAGCACTGCTAGCACTGCTCCTGGGAGTAGGGGAGAAATAACGGCTTCCGCCTTCAATCCCGTCCCCTTCGCCGCGGCTTTTGCTGAGAAATTGAAAATTTTCGCAAACGACTTTCATGCGGTTGCGCTTTTCTTTCGTGTTCTTGTCTTCCCACTGATCGAAGCGCAGGCGGCCTTCGACGAAGAGCGGGCGGCCTTTGATACAGTATTTGGAAATATTTTCGCCAGCTTTGCCCCAGGCTTCGATATCAATGTAGGTCACTTCCTCGCGGTCGGTCCCTGATTCGTCGCGAAACTTGCGGTTTACGGCGAGACTGAAGGTGCAGATTGGAGCTCCTTTCAGCGTCACTCGCAATTCCGGGTCACGCGTGAGGTTGCCGATGAGCATGACTTTATTGAGACTGGCCATAGTAGTAGTAGTGATAGAGCGAAGGCGGGGGGCAGTTTAGTAGTTTTCGACGAGGACGCGATAAACAAAGCTGTTGAGGCGAAGGCGCTCACTAAGCCGAGCGACGCCGTCTGAGGAGGTGGCGAAGGCGATGCTGACATAGATGCCGGAGGAAAACTTGGGGTTGGTCTTGCGCGCGAAATCGCGGCGGCCGTGATTTTCTACGGCGATTATTTCGCCGTCGACGGAAATAACCTCTTTCTTTAGGTTTTCGATAAGCTGATCTACGGAATCTTCTTTCCCGCGATTGTCGATGATAAAAGTGGCGCGGTAATTACGCTTGGTTGTTGTCATTTTTTCCTGCGGTTTAGGATGTTCATCGCGCGGTCGGGGCCTTGATCGAGAAGAAGGCACAGGCTGGAGACGAACGTTGGTAAAGTTTGATCGATGATAAATTGCTCGGAGGGGGAAAATTTCCCCAAAACGAAATCTGCTATGTCCATGTCCGCTGGTCTTGGCGAGTTAATCCCAAGCCGGAAACGGGAAAAACCGTTGCCAAGGTGTTTGAGGAGATTGGCGATGCCATTGTGACCACCGGAGCTGCCGCGCACGGAAATCTTCACCAACCCCACGTCAATCGTGAAATCGTCGTAAGCGACAGTCAGGTCATCGATTGGAACTTTATAAAAATCGATTAGTCGGCCCAGAGTGCGGCTGCATTCGTTCATAAAAGTCTGCGGCTTTACGAGCCAACGCGTGACCCCTGGACGCGATTCCCAGCGAGCGACCTCAGCATCGAAGCGAGATTCGTGCTTCCACGAAAGTCTTTCGGCTGCGGCAAGGGCATCGACGATAACAAACCCAAGGTTGTGGCGCGTGCCAGCATAGCTGCGGCCAGGGTTTCCAAGCCCAGCGATTAAGGTGGCGTACATGGCAACGATCGAGGGGAAAGGGATTGCTTACTCGGGCGGGGGGAGCTGCCTCGGTAAAATAATTATTTCTTTGCGGGAACGGCAGCATCAACAGCGGCTTCCTCCTGCGGAGCCACACAAAGAACGACGGTCTGGTTCGGGTCGTCGAGAAACTCGACTCCGGAGATTGGCTTGAGCTCGTTAACATGTATGCTGCCGCCAACCTTCAAGTCCGATACATCAACCTCTATTAGTCCTGGTAAGTCCTTTGGCAGGGTGCGAAGACGAAGGTGATAAGAGGCGATTTCAAGCACGCCGTTTTCGTTTTTCACGCCGGTGGACTCGCCGACGGTATGGACCGCCACATTGGCTACCATTTTATCGTCTTCCTTCACTTTCTGAAAATCGACGTGCAGGTAGCGGTCTGTAATAGGGTCACGTTGGATTTCCTGCAAAAAGGAAAGGGTTGTGGCACCTTGACCTTGATCTCGCGTGAGTTCGATGGTGGTCGCGCGGCCGGCGATCTCCTTGAGGAGTTTGCTGAACTCAGCTGCATTGACAGCCATGGGTTCCGGCTTGATGTCTTTCCCATAGAGAATGGCCGGGATTTTGTTGACCTTGCGCAGACGGCGGGAAGCATTGCTCCCGGTGTCCTGGCGGGTTAGAATGTTAAGTTTGTGCCTCTTCATGTTTTCGTTCCCTCAAACTCCAAATTAGTCTATAGTCTAACATAGAATTTAGGTGTTAAAAGAAAATAAAATAAACTAAGCTCGATCCGAGATGGTACAATGAAAACCCTTCGTCTTGGAGCGTGAAAAATAAAACTTGCGGGGGTGGTGTTGACAACGCCGGAGTACTACCTTTTCCTTTTTTATTAACTTATCTTCCTCTACAGGGACCGGGTTGCCCTGTAAGCCATTTTGCCCGGTAGCTCAGCGGCAGAGCAGGTGACTGTTAATCACTTGGTCGCTGGTTCGATCCCAGCCCGGGCAGCCATATCCTCCCACCTAAAATAGAATAGGTGGTTTTCGATTTCGAAAAACTTTGTGATATCTTCCCCCAAGATCTCACAAATTTAACTTACAGACTTACGACGAGTTCGTGAAACTGTCCGAAAAGATCTGTTTTTAACTTTATTGCATGTATTTGTGTATTAGTTTTTTGTATATTAATTATCTTATCTAACACAAAAAAGAAAAACATAAAAAATAAGAAAGCTCTTCGGTTTCCTCATGCGCTCCTCGCTCCTACAGCAGCAAACTCGGTCTAAACGTTCGCGATCAGGGCCGAATCGCGAATAGTTGGGGACTTTTGCGATTTGCATGTGAAATCCTGGTACTGGCGCCTGTCATTTGCCGCTGCGTCTTACGGGAAAAGTAGAAGTGCACAATACAGCCGAAAGTACCACATCGTTTGATGCTAGCGAGCTATGATGGCCCTGAAAGGGGACATCGTAGCTCGGAAAATTCAAAAATACTAAGTCGGCTGGGCTGCGTGCTGCGGAATAAAAATGCACAATTCGCCGCCAAAGGATCAGATCAGGATGAAACGCGAAAGCGCTCCTATCTTTTGTTGTCTCAATATAAAACAAATTTCTGGCCCTCCCAAGTTTCTTCCCTACAAGTTTCAAACCTTCAGCGACTAACACGCGACCGATTTCTCTGCAGCGTTTGTTGGTGTAGAGGAACGAGGAACGCAAGGTAAGCAACACAAACATGGCGTTCCGGAGAAACTGTACTCAACAAGGCATGGATTCCCTATTTTATGAAGGCCCGATAGGAGCGGACCTGTTTTTCTCATGTGTCAATCCACTCGAATCACTTGAGAGGACGGGGCTCCAGTTCTTTGACGCGAACGAGCCAGTTTAAAAAACCTTAAAAATACCTAATACCCTTTCTGTGTCTTGGCTGAGCCGGGGAATCCTGCCTCTACATTGAGTGAAAAAATTGGTGCCGGAATGTCTTGGGGAAGCCGCTGCCAATTACAGTCTTGAACAACGCGCTGGACTCGTCCAAGTGTGTTGTGGATGTGTTTTGTATCGAAGTTTTCCCTTTTGAGGTTCTGGGCACAAGCCGGTACCAAGGTACCGGTCAACGAAGGCTGTCGTTTGCGTCTTGCCGGGCTTTTGGTGTGCGCAATTTGTCCTTCCTGCTCCAACTGATTTTTTGGCGATGATGTTGTACACGCGTTTCTCGGCAATATGTTGGTCTTGGGTATATATTGTGTGAGGGCGACTAGCTTGGGTTTCCTCTCCTCGCTAAATTTTTGTCTCGTTTAACTTTATTTAACGGAAATTTTTTTCGATTTTTAAAATATATTTATACTATAAGGATTTTTTGTTGATTATTAACATAATTTTATTAAAAAAACAACCAAATTAAATCTTAAAAATAGCCTAAGTATTTTAATAAATTAAATTACCGTTATGGTTTTAAGGGTTAAAAATATTTATCAAGAATTCGATAAATATATAGACTTTTCGAATTATACATAAGATATATCTGAAATATTTCAGACTATTTATATGAATAATTTGAAACTGATTTTTTATAAAAATAACTTTCCTAAAATAGACATTAGATTGATTTAAAATTTTCTAATAATAAGATCAAAGTAAATTATTTTTATAAAAATATAAATTTTATTGTTAAAATACTATTATAAAATATAATATAAATTTATATTAATTATAGTATATATAGTATATATAAAATATATTTTCGTTGCTACAAGATCGTGGTATGAATCAAAAATTGACGTTCCATAAATAAAATTGGCCTGCGTTCCTAAGCTCTAAATTTGGAGAAGGTGCAGACAGTAATATCGCTTCCGGCAGAAAACGAACACAAGATTATCACCTTAAAGAACTGCCACAGTCACAGCAGTAAGCGCGTACATCGCACATTGAACCCGCGCTAATTCGGTTCGAATAGCGATTTTAAAGTGATTTAAAGCGTCCAAGGATAAATGTAACACATATACATATCTTTGTTTGGCGCGGCTAAAACAACGGAAAGTCAGTTATTCAGTTATATTGATAATTAACAGGGGAAAAGGGAACGAGGCGGCACATTCCGGCCGTCTACCGCAGATGCTTTCCCAGTACTTCCGGTCTTAATAGCTCGAGCGGTCCCAGTCCTTGCAATGTCACCTGTAACTACCAAGCGTCCAAATGGAGTACTCGTAATATTAGTATTGTGATTAGTGCTTCTCGGCCCCCACACGCCGATACGCTGGTGTGTTCAAAAAGGGGGGAAATAATTCTAGTTTCTAAATTAAAAAACGGTCCCTAAATTGCTGCCAGAAAAATTAACCCAATCACGTTTCTGAGGCATATCCGAATGCTTTTTGCTATTTCCCCCTGCGTGGGCTAACCTTCTATGAAATTGGGGCGCAACGCGTAGAGTAAGCATCCAGGCTCGCGGTTTCTTCTTCCCTCCGCGAGAAAAATAAAGACCAGCGTAAAAATTTGAATTTTTTTTGACGATTAATTCTAGTAACTAAGTTTGCACTGTCGCTCCCCAATTGCTTAAATGAGCCGTGACGCTGAAGCAATACCCTAAGGATGTTTTGTGTCCGTGCCAGCGTTTTACAGGCCCGAACTTGCTGAGCATTACAGAGCTAATGCTCGGGCAGGGATAAGCCATTTTAAAAGAAAAAACCTTTGATGATGATGCAGCCCTTTTTTTTCCGCATAGGTGGCCAGCAACGTTACCTATTGCGAAGATCTTTTGCGGAGTGTAATGACTTTGTCGTCGTGGCAATGCTGCAACGTGTAGGTTTGCTCACCGTTCGAACCCTTGATGGCGGTTTACTTGTTATTTGTCTTTTGCTTCAGTGTATACGGCGATTGACCGTGCCCTTGGGATTATAGTCCGTTGTTAAACTGTGGCTGTGCTGTGGGGGATGCGATCGCTGTTGAGTTTTCTGTGCTCATGCTTTACTTCGATTTATTGGTCCGTGCTCAGTGGGACGATCCAGCAGCCGGCGAGTTATGTTTTTCTCGCTATCGCTTGTTTAACCGGTCTCCGGTACAGCTCGGGAAATTTCATCCACAGTTTTACGGTACAGATCCGCATTTTTCCGCCTGGCATCGTTTCCACGGCAGGGCCTTGCGGAGGTTCTATTCAGTGATTCAGTGCGTTGGATTAACCTCAAGTCGCAGGAAATTAGTAGCGCGGTTCCTATTCCTTGTCTGCTGGCCTTGGGCTTGGACGAAAAACTTTGGAGCTTTGGAAAAGTCGAAGCCGACTTTTGTAGCCTTCTATCCAAAACGGAAGGTCGTCGGGATTTTAAAAAACCTATTTGGTATTTGAAAAGTAATATACTTTGTTTTGTTGAACCCGTTTGGCATTTATCTGTTCGAGGCCCATACCATTTTTCGATAGAGGGGAGCATTTTTGATGGGACATTCTTTATATATTTGGGGGGGACACCAACAGGCATGATTGTATTCATGGGATTCTAACTCCCAATGGGGCTGTAACTTCCAACACCATTTCAAGTCCCGGTTGATGGGCGGCCCGTAACTTCGCGAGAAAGCGCCGTAAACGATTTTCCCAGCAAGTGGTAGATGCCATCTCACAGTGTGAGATCGTGTGCCTTGCGACTGTATAAACATAACGAACCGGTAGGTTGTCAATGCCGCGAAGACCCATTCGCTCCAAGCGCTTTGCTTTGGAGCTTGGCTCCTTCCTCGGTAAACCAACTTTCCGGAGTGTATTGGCGTAGCGGCATATTTGTTCGAGAAACGCCTCTTTCCCCGTCCCCGTCCGGGGGACGGGAAGCCCCCACAAAATGCTGCGACAGAACTGACGTTCATTCGATCTTTACAATAATATCGCTGACCGGCTTGGTTTTCGCTGGGTGGTTCCTTACCGGTCAAAGCTTGGGAAAGTGTAAAAAGAACTGCACCTAGAAAACTCCGGTCCGATTCACTCAGCGAGAGGCAATACTCAACGTGTGCGCTTAGTTGCGCGTTTTCGTAAATGCGTCCCTCTAAATCTATTTTTGTTTGACCCCAGCCAGAGTAGGTATTTTATCACATCGAAAAGGTGGGGTTTAACCGCTAAACCTTCCGGCTCAGTTTGGAGTCGAGGTTTACCAAATCTCGGTGGAGGCAGCAGTTTATTTAGTAATTAATACCTATGATTCTTCTCCTTTTTGCGGGGGAATTGTTTGAAATTTTTGCTTTGGGTGTGAGCAAACTGTCGGTTGCTAGCGGGGTGGAAGGAGCTGACGGGACGTCGTCGATCGACTGGGAATTGCCGCCATAATGTGTTATGGCCATAACACATTAAAATCGCATATCGATATCGTTGCGGTGACTATTCAAATTGATTACAACAAAGCTTATTAAGCATAAATCACTAAAGCAAAATCTTTGTATCCCGCAACCTTCTGGTGAAGGCATCTTTGGAACTCGTGAAGGACCTGATCAAGGCTTTTGCGGACATTTGTACCCGGGTGAAAAATAGCGCCGGCGGTCATTTGAATTACACGCTTTTTTAGAGACCATCGCTCCAGGTAGCGCCGCTTCCGTGCTGAACGTCCTAACTGCTGCTACTAAACGCGGATTCGGTTCGATCGAAGCGATGCAGGGGGCTCCCAACGAGACGGTGTGAGAAGAGTTTGACAGCGGCTAGGCTTGGCTGATTGCAAAAGATGACAAATTAGCGGTAATCTCGACAATTAATAAGAATTCTCCATTTATCAAGGGTGCTCCTAAGTCATCGGGCACCGATGGCTTAGGAGTATCCTTGATACCTTCATTACCAGAGCCGATGTCAAGACTATGCGAAGGCGCTTTGTAAAGTGTTTAACTAGAAGAAAGACTAGCGAAAGCTTTACCATGGCCGGTTCTGCTTGGGGAGAAGGACCGCCCCCGCTACGCAGTCTTGCAAATCTTCCAAGAGCGGAGTTGCAGGCTTTAGCGAGTTGTGGTAGGAATCTTACTTAATCGGATGCAAGACAGTGCGTTTAATCACATAGTAACTCTAATTTGCAAGAAGGACAACCGGTTTGATCGGAGAGCTTATTATTTTGTGCGACAATCGCTTGATGCTACGGTACGTAATTTGAAGAAGCAACAACCGCATAGCAATCAGAAGCCGCAGCATGTCAGCGGTTTCGAGCTTCTAGGAGGTATCCGCAGCTACGCCCTCGACCAGTTTGGGCCACTTGCGAAAACGGTCCTGAACGCTTGGGGAGTTACGCGTTGTTCGGACTTCGGCGATATTGTTTTTAGCCTAATCGATTATAATATTTTCAGCAAATCAGAAAACGATAGCCGCGAAGACTTTGCGGAAATTTACTCGTTCGAGGAGGCGTTTGTGAAGCCATTTCTGCCTGCCCGCAAGCCTCGCGGTTCGCTCAGAGCTGCTTGACAGCCTTTCCCTTCCCCTCAACTCAAATGGCCAAAAGCAAAGCTTCTTTGTAAGCCGGAAATCTTAATCTTGCTCCTGAGGTTGCGGCGTGAAAACGTAGAACGATTCCTTCTGCTCAACGAGTTGAGCGTTTTTCTAAAAAAGACACCATTACCCGGCCAGCTCGGTGCAGGCTTGGGTGTAAATCGGTAGTGTATACGAAAAGCGCATGTCGGCCCGGTCCTTTTTTGTGCTTCCTTGAATATATGCTTTTAAAGGGAATCGAGTGGTTTCAGACCAGCTGCAATATTTAAAAAATGATACAAGCGCATGGTGGCTATGTCAATAGTTTACAAGACTTTAGACCGGTACCGTTCATTACATTGACGTTTCTGCGGAGCACACGGCCGTCGCCACTGCTCTGCTGGCCGATGCCACTTTGCGTTCGACGCTGCTGGCGGATTGGGTGGAAAAGGAGAAACAAGTTATCCTCTGTGAGGCCGAAGTGTGCTTCGATGATCCTGACCGGCAGTTTTGGCCAGACGTCATTCGAAACAGTTTCCAATAACAATTTTTTATCGGCGCATCCGATTATCGGGCATCGCGCTGTCTTTGCTGCCAACTTACGGGATTATTTCGTCGCCTATTACCTACCAAACAATATAGCTATTCCCATCGTTAGCGACTTTGATCCGTCGCTGCTTGGCGCTCGTTCTTATTCCTGCCGAGGCACCCAAGCTGTCTAGTCTCGACCAGCACTTTTTCGAAAATATGTAGGTTTCCCCGGGTAGGCTTCGGTTGGCAGACTCTGATCCTTGCACATCCGGATACGCTGGCCGGGGGGGTCGACATGCTGACGATGGGTGCTCGGGTACGGTGAAAGCTCAATATTCTGGCGATTGGTTCGCAAGAAGACGCGGCTTGTCCACACCATCGATAATCTGGCTTGGAGTCCGGGATAGAGCGGCCTGTCTTTCAGGCCATAACTAGCGAAGTCAAGGCCCACAAAACCATGTCCGTCCAAGTTTCGCGCCTTAACGCGCCTCAATGCTGCGAAGGTCGTTGTTGGTATCGTAAACTATAATTGGCAACACTTCGAAAGTTTGTTCGCGCTGATTGTTTGCGTGCGTTTTCCACCCATTGTACCCTAAAAACTGACGGTTGTGTCCTCGAATCCCCCAACGGCGGTGCTGGCAACGCTTGATTTCTAGGAAATAAAGCTGCCCAACGGGACCGCGGCTGCTACTTCAATCAGCATCTGCGGATTGTCTTTCAAGAGGCCCTTTTCTCGGTCTTGCGTATAAGCGCGGAGCGAACACGCTGCTAGCGACGTTCCTTACCATTACCAAGGACATGGCGAAGAGTTTTTTCCGAGAAATTCGCGCAAGTGACCAAAATTGTGGGAGACAGCTTCTCCGGGTTCTCTGGCAACAACAGTTTTGTCCTCGTGTTCGAAGTAGTTGTCTGGTGATGACATACTTGCACTCTGCTTGTTTGGTGAAGCTGTGCTGCAGCCCATGTTCAAACTTGCGCGCCTGGAGGTCGAACGCGAATCTAACTTCTCGCGCTTTTACGAGGCACTCGATGACGTCGTGATGCTTGGGTGAAAGAAACCTCGCGAGAAACTCTTTGGCGCGCACCTGTTTGCTGTTGAAAACGGTTGCGATGAAGCCGGCTTGAAGGTGATCCAAGTTGCCGACCTCAAAATGTTTCACAAACAGCTTGTTGTTTCCGGCAGCATGGTGATTACTGTGGAAGCTTGCTTTGGTTCTGCCGCTGACCGAATCTGAGTGCGCTATGAACAAACTTTGTGCACTCTGATGCTAAGCATGCATGTTGGCGCTTATTTTATTTTGTCCACGTCCGTCTTTGTCTTGGTGCTAGCGACAGAAAAAACCGTCGCAAGCGATGCTTGAAAAATACGACACAGAGAAAGACGGAAAACTGAACCCCGAAGAAGAGGCTGCTTGGAAAGAGGACATAGCGGTCATGGCGGCCAAAGAAGCAAACCTGGGAAAATACGATAAAGGCGGCGAGGGGAATCTCTCTTCGAAGAAGGATGGGTGAAGGAGGCCGACGAAACGGTGGCCAAGACTGCGAACAAAAGCGAGAAGAACGAGACGAACTAGTAATTGCTTCCATTTTCCCTAACCGGTGCAAACATTTGGTGCTTATTTTTTTCGACCACGCCGCCGCTCCACTTGAGCTTCGTACGCAAAACCTCATAGTGGGAGTAGTCTTTGTGTTGAGCGAGGAGAAGCGAGCGTTTTGAAATACTGATTTCGATTGGCGAACCTTCGGTCACGAGCGCATTGCGCTGGCCGTCCATGGCCACCAGCAGGCGTGAGCTGTTGCTGCGGTTGAAAACCTGAATCTTCACGTTATCGCGAAAAATGACCGAGCGATTGCTGAGCGTGTGAGGGCAGATCGGCGTCATTGCGATGACAGCAGCGCTTGGGTGAATGATCGGTCCGCCAGCGGCGAGGTTGTAGGCGGTCGATCCCGTGGGCGTGGAGAAAACTAGACCGTCGCAATAGAACTCGGTGACAAAATTTCCGTTTGCAACGACTTCTAGGCGGATAAGCCGGGAGTTAAACTCATTTTTCACCAGTACGTCGTTTAATGCAATGTCGGGTTTTCCGGAGCCGGTATTGCACTCGAGCAGCGAGCGGGTTGCCACGCAAAAATCGCCCGCTAGAAGCGCGGGTGAATGTGCGAGGGCTTCCTCAGCGGAAAAGGTGGTGAGGAACCCCAGGGTGCCCTGGTTGATGCCGATGATTGGTATGTTGGCTTCGGCAGCGGCACGTACCGTGCCGAGCAGGGTCCCGTCGCCACCGATGACGCAGCAGGCGTCGCTGTTTCGGAAACAGTCCCGTGGTAGCTCGCGGTCGTTGGTTAGCTTAGTTTTTTTAACGCCTGCCTGGCGGGCGAGCGCTATCAACTCTTTCGCTAATCCGGAAGCTCCAGATTTGTCGGGATTGACTACGAAGGCGAGTCGGCGGATCGGGTGCATGAGGCATTACATGCTAGAAGTGGGGATGGCGGAAGTGTTTTTTTCAAATGCCAAAGAAATGCCAAAGCTTTAAGATGTGGCGGCGCCGGCCGTCTGGACCGTTCCCTTGGTCAAACCGAGAAGGTATTCGCGATTGCCGTTCGCGCCGTGGATTGGACATTCTATTTCGCCGTGGAGCAAGGCGTTTGGCAGTTTCTGTAACGCGAAGCTCCGCACCTCGGTTAGCACGCGTTCGCGGATGGCGTTGTTGCGTATGATTCCGTTGCTGCGATCGACATCGCTTTTCCTTGCTTCGAATTGCGGCTTTACGAGCGCGATGAGGATGCCGCTTGGATGCAAGAAAGACCAGATGGCGGGCAGCACGCTTTTCAACGAAATGAAGGACAAATCCATCACGATGGCATTGTAGTCGGCGCGTGGGAGATCTTCCGGCTGTAGGTGACGGGCGTTGACTTTTTCGCGATTGATGATGCGTGAATCGTGGCGGAGTTTGTCATGTAGCTGGGCTCTGCCGACATCCACGCAGGTTACGTCGGCGGCGCCGGCTTGGAGCGCGCAATCGGTGAAACCGCCCGTGGACGCACCGATATCGAGCACGTGCGCGCCTGTAAGCGTGAGCGGAAAACGCTCAAGGTAGGCCGCGAGTTTTTCTCCGCCGCGGCTGACAAAACGTGGTGGTTGATCGACGGAGATTTCGAAATCTGCGGGATATTCTTTTCCCGGTTTGTCCAGCCCTTGTGTGCCGTGGCGAACGCGACCGGTCATGATGAGCGCTTTGGCTTGCAAGCGCGAGGCGCTTAGACCGCGGGAAACGAGGAGTTCATCGAGCCGGACTTTTTTGGGCATGGCGGTTAGCTTTTTTCTGAGTTTGCGACTAGCAGGTCGTGCGGCTGTCAATGGCTGGCTCCTGCCGGCTTCGCGCCGATTTGGGGATCGTGGCCGCCTGGTCCCTAGCGACGTGTGAAGAACCAGTTTTGGGAATGTCGTAATTTAATTCTTGCGGAAGGCAGCTGTCGTGGCCGGCAATGGTGTCGAATGCGAGTCGGAAAACCTTCTTCCAGTGGAACAAGCGTGCAGATCTCAGCCCGCGTTAGCAAGCTAAGCGGCGTAGCAAGGATGAATCGCAGCGTGCCAGAAAATTTCTCCGGCTATCCAGTTGCTGATGTTGGGGAATGACTTTGTATCAGCAACACGGTTTTGGTCGGTGTTGCGAGAGTTTTGGCGAAAAAATGGAGTTACAGTTGCTACACTCAAATCAGACGAAAGGATTGCCGAGGCGATTTTTGTCCACTATATCGGGGGGCTTGATGAAAAAACACGGTGCTGAACATGTGCGGGCCGTTGAAAACGGATGTGTGCTATTTTCTCCGTAGCACGAGATTATTATGCTTGGCTGCTTCGCAATTTGTCGGCTGTATGCTGAAAATTTGCCACTCGTTCAGAGGTGTAGGACGAGCCACGCGCTGCGGCACAAGGTAGTGACGTTGCAACCGAGGAAGACGCGCGCTTTTTCATAGATGGACAAGGAAACGACTTTCGTCCTATGGCCGGCACTTTAGCACTTGCGATAGGATTTGACTTCGGCTGGTTTGGGCATTGACTTCGGCTGGTTTGGGCATGTGCCGAATCAAATAAACTACGGCGGAGTGGCAAGTGGCGAGCTGCTGGCAAACTCAGTCGAGCGTAGCCACAAATTCGGCCAGATCGGCAAACACAGGTACGCCGGGCTTGGTGCGGGAGCGCCATTCGCTGACTGTGTATTTACCAGTGCCGACTACGGCTGAGCAAATTCCGGCACTCAGACCAGCATTCATGTCGCTTTCTCTGTCGCCGACCATCCAGCACTTTTGAGGGTCGAGACTGAAACGGGTGATGGATTCGAGGATTAAGCGTGGCGACGGCTTGCGGTAGCGCGAGGGCTGGCTGGGTATTTCAGGAGCGATGCAAATCCCCGTGAAAAGCGGCGCGGGTAGGCCGAGCATTTCCTCCATGCGGACGTTTACCGCTTCGGCATCGGCGAGCGTGTGATACCCGCGTCCGATACCGGATTGATTGGTAAAGAGAAAAAACTGATAGCCGAGCGTCCGAGCGCGACGCAACGCGTTGGCGACTCCGGGCACGAGATCGATCTCGGCCGGGTCGGCAAGGTAGTCTTTATCGAAGATCAATGTACCGTCGCGATCAAGAAAGAGCGCTTTCCCGGAGCCGACGTTCACTTTTCGTTAGGAATATGTGAGAGGACCTCTTCGGGGGTGACGGTAGAGGTGCCGAGTTTGCTCAGCACGACGCCGGAGGCGACGTTGGCAAATTGGGCGGCTTCTTCGATGGCGGCGCCAGCGGCAAGCCCGAGCGTGAGCGCGGCGACTGCGGTATCACCTGCGCCGGAAACATCGAAGACTTCGCGGGCCATAGTGGAAATTGTTTTTCCGGCTTTCCCGTGATGGGAAAGAAGCATACCTTCCTCGCTCATGGTTACAACGAGATTCCTTGGACGGTATTGTTCGTAGATGCGAGCGCAAACTTCGGCGGACGGAAATGGCTGGTGCGGCTTGGCTTCGAGGCCGGCGAGCTGCAGTGCTTCGTTTCGGTTTGGCGTAATGAGATCGGGCTCGAAAAATTTTATTTTGCTGTGTGGCTTTGGGTCGATGGCGATGATTTTACCTTGTGCGTGAGCAAAGTCGGTGACTTTGTTAACAAGAGCGTCGTTGAGAAGGCCCTTCGCATAGTCGAAAAAAATAATGGCATCGGAGTTCTTTACTGCTTTTTCGAACGCTTCCCCCATCTGCTTGAGACCAACTTCGTAGTCGTGGTGCGACGATTCGCGGTCGAGACGACAGATTTGCTGGCGGTGCACCACTACGCGCGTCTTCATGATGGTTGCGTGGATGCCAGTTGCTGTGATGGTCTCGATACCTTTTTGGGTGAGGATGTTACGGAGGCGCGTGCCGGCGTCGTCACGGCCAAAGAGCCCCGCAATGGTAGCCTTGGCACCGAGCGAGGCGACATTTAGGGCGACGTTAGCGGCGCCCCCGGCGCTGTAAGTGTCACACTCGATATTGATTACCGGAACGGGCGCTTCGGGCGAGATGCGCGAGGTTTCGCCCCAAATGTAGTGGTCGAGCATCACATCGCCGATGATAAAGACCCGAAGTTGAGCAATCCGTTTGAGAAGAGACTCCATGAAATAGGTAGTTAGAAAATCTCCCAGCGATAGGGATGATGGGATAAAAGCTTGGCAGGTCCAGAGCCGACTTGCACGGCATCTTCCCAGCGACAACCTCCGAGACCTGGGTAATACAGGCCTGGTTCGATTGTCATTACCGATCCTGATTTCAATATATAGGACGTTGGTCCAATTCGGCCGACATCGTGGACCGCAAGACCCAAACCGTGGCCGGTTCCATGGAAGTAGCCGACGGAGCCGTATTTTTCGCGGCGCGTTTTGTAGCCTTCGTTAACAAAAAAGTCACAGACTGCTTGGTGAATGTTGCGACCATCGACGCCGACGCGGGTCATACCAAGTGCCAGGAGCTGGGCTTTCCGCACGGTAGCAACTATCCGACGTTGTGCCTCGCGCGGTCGGCCTTTCAGGTAGGTGCGAGTCATATCGCCATGGTAGCCAACTTTCATGACCCGCGGAAAAATGTCGATGACGATAAGCTCGTGCGGACGCAGGGGGCCGGTGCCCCGTTCGTGGGGATCGCAAGCCTGGTCTCCGCCGGCTACGATAGTGTCGTGTGCATCGCCACCTTGTTCCTTGATCGCGGTTTCAATCAAGAAGCGCAGTCGTTCCGAAGTGAGCGGCAGACCTTGGAAGATAAGTGTGCGGCCCTTGACCTTGGCGGCTCGGAGCACGCTCTCCGCGACGGTGTAACCCACCGAACAAAGACGATTGCCTTTTTGGATGGCGGCGATTTCGGTTGCGGTCTTGATTTCTCGCTCGGGGAAAAGGCTGCCCTCAACAATGTCCAGGCGAAGACCGAGTGCCTGCAGCTTTACGTAAAGCCCGGCTGGAAACTCGGCCGGCACGCGAAACACCTTCAGATGGTGCTTCTGGGTGACGGTGGCGATAATCTCGGCGATACCGGCTTGTTGGCCATAGCGCGAGCGTGCGAGATCATGCCACTTCTCGATCGGTAGCACAGTGTCGAAGTCGCTGGTGTTTTTTACGCGGCCGAATTCCAAGGAGTTTTGTACAGTGATCTTCTTTCCGCTGGCCCCAAAGGCGATAAACGGGTCATGCACTTCGACTTTCCCGAAATAAAGCATGTCGGTTGAGGCATGGGTGTCGGCGTAGAGCAGGGGAGGCGGCGTTTCGGGCACGGAGAAGGATGGATTTATTTTCAATATAAGTGCCTAACCATATAGGATGGTAAATGGAAAATGTTTTCGCATTCTTCTCCGATTGCTAATCACGACTGTTACCTTCATTTCTATCTTGGCTTATGACAGCCACGAAATCAAGGCTGGCGGACCGGCTGAGGGTCAAGAGGTTCGACGACCGGTTCCCTATCATTTCCTATCAAGGTCGGCGAACACACCGTGCAGATGCAGATCGTGGTGCGCGTCGACGAGGTGTAGTGCGACTTGATGTTCTGCTGGGAAACGAGCGCAGATGCAGGAATGATTTTTGTGTTTCTGGCTCCGGAGCAGATATCGTTCTGGATGCACAACACCGATATTGCGCTAGATATTGGCTATTTCGACGTGGATGGCAATCTGAAGGAAGTTTACCCGATGGTACTCGCACAACGAACGCTTGCTGTGGTTGCACCGGGACGATCTGAAGTTCGTACTCGAGATGAACCAAGACTGCTTCAAGAACAACGGCGTCACTCCTGGAGCGAAACTTAATCTCGTCGCACTGGCGGCGGCGTCACAAGCGCCGAGGCATAAATCCAGAGCAGCTCGAACTGTACTTGGTCTGTCGATAACGTGGCAGCCGATGGGCAGGTTCAGAAAGCTGAAGAATTTAATTTAGGGTTCTGCATCGTAATTAATCCCACTTAAGGAAGTTGGATTTGCTATTGATAATTTGCTGTTGATAGTGTGATAACCACGAGCGTGGCGGTAGAACTAGTGGTCGAATCAATTGAGTTAGTGGGCGACGACAGTCCAATTGCCCGGATCCACCGTGGCTGCAGCAGCGAAAGAATAAACAATACTTATCTGTTTCCACGAAAACAATTCCATTATTTGCTATTGGTTGGTAGATTACATTCGTGGGATCCCCTAACTGTAACAAAACTGCGGAATCAGAGCTGTGACAAGACATTCCCGAGGGCTGGCCCTATAATTTTTGGGACAGATCCGCCCCAAAGGGGAGAGGGTACGGGTTCCCTCCTGGCCTTATTTTTCGAATGGCAAAGTTTCTTGTGTCTGCGGCGATCAAGTTACCCGCTTTGTTCCAAGCAAAGCCTTTGGTTTCATTTAACCATTTGGCTTTGACCACTCACCAAGCCTGTTGAGTTTGTTTTTCCTGCTAGCGTGATTATTGAGTTTTAAGAGGTGTGACAAATCGTTGAATTGGCTATGTCTGCAACACAGATGTCTCCTTGCGCTACGATAGCGATAGCTATCATATCTTTTTGAAGCGAGCCAGTGCAACGGGCGCCATCGATCGTTTTGGATTGGCCTGCTACACATGCAACCATGTTCACCTGCCCGGTCGGAGGAGCTTTGTGAATCAGACGATTTCTCTGATCGGCGATCTAAATATTGCTGGTGGTGTTGGCCGCGATGTCGGTTGGCATGCCAAACAACGCGGATGAGCCCAAGGCTGCCTATGGCATCGGCAATTGATTGCTTTCTCTGCTATCGTGCCGCTGGCGCCAAGTGGAGAAAGGATACGCACTAAGAATGGCTCATGTAATCGGCGACGCAGAAATTACGAGCAGCATCTTGTACGGTGTCGATTGGTGTATTAAAATACATAGAGGTGTCGATGCCCTCAACTGCTACAGGTTATTTTGGGCTGCTCAACGAAAGAAGTTACTATGCTTTCTGTAGAGGTTTTTTGAATTGTAGAATTCCCAGCGGCCGCTATAGTTTGACCGGCATTTAGAGTAAAATGCTACTCAGGCTTGCTAAACTGAGCTGCGGTGCTGGAAACGTCGACAGCTTGAAGGATTTCTACCAGTAGAGAGGGATTTTTAGTCGCTGCAAATTCCCCATGTTTCTTGGGAAGCGACGGCTGCAACATGTGACAGGCCATTCCCATTGCTAGGATCGACTAGCTTAATTAAGCTAGGTTCGGACAACACGATCAAGGTAAAAAATAACTGGTACTTATAAGTGCGCTACTAATTATATTTTTAGCGAAAGCAGGTTCCATTAATGAACGCTGTGTGGGGTGCAGGACTTCAGGACTTTAAAAGTGGCGATGGCTGGTGTCGGAGTAGCTACTTTTTAGCCACAAGATTGACCAAAAGTCATGCTTCGGTCTGTTCTGAGTTGCTATTGCACGATGCTCGTGGACAGATCCAATAGCGTTAGCACCACAAGATTTTCGACAAAGGTTATCTGCGTTTCGATCGGTGAAGAAAGCGGCTAAGTTAGCGCCGATGACTGACTGGTTACGGTCTAGCAGCATATTAGCTTAGCTCGAGACTTTAACGATATAGGTCCGGCACCGTTCGGTTGCATCGATGTGATCGTATTGATCGGATTCGTGGCTGCTGCTATTGGCGATGCCACCTTTATCCTAATGGTAACTTTAAGCCTCCGACACCCATGTGTTATCAGCTACTAGGTTCAACCCTTGGCCGAGTACTTGGCGTTGATTGGATAGATTCGTTGTGAGTATTACAGGTGGCGCGACTCGGGTTAAGGTGGCGCTCAAGCTGGTTGTTGTGCCAAATGATTTGAGAGCTTCACTTGGCAGGTGCCGGCAGTCGCCGGCTTTGAAACGAAGAAAAATAAGTGTAGGTTATATCTTTCCCCATTGAAATGCTGATTCTGTTCCGCCTGCAATTGGCTCACCGTTTTTATATCATTGGAACTGTACCGGATGGGGTGCCGCCATGGCGACGTTGAACTGAGTGTCTTGACTCAAGTAGGCGGACTGGTTGGCCAATCCTCGGGAAGTCGCCGGTTCTTCAGGTGATTGTTCCAAGACGATGGGTGTGCTTATGTGAAGTTCTATGGAATCTTCGCTGTTATGGACTTGGACCGACACATAAGACACATAACCTTGGTCGCTGTAACGAGCGTTGCTGGCTATTCAAAATGGAATAGAATTCTTTTCCTGTTTAGATCCAATCCAGTCTCGGCGTTTTGCGTCCTATTCTTACAACGCCCTATTAGGGCTGGGGGCCTTATTGATGTTACTAAGCATTATAGCGGTGAAGCCGTCAATAAAGCCGGGCGAGGTGGTCAGTCCGGGGGTATTTGGCGTCGTGACCGCATAGCTCCTAGTCTGAAGCGAAGTCAAATATCCCAAGAGTAGCAGTAACGATGGCTGATTGCCGCCGATTGCCATACCGTCCTTTCCTCATTGAAAGAAGACGGTGCCTATTGCTTCAATAGTAAGGGTGGCGGTTATACTGGTGACTTTTGTGCTTGGCTCTGGAAATTGTGTTATGATTGGAGCGACATCGGTTTGCGCGAAAGCAGGTAACAGAAAGCTAAGTAGCCTGATGTTCCAGTAGCTGCCGAAAAGCTAGAGAGGCGAAAAACAATGGTTATGGGGGCGGCTTAATGTAACTATCTATGATAACCACATCTGGCCAATCTCATATCGGTTATCGATTGAGCGAAAAACCGCCACGCTGATGGAAGTATTTCTCCCCGGCTATTGTGCTCTTCTTGCTCGTTCTATTTCCTGCGGCGGGGGTCGACTTCCCGGTTTTGAGTTCGTCTTTTGGGAAGACATTGCCGGTGACCATCACGGCGAGGAGCAGCTTGGTTTTTACCTGCCGTTGCGATTTCTTAAAGTATCTCGCATCGGTGCTCTTGAGTACCTTGCTGACGGATTTCACCGAAAGTGGTGCGGCTGTGTTTCGAGGGAGTAAAACGGTAAGCTTCCTTGAAAATAAGCTCGGTGGTCGGATGCGGGCTGGCGTTCTTCCGAACTAGTACAATCTAGCGGATCAGATTTTTTGTGGCAACTTTTCCCTGAGCCCGAGAACAGGATAACGAATTGTCTTTTGAACGCCGGCGGCTTGATGTCTTCATCGGCAGCGGGTTAGGTTACAGGCTCATTCCCTTGACGATTTTACGCAGAAATGAAGGCTCGGCTTTTAGTTTTTTCAGGATTTTGACGACCTGGTTGGGGTCGATTTTGGTCATGGAAATTTTTAAAAAACACGAGTGGGCACGAAGCAGCGGCAATGAACTAAAGCGTGGTGCAGAGTCGCGAGAAAATGTTCGATGTCGTGGACACGGAGGATCGTGTGTCATACCATGCGGTGTACGTCTGGTTTTTTAACGAGAAAAGGGGATCTTTCTGGAAAAGCGCTTCGATGGCGGAGGGCATTTCACGCGGGTTCTATAACTGGCTGTGTTCCGCGCATCTCGGTATTAGTGAAAATTACGATACTGTAGCTTGGTACGAATTGGAGGAAAGCTTGATCTGAAATCACCTGTGCTGTTGGCCAGATTGTTCTGGCTGCTTGCGTTTGAGAATACTGGCTGGGAATTTTCCTGGATCTATCAGGCCAGTCATGAGGTGTTCTTTGTGTTGTACCCCCGAAGGAATCGAGCGCGGCGAATGAGTGGGAATAGGAGAGCTTGCGGCTCGGCCGGAAAACTATTGTTCTGCGTTCAGACTTATCATGGCGCGTGTGCTTGTGCTTCTCAATATCGACGCTGCTCTTTTAGCTGATGGAATTGCTTCTTACTCATCAGACGGCGGGGCAGCCGCTTTTCCGCTTCAGCCAGCAGGCGGTCCCAATCTTCATCGGTGCCATCGAAGTCCTCCCAAGAGGTATGATGGCCGTGTTTACGGCTGAATACGACGTTGCTGCCATGAAAACGCACGGAGATTTGCCACTTAAGGCCTTCGT
The DNA here is from genome assembly GCA_002591725.1 of Candidatus Didemnitutus mandela. GTDB lineage: Bacteria > Verrucomicrobiota > Verrucomicrobiia > Opitutales > Opitutaceae > Didemnitutus > Didemnitutus mandela. The sequence goes on along the minus strand of NJAL01000006.1, from coordinate 115,827 downwards.
CGTCCCTTTTCCACCATCCAAATTCCATGCCGGGAGTGTGCTGACCGGGATCGGCGCGGCAAGCTCGGGAATACTGAATCGCTTCTACGGTTTTGCTTTAATTGCCTCATGAGCCCGACTTTTCGTTTCGATCTTCGATTTGCTGTTGACGGTTTGTGTTTCTGGTGTAGGTAAGCATGTTTTCTAAGTTCTGTAACTCTATGCCCCACGTATTAGTGACAAGCTGGCGCAACGGCATTTTTCTTCTATACGGAAGGCGGAGCGTTAACCGACAACGAGGCGGTCGATTTCAAAGTCGGGGCTATATGGCTAAACCGTTTAAAAGTCGAAAACTCTTGGTCCGATCATGTCGTAATCTAGTGTTCAGATACGGGCCCCGATCTGGGGCTTTCTTATTCAAAGATTTGGGGAGGAAACTCGGTGCCGATGAGTGGGGACGGTCGGCATGATTTCTTCGATAATGCAGGTTTTCTTATGGCCCATTGATCGATCCGGAAACGAAGTGCCACTCGGTGGGCTATGTGGGCGAAAGCACGATTAAAAACCGCAAGGTCTATAAACTGCTCGTCATGAGCCCTCAAGGCGGAGTTACGTTTTTCTGGATCAACACTGTTTAGTAATGAAATCGTAAAATAAAATCTGTATCGTAATATCGTAACGCCGGCGGGAAAAGGTGCTGGTAGGAAACTTTTCTTGGCGACTTCTGGCCGGTCGGTAGCGCACAATAGCAGTTTCGTATGGAGACGAAACTTGGACGATCCATCTACTTGATAGTTGTTGCCCGGATGTGGGGAGCTCGGATCGGGTAAACGAGACCAGTTTCCCAAGCGCCAGTTGCACCGTCGGTTATTCGCCGAGCTTTTTGCTGGGAATTATGTATTTCTGCACGTAGTCGCGTACGGCGGTGGCAAGAGGCGTTACCGGGCGTCTATAGCCGGTGGCTCGGAGCTTAGAGATGTCCGCTTGCGTGAAATACTGGTAATTTGTCGCGGAGCTGTTCTGGCATGTCGATGAAGTCGATCTGTACCGGCTTTCCTATTGCATCAAAGATGGTGTCGGCAAGCTCAAGCCAAGTGTGTGCTTTTCCTGAACCGAGATTGAAAAGGCTGCCGATTGTTGTCGCTTTTTCGCAGAAGTGAAGCGCCATCTCAATGGCGTCCTTGACGTAAAGGAAATCGCGCTTTTGCTCGCCATCTCGACAGTCGTGACGGTGGCTCTTGAAAAGCTTGAGTCGGCCGGTCGAGTTGATCTGTTCGAATACCTTGTTCACTATCGAACACATGTCGCCTTTATGGCCCTCATTCAGGCCGTATACGTTGAAGTATTTCACCCTGACGATTTTCCGGAGTAGGCCATTTTTCTGCGCGTAGAGATCGAAGTTGTGCTTCGACTGCCCGTAAAGATTGAGCGGGTGCAATGCGGCGAGATTTTCGCTCTTGTCATCCATGCCCGCCGAGCCGTTACCATAGGTTGCGGCGGAGGAGGCATAGACAAACCGGGCGCCTTGCGCGAGCGACCATACGACCATTTCCTTCGTGCAGGCAAAGTTGTTGTCGTCGAGGTAGGCGGCGTTGGTTTCGGTTGTTGCGGAGCAGGCACCGAGGTGCAGCACTGTGCCGAAACGACCGAAAGCGTTTGCATTCCTGGCTATGCGCGAACGGAAGCTGTCGGCTTCGACAAACTGGGCAAACTTCAGCGGCGCGAGGTTGAGCCGCTTTAATCCGGCTCCGTGGCTCACGGCGACTTCGCCGCGCCATGTTTTTCCCGGAGCAAGAAAATCGATGACGACGATGTCAGTGTAGCCGCGCTGGTTTAGTGCCCAAACGAGCGCGCTCCCGATGAAGCCGGCACCGCCAGTGACAAGAATACGGCCTTTTGCGAGAGTCGACATGGAAGAAGAAAAACAGGAGTTCGGAACCCAGAATTTGAAAGACCAACTCTGGAATCGAGAAGAAAATGAAGTACAAAAATCAGTCGTTAAAAAGCTCCTCGGCGCGCCGTGCAGCAACGCAGATAGTTTCCTTGATCGTCTCGCGGAAATTTTTTCTGGCGAGCACCTCTAGACCAGCGTAGGTGGCGCCATTAGGCGACACGACTTGGTCGTGCAACATCTCCGGTGGCACGGCAGCTTGGACAAGAAGTCGGGCGGAGCCGAGCACGGTTTCGAGGGCTAGTTTCCCAGCTTCGGCCGGGGCGAGGCCGGCGGCGATTCCGCCATCGCGCATTGCCGCAACGAATTCAAAAAGAAACGCGGGTCCGCTACCGACAAGAGCGGTCAGCGCATCAAAGTGGACTTCGGGGAGCGGCAGAAACTGGCCGAGCGCGCCGAAAATTTTCTCCAGTGTCGCGCTGCAAGTGGCATCGAGATCGTGTAAGGAACAATAGGGCGTGATGCCAGCGCCGATGGCGGCGGGCGTGTTCGGTATGGCACGGATGAGATTGCGTGCAGCGGGAAAGGCTTGGGCGAGGCGGGTAAGGCGTTTGCCAGCGAGAAGCGAGACGACAAGTTTGCCAGCTGTCAGTTCGGCGAGGCGCGCGTCGGTGGTGGCGAGCGATTGGGGGGTGAAAGCTGCGATAACGAGGTCAGCAGGAGCGAGCAGCGCCGGGAGATCGGGCTCGAAAACGATGCCGGTTTCTGCAGCGAGTTTTGAGGCGGAACCGCCAGACTTGCTGGTGCAGCGGATTTGTCGCGGGGTGCAGACGGCTTGCATAAGCAAGCCGCGCACGATGTTAGAAGCAAGTCGGCCGGCGCCAAGGAAGGCGATAGTGGGGGAGAACACGCGGCCTTGATGTCGGGTATTCCGGAGCCATGCTGGGCGAAACTCCTTGCTATCGAGCGGGTGGCGGATCGTCGCGAGCGCGCCGCTTTCCGCGCGCTCGGCCAGCAAAACTTCGCCACCGAGGTTGCGCATCGTGTGGCGGGCGACGGTGAGTCCAATGCCGACGGCGTGCTTGGCACTGGTAAAGGGCTCGAAGGCGTGATCCTTGATTTCTGGGTCGATGCCACGACCGGAATCTTCAATCTGGATCAGCAAATATTTGCCTTCTTCGCTTTTCTCTAGAACCTCGGTACGGAGCGTGATTGGTCGTTGTTCGTCCGGTGCGCTGCCGTAGCTCTCCCATGCGTTGATGAGGAGCTTGGCGATGGCGTCCTCGACCGTTTCCGAATTGGTTTCGAGTGCGATGTTGCCGACGGGGTTTTCGATAGCGACGGGCTGGTTGATACGGAAATCAGCCTGGTAGCGGGCGATGGCATTTTTGAGTAAACGCTCTAGGGGAACGCGGGCGATCGGTGGCCGGTTTTTGACTACGAGGTTGGTGAGCTGCTTTATAATTGCGATGATGCGCATAACCGCGTCTCCAAGGTGTTGGACACTTTTTTTCACGAGCTCCGGTCTCTCATGGTAAGTTTTGATAAGGTCGACGTAGCCGACGACGACGCTAAGGAGATTGTTTAGGTTGTGGGCAATGCCTTGCGTGGCGGTTCCGATAGTGGCGGATCGGCGGGATTCGCCGAGGCGGCTCTGCAGTTCGACGAGCTTGCGGTTCAACTTGATGAAGCCGAGCTGGGTTTGGATGCGCGCTAGCGTCTCGTCGAGGTCGATTGGCTTGGTGATGTAGTCGACTCCGCAGATGCCGAGACTCTTGATTTTTTCCTCCTTCGAGATGCGCTCGGTGATAAAGATGACGGGGATGTTTCGCGTTTTCTCGGCGGACTGAAGTTGCTGGAAGGCCTCGATGCTACCAATGTCGGGCATCATCATATCGAGGAGGATGAGATCGGGTTTGTCTTTGGCGATTAGGTCCAAAGCTTCGTGGCCGGAGTGGGCGGCGAAAACGACCATGTCTTTGCGTTCAAGCTTACGTTTTAGCAGCTGAACGTTCATTGGCTGCTCTTCGACTACGAGAATCTTGGAAAGCATGGAGGAGAGGCAAAAGACAATAGTCTCACTCTGGGTGAAGCAAGCACGGTGTCAAAATCGGCAGATAATTTGGCGCAGGTGCTTTTGCAAGCTTCTCGGCTAGTTGCAAGAGGTGAGTGTTCCAGCGAGAAATTCCTAGCCAAAGCCATGAACAGCCAGGTGCGTGGTGTGTGGCTGAAGACGATTGCGGTCAGTGCCAGCTGTGCGGTGGACGTCAGCTTATGATTCAAACGTGGTGGATCAGTGGACACTCTTACGCGGATCAGCGTGGCCTCGTCGACGGCGAGTATGGTATCAGATGAAGAGAACTTTGTGGGCGGTGGTGAGTTCTGGCTGCGAAGGGGAGACGACTTCCGGGCTGGTTCAAGCCGGCGACGCGTTCGGCGATGGTTTGGTCGACTTCATTGTTGCCGAAAAGGGTGTTGTGGTAGCTGATCATCAGGAGTTTGGCGGGCAAACCAGCGATGGATGAAAAGACATGACGCTCAACTTGCTGGTTACTCTGACTGAAGAAGTGACCGTCTGCGACGAACAAGGACGATGCTAAAGAACATACGTCCGACGGCGTGAGTGGAACAGCTGAAGCACGGATCGTAGCAATGAATACCATGTTCGACATGGCTGAGAATGGGCTTCGGAGTCTTAACGGAGCTGGACCGGATGTAGGCGTGTGCGGTTTGGGCGACGGTACGGTTAATCGCGAGGTTGTTGTGGTCCGTGTCGATGATGAGGCTCACCTTGGTCAGGAGGCCGTCTTCACCGGCGTTGGCCTGGGCGTGCCGATGGAGGAATATGTATTGAGACGGACGAGCTGGCTGACACGATAAGAGACCGGCATGGAGACCGAGCGGTTGTAGGAGAATGGTTTGATGTAGGAAAATTTTTTACCTACTCGGCGACGATCTGGCCGGTGCTGTCGGTAGAGCGGAGCTTAGCTTACTGCCGTGGTATCCCCATTTGCTTCGCTAGCCGACGAGACCTATGAGGGGCGAGGGAAAACTACTATAGCTGTCGATCTCACGGCCATTGGGTATCAATGGAGCGTTTGAAGAGCGCGAGCTTGGTGCGCGCGGTGACGAAAGCTTAGGGGGAGCCAAGCTTTGCTGTGGCCGGCCGAGTGTGGTGCGATCCATACCGTTTGGTATGCTGCCGGACATGGTTCAGCCAGGGTGAATTTTTATGGCTGAAAAAATTCGATAATTTTCTGGCCAAAGTGACAAAAGTGGGCACTAGCTTGGACGAGTTTTTATTTTTACGAGGCGAGGCCGAAGACATTGCGTTGGGCGGGGAAAAGGTGTCCCAGCTGGACAGGAAGTCGGATTCGTTGAAGAATAAGCTGAGCGCGCAGCTTTTCTTTTAAAGGTCTGGCTGAGGTTCATAAACCGGAACAGTTTTTCGGCGGTGATGGGCACGCGCACGGTGAAAACGACGTTGTTCGCATTGGTGTAGGCAAGATAGAAGATAGATGGAAGGCGGAACAAATGCCATAGGTGTGCGAGGTGATACTAGGCATTTTAGCAAAGAGGACGGCTTTCACAGAGTCTTTCGAAGCTGCGAAATTTTGTGGTATGAAATCTCGCATTGGTGACATGGCTAACCTCGTCGAGGCGCAGGCTGATCTTGGTGTGGCCTTCAGTTCAGATGGCGGAGACGATGGCGATGCGGCTTGGCATGGCGGACAAAGGACGAGGGCGAAGTTTGCTGTTTTTAACCGAGTTTTAGTTGTACGGCGACTAGAGTGGGATCGGCGTCGAGGAGATAGAGGAAGAAAGTTTTGATACGGTCGGCAAGCGGCGGCAAGATACTGTCGAATGAGGATTTGAGGGATTCGTTTCGGCGGCCTCGACATAAGCGCGCGCTAGAAGGCGTTTCTAGCGATGGGCGCAATCGCTGAAGGAAACGATAGTCTTTGTGCGAGCGCGGATTTTGATGGGCCAGTTCTCAATCCGGTGTAATCGACATTGTAAAATAGCCCCTTCCACGAAAAAGAGGTCGACGGCTTCAGGATAAATTTTAGATCGGCGATGGGATTATTAAACTACCTCGACACGGGGGCGAGTTCGATTGGGATCTCGTCGAAGCTGAAAAAACATCTAGTGGCAGCAGGAACAGCTAAGATAAGATACTGAGCTAAACGGAGGCGAACCTCAGGTGTCCCATTATTTGTCTCTCCTAGGCGGTGACGATGAGTTTGAGGGACGAGTTGCCGTGGACAATTTCCCCGGCCGGAGGTGCCGCAACAAGAGAGGACTTTCGTAAGGCAATTTATCACACATTTGCTGGACTCGTTGCAAAAAAATCCATGTAAAATGGACAATCTCGGCCACGCTGGTGGTGTCGTCTATTACGGCTATGCCCTGAGTCCATGATCGAGCTGAGCTTGTCGATGAAGTTTTAGCGCGACTCGCGTGCCGAGGTCGTCGGCGATCTCGCGGATGGTGATGCAAACCGGCACTTCGATGAGATCGTTTTTTACCTTTCTCATGGTGGCGGAAACCTAAGATCTCTTAATTTTTTATCTCTTAATTTTTTCGTGCCAATGGAATCATATTAAACGGTATTGTTGCGGATGATTAGAGCTGGCATCGGCTAAGGTCTCGATGCTGTTGATGTGTGTGTTTTTGTCCCGAGGACACCCTCGATGGGAGCGAGGAGTGCAACCTCTTCATTGGATACGAAGGCGCCGGAACCCTTAATGTTGAAGGAGAATGGAGTTTCGAAAATAGCCGCATGAGGGGGCCAAGTTGCCTCGTCTGTTTGATCGCGAGACTGAGATATTTAAGTAAGAAAGATAACGAGCGGGTATTTGGCCTGGGCATAGAGGAACTCTTGATTTTGATTGGCCTCGGTGACATTAGGCGGCGATTGCTATGCTCTCGACCACGAATTGGCGATCGTTTTCAATGAATGGAGCGATCCATGAACATTTCTGGATTGCCCTTGCCACCATTTCAAAAAACGGATCTTTCGGGCCTGAAGCTCGCGCCATCCGCCACCCGCTGCCCATTTCAAGTCAGCCGTAATATCTTTCTTATATCTGACGCCCCGCCGCGGCCGTGTGCAGGCCGCTAGCGGACATGCAAGTCCGCAAACAAGTGCTTTGCGGGCAGTGTGTACCTTCTCGACGAGGGTGTGTAGGTCTTTCGGCTTGCACGGCGCAGCGAGCAGTTTTTCGACAGATTGCAGAACGATTTCGGACGCTTGCTTGGCAGCAACGGCGCGGTGCAGATATCGATGCAGCGGGCGGTGACGAAGGAGAGCTTGTTGTCGGGGGGCGTCTCGCTTATCTTCAATACCGGCGCGTCGTTTGATTACGGCCATGATTTTGTCGGCACTCTTGACGTAGCAGACCGTGCCTAGACAGACGGGCGTAGGTTTTTCACTTTAGAACTTGAGGCTAAAGAAGTAATAGAAAGTTGCGATGCTGCAAATGTGATGTGGTTCAGGGGAAAACTTTAATGTACGGGAGATGTAGAAGAGTAGAAGAGAAAGCCGTCGTCGAGAAATCCGAATAACTTTTGCGCCTTGTGTAACACCTCGATGGGCAGTTTCTTGCAAAGCTGCTAGCGCTTTGTGAAGGCATCAAGGATGATGAGGCCGTTTGTCCCGGCCGGGATGAATGTTTTAAATAGACTTCTTTCTTTCAAGTTTTCGATGGACTTCCGTGACCAATATGGCAGGCCGGACAGTCCGGATCCCGGTTCACTGCCTGGCTTACGGTTCACCCTCGTCAGAGCCGGCTAGTTAAAATTAGCACGTGCAGTGTAATTGGAAATACGCAGCAAGGCTCCGCGTCTTTTGACCAGAATACTGTAGTCTTGGTGTGCGCTTGTGTGGCTGGAATGCGCACAGATCTGTGCGCAATTTTTCTAGGGAAACGGGATCAGCCCCCCGTTTTCTCTGCGCGCAAAAAACGGATTCTGGGGAGTTCGCTCTGGCAATCTGCCCAAAAGTGAAGGACGGTCATTTTGCGGTATTTTGTCTGTGTGCCTTTAAGGTGTTCTTCATCAGCATGGCGACAGTCATGGGGCCGACACCGCCGGGGACAGGGGTGATTTTGGTGCATAGGGGAGAAACTGTCGGGAAATGTACGTCGCCGGTCAGGCGGTAGCCGGTTTTACGCGAAGCGTCAGGAACACGGTTGACGCCGACATCGATCACGATAGCGCCAGGCTTAACCATGTTAGCGGTGACAAATTCCGGTTTTCCGATCGCGGCGATGAAGACGTCGGCCTGACGTGTGAGCGCGGGTAGGTTGGCCGTTTGCGAGTGGCAAGTCGTGACGGTTGCGTTCGCCCACTGCTTGCGCTGCATGGCGAGAAGCGCGGCGGGTTTGCCGACGATAAGCGATCGGCCGAGCACAACGACGTGTTTCCCTGAGAGGGAAACGCCGCTGCGCCGGAGTAGCTCCATGATGCCGGCGGGGGTGCAGGCGACGAAACCAGTTTCGTCCTCCTGTGCAAGCTTTCCGAGATTCATTGTGTGAAATCCGTCGACGTCCTTGTGCGCGGCGATCCGCCGAAAGACAGCGACCTTGTCGATGTCTTTCGGGAGCGACGATTGTACGAGAATTCCGTCGACGGTGGCGTCGTTGTTCAAACTGTCGACGAGGGCGAAAAGTTCGGTTTTGGAAATGGTCGCCGGCGGGAGAATCAGGCGGCTTTCGATGCCGATCTCGGCGGCGGCGGCTTTTTTCTTTTTTACGTAGGAAACAGAGGCGGGGTCGTCGCCAACGCGGACGAGTGCGATGCAGGGTTTGCGGTTGGGGAGGGAGGCGACTTCGGTTTTGAGCTCCGCGAAGAGCGATGCAGCGATCTGGTTTCCGTCGATGATTTCCATGAAAATAAAAAAGCCGGCCGCAAATCGGGCCGGCAGTCGAGCACGAAAGTTGGTTTTCTTTGGATGACTTTGGCGGCGACCACGAGATCCTTTTCGTCGACCGTGTTGCGAATTGTCCCGGTGATGGTGATTACGACCTGCAAATCGAGATAGCTTTCGATTTTTTTATTGTCAGTGAGGACGAGGCGTTTTGTATCGATATAGGAAAAACTTCGGCTGTCCAAAGTTCGTGAGTTTGTAGTTGTAAAGTGGATCGGGATTGAAAAGGCGCTTGGCGAAAACTAGGCGACCGGTAAAGGAGCGAGGAAAATCCATGCTATTTAAGCTTGATGGAATCGGATGACGAACGGAGTTGGCGTCGGCCGGTTTGGTCTCAGCTGGCGTTGGTGTGACGGATTTGTTGGGACGCGTTGGTGTCGAGACGATAACAAACATGGGCGAGGTGTTGGTTGGTCGCTACGAAGTCATGGAGCTTTTTTTGAGCCTATTTTTTTTGGCGAAATCGCCGCAAAAGAACAGTTGCTCTGGTTTTGTCGTCCGTTTGGGGAAACGTTAGGGCCGGAGGAATCCTTCCCGGACCAAGGTAGCTGTTGGCGCTTTGGCCCACATCAATGGTTTTCGTGATGCTTTGGTGTGGCGTTGGGAGGCGACGAAAGATCCGTGGAGCTTCCGCGCGATATCAGACAGTTGGAATCGCTTGGCGTAGGAAACCGTGGTGCCATACGAGCGTGGGTGATTTGGTATTCGCCTGAAGGGAAACGGAGGGCGTCCGGCCAGGTGGTGTGAAGTAAGGAAGGGACAGACTAGGAGCTTAGTCTTTCTTTGCGGTAAGAAAAGTCGCAAATGGACTTCAGTGTTGTTTCGCGGTGTGAAATGGCGAAGAGAGAGGAAATTTCCTTGCTAGAAAGTTGTTTTACGCCGCGCAAAGGAATTCCGCGGAGCGGGAAGGAGCCGATTTGGTAGCGGCGCAGGCGTTTTACCGGAAACCCGAGGGCGAGGAAAAGTTGGCGAATCTCTCGCTTTTTCCCGTGGTGCAAATGCACGTTGAGCGCGTGTGAGGTTTTGTCACGCTGGGCATTAACGAGGGCGACATGCTCAACTTTGAGCCCTTCACCTTCAACCACAATGCCTTTGAGAAGCTGGCCGATCTTGTTTGCAGGAAACGGCTCATCGAGTTGCACGTAGTAGCGTTTCACGACGCTGCTCGACGGGTGTATGAGACGATTCGCGAGGCCGCCGTCTGTCGTGAGGATGAGCAGACCCTCGCTGTCTTTATCGAGCCGACCGGCGCAGAAGAGACGGAACCGGGCCCACTCGCGCGGCAGCAGGTCGAAGATGGTTCCGTCGGCATACGGATCGCTGTTTGAGCAGACGAAACCGCGCGGCTTGTTCATCGCGAGGGTGACCTTAGGCTGGACGGGCGTGCGGATAGCTTTGCCCCGAACGGTTATCTTCTCTTCGGTGGAGAGGATTTTTTCCCCGAGGGAGGCCTTGTGGCCGTTTACGTAAACTTCGCCGGCCGCGATGAGCTCCTCAGCGGCACGGCGCGAACAAAGGCCGGCATTGGCCAGAAATTTTTGAAGGCGCACAAGCTCCATGCAAGAACGATGGGAGACACAGCGCGCCGCCGCAATAGGAAAGCCGGCGGCTTATGGCAGTAAAAGTGCTTGCTAAAGCGCTGTTTTTCCCGAAAAAATGTGCCGCATATGAGTTCGGAACCCGCGATGGCAGCCTTCTCAAAGGAGAACCCTTTTCCCGCCTGCGTGGCCGAAAACAGAATCTTGAGCAAACCGGGTTCGGCCAAGGAAACGCGACATTTAATCCTCGGTCTTGCCGACAGCGGTTTACATTACAAGGCAGGCGATTCACTAGGGGTGTTTCCCACTAACCGTTCGAACGAAGTGGAGGCAATCATCCAAGCGCTGGACGCGACGGGTGGGGAGCTGGTTTCGCCGATGGTGCTGAAGCTGGGTTCACCGATTCCGTTTCGGGAAGCGCTGACGCACCAGCTTGCGCTGGCTGGCCCAACGGCCAAAATCGTTGACACGCTTGCTGCGAAGGCGACATGCACTGATGAAAAGGCGAAGCTCACGGGATTGCTGGCGTCGGAATCTAAAGGCTTGCTCGCTGGATTTCTCGACGAGCGAGAATACGCTGATCTGTTGACCGAATTTCCGAGCGCCAAGCTTACGCCGCAGGAACTCGTTGATCACATGCGGAAGCTGATGCCGCGACTCTACTCGATCGCATCGTCCTCGAAGGTTTATCCGAACGAGATCCATCTGACTGTGGCGGTCGTGCGTTATACGGCGAATCATCGGGAACAGGTGGGTGTTTGTTCGACATTCATGGCCGATCGTGTGGAGGTGGGCACGACGGTAGTTCCGGTGTTTGTCTCTCATTCGAACTTCGGCCCGCCGGAGGATGGTGCGAAAGACGCCATCATGATTGGGCCCGGCACAGGTATTGCGCCATTTCGTGCTTTTGTTCAGGATCGCGTGGCGAGCGGAACGACGGGACGTAACTGGATATTTTTTGGCGATCAGCACCGCTCTACGGATTTTCTTTATGAGGATGAATGGGCGGAATGGCAGAAAAAGGGCGCGGTGGTGCGCCTCGATCTCGCTTTTTCGCGCGACCAGCCGACTAAGGTGTATGTCCAAGATCGTATGCGTGAAAATGCTGCTGAGCTCTGGGCGTGGATCAAGGCTGGTGGTTACTTCTTTGTCTGTGGCGATGCCAAACGCATGGCGAAGGACGTAGATATGACGCTGCACCAAATCATCGCTGAACAGGGCGGGATGGACGCTGCTGCTGCTGCGGGTTACGTGAAGCAGATGAAGAAGGGAAGACGTTACCAACGTGACGTCTATTGAGTCGTTCTAGCGTTCGCTCCCCAGCCCTGGTTGGAGGGAGCGGTTCCTGCCGGCGATTTCAGGTTGATTCGCAGCACGGTATGTGGTTTCCTCCACCAGTCATGAGTCTCACATTCAAGAATCGCACAGCAGTCGTTACTGGTGCCGGTCGTGGTATCGGAAAAGCCATCGCCGAACTTTTGGCGCGTTACGGGGTCAACGTGATTTGCGTCAGTAAATCGACCGAAAGTTGCAGAGCGACTGCAGCGGCGATTACAGCTGCGGGCGGAAAAACCAAAGCCTTGGCGGTCGATGTAGCGGATGGTGTTGCGGTAGCGAAAGCGAGCACGGACTTGCTTGCGGAGTTAGGTACTATCGATATCCTCGTCAACAATGCCGGCATCACAAAGGACGGCTTGCTTTTCCGCATGTCGGAAGAAGATTGGAGCGCTGTTCTTACGACCAACGTTTTTAGTTGCTATTTTTGGACGAAAAACCTCGGTCGGGCGATGACCCAAAAACGCTGGGGCCGCATCGTTAATATTTCATCCGTTGTCGGTCTGATGGGTAGTTCTGGTCAGGCCAACTATGCGGCGGCGAAGGCGGGCATGATCGGCTTTACCAAGGCAATCGCCAAGGAATTTGCCTCCCGCAACGTTACCTCGAACGCTGTGGCTCCCGGTTTTATTAAGACCGATATGACGGCGACCCTTCAGGGCGATGCCGGCAATAAATTGCTTAGCTTGATTCCGTTAAAGCGCTTGGGCGAGGCTTCCGATATTGCGGAAATGGTGACTTTTCTTTGCGCTGAAGAAGCGGGCTACATTACTGGCCAAGTTTTTACCGTTGACGGCGGAATGGTGATGTGAACTGTTGATAAGTCTATTTTCCGACCACTCTTTCCCCACATGGCTGACCAGAAAACCATCGAAAAACGCGTCAAGCAAATAATCGTTAACCAACTGAACATTAACGAAGAACAGATCACCACCGAAGCTTCTTTTATCGACGATCTTGGCGCCGACTCGCTTGATACCGTCGAACTCATCATGGCGTTCGAGGAAGAATTTAAAACCGAGATCAAAGGCGAAATCCCAGAAAGCGATGCGGAAAAGCTTCAGACGGTTAGTGATGTGATCAATTATATCGAGCAAAAAGCTGCCGATAAGTAATTCGCTTTTCCCTGGGCGTTCTACCATCTGGCTACAGCGGATCGGCAGGACGCTTTTTTCCGTCTAAAGCTTCCCCGATAGATATCAGCGCACCCAAAAAAAAAACCGTCGTGACCGGCCTTGGCGTCGTGACTTCGCTTGGCCATAACGTGCCCGAATTTTGGGCCAATTTGCTTCTTGGCAAGAGCAACGTCGATCGCGTCTCGTTTTTCGATGTGAAAGACTACTCTTGCCAGATCGGAGCTGAAGTACGTAACTGGGACCCGTCGCAGTACATGGACCCGAAAGAAGTGCGTCGCAACGATCGTTACACCCACTTTGGTTTTGCGGCCGCAAAGCAAGCCATGGCTGATGCTAAGATTGACATCGTTACCGAGGAGGATGCCGATCGGGTTGGTGTCATCATTGGCTCCGGCATAGGTGGCATGTGGACAATCGAAAACCACCACAAGGCTCTCATTGAGCGCGGGCCACGCAAAGCCTCCCCTTTGATGATCCCGACACTGATCGGGAACATATGTGGTGGATTGGTCGCGATTGAATTTGGCGCTCGCGGTCCGAATTTTGGTGTAGTCAGCGCTTGTTCTACTTCGGCGCACGCAATTGGCGAATCGCTGCGTATCATCCGTAGCGGCGAGGCCGATGTGATGATCTGCGGAGGTGCGGAGGCCCCTATCACGCCCCTTTCATATGCGGGCTTTTGCTCGATGAAGGCCATGAGCACGGCCAACGAAAATCCGCAGAAAGCCAGTCGACCTTTCGACCTCAATCGAGACGGATTTATCATGGGTGAAGGGGCTGGCATCATCGTAATCGAAAGTCTGGAGCATGCTCTCGCTCGCGGCGTTCGAATTTATTGCGAGATTGCCGGCTATGCTGCGACTTGCGACGCATTTCACATCACGCAGCCTGATCCCGATGTCAAAGGTCTTTCGCTCGCGATTCGCCGGTCACTTGGAGATGCAGGACTGTGTCCGGAACAAATCGGCTACATCAATGCGCACGGTACCGCGACACCCTATAACGACAAATTCGAGACACTGGCAATCAAGCGGATCTTTGGCGACTACGCCAAAAAAGTTATGGTCAGTTCCACGAAGTCCATGACTGGCCATTTGCTTGGCGCAGCCGGCGGTGTCGAAGCTGTGATTTCCGTAAAGGCGTTGGAAACTGGTGAAATTCCGCCGACGATCAATCTCGAGACGCCCGATCCAGAGTGCGATTTGGATTACGTGCCCAACGTCAAGCGCTCGGCCAAAATCAATGCGGTGCTGACCGATAACCTCGGGTTTGGTGGCCACAACGCTTCTTTAGTGTTCAAGCAGCTTTGATCGTTGGAGTTGGGCGAAGATAGCGCCGGGGTGCGTGGTGGCTCAATAACTCGGAGATTGGCGTAAAGCTGAGCTTCTATGATGGGGGCGAAGCTGCCTAGCAGACTTTATCTTCAGATCGCCTTTCGAAATCCCGCCTCTTGTTCGGTGCAGGGGTGGAGTATCCAGAATCGGATACAACTGTGTCTTTGCCATTGGAATTTCAGCGGGGAGACTGTGAGATAGATTCTCACTCAATTTCGACACCTTATTGATCGTGCGCTCAGTGCAGGTTGATTGTTGGTCCGGTGGCGTGGCGGTTGGTTTGGAGCCCTACCATTGGCGTCCAGCTTTTGGAAGAGCTGCACGACGAGGCAACTATTAACCAACCTTGCGTGGCACGGACTCACGGCTAACATAGACACGTTCATAAATTTAGACGAGCATCGCGTGCTGCTCTTTTTAAACGGGTATTGACGTGGACGTGCTCAACTCCATCCACTATGGCGATGGCCAGCGCGGCACCAGGGCCCTGCGGCGTGTAATGCGGAGCCCAGCGATTGGCAGCTACAGCAAGCAATTGCGTACGAGTTCGTGACGCAATTGCCACTTGGAAAAGGTAAGCTATTTTGGCGCCCGATTCGACGAGACCCTTGGTCGTTTGGCTGGGATCACTTTCGAGCACGGCTGTAGAATTTTCTGGATTAAGTCCCGCCCGGCGCAGCGCGATCTAAACGATATGCCTTGTGCTGAAGCCGGGCTTGCGAAATACGCAAGGGGTCTGCCCAAGATTGGCGGAGCGAGATGCGTTTCCCGAAGTGGGTGGTCAGGCGCGGCGAGGACCATGATCTTGTGGTCGGGAAAACGTTTGGCTTTCACTTTGTACCGGCCCATTCGGTCTCTTGATTAGCTCCAGATTAATATAATGTGTAAGCAGCGCTCTCGCAATTTCTTCAGTGTTTCCTATGAGAAACAAAAGTTTAACGCAGGTTTTTTTCTTTGGGATTCGCCCGGCGGGGACGCAGTGTATCGGGTAATGTTGCCATACAGCTTTTCTGTACGCACAGTATGTCCAGTAACGCCCGGCATCCACCGCTCTCTTCATCGCGCAAATTCCGTTGGCGCGTAATTGTGCCTGTAGTCCCATATTGCTGCTATTTCCCCATAAAAAACGACGACCATGAGAGCCTTTCTTCTGGTCGAGAGTGCGGCCGATCGTGGCGGGCTACGTAGAAAGTGGGGAACAAGGCGATGTTGGGCACGCCTACGGCGAGAAAGTCGAGCCCGAACTAGGGGCTTGGAATCCTTCACTATTTTCCCAGCGTATCAGTTGGCATAATATGCAAAAATCCAGCTCATTACAAAAGAGTGTCGATACTAAGAGAACAGTACGTGCTAGCCTTGTGGGTGTGCCGATTCCCGCGGATTTGAGGAAGGGGCTACAGCCGCCATGACTTGAGCGACTTTGTTAAGAATGGAATTCTCCATCAACTCGTAGTGAAAGGGCGCGAGGCCTAGGTTGTGTTGTGCTGCTGTGTAGATCAGCATGAAGATTCTGTCGAAAAGCAAACACGTCGGAATGACTAGCGCTACTTCGTTCTAGCTCGTCCGCAGCGTCGGACGTCGCGGTTGCCGCGACGAATCCGCTGCAGATCGAGCTGTCCACGGCGATGAGACAGGCGAGCACCGGATCAAGGACAAATCGGAGGCCGAGCCAATTGATGGTCAGGAGTCTGCTCGTGATCACGTCGAAGTCGAGCAACAGAGCTTTTGACTGGCATAGAGGCTAAGTTAGAGGTTTAGCCGCACGGCCAGCAGCACAATGCTGAGGCGGGGCGGCTTTTTGGCGAAAAAAGCCGATACCTAGCTGATGTTTGTCCGGGGAGGTCATTGAAGGCTCGCCAGGCGATTGCTAGCGCACCGAGGGAACTCGAGATGCGAGCCGAACAGGATTGGGAGGATGACCAGAAGGACATTGGGGTGATACCGGTGCTGAAGTCCCCGGAACCGGCTTTCATGGCGTCATTCTAGCACAGGCCACCACAGGGTGGAAAATATCGTTATCCCATCTGCGATAAACACAGATTATTGCACGGAAGTTCCTAGAAATCTGCCCCGGTACTTCCTGCAACGTGTGACACGTCTTTAGCCTTACAGTTAGTCTTCTACTTAATGGTCATACAGCTGGATTTCGCATTTAGCTGGATTTCGCATTTCTCATCATTGCTGGTGCTGCCATTCTAATCGTGCGCCAACCGGATGTGCGGCTGGCTTTGTTCAATGTCGAACTTCTGTTCGCATTCTTGGCTAAAAAGCCGCTGGTGGTGTTCAAGACCTTCATAACGGGGATGGACAGGACAACGGGCGCACCATCGTGCCAGATCTGTTTAGCGGAGATACCCCTTTGTTTTGCGGGCAACCGGATGTGATCGGGCGATGGTGTTGCGATTGATAGCTCCGCTGCAGCGGGTGGGTCGGCTGTTGCTGCTGGGAGATTTTTTGGTGGAACTTGTGGCCAACGTGGCGATCAACAGCCAGACAGCAGCGGCGATCCGGAAAATGATTGTTCCCTTGCTGGCCGGTTTTGTAGTGACGTTTTTAGCGGTGTGATGGCGCGGTTAAGAGGTGGCTTGCGGTTCAGGGCTCGAAGCAGAGCGAACCGGATAATCTTTATTTCTATTTTACGTGACAAGCGTTCCGGGACTTGAGCTGATCGGACAACAGAATTTTTGGGGTATTAATACCTCTATTGCTGTTTCTGTTTACGTATGGCAGCGATTGATCGCGAAGCTCTGGTGAGTCGCTGCGACGTTGTGGTGTGCAAGGTCCGAACTTCGGTTCGCTCCTGACGGTCGGTAATAACGGTTTTTCATTTGCGGTCGATGTGACGGGCCTGAAGACGCTTGCTTTGCTTTACCAGCACAACGGCGTTTCCGCCTAGATGCTCGCGCGGTAGGCCTGGGAGACAATGGCCAAGTTCGTAACATTACGCATTAAATGCAATGCGAGCAAGACGTTCAATGAAACAGTCGTTTGCACGATGTTTTATACCGCCCGTGCGTCCATGTCTGCCGACAACTGGCTAAGTAAAAATTTGCATTCCCATTTGCTCACGAAATTGCGTTTTAATTACATCAAGGCCGATACCCAAGCTCTAACGACTGATTATATCGGCGGAACCGAAGCAGAAATTTGATCTCTGTCACGGCGTGATCACGAGTCATTTTTAGCTCGAGAGTCAGCTCGTGGAGATTCGAACGGTCTGCTCGCCAAATACAGAGACACGCTGGTCGGGGAGGTGACTTGGCCAGTGGCAAGTTGAAAGACGGATTTTATTTCCCCGCAGTTTTGACTCTGCAATCAAACTTACGCTATCATTAGATTTTGTTTTGATTGTTTGGAATCAGTCATATCCGATCTATCTGGCGGAGTTGGTTTATTGCGTTTGCGTGTATCCAACGCCAATGACCTTTGCAAAATATCGCGAACTAGTTCTGCAGAGAGCCCGGGGCGCTGGCGGCTGATGCTCCATTTCGACGTGCACTTCGGTTGCTGTGTGCTCGGGCCGTCGCTATGGATCGTACAGTGAGTCTACGACAAGGCGACAAGCCAGAATCCTACCTTTGTGCTCGCTTACTGGAACTAGACGTTAGGTCTTGGCCCAACAGCGGTGGAAAGTGGCTCTGCCTGTCAGAGGTAATTACAGCGAGATAAGGTGATCGCCAGCTGAAGGATCTAAAATAAGCTGCGCTCGAATCGCAGCCATACCACGTGGAAAGGTGTCGAAAGCCGTTACGACTATCCTGGAGCTTTAATACCGCTCGGCTTGCTGCTTGCTGCCAGGACTGGACGTCGATTGCCCCATGATGGGGCGAACCCTTCGATGCCTAAAACACTTGGGTTGTGAAACAAAAATTTAGGACTGAGATTATTCGATGATAGCAACCCGTCTCGGCCGTCTGGAAACCGCGGTCGAGGTGATTCTACAGGATGGAGATCGAACAATTGCTACCTGCCCAACTGGCACTGCCCGTAACAGAGCGATGATGCCTTGCCGAAGAACGTGTAGTCGGAATATCGCGGTGTATTTTTCGGCTAATGGAGCGTTTCTCCCCGTCGTGGTCTTGGGTGGTGGCCGGCTTGGGGTGGTTGCAAGGAAACTGCTCGGTCTTGATGCTGGCGGCCAATATGCTGTTTTGTGTGAGACGCGAGGTATTTAAGTACTTTGACCATGGAATTCTTGCATCCGCTGCTGGCACTCTTCTCGGTGTTGTTTGCTTCGTACCTCTGGATGTCGGACGGGCAGTGTTTGGGCTGGATGACTTGGCCAAATCCGCTGGCGGCGCTGTTGATCGGCGGCAGTACCGTGGGGCTATTTTAAACTCGCAGTGTTCTTAGCAGCAGGAATGGTACTTAGGAAGTGTTCTGGCCGTGTCTTTGTTGCTGTTGTGATACCTTCGGGATCGAGGTGAGCGCGGCGCCGGAAGGGCTGTGGCAAGCGAGAGCAGCAAGTTTGTGAGCACGCCGAAAGGCTGACTTGTGGTGTAGTAGATCCATGTGGTCGATTTGTTGCGACAGGCTGGGCTGCAGCTTTTCGCTGCGATCACGGCGACGAAAACCGCTCTAGAAGCGTTGTATTGGCGAGAACCCTAAATTTCTGGCGGGAAGGCAAGAATGGGATTGGTGACCAAATCCATCAACCTCTTCGTCTTCGTACTCACGGGAGTGTCTGTTAAGGACCTTGTGGCCGCGGGCTATCCCGTTATTGCTCGTGCTGCTGGCGGTGGTTCAATACCTAGAGTTTGGCCACGGCTGATGTGCCGACTCACGCGATGTCAAGTAGGACAATGGCGCCTCAGTTGGGGAAGGCGGAAGGAGTCGTGCGATTCCGCAGGCCGATTTTTCGAAATCTGGCGTGCCGTGAATGCCGTCGTAGCCCGAGCGGTCGAGGCTGATCTACGCTATTTCCATGGGATTGTCCCGGCCAGACGGAATAGCGAGTCGGCTTCCGGGGTTTTAAAATTTGGGCGATTTGGGAAGGTTGGCAGGATCGGACGTGTAGTTTGGTTTGGGGATGACTGCCGTGGTGTGCAGCCCGCTGACCGGACGTTTTTTGACATTGCGTGCGATGTTTACGGGAAAGTGGACGGTAATTTCTCTATTGGCGCCGAAGATGCGGATAAGCTTTGGTGTCAGCGGCCTATAAGTGTAAGTGTAGGTGCGACTGCTTTGTTGGAGAGCCTCTGTAATGGCCGATAGTTGGGGAGGCTGGTCCGACAGTGTGGAAAGCGGCTGCCCGAGAGTGTGGACGTAGGCTTTCCCGGCGAGAGAGCACCTTGGTTTGGCGAAGAGCTTGAGGCGAAGATCCGTGTTAACATCTTTTGGGGTCGTGAACGAAAATTTCGCTGCGGAGGTAGATCGAACCTGAGTTCTCAGCTATTTGCCAAACAAACGTCTTATTGTAGTAAAAACAATTTTATTTGCTCCATACTAAAATCTGCACAAAATTTTTTGTTCTAGTCAAACGTGGGTACGGTAGCGCTAGCTTAGTTTTTTTGACTTTTGTTCATCTCTGCTGGAGCACTGAGGTATTTTTGTTTACCTTTTTTACAATAGCTGATGCCGACATTTTCTAGAAACGAAATCAAATTGGTTACCACGGGCAGCTGGTTTTTACGTAAAGGATGGGAAGTCTTAAAACCATAAAACTAGCTTAGCCGCGGTGGAGGCTCATGTCTATGAGTCCGTGCAAGGCGCGCGAGTAGAGACAATCCTGATGCGCAAGATTTATCAGGTGGCGCGTAGCTCTACGCGGAAGCACTGCGCGCCATCATGCTTGCTCTCCGCTTGGTAGGTGAGCGGTTTCGAAGTTTCTGGTCAAAATATTGATGAAGCTGGCCGCATAGGAGCTTGGCGAAAAGATGTTCGAGTGTGAACGCGTTTTGTCGGATCAATCCGTATGGCGCTTTTTGCTACGTGTGCAGATTTCATATCTTTAGCATTTTCCCGTACTGCGGTAAAAACGGAGTTGGATATTACCAGGGCCGCACGGTGGGTGTTCCCCTCCAGGGGAGAATTTCGTTAGCGGAGAAGTTCGCGCAAATCGTTCAGATTGAGTTGGGCGGCGGCTGCGTCACTTGTTTCGAAAACATTGGCAAGGAGCGCGCGCTTTTTTTCCTGAAGTGCCAGTACTTTTTCCTCTACGGTTCCGGAACAGATGAGACGGTAGCAGGTCACGATGCGAGTCTGGCCAAGGCGGTGGGCGCGATCTGTGGCTTGCGCCTCAGCGGCGGGATTCCACCAAGGGTCGTAATGCACGACGATGTTGGCACCCGTGAGATTCAGGCCGATGCCGCCCGCCTTGAGGGAAATGAGAAAAACTGAGATGGTGTCCTCGCCTTGAAAGCGGTCTACTTGCGCTTGACGGGCCTTGAGCGTCATCGAGCCGTCGAGATAACAAAATTCAACGCCTTGTTCTTCTAGCTCCGCCCGCAGAAGAGCGAGAAGCGAGGTGAACTGCGAGCACACCAGCATCCGATGGCCTTCGTCGAGCGATTCGGCGAGGAGTTCGCGAAACGCATCGAGTTTGGCGGATTCATCGGCGGAGGCTTGGGTTGCGATAAGGCGTGGATCGCAGCAGAGCTGGCGCAAACGAAGGAGTTGCGTGAGCGTAGCGAGACGGAGTTTGTTTTCGGACGCGCCTTGTGCGGCGAGGCCGGTCAATTCGCGTTCAGACTGTTCCTGGAATGAGCGATAGCGCGCTGCTTGGGCGGCAGTAGGCTCGCAATAGACGACTTGCTCGATTTTTTTCGGCAATTCAGGGGCGACGGAGGTTTTAGTCCGGCGCAGGATATAGGGTGCAGTTTGCACGCGAATGCGTTCGTCGTAGAAGTTGCGTTCTTCGTGTTTCAGGCCAGCCGGCAACTGTGCCAAAAAGCCGGGCATGAAGAACTCAAAGAGGGAGCGGAGATCATCGAGCGAGTTCTCAAGTGGCGTTCCTGTTAGTAGGAAGCGACCGGCCCCGTGCAACGAACGGAGCGATTGTGAGGCCTGCGTGCGGCGGTTTTTTAGGTGTTGGGCCTCATCTGCAAGGATGATATCGAAGGTGGCTTCACCGAAGAGCTCTGTGTCGCGGGCCAAGGTGCCGTAGGAGGTGAGCACGAGATCGTGTGCCGCGAAATCGTCACGGAGGAGCCGGTGGGAACCGTGATGCACGAAGAGACGTAAGTCGGGTGCGAAGCGGGTGGATTCGCGCCGCCAGTTTTCTATTAACGACGCTGGCGCGAGCACGAGGTTTGGCTTTCGAACGGAACTGGGGTGGCGGGACGCGGTGGCGGCTGCTATCAAGGCAAGGGCTTGAAGTGTTTTCCCCAAACCCATTTCGTCGGCGAGAATTCCGCCGAGGTCGTGGCGGTAAAGATACCACAGCCATGCAGTACCGAGCTGTTGATAAGGGCGGAGCTGTGCATTGAAGCTAGCCGGAATGGGCGCTGGGATGAGCGTGCTAAGCTGATGGAGCGCAGCGCTGCGCTCGCGCCAGGTTTCCGGTGCCTGAAAATGGGGTGCAAGGTTTTCGAGCAAATCATTGACCTCGGGCGCCCGGGATCTTGGCACGCTGTGATGGCGCCCGGCTCTGCCGGCGCCCGGCTCGTTGGCAAGCGCACTGTGTGCAGCTTCAAGCTGTATGAGGCGGGCGCGGTCGATCAGGTAAATCGATTTGCCGTCCTCGATATAGCAGCGCCCGGTGGCGACCGCTTCGTGGATCTGGGCTTCTGTGGCGCGACCGGCTTGAAGGCCGAGGGAGACGTTGTAACCTTCGTTTTTCTCCCTCACTTCCGCAGAAATTTTGGCGGTCTGAATGTTTTCGGTATTTTTTTTAAAATTGGTGGTAAATTTGGCACGGAAACGTTCGCTTAACTCAACGCGGTGGGTGGCCAGGATGTTGAGCACCTTGTGTCGATCGCGCAGCCACCACTTGCGCGAAACTGGGTCGAGAATAAAGCGGTTGCTTCTTAAAAACTCGAGTGCGGGCTCGTGCACCACTGAGCTGCGGGACGGCAGTGTAATTGCGAGGAAATGCTCGGAACCGTCGACGGTCATCGGTGTGTAGTCGTCGTTGGGCAGCTCAGGTGAAACGGGGGACTTCGTGGCGAGAGGAGCTGCTGCGGGCGTGGCTTTTTCCGCGAGATGCTCGCTAACACCAGGTAAGTTGATACCGTTCCAAGGCAGGGAAGCGACCGGCTTGCTGACCCAGTAAAAAACTGGCTCTTGCAATAGCACGCCCACGAGCTCGCGCAACTGAGAACGTTTTACCTGTAGAAGCGTGACAGGCGCTGGCTTGACGCCTAGCTGCTGAAGGGTGGCTAGTGCTGGCAAAACCCGGGCAGATGGTTCCTTCTGGAGGTTGATTTCTACCCGCAATGGGATTGCGTCGCGCATGGCGGCGGCAGCAAAATTGGGTGGAAGAAGGAGGCGAAGCATGCGGCGAGATGAAAATTTTGAAGTCACCGTTTCGTTGAGGTAAAGCTATTTTTGCATAAGGTAGGAAGAGTTTTATAGAGTAACAAGGTTCTAAGGTTATGGCGGTATGGTAGCCGGTATCTTGGAAGACGGAAAAATATGATTAAGAGGAGCCTGGTTTAAGACCAGAAGCTGACTCCGCCGCCAATGCTGCTTGATGGAGGCGGGGGGCTTCTGGTAGTGAAAGCAACAGTTGTGCTTGCGATGCTGCTTCCGGTGCTTGTTATGCGCACGGCATAGCTGACCGGCCATGGGCACTGGCCAGCGCTAGGTTCTTTTGCGGTGGCAGACGATCAGCGAACCTTCGAAGAACTACCGAGAAGAAAGTTTTTTCCCGTCTACGACGACGTTGAATTGGGCTGGTGGCGCTGGTGCTGGCAGGATATATCCTGCGGTTGCATCAGAATAATTGGAGTTACAAAACTACTTTTCCGGGATGGATGGTGCTCGTTCCTGCAGAGGACGAACCGACGGTGAAAATGAAAAGAACCTTCCTGTGGGTCGACGGCGATGTTATAAGGCGAGTGGAAACATCTATTTGCGGTTCTATCGGCTGAACCGGTGGAACCAGCAACTTTGCCGAGAGTGATTACATTGCTTGCAGTGGCAATTTTGCGGATTAGCTAGTTGCCGGTTTCGTTTATGTAGGTGTTCCTCAGGGAGTCGGCGTCGATCCAATCAGGCAGATTAAAGCACGCTTTGGTGTCGGTTCCATCGGCTGCTTGCCTTGCTCCGGCTTTCCCAGAAAATGTAGTCATGGCTCCTACAGGAGCGATTTGCTGGATCGTGTGACTATTTGTGGCGGTGGTGTGAAGGTAGGGGGGGCCCGAGGGCGAGCATACCGATGCTGCTCGGCGTTTAGAAACGGACTTGATTGCTGAGGGTATCGTTAGCGCCACTGTTGCCTGCGGGAACGACCAGCGTGGTTACAGAGTAATTCAACCCCATAGGGATATTTTGGCGAATCATGAAATTGGTGTGATCGGCGGTACAGAGGGTGCTAACTACGTTTGCTGCCAGACTCAGACTGGCAGCGAAGCGAGCATTGTCGCCAGTGCTATCGAAGCGGGCGAGTGCGGTAGGCGATTCCGCAGTGGTGGTTGACCAGGCCTGCGGGAGAGATTTTTCGGATGACGTAAAAGACAAAAAAGGTTGCCGACGTTGTCCCGTACGAGGCTGGTGAGGGAAGCCGAAGGTGGCTGAACTTACCTTCCAGTCGGCTAGTCCAGGGGACATTGTTTGCGGTGGTGGCGACGATTTCGCCCCAGCGGCGGTTTCGCGAATGCGGCGATATATTAGTGTCGGCAACGTAAATGTTGTCCACGCAACGAGTCGCTAGGCCACCAGGATGGCCAGAGTAGGCGAACTGACTGGCTGTCTTGTCCATCGAGAAATTTTGCGGTTTAAAAAACGGAGAGTCTAGCGATCGGCGGGCACAACGCTGGCTGGAGTCAGTTTGCGAAGTGTGTTATTTGGGGATCGGTGACGTATACATTACCAAATTTTTAATCTAGTGCGAGACCGTGCGGACTATTAAAGGTGGCATTTTTACCAGCGTTGTCGGTGTCGGCACATTGTGCCGCCTACGGCCATAGCTATCCGAAAAATTTTGGATGCAACAGGTGACGCTGTTGCTGATAAAAATTATTGCGAGGCATTACGAGCAACTCTGGCCGGTTGAATAAACCCCCGGGAGACCTATCAGCTTGGTTCGCGTAAATTTGGTAAATATTTGCGACGATGTAAAGCAGCCCATCGGGGGTGAGCTTTCGGGTGGTTCGTTCTCCCCTCTCGAAATTGAAAATGTTGCTGTCTGATGTTACTGTCTGAATAGCAGGCAAGGGCCACCGGATTGTATAGCGGTATGGTTGCTGGTTGCGGCATTGGTGTTTTTCCGCTGCCGTCGGCATAGCTCGCAACTGCGCTCAGGCCCGCTAGGGCGTGCGACTACGCCGTCGACATTAATTCTACAGATCGTGCAATTATTTAAATCATAAATATATGTGTTCGAAGAAAGTGGTCACGGATGTTTCGGGCGTTTGAAAGCGCGCAGCTAGGGAGGGGACCACCTTGACTGCCAAGACCTGGGTTTTTAGGCTAGTGTTCCGAGACCATGAAGATGCGGGAGCAGGAGTGGTCGAGTATCGCGACACTGAGACAACGGAGGACGCTGAGCAATGCCACACAAATGCTCCGAAGAGCTTTATGCGATGCGTCGGAGACCAAATGCCCGCTGGATACGGCAATCCGATTTCCAACAATGCGTTAGTGAGTGCATGTTGCTTCCGGAATTGTTGTCCGTGTGCCCTGATCTCAACGAGCGGCGGCCTTATTGATTAATTATTTGACTAGATAATCACTGCTAAATTTTTGGGGAAGCGAGTTGAGATCGATCTACAAAAAACGCCAGGCGGCGTTTAACGTCGCGAAAATTTCTAAGGCGTGACAGCGAGCCGCGGCATGCTTGCAGATAAAGCTATAGGCGAAGGCGATGGCGAACGGAGTGCTGTAACGGCGGCCCGACGTCCTTGGGCGATCTAGGGGGAGTTGAGGACAAATTCTGACAAACACCCTCACATATGGGTATCACCCCAGAGTTCGCTGCTAGTGAGGTCAATGATGTACCATAACCCTGGGGATAACGTTTTCCCGACCAGGTTTTGTTGATCGATCCCGTTAGATCTTCCAGAATTAACCGGCGGTAAGATGAAAAACGATGATCTACTGAAGCCTAAAAATGTCGAAGCTGAACGCTATTGGTTTTTTGCGATAAAACTAGTGGAGCGTGACGGCATTTCTCCGTTTTGATGTCTGGAAAGGTTGGGAACTTCAATAACCGCCAGGCGGGCCTGGCTGAGACGAAAAACACCGAATACGAATTTGGCTTCTGATTTGTTTCCCGCGCTGGTATAATCCCAGAGGGGCATTAGCACAGCGGTTTTCGGGATGGCCTTGACGTTGTTACTGCACGGCTGGTTCGTCGTAGTGCTGGTGGTAGAAAAAGGCCCTCTATTTCCTAAAAACAGAAGGTTTGTTGGCAGAAGCAACAATATCGGAGGAGCGTCGTGCTATTATTGGCTAGCCGGCCACGGTACGTGTGGTTTTGGAAAAAGTGGCGGAGGAATACCAGGGAAACGAAGTGGTGTTTGATGCCCATTGTGCACGATCACCTGAAGCACTGCCGATCGTATGAATCGATTGTGGGCCAATTTAGCTTAGGGTAAGGTTTGGGGATGGGCGCTTAGAGCTACCCGTTATGTTGAAGTGAGGCACTAGTGGCCGCACTGAGCGCGCGTCGCCTTGTGTTTGATAACGATGTTTGCTAGCGCGCATGTATTGCTGTCCGGAGTAGGTCGATTTTTCACAGAAGGTCGGCTACGGAGCAGCGCGGCCTTGCCTAATTTCCAAGCGGGCATCGGAGTTTCCCCGACACTCTGTTCCGGGTGAACCAAAACGAAGACCTTGCGCGAGAACTCCAAGTGGTCATTCTCTACGTGGTCTATAGTTCCATGATGAAAGATGCGAAATCGGCTGCCATTGCCGAGAACTTGAAAAAATACGCGTCCGAAGAACTTGACCATATACTGAAGCTTGCGAAATAGGTCGACTATTTCAACGGCACGCAGGCCAAACCAAACGGACTCCATAAAATTTTCCGAAAAGGAGGAAGATATGCTTCGCTTCGATTTGGAAAAAATCGACAATCCAAGTTTACAACAACGGGTTTTACAGGCCGAGACAATGGGAAATTTGTCCTGAGAAAAATGATTGCGCAATAGCAGGAACATTTGATCGCGTCTCATAGACGCCGCTTGGCATCGAAAGCCCGAAGCTGTCGCTATGATCGAAGGCTTTCTCTGTGTTTCCTGAAACGGCAGCCCTAGCCTGGGGCGGAAGAAACAGCTTTGGCGATTGCCCTCTGTATCTGGAAAGCAGAATCGACATAGCGACGCTTCGAAAAATTTTGACAAAACATAGGCAGCCCTGGCCCGTGTGCAGCGGTTCGAATTTTGAGGCTCTCGATAGCTTGTTGACCGCAAGCCAGCCGCAGAGCGGCTGATGCGGGCCCGCTATGTGGCTTGTTTGGTGTGCGATTTCAAATTTCCTCACGAGTTGCATTGACCGACGGCTGGTACCCCATTCATACTGAGAGTGAACGAGGGACCTTTAGCCGAACGGGCCAAGATGGTCGTACTTGTGCACGAACCCGGCTGCGATTAGGGTCAGGTGTTCGTCGATTTTTTCGCTTATGGTAAGAAGTATGTATTTGTACAAAAAACGGAGTTTTTGCATATCGACGGCTGCTGGCTCTTAACTAACTATAACCGCGAAGCGCGACTCGCGGCCAGCGTCGGTTCGCTGACCTCAGTGAAGGTGGGCTGCAGCGACCCCTGTCCGCGCGGCAGCGGAAGAATATAAACAGTGCTTCTTTGGGAAAACGTTGGCTTTGTGCCCTTTGTTGGCGTGTTATTGCCAAGCCTCCTGATTGAAGGCACAGTCGGACAGGAAAAAGGGAATCAACGTGGGTTGGCATTTTCGAATATCGCCTATGGACGATTCCTTTCGTTACAACGACGAGATTGTGATCCTCCCTGGACAGAGGTTGCTATGTGCGGTATCTCTCGCAATTTGTTGCATCAGGAAAGCCAATTGAATATTATCACCGTAGTAACATGCGGTGGATCCGCTGGACCCTTGTTTTAAGTTTTGGTAATCGCACGAACCAATTAATCTATTTTTTTGGTACGATTTTCGTGTCAAACTAATTACGCCAATTAAGATGGCAGGACCAACCTATACCGCTTGCAATTCCAGAGTAGAATGCAACTGCTTAAAGGTAAGCCCCCCGAATGGGCTTTTGCTTGATCCATAATCTGGTTGATTCGGAAAATCAACGCAATTGGCACAACAGCTCCTCCCGAGCTCCCATTTTGCGACGTTCTATGCAAAGGCGTTGGATCGGATGTTTGTCGAGATTTATTCAAGGAGTTTTGAAAAAATAGATAAATTTTTCTTGTCAGACATCGACTACCATGTTTGCGAATTCGAAAAAACGGAAATATATTTAAGTTTTTTAGCAATTAGTCGGATTTTTTTAAATGGTGGCAAGTCCCGGAATCGAACCGGGGACACAAGGATTTTCAGTCCTCTGCTCTACCAACTGAGCTAACTTGCCCGGTGTTTTCTTTGGGCTAGAAAACACAAATTAAAGAGTCCCGTCTTCCGCGCGTCAACAAAATTTTGCTATTAGTTTTTTCGGGTGGTTGCTGGGGGCGAGTAGAATGGTGGCTACCTATTCCAACTCGGCTACGTCCTTAGCGTCCAACCGCTTCGGGTGCGGGGAAGCCTAGCGCGCTGAGCAGCTGGAAGCTGGCGAGAAGCGGGGCACCACGGCTCCGGATATTGGAAGCGCTACCGCAAACGGTCTGATCGGGAAACGCATAGACATTCTACACAACCACTGTTCTTCGGCCTGCGGCGGCCGGTGGCCATAGAGCTCCTCTTGCCGAGCGCGATTTGTATGCCTTGAAAAGGGGCCGAGAGCGGGGTCGCGTTTGTCGAAGAGATAAAAACCGGCCAACTTCAGACCGGTCAGAAGCTGCATTAGCAGCGCGGAGGTATTGGCAAAGTGCAGGTCCAATCGTGTTCGGTGCTCAATGACGCGGAGAACTGGCGCTGAAACGAGGTGCAAAAGGCAGCCCCCTGATGTCTTCTGTTTGCGGAAGGTCTTCAAATAGCTCGCTGATCCACATAAAGCGTTGTTTTGTTTTGTGTTGAGCTTGGCAAAATACTTGGCGGACGCTTTACGATTTGACGCAACAGGTCTTTTTATTTGGGAGAAGAAAGGAGAGCAGTTTCGTTGGTGTGGCGAAGGTGGAATTATAGCTACTTGCAGACCTTGTACTGCGAGCTTTTGTGCGGGCAGCGGCGAGCGGAATACTTGACGGAGTTCGAAGGATTGACAACGAGTTCATTGCTGAGCCTGTGGTGGAAGCTTTGCAGGAGGTGGATGAAGTTTACCGGGGGCATTGACCTTGCTTTATCTCGAAGAATTTTCGTATTGGGCGCCGAAACGTTGGAGGTGCTGAATGGGGCGACGATGTCCAGTCTGTCTTGTAGAAAAGCGCATTTGGGCGAGGCACTGCAGCGGAAAAGAGCAGGGCTTCGGGAATAAAGTGCTCCTTTTGCTTCTGAGAAAGGAATGGAGTTGTCATGAAAGACGAAGAAACATAATTTATTTTGCGTGCCTATTTCTCGAATGGCTACGACACGGCCGATGCTGTTTTTAGATGCGCTGGCAAAGACTAAACTCGATCTACAGCTTTCGAAGTGGACGGAAACGCGAGCGAATCGCTCGATTTTAGCCAATGCTGGCGAAATTCAGCGCCGATGACGTTACCGTTTGAGTTGAGGGCGGCAGTCTTTGCCGGGGGGGGAAACCTAGAAGCTGGATTGAAACCGGAGCTTGGTGGTAACGCTGATGAGTTTGCTGAGACTAGCTTCAACCTCGATCATTGTGGCTGTCTATTGGCTAGCTCATGTGGCCGAAACCGGAACTGGCGGAAGAGTTTGCGGGCATTTCCCATTGCAGATATCTCTTATGGCGGGCTTAGTGTAAAACTACAGAGCCAGCTAGCGAGCCCGGACTGGCGCATTCAAAAAGGATTAGCGATTACTCTCTGTCGTGTCGATCGACGATCCCGGCTTTTGTCGCATTCTTTCGGTGGCTTTCAGTACAGCGGGAGCAGAAATAGTTTTTTTTGAATCAGCTTTTTATTAGATTTCTAGAAAATTTAGCATTTTTGACGATTTTTATTCACAAAAAAATATATTTAATCCGTGTTGTTATTTTTTGTGCCTTTTTGTTCCGCCATGTTTTGTGCTTTCGCGACCGGATACGTTTTGGAACAGGGACATTTGGGAAACGTGCTCCAAGCAGTCGTGGAGAGAGAACCCCACCAATAGAACAAAGATTGGCGCCCATAGTTAATTGGGGTCGCATCAGTTTTCCCTGACGACGTGGTTGCTTCCAATTCCAAGAAGTCTTTCAATTTTGCGATCAATGGCAGCAGCTTTTGACTAAGTGGCGATCTCCCAATACGCAGTGGAACAAAAGGGTCACCTCCAAAAAACCGGTATTGATCCGACGATTGTTAGTACCGCGATGGCGTGGAATTGTGGCTTGGGCGCCGTGGTTACCGAAAAAATGTCGGTCGTGACTTGCGGTTTGTGCCTGCTCCGTCTTGAAATTGGTGAAGGCGCGAAGGCGCAATTCCAGCCGAGCGACGCGATGGTCACCGTGGCGTATGACGATGGCTCGTGGAAAGCTATGAGCCCCCGAGCTTTCAATCTGCAATCTGATAAGAGAGCCTGGATTTTAAGATTCTAGTCGATGTACCGTGGTTCAGAGCCGCTGGTGAAGTGGCTGGTTTTCAAATTAACCCGCAGTTTCCCTTTACAACCTTGACGACGGTAGCTGAATTTGCAGTTGGAGGCTTGCACATTTTTACTTCACCCGACTGATCGTTCCATAGGTCGTCGGATTAACCCCTTAGCTTCGACGACCTTGGGTTCGGTGCTTTTTATTCTAAAAAAGAGCTTTGTTTCGGCGTCGGTGTCTTTATTGTGGTGCGCTCGATGGCTGTTTCCTCTTCAAGAGGTGCGTTGAGGTGACGAGGCGGTCGGGCAACGCGAGAGGCGAGTGCGGCCTCGCGGTCGGTGACGATGCGGTCACACGTTTTTTCGATCTGCAAGTGAAGCCAGTTGTAGGTTGCGCTGTTGTAGGTATAATCGGCTGGACCGTAGTGGTCGATGCGCCCAGCTTGGCGGAGGCGATCGTTTTGCTCAAACTCAGCGCGGATGGAAGGGTTGTAAACTGCGTAGGTTTTCCCGCCGCCTTTTTTCACGACGGAGAAACTAGGCACATCACTGGGTCCGTCGGCTATGTAGATCATATTTTGCAAGGGAATGCGGCGATCCTCCGGAGTGATGTTCGAGTTGACATCGATCGCTGGGTTGCGGTTCGTCCCTTTGTTGATTTCGAAAATAACGCGCGTCTTTGTGGTGTTGTCGACCATAGCGCCGATCTGCGCGATCTCGGCGGCTGCTTCCAAGTTGAATTCCTTTTGGCGCAGGAAGCCGGGCTGCAGGGAATTTTCGATGAACTCGCAGGCCCAGATTCCGTCCACTTGATTTGCGATTGCGCTTCCGCGTACCATTTCTGCGAGACCAGTGCTTACGATGTAATGCTCGATCTCGATTTCATGTTTCGCATATTCGGCTTTGGCTTTCACCCAGGCGCGGGATTTGGAAAAAAAATCCGGCAGACCTGAGTAAAATTGGATTTTAGCGCCACATTCGCGTAACATCCGATTATTGAGGCACGCCA
Source organism: Candidatus Didemnitutus mandela (assembly GCA_002591725.1). GTDB lineage: Bacteria > Verrucomicrobiota > Verrucomicrobiia > Opitutales > Opitutaceae > Didemnitutus > Didemnitutus mandela. The sequence goes on along the minus strand of NJAL01000006.1, from coordinate 84,819 downwards.
TCGGCCCCGCTTGAACGTAAGTTAGAAGGTGGTTTAGGTAACTGATCTCAGACGAGATGTTGTAACCCCGGCGGCGATAGTTTTCGGCCAACGCATTCGTCTCGGCCCAAAACGTGGATTCGTCGATGCCAAAATGCTGGAACAACGGCGCCTGCATGTAGGCAGGGATGAGAGTCTTGTCAAAATCCCAAATACAGGCGATGATATTTTGCGTGAAGAGCGTTGAGGCCATTGCGGACAATTTCTATTAGGAGGAAAAGTTGTCGACTTCTCTCCACCAAAGCTACTCGCTTTAGTTGAAGCAATTCGCAATTTTCCCTGTGCTTGCCCATGGACCGTCTGCCTGACATAGCTCCCTTTAAACTGCGTTTCGGCGAGCTCGACGCGCAAATGGCGGAGCCATCCTTCTATTCAAACTCGCGCTGCGCGGTGGAGGTTACGCGAGAGCACCAACAATTACGCGAACTCCTCGACAACTATCACGCCTACGAGCAGTTTGGGCAGGAAATCCTGGAACATGCCAAGCTTTTGCGCGATCCCGAACTCCACACACTTGTCTCCCAGGAATTGCCAGAATTGGAAGCAAAGCGCGCTGCGCTGCATGAGCGGATATTGCGGGCGATGATCCCTCCCGAGCTGATGGACTCGCGCAACACTGTCATGGAAATCCGTGCGAGTGCCGGTGGCGACGAAGCGAGCTTGTTCGCTGCCGACCTCTATCGCTTGTTTGCAAAGTATGCGGAAGGCCGTGGTTGGAAAATCCAGCCAATGAGCTCGAGCCTTTCGGAACGCGGTGGCTTTAAAGAAGTTATCTTTCTCATCACCGGAATCGGTGTTTATAAACAGCTAAAGTATGAAAGCGGCGTCCACCGCGTGCAGCGCGTGCCCGTAACGGAAACGAGCGGTCGTATTCACACATCGACCGTGACGGTAGCAGTGTTGCCTGAGGCGGAAGAAGTCGATGTGCAGATCGATTCACAGGACTTGGAGATTACGGTGCAGCGGGCGAGCGGTCCCGGGGGGCAGGGTGTGAACACGACCGACTCTGCCGTGCGTATTGTGTACAAGCCAGCGGGCTTGGCGGTTTATTGCGCCGACGGGCGCTCTCAGCAGAAGAATAAGGCCCAGGCGATGACCGTGCTTCGTTCGCGGTTGCTGCAACAAAAGCAGGACGAGGAACATGCGAAATATGCCGCGCAACGCCGTAGTCAAATTGGCTCCGGCAATCGCAGCGAACGTATCCGCACTTACAATTTTCCGCAGAATCGTGTGACCGATCATCGGATCGGGCTTACGCTCTACAGCCTGCCTGCTGTCATGGAAGGCAGAATCGACGATTTGATCGAGGTGCTGCAGCGGGCTGAACTTGAGGAAAAGCTGGCTGCTCTCGCCGGAGTTCCGGTGGCCGTGCGCGCGGTCTTGGAAGACGGTTCCAAATAATGCTGACGGTGCTTGAGATTCTAAAAAAAACGACTGGATTTTTCGAAAAATGTGGCGTGGAAAGTCCGCGGCTTAACGCCGAGCTGCTCGTCGGACATGCGCTGGGGCTGAAGCGCATGCAGCTTTACTTGCAGTTCGAACGTCTATTGACCGAGCCGGAATTAGAAAAGATACGACCGCTGGTGAAGCGCCGCGGATCCCGCGAGCCATTGCAATATATCCTCGGCTCGACTGAGTTTGCCAGTCTGACTCTTAAGGTGGACCGCCGGGCACTCATTCCGCGACCGGAAACCGAATTTTTGATCGAGTTAATCGGCGAAAAACTAGGCGAGGCGCCGAAACGAATTCTCAATCTTGGTGTCGGAAGTGGAGCGATCGCCCTGGCGCTCGCCAAAAAATATCCCGAAGCGCGCGTATTGGGTGTTGATCGGAGTAGGGAAGCGCTAACGCTAGCCCAGGAAAATGCCGTGGGTCTCGACTTGGCGAATAGGATTGTTTTTAAGGAATCGGACTGGTTTGCGTCGCTTGCTCCGGAGGACGGTCACTTTGAATTAATTGTAAGCAATCCACCTTACTTGTCAAACGAAGAGGTTAACGAGACGCAGCCGGAAGTGCGTAACTTTGAGCCGCGAATGGCGCTGTGCGCCGGGGATTCCGGGCTCGCCGATCTGGCGAAGATTATTCAACAAGCGCCAATCTGGCTGGCTCCTTCCGGCCAACTTGTACTTGAGACCGGTATCGCTCAACACTCCCGTCTCGCCGGGCTTGCTCAAGGTGCCGGTTTTCAACATGTGCAGTCGCTGCGGGACCTGACCGGTCGCGATCGCTTTTACTTAGCCGCTTTTTAAGCGGTGATGGCTCGCGGCTGCGGGGGTTACGGTTGGCCCAGAATTTTAGGATCCTTGGCCAGCTCTTTGGCGTCGACGACCACCCGCAGAGCTTCGCGTAGGTGTACGTCGAGTTTGGAGTCTGTGTCGTCCGTATTGCTTCTATCTAGCGTAGGTGTTGGCTTTTTGCCCGCTGCTTCGCTATCAATTACCGAGTCGAGCTTGACCTCGTAATGAACGAAGTTGTTTTTGGTGAGCTTGCAGAAAGCATCGTTTACTTTCTTGTCGAATTTTTTGATATCCTCCATTTCGGAGCGGCGTTTGTCGAGATTTAGCGAGGTTGTTTTGCGCTCTATTTCGGCTTTGAAATGCTCAACGCTTCCATTGAGGTGGATGAACTCCGGGAGGTGTTGCTGGCGATTGCGGCTAGCTTGGACTAGGGGAGAAAGAAAAGCAGGCTCCAACGGTTTACCGATAAAGGGTGCGGAATCGATATTGTCCCATAGCAGCGCATGCGGCAGCTGCGATTCGCCGACGGAGGGCAGGTAGTCGTCAATCGATGGTAGCGTGATGTCTGGTGTGACTCCCTTGTCTTGGGTGGAGGAGCCATTGGGAAGATAAAATTTCTGGAAAGTGAGTTTGACTGCTCCGACACGGTTGGCGGAATTTTTGCTGAGGAATGGAAGAAAATTTTTTATCTCCAGTACGGCCTGGACGGTGCCTTTACCGTGAGTAGAGCTCTCGCCTACGATGATCGCACGACCATAGTTTTGCATGGCGCCTGCGAAGATCTCGGAAGCCGAAGCGCTAAAGCGTGACGTAAGGACCGCAAGCGGGCCATCGTATTTTATTTTGGTATTGGCGCTGCTGTCGATAGTGACCTCTCCACGGGAGTTGCGCACTTGAACGATTGGGCCTTTGCCGATGAACAGACCGCTCAGATCAATGGCTTCGGAGAGCAGGCCGCCGCCGTTGCAGCGAAGGTCGATCACGAGCCCTTTGATATTTTTATTTTGGAGTTTTTTGATGAGCTCGGTCACGTCCTTCGTTAGCCCACTTTGTAGGCCCTTTGGACTAGTTTCGTCGAGACCATAGAAGACATTGAAGGTGATGACGCCCACGGGTTGAATTTCGCCTGCTCCGTTCGGGACGCTGTAGATTTGTGCAGTCGCGCGCTGAGAGGAGAGCTTCACGTTGTCGCGAACGATGACGACGTTCTTGGTGGCAACCGAATCGCGGCCGGTAGTAGCCGGAATGATGGAAAGGGCTACTTGGGTACCCTTTCTCCCGCGGATGAGATCGACGATGTGGCGGAGCTTCATACCGGTTACTTCGACAGGTTCTTCGCCCGATTGGCACACGGCCATGATCTTGTCGTTTATTTTGATCTTTCGGCTGATGTTGGCTGGGCCGCCTGGGATGACGTCTTCGACGACGCAGTTGCCATCGTCATCGAGTGTGAGCATGAGACCGATGCCGACGAAGGACAGGCGCATTTGGATGCTAAAGTCCTCTAGGGTGTCGGCGGAGAAAAAGGTGGAATGCGGATCGTACATCTGGGTTAAGCTCGTGAGGAACATTTCCTGGATCTCGCTGGCTTCGATTTCCGAGACATTTTTCACGAAACGCTCGTAGTTTTTGCGGACCGAGGCCTTGGCATCGTCGATGGTCTTCCCATCTAGTAAAAAGGGGATAAGTTGGTATTTTAAGCGCATTTCCCAGAGTGTGTCGGCGTCGCAGTTGCTTGCTGGCCAGGCAGAACCGTTGCGGTTGAACACGAAAGAATCTTTTGGAGTGAAATCGAAGTTGCCTTTCAGGCGGTCAAAAATCCACATGCTGCGAGCCAGGACGCGTTTTTCATAGAGACGGAAGATTGCAAAGGCAGAGTCGATGTTGCCGAGGTAGACGAGATCGGTCTGCAGGTGCGACGCATATTGATTTTTTAGGGCCGTTTCATCCTGAATGGTGAAAAACAGCTTCTCCGGATCGAGCTGTTTCGTGTAGTCTGCTATGAGTTCGCTGTAGTCGGCGTTGTTGACGGCATCGCGGTTGTAATGATAACATTCAACCATTTGAACCAGTGCTCGTGTTTCGCTCGCCATGAGCGGGGTTGTGTTGAAGTTCCGATCGGGAGCCGCAAAAACAGTCGAACAACCCAAGAAAACAAAAAGGTAAAGAACGCGGAGGCGGAAGATCATGTGGGGATAAAAAAATGGTGCATTTAACTGCGGGGGCGAAGAAATTGTTTAATAGGCCGATAAACAGTGGAATGGGGTCCGTCAGCGGGGAGTTTTGTGTCGTGTACTACTTGGAAAACGCGTTCGAAGGGTGTTAGTGCCCGTTTGGTCTCATCGAGAATTTATCGAGAAGTTGCTTTTCCCGGTCGGTCAGCGCTCCGAAACCCTCCCTGTTGATTTTGTCCAGAATATGGTCCACCTCAGCGCCGAGCCTGTCGAACCTGTAGGAGGAAGCTGCTTTGCCCGAGGCTGGGGCCCCGGGAGGTGAAGCGCTTTTCGGATGAGAGGCTTTCTGTTTCCGGCGTGGGAGGCGGAATGCGAAGGTGCGACCCAAGCCAGCGCCCACGTGAACAAAACCAGTAATAAGCTAAGCCGGCAGCCATGCCTCCCAGATGGGCGGAATGGGCGATATCTATATCAAAGCATCCTCCAGCAAGTTCTCCGAGAAAGTAGTTCAACCCTTCGAAGGCCAGAAACAGCCACACTAGCACTCGGGGACGCAGGGTCACCGGAAACACAAAAAAAACAAAAAAAGTAACCTCCCGTTCTGGGTAGATGCAAGCGAACACGACGAACATTGCTGCAACTACGCTGGAAATGCCAACCAGTGATAGATGAGGATCCTCCCAGTGGGAAACGCACCAAAACAGTCCGCCAAAAATGGCTGCCCCAGCATAAAGGCCAAAAAACCGTATGGGATTCATTAAGGGCATCAGTTCTCGCCCGGTCAAGAATAAGCCGAAGCTATTGACAATCAGATGTAGCAAACTGGCGTGTAGGAACGTACAAGTAACCAGCGTCCAAAGATGTCCTAAACGAAGGTTGATTGGGTGGAGTGCAAGATAGCTTTCAAGCCAGCTGCTGCCTAACCAACATTCGCTCACCGCTTGCATTATAAAGGTAGCCGCCAGCGCGCACAGCGTCCAAGTGAGTGCGGATGTTGTTTTGCGGAGGTAGCCAAAGTGCACATAAGATCTATCCGTAAGCATCACAGAAAAACTGTGTTGCCTGCGTCTAATTTTACAAGCACGTGTCTCTGATGGATGGACACACCTGCCAAGCCGAGGGCTGCCCCTTGACAGCGGAAGGGATTAGCTGTTGATTTACTTGTCTAATGGCCAACAAAGAAGAGAAGTGGAATGAAAATATTTCCGGAAGGTTCTACGTCGATCGTCAGTGCATTGACTGCGATCTTTGCCGCGAAACTGCCCCTAGATTTTTCACTCGGTATGAAGAGGGAGGTTACTCATTTGTCCACAAGCAACCGACGACCGAAGAGGAGGCCCAGCTTTGCATCGAAGCCATCGAAGGTTGTCCGGTTGAAGCTATCGGTAAGGACGGCGAAGAATAAGCGTTGGTTCGCGCTGACTAGAGCGAGCTTTCGTGTTTAACCTTGTAACGCGACTTGGTTTCTTAGGGCTCATTAGTGTTTTCTTGATTTGCCTTCTTGGGAAAGAAATGGCGATGGCACTTTTAGCTAATTTGCCGCAGGTGGCTAACGGCCAGCCTGTGAGCGTGGAATCGGCATGATTTTGGCTCTGAGCTTCGACATTTTAGGAACGAAGCTTCGCGGAACTGCAGTGGGGGAACTTTACGGTTCGCGGGCGGAGCATTTTCGAGAATTCTGGCTTGGGGGGGTGGGCGCTGGTGTCGTTTTTACGATCCGCAAACCGTTCACTATTTGGCAGAGATTATCGTGCCGCTGCTCATGTTACGTGTTGCCAGGCTTTGGCTTGGTGAGGTAATGAGGCAAACGCCGGAACGATCTTCTGTACTTAGCAGCCGTTGAGAGCGGTGGCAAATTTCTCTATTCGGCAGGAGACTATGGCTACGGAAGCCAGTCGGTCCAGGGTAGGCTCGTGAAATGGGTTCGATCCGATTACACTTGGAGGTTACATCGAATTGGGCGCGCTCTGGAGCAGAGCACGTGCGGCAGCGCACTACTACTACAGAGTATTGCCGGATGTGTCCATATCCGGAGTACGGCGACCTAGACGGATTTTAGCATTTAAGGTATTTTTTAGGTATTAGCACAAGCTCTTTGGTTGGTCCAAAATTTACACACCATTCGGTTACGACGAGAGCGAGAACCTCGAAACTCCCTTGGTGGCCAGCCAATCATCGCCATACTTTCGTCCTGAGAAACTCTCTCGATGAGGATTTGTCGCCACAATAACCGCAATAAAGACGACTGCGAGTTCGCAGTGACAATTGCTAGGGGATATCGGAATCCATTGCAACATAATATTTAAACATATAAAAAATATAACGTGGGTGGTGCGGCTTTTGGCGGCCGGCGGGGAAATAAAAAATTCGCTATCTCTGTGGGGAAAACTAAAGGATTTTTTGGAATTTACTTCCCTTGTTGTCAGGGCGTGCCCGGTAGCGTGACTATTTCAAGGCCTCGTTTTGGCTCTGGAGTGTAACATGCCGGCAGCTGGTCGCGAAGCCACTGTCCGCGCGGATGTGTCTATTGATGATTCGAATTGCGGTGGATGGGCGGCTTGGTGGTGACGGCGGAATTGCCGGTTGGACCTACCAAATCAGCTGTCCGGAGGATATACAGCTTCCTACTTGCGCAACGTTGCAATTCGAGTGCGACGTCAGGCCTTTTCCGCTGCAATGTCAATCTTGGTCGTGCAACAGGCTGCAGTTTCGAACTTAGTTTTGTCACTGAGAAATTGGCCGGACTAAAAAATGGAAGCTGGAAGCAGGAATCTTTTGCGGACAGGATGGCGCTATTTCCCTCTTGCTGGCTGGAGTGAAATTATGGTGTGTTTTGTCGATGCTGGCGATATTGCTAGAACCGGGCTAGAATTGACGGGGCACCACCACACGCGCTGGCCCGGACCTAGACTGTTTTGTTTTTGGTTGCTCCTGTTCCCAAAATAAAGCAGAATGCCAAATGCCAATCTATCCATTGTGTACCTTGGATGCGAGTTTTTGTGCTTTGAATTTCTCTGCACACTGCTTTATCCCCGCGTTGGCTTGACGGCTAGGGACTGGGTTTGAAGTGCGTTCTTACAACGAATAGCCCATTTAACAGGACATAACCCGCTGTCTGAGCACCGGTCGGCACGTGTGCGTTGATCTCATCTACGGAAATTACCGACCGGCTGCGTTGCTGCAGTGGAAGTTTCCTATGTTGGTCGACATTCTCCTTCGGATTCCAATTTTTAAGAGGTGCCAGCCATGTCCGCTCTCGGGCGACAGGAGGCATTCGGGGTGAGTTGGTGTTTGTAACTGGCTTATAACGGACTTCGTTGTTTCCAGTCGGCTTTTCCACTGGAATTTTTTAAACTTGGTTGAAGCTTTTCCTGCTTAACTGTCTTATTTATCAATGTCTATCTGGATTATTCTCGTTTTTATTCCCTTGCTGTATGGCTTTTATGCACAGATCAAGGTTTCTAGCGCTTATCGACGGAACGTACAAATTCCGTCGCGCGGGTATATCACCGGCCGGGAGGCTGCTGCTGCCGTTATGGAAAGCGCGGGCATTTACGGCGTGCAGATTGTCGAAGTGAAAGGACAGCTAACCGACCACTACGATCCTGTACACAAACGATTGGCTCTCTCGTCCCCGAACTATCGGGGCACCAGTTTGGCGGCGTTAGGCATTTCTGCGCACGAAGCGGGCCACGCCATTCAGCACAGAGAAGGTTATGCAATGATGGGTCTCCGCCAGGCGATGGTGCCGGCGGTGCAGTTCGCCGCTCCCGTTGCTTACTTTATTACCGGTTTCGGTCTGTATACGATCGGTTCAATTTTAGGAGGAATTTTGCTGAAGGTCGGAATCTTAGCTCTGCTTGTGATGACGATTTTTCAGTTCGTTACGCTACCCGTGGAATTCGACGCGACGCGGCGTGCCAAAAAGCAGCTAGTAAGCCTTGGAATTGTGGATCGCAACGAAATGCCACATGTGAGCGAGACACTTGATGCTGCTGCGCTTACGTATGTTGCTGCCTTCGTTTCTTCGCTTGGTTATCTTATCTTGCTGTTGTTGGCGGGCAACAATCGGCGACGCGATTGACCAATTGTTGTTTTTCAGAAAAAGCCTGATTCGAAAGGAGTTGGGCTTTTTTATGTTTTTTTATATATGTAAATGTAGGTGAGAATTAGAAAGTGTAGATGATCGCTGACGCCCCCGAAATTTGCGCTGGCGTTGGTTAAGTCTTTCAAAACGAAAGGATGTTCCCGCTCGAATGCGGATTGATTTTTTGAAGAAAAACGCTGAAAATTTCGAACCGCCGTCACACTGATCGGACGATCTTATCTTCCTGGGCCAGGAACAGGAGGTTCCGACACTAGGTGTCAGCTAGGATTTTGAAGGCGGAGCCGATGGAAGAGAGTAAGGGGCCGTCCTTAATTCGATAAATGTCGTTGTCGTTGTCGTTTAGCCATCGATATCACCGATCGATGGAGAACGAGAGCCATGTTGTCGGTCGTTTACAGAAGATCTATTTGTGCGTAATAGCTGTTTGCACCGGTGCTGGTGCCCCAAGTCCACGGGAAGCATCTGCCGTGGCGATTCTGGTTTTTCCATTTTTCCAGTGACGCAGATTTTGGAATTCATTAGCATTGTAGCGGATTCGTTGGTGTTTAACCAGGACACGGTTAGTTGCGGGGGATAGCTTTCCTGGTTGAACAGTTATAGTGGTGGAGACCACCAAGGCTTGAGTGTCGCTGTTCAGTGGATAATTGCTGTGCGTCTAGGAGAATCCCCCTTTCTAGTTTGATAGCTTTTCTGGGCGGTGGAGTACTTTGGATCTGTGTCCAGAGCGGCAGTGGCGAAGAGAGTGTTCAAGAACAGGGTGAACTTTGTGAGTGAAATTTTTGTGGTAGTAAAATGATGATGGATAAATGGTTGCGGAAAACTAAGACGGCTCGAGGCACGAGCCTGGCCAGAGCTTCTTCAATAGGGTCATTTCAACGCTGGGTTTTTATTTTTCGTTGTCGACTCAAACAGTGGCATTTACCTGCGCTGCGCACACCGGCTTGGCCTTAGGCATCTGCGCTATTGACAAGGCTGGAATACTCGGTATTGAGCCGATTGTGGGCGGTGGCGTTTTGGTATTCATGCAGATGCACGATGCACGCGTACTTTCCCTTCGCGCTGGCGGGCATCGGCTAATAGACTTTTACCTTTACCAGATCTGTGCAGCTGGCCTGACCGCAAAGGGCGCCAGCCTGGTTCTAGACATTAGACATCACATAGATGTTAGTGCCCAAACTGCTCTGCCTTCTGCCTGGTTGGTTGCGATAGTGTTGTGAACGTTGGCTTGCGTTTCCAAAATCTGCTGGAAGAGAGCGATGGAATCGGATGAGGCGGAGGCCTCGCTGGGAAAAGGAATGGTTGGCGCTATGGTTTTGCCCCCCTGGTAGGAGGACCTCCGCGCTGCACTGATGGGGGCATGATTTAGGAAGTACCAAACTGCCGCGAAAGCTGCTGTTTTTTCCACACTACCTGCGGCGCTTGCGGTGCTTTTGCTGTGGCTTAAGAAGAAACTAAGACACTGGTAACAACGGTGAAGAGTTGGAATAAACCGAATAACGTTCAGTATACGTGGGTGTCGAGATACCAGAGAGAATAAAGGAACGAGGTTTCCCCACGGGGCGCCAGGCCAATGGAGCTTTTTAACGATGAATTTGGTAAATTTGCGGCCGGCTTTGGTGTTGCTAGTTTTGTCCTCGTTTTTGGTCCGTGAAAGCACCGAATACCGGTTTTTGATAATGTTCCTACTAGCTATCGGCGGGGAATGGCGGAAGGGGAGGGATTCGAACCCCCGAAGCCTTTCGGCTAAGCGATTTTCAAGACCGCCGCGATAGACCGCTCTGCCACCCTTCCTCATCAAAATTTCCCCTCTCAGCGTTGTCAAAGATAGTTTATGTTAGTGTCGAGCTAATTTTGGGATTGTTCTAGGAGAGCCCGGGGGCGTTTACCGTAAGCAAAAAAGATTATCTAAAAGTTTTGGTTTTAAAGTGCTTTCGAGCGAACGACACTGCCAGATGATAGATCGGCGGGACTTAAAAATCATGAATCTGGGTACTTGGAATCTTCTAGAGGGCCAGATTTTCGGTTGTCTGACTTGCTAGTTGATGGAAAGCGGTGCAGAGAGACGAGAGACGTATAGGTTCATTTCCATTCGACCTACTGACGGATGCATGACCACGAGACGGATCAGGCCTACAAGTCAATGTGCTTTTACATGTGGTATGTGGTCGTTTTTCTGCCATCCGAGACTGACACGGGCTGGCAACGTTCGTTTTGCAGCAGCAGCAGCGTGACTTCGATGAATTATATGTGCTTATGTCCTATACCCAAGGTGACGCGTTTAGAAGCTCTCACGGCTTGCGATTCCTGGCGGCGCGTTGTGCAAATTAAGGGAGGAAAATCTTTTGCTGGTCGAACGGCATAAACAAGCTCGCCTGCGCCAATGCGGCCCAGCCATGGACACAAAGGCTTTATTTTTCCAAACACCGAATTGAGCTGGTCGCCTGGACGGATGTTGCACATCAAAATGTGCTTGAAATGGTGCTGGAGATTCTAGGGTATCGACCGAATCACATTGGGATGCTGGTGTTGGAAGAGTCTGAGAGTCTGCGATCATTTTGGGGAATTGAAGAACGACTTGGACCTGCGCGCTGCTTTTGAGGTAAAACAGTGCGCGAATTGGTTTCTGCAGAACGCCCGGCTGGCGAACCAGCCTTTGGTGCGGCTTCGTCAGTATGCGGATTGGATACATGCGACGCTGGATTGGCCCGAACGACTTGAAACGTTCTCGTTTCCTGCGGAGGCGGATGCTTACGCCCATCGCTTCGCGCGCTGCCGGGTGTTGCTGGTATGGGGTTTGGGTTTGCAATGAATAAATTTTTCGTGAATAAGTGACCGATTCGCTTAGGGAGTCGCTGCCGTGCAGATTGTAGGATGCTCTTCAACATGCTGATCTGCGTGGCTAGCTGACGTTGATGTCGGCGCAAATGGGCAGCCACAACCCTTGGGCTGCTTTGGCCTCATTGCATTAGGGGTTTCAGGGGTTTCTCGGCGATGTACCCGAATATGTTTCCTTCGCTCTTTCCAAAATTGACTTATGAAAATCCGAAGAAATACCCTCTAATGCCATGAACGTGGCTGAAGGGCTGCTTTTTTTATCGCTATCTTAAAATCTTAAACTAAACGAAGCTGGATAATTTGCTGGCAAATAACGACTGGTGGCGTGCTTGACAACGACTGCCAATCCGCCCTTATTTCAATAAAGGTCTACTTATCTTAAAAAGAATGTGTGTCTTCGGGCCCGTTTTTTTACGTTTCCATATCACTCATGAGCAGCGAAATCCTCTCAGTCCTCGAATACATGGAGAAGGAGAAAAACATTCCCCGTGCCGATATGATTTCAGCCATTGTCAACGCGATCAAAACTGCCGCGCTCAAAGGAGTAAACTCAGGGCAGGAGTTGAAAATTGAGATCAGCCCCAAGAACGGCCAGCTCAAGGCATGGGCGGTTATGAAGGTGGTCGATTCCGTTGCGGATCCCAAAAAAGAAATCCACGTGGAGAAGGCGCAAGTTTTCAAAACCTGTGCCGTGGTTGGTGAGTTGGTCGAGCGTGAAATCGATCCTTCTTACCTCGGCCGCATCGCTGCGCAGACTGCGCGTCAGGCTATCATGCAGCGCCTTCGTCAGTTTGAAAAGGAACGGGTTTACGACGATTTCAAAGACTCCATTGGCGACATCGTTAGTGGGACGGTCCGTCGCCGCGAACATAACGATCTGTTTATTGATCTCGGTAAAGCCGAGGCGGTTATGCCGGGTAAAAAACGGGTTCCGGGCGAGGATTATTCGCCGGGCGAGCGCATTCGCTGCTTGCTGTTGGAAATTGAAAATAGCAGTCGCGGTCCGGAAGTGATTCTCAGTCGTGCTTCCCCGCGCTTTGTTCTCCGGCTTTTCGAGCTCGAAGTGACTGAAATTGCCGACGGTACCGTCAAGATCGAGGCTTTTGCCCGTGAGCCCGGCTACCGCACGAAGATTGCCGTTATTAGCACCGATCCAAAGGTAGACCCGGTTGGCGCTTGCGTTGGTGCCCGTGGCGCACGTGTGAAGAGCGTCGTGAGTGAGCTCGGTGGCGAAAAAATCGACATTATCCCTTATCACGCTGACCCGAAGGAAATGCTTATCGAAGCGCTGAAACCGGCCGTTCCGCGCGAAGTTACTCTTGACGAAAAAAACAAACGGATTCTTGTGAAAATAGCGAACGAAGATCTTGCTGTTGCAATTGGCCGCAAAGGCCAGAATGCACGCCTAACATCCCGTCTCGTTGGCTGGCGACTCGATATCGAAGAATGTAAGAATACCGCTTTCGACCCGCGGGTTAAGGCCGTTAGCGCTTTGGTTGGAGCTTTCGGTTTTGAAACCTCAATCGCCGAACGTCTTGTCGGAAGCGGCATTAACTCCGTCAGTGCCTTCGAGGGAGTCGAAGCAGCCGACCTGGTCGATATGGGCTTCAGCGACACTGCGGCAAGCGATATTATTTCTAAAGTTTCCGGATCCTAATATACTAAATCGATTTAATGAGCGTCCGTATTCATGAGATTGCAAAACAACACAATGTTGAGCCGAAGGAGATGCTCTCCTGGCTTAGACAACAGGGCTTTGTTTCGGCCGATACCAAGTCGGTTTCGAGTACGGTTAGTAAGATCTACTACGACGAGATATCGAAGAAGTTTGGCGCCCTCGTTCCAGTTGACGATGGCAGCTCTCCAGAAACCTTGGTTTCCGACCTACATTCTAAACCAGCGGAGGAAGAAAAGCCTAAAATCAAACTCCCGGCTGGCGTCTTCGTTAAATCGGCCGATGACGTTGCGCGCGAGCGCAAGGACGTCGTTAAAGCCACTGCTGCCGCCTGTACCGCTACGGGAGTCGTACCGCTGTCTCCGTCTGTTGTTCCTCCTACACCGAACCCCATCGTTCCCGTTGTGCCCAGATCCGTTCCAGTGGCTGCGTCGGCTACTGTTTCGTCAATTATCGTTACCGAGGAAGGCGGCGTCAAAACCCTCCACGCTAAGCCTCCAATAATTGTTCGCGACTTTGCCGTAGTGCTTGGCTTGAAGCCATTTAAACTTATTTCCGAGTTGATGGAGATGGGTATATTTGCATCGATGAATCAGGCAATTGAGGAATTGATTGCGACGAAGCTAGCGGGAAAACACGGCTTTCTGTTCGATATCAAACATCGCAGCGAGGCTCATCTTGCGGCCCCGAAAAAGCCGGAGGTAGAAAAGAAATCGCTTGAGAAAAAAGCCCGCGAAGAAGACCTCCAAAACCTTGTACCCCGCGCTCCGGTTGTGGTTATCATGGGCCACGTCGACCACGGAAAAACCACACTTCTGGATGCGGTCCGTAAGGCCAATACTGTAGCTAGTGAGGCTGGCGGCATCACGCAGCATATCGGCGCCTACCAAGTCGAGCACAACGGCCGCAAAATCACCTTCCTCGACACTCCCGGTCACGCTGCGTTTTCCAAAATGCGTAAACGCGGGGCAAATATTACGGATATCGCCATCCTTGTCGCTGCTGCAGATGACGGCTTCATGCCGCAGACCGACGAGGCATTGAAACACCTGCAGGATGCGAAAGTTGAGCTCATGGTTGCCATCAACAAGATCGACGTAAAGGGTGCAAATCTTGACCGCGTGAAACAACAGATGCAGGAACGCGGCATTCCCTCTGAGGATTGGGGCGGCAATGTCGTGACAGTTCCGATTTCTGCTATTAAGGGTCAGGGAGTCCCGGACTTGCTCGAAATGATCGGCCTGCAGGCCGATCTATTGGAGCTCAAGGCCAACCCGAAAGTTGAGGCGAGTGGCACCGTGATCGAATCGGAGATCGACGGCGGTCGTGGTCCGCTGGCAACTGTAATCATTCAGCGCGGAACGTTGCGTGTGGGCGACGCCATCGTATCCGGTCCGTATTGGGCGAAAGTCCGCGCGATGTTCGACGACCAGGGGGGAAACGTCAATGAGGCCCCGCCTTCCGCCCCAGTGCGCGTTATCGGTTGGTCTGGCGCTCCCGATTCCGGTAGTAAATTTGCTGTGGTCCAAAACTCTCGCGAGGCGGAGAGCCTCGCGGAAGGGGAACAGCAGCGCCTAAAAAAGGAAAGCGTGGTGGCTGCTGCCCACCCGAAGGATACTTCGCTCGACGTGCTCTTTGCCAACATAGCTGCCGCGCACGAGAAAGTGCTGCGTGTCGTGTTAAAGTCTGATGTGTGCGGTTCACTCGAAGCCGTGCGCAACGTGTTCGAGGGACTCAAGAGCACTAAGGTCAGACTCGATATCGTCGCTTCCGATGTTGGAACCATCACAAAAAACGATGTGAAGATGGCTAGTGCGTCGAAGGCCGTGATCATCGGATTTAACGTGAAGAAGGAAAACGGCGTTATGGCGCTTGCTAAGCATCACAGTGTATCGATCAATAATTTTGAAATTATCTATGAACTTGCCGATCGCGTTCGTGGCTTGATGGTGGATTTGCTCGATCCGGACCTCAAGGAAGTCAAGTTGGGAGCTGTCGAGGTCCGTCAGGTCTTCCCGGTTTCTAGGGGGGTTGTGGCTGGCTGTCTTGTCATCGAAGGCAAGATCAGCCGTGGCGTCACCGCTCGGGTGCACCGCGGCAAGAATTCAGTCTTCGAAGGCAAGGTCGGCACGCTGCGCCGTTTCAAAGACGACGCCAATGAAGTGCGTGCTGGTCTTGAGTGCGGTATTAGGCTCGACGGTTTTGACGACTACAAGCAGGGAGACAAGATAGAGTGCTTCGAAATCCATAAGACACGTGCGTTACTCTAGGCCCAAGCCACTTTAGACTTTCGGTTTCATTCCTTCAGTCATGAGAAATCGACTTCTCCGAATTAATAAACTCCTCCAGCGCAAAATCAGCGCTTACTTGCATTCCCGCTATTCGAGCGAGACGGTTGCTATTACAATTTCGGGTGTCGAAATCGCCGGTGACTTGCGCAAGGCGAAAATATTCTATTCCGTCGTTGGCAAAGATGCCTGCGAGGAGAAGGCTGATAAGTGGCTGCGTCGCAAGCTTCCTGAAATTCGCTCTGTCGTGGCAAATAGCGTTGTAATTCGCCATGTGCCGGCTTTTACTGTGCACTACGACAACTCGGATCTGCGCGCTGTTCGCATCGAGTCGATCCTGGACCATCTGGATTTCAGACAGGAAGGTGTATGAGTTATTATCCACAGTTTTCCGAACCCTTTCGCCGCTTTCTCTCCGAAGCCGCTGGCAAACAGTTCGTAGTCGTTGGACACCAGCGTCCTGATGGCGATTGCGTGGGTTCTCAGGTAGCGCTCTGTCGTATGCTCCGCACCCGCGGTATCGATGCCGTGTGCATGAGCCAAAATCCCGTGCCGCGGCGGATCAAATTTCTAGTCGGTGATACGCCGTTTTTATATCGGGATGCGCTTGTGCATGACGGACGGGTCGCAATTTTTACGGACTGTGCCGATCATAATCGTGCTGGAGATAAGGTCCGGCAGCTTTACGATGAGGTCTTCGCGAGTTTCGACCATCACATATCAAACAGCGGCTTTGCGCAACACAACTTTGTCGACAAGGAGTCTGCGGCTACAGCGGAGATTCTAGGAGGGCTTTTTTTCGATCATGATCTGCAGATCGACGTCACCATAGCGCAAGCGCTTTATACCGGTATTATGACCGATACCAACCAATTCCGAATTTCGTCGACTTCGGAACGGGTTTTTTTCCTGTGTGCGAAACTGGTGTCCTTGGGTGCCAGTCCCGCTTGGGCTGGAGTAGAAATTTACGAACGCGAGTCATCGGGAAAATTAAAACTTCTCCAACACTACCTTGGTTCCCTGCGTTTCGAATGTAGCGGACGCCTTTGCTTGGGCGTGTTGCCAAATGGCATTTTCGAACAGGTGGGGGCGATGGTCGAGGACACGGAAGGTCTCGTCGATTATGCCCGCGCGATTGAAGGAGTGGATATCGGCGTCCTTATCGAGGAACGCACCGGAGTGATCAAGGCCAGCCTGCGCGCGAAGAGCCCCGCTTTCCGCATGGACACGGTTGCGGCGAAATTCGATGGAGGCGGGCACGCTAGCGCGGCTGGCCTCAACTGTTCCGATAGTCTTTCTAGTTTTTACTCGAAGCTCGTCGCCGCGCTTGCTCAGCGTTTGGCCGAGGTGGATACGATTGCGAAGAAATGAGATTAAAGCCAGCCAAGGAAATCGAGGGTGTGCTCCTCGTAGATAAACCGTCTGGGGTGACCTCCCACGACGTTGTGTATCGTTTGCGGCGGAAGCTTGCTATGCAACGCATCGGCCATGCGGGGACGCTTGATCCAATGGCGACCGGCTTGTTGGTGATGCTCATCGGCAAAGCGACACGTATTTCTCGGTATCTGGTCAGTCTCGATAAGGTTTATGAGGGGGAAGCCACCCTCGGTGCGACCACGAATTCGCAGGATGCCGAAGGCGAGGTGATTGAGACGCGTTTGGTGCCGCCGTTGAGCGAGACAGAGGTTTGCGCGGCAATGAAAGGCTTTCTCGGTGATCAGTATCAGATGCCGCCTATGTTCTCGGCCGTGAAGATAGGGGGTACTCCGCTCTACAAAAGCGCGCGCAAAGGCAAAGAGGTCGCGCGCAAGCCGTGTTTCATCCGGGTAGCGGAATTCGAGCTACTCTCGTTTGCCACGCCTAAGCTCAATTTCCGCCTGGTCTGCACTAAGGGTACGTATGTACGGACGATCGCCCACGATCTCGGGAACAAACTCGGCTGCGGTGCCCACCTCTCGGCATTGCGGCGCACGGCAAGTGGCAAATTTAAAATATCCAAGTGCTTACCAATCAATGTTATTGAAAATTTACCGCTGCCGGAAATCGAGAAGCGCCTCATTCCCATCTACGAAGCAGTTCCGAGTGTGGGATTGTGACTGTCCCGGTGCAGTTTGACGGTCTTGAGCGAGTTTAGCTCGCTTCGAACCGCACGGTGCATTTGGCGGTCAACATGGCTCGATGGTGTTCATCGCGGGAACCAAGCCGTCATTGCCGCAGCTCAGAGTGCTGCATATTGTTGGCTGCGGCTTTGCGGGCGTGTTGACTTTTTCCCTGTATCCGAGTATCGTGTTGTAGCTCCCATAGGCAACACGATTAATTTTTCTTTTGGCGATCAAACGGAAGCTGCTGGGTGAACTGGGTATCGAATTCCTGGTGGAACAAAACTTTAGGGCCTAATTTGCGCAAGACCACTTGCGTCTGAGTTTGTGGTGCGATTGCGCAATGTTTTTTCCCGTCTCTAAGCAAAGTTTTATGTTGGTCAAAATTGGTGTTTTGGTCGGCAAACAGGAAGGTGATTTTATGGTGCTTGCGCGCGAAGCGGCGATCGTCATTTTCTTCGTTTGCGTTGCGCTTGCCTTGGAATGGAAAGGGCGCCCCGATCAGCAAGCTTGTGGACACGAGAGACGCTTGCTATTGGCGATTGGCGACATGGATCAGGTGTGTGAGCTGCTGGGGCACCATTACGAGAGTGAATCGGTTGTTGAACGGGGACAGCAACTTGGCCGAACGATGGGCTTCCCGACCTTTAAATCTGTCGTCGAGACCGGAGCTGCAACCCTGCGCTTGGGATTTATGTGGTAACACTAATGAATTTGCCTGATCGCGTTTGCTACTGAGTGGCCAGTTATGGCCTGCGCCTCGTGGTGAATACGTTAACGACCCCTCTGTTAGGAGTTCATGTGTTCGGAGGCTGTTTGTTTACTTATGGCGACAAGGTTCAGGTACGATGGCTGCATTTTCTGCGCGGGTAGGTGAAATTCGCTTCGTTGGAAAAACTGAAGGAGCAAATCGGCCGGGATGTCCAAGCGGCTGGACTCTGGTTAAAAAATGGCGAGTGACGCCAGATCTTGCTTTTGAATTACCACGTTGCGGAACGCTTGCTAAGGCTGGCCCCCAAGAATCTCTGGGCGGTCTTTGCTTTCGTGGCGGGCTTCGATCGGTGCAGAAGAATGCTGCCGAAGAGACAATGATCTTCGGGGAGTGAAGGGGGCGAGCACCAGTTCCCGTGTTTCGGCCAGAGTCTCTTTGGAACAGCCGAGTCGGAGCCAGAATTTAGCGAGACTGAAACGGGTACTGGCGTCTTTGGAATTGAAGGGGACTATTTTAAATTTCCTGGCAGCTTCGTCGAATTGGTTTTGTGACAGCCAAAGATAGCTCAAGTTAGCCTGGGCGGGAGCGAATTGCGGATCGAGACGGAGGATCTCGTTCTCGTTGTATTCCGACGTGGTTTTGCAGCAGACTAATTGCCTAGAAGGCAGCGGATGACAGCGGCGAAAACCCGTGCTAGATCCTTTTCCTGGCACTTGGGCGTCGCTTCATGCGGTGCTCGGCGTAAAGCGCAGACTGTGAAGCTATTTGGTCCGATATTGAAAAAATGGCAGCTCCAGACGGTCTGTCCGCTGGCGGTATAGTTGATTGCTAAAACAAAGTTGGCCAAGGGCCACCTGCTAAATGGCAACTTGCCTGGCAGCGGGAACCAAGCAGGAGGCTTGCTGTGGAGGATGGAGTTTTCAGCGATTGCCGGAAAATCGTTGAAAACGAACGGTGCTCGGAAGAGACGTCATAAAAGATCAACGGCGCGGGGGGGACTGTTGTCACTACGAGTAAAGACGCACGCCAGAAGCTGGCGGGATGGACGGGATTCGAACCCGCGACCTTCTGCGTGACAAGCAGACACTCTAACCAACTGAGCTACCACCCCTTAATACAATTTTAAAAAAATAAATTTCACCAAATGCGAGTCAAGCGCTGTTTTATCTGCTTCTGCTTCTAGTATTGCGGCCCTGATAATATATTAATTAAATAATATGATTCTAGGCCAAAACAGAGCACGTTAGAACCTGCATAAAAGAGCGCCTTCGTTGAGGGCTGAGGATGAAGGGATCATTGCTGTCGGTCGGTTCGCCCATGTAACGCGGATAGCTTTCCAGTGCTTTTCCCCCTCTTGCACATTTTTTTGTAGAACAGCAGATCTTTGCATGCGAAAACTTGTTAGCGCACTGCATTTAGCTACAATTCACGAGGCCAAAATGGTTGGTGTTTTTGTGGACGAAGAGCGTGTCTGAGATTTCCTGGGCGGGTCTTATTGACCCGTGCTGGTGGGTTCCAATCAGCTCCTTCACTTTCGCGCGAAAAGGGTACTCAACGGCAGTTGAAGGCGGTGCGCAAGGGGACGACTAGTGCGCGTAGGTTGGGTCGAGAATGGTGCGGCATCGTTGTTTCCGTAATGATCTCATCAGATCGCGTGGGACTGCGCATAATATAGCCGTGGTGTGCGTTGTAACGTAAAAAGACACGAAAACGATGTCTGGCTTTTGCTCGCGCAGCATTTCGTCTAACCGCGCGTGAATGGCAGCTGAAGCTTTTCCGGCCAGCATAACATTGTAGTAAGCTATGCGGGCGCGGGCCCGCCCCTGGGTACCGCATAGGGCCGACAAGAACGACATGGCGTGACGAAATGTTCAATGAAGCTGGAAAGCAGAGCCTCTAGTGGTAGACGAATGCAATGTTGATTTTTTGTCATGAAAAGAGTGGCGAAGAAAAAGAGGGAGGCTGAGAAAAAAGCCGACTGGCGACAGGTTGTTTATTAGACGGCTTGAGAGATGTCCATTTTACGTGTTGGCTCGAGACGAAATAAGTTGTTTTCTTTCTTGCTTGATCGACGTTTAATATTAAAATTTCATCGGTCGTTTTACCATCGCTACCACGATGTAAACCAGTGTTTCTCATTCTATTTCTGCTTTCTCCCATATTGTCTTACTGGTACGGACTGCCGAGGTCGCTGTTGCATGAATGGATAGACTTCTTTACTGAGCGTCGCATTGTGTGGTTATCTGATAAATCAAATACCGCGAGCCTCTCGTTTTAGCCAGAACACCTGTTTCCCTTAACGGAAGAAACTTATGGCGACAACGCTACACGGCATTTCGACGATCGAGCTGGCAACCCGGGAAATTGAACTGGAGGTGAGACCGACAGGATGTTTGTGATTGTAGTCGACCATAAACTGAGCGATGTTTACTATTCAAAAGATCATGGACATTGACAATTATGTCTAATGCCACCAGCCTTGACGTCAAGAAGACGCAGAAGTTTATTTGCATCCCGTGCGGTGGCTTGTTCTTGCTGAATGCCGACGAGGCTTTCATGATCGGAGCTTTTTCCTGGAAGCCGGAGCAGGTCTGACAAGAGGAGACTTCACCCAAGGCTGGGAAGTCAGCGCCGGGCATGGCGAATGTTGCGGCGAGCCAGCCGTAGTCCGGCGGCGAGAAACCAACTTTTCGCGCCGAATATGAAGTGAATATCGCCAGATGAAGCGTCGATTATTTTCGTTTAGGCGAAGGACTTTCCTCTACACCAGCAGTTGGTTCCAGATTCAGATTCGCAGCGAGCTGCTCTGCACGCTTTTTACACTCAATTTTCGAACAGGTTAGGTGGATGTCATCCATCGTTAGTCGGAATGGTTGAATTACCTATAATTAAACTATCTGCAATTCTTTCCGACCGACCCTATACTCGTCATGTTTTGCAGCGAGAGTGACCGGGACACTGGGTGTGATCTGCAGACACCGCGTAGCGAAGTTTCCTAGCTTTCTGGCTGCGAAGCAGCGACCGATAAACGTACGTAGCATGCCTTTCGGTCAGGACGAATGGTCGGTCCAGCTTAATGTGTCGTTCGATGGCTCGATGCTTGGAGAGATGGCGGTTACAGCAAGATGCTCGTGCACGCGCTTGACGGAAAGTGGATTTATTTTTTGGGATCCCGGTGTGTTCCTAACCTTGCTGGTATTAAGACGCCCAACTCCGACAATTTGATTCATTCCGGTCGGGTTCGTCGGCGAGCCGGCTGGCGAACATAGCCAGCCACGATTATCGATTGATAACCGAACGTTACATTTACACTAGCTCAGAAGTAAACCGCTTTCTGCTCGAACATGTGTGGCGGCACGCAGTTTTTTCTGCGCTGTGGAATTCGCAAAAGCCAAATAAAGTGGTTGAAGTGGTTTGCGGCTGATCTTGGCCTACTTGGCGGCGATTGGTAGTAGGCTGGTTGTGCGCGGTCTATGCCCTGTCGGTGTGAACGTACGAGGTCGATGTGGACAATGAGCTTTTGCCCAAGGGATGCGAAAAACATGATGGTTCCGGGCGACGGTACAATCGGCTTGCAACGGCTGCTCGATTCCAAACGTGAGTTACGCTCCTTAACCGTCTGCGATTTGGCACGAAGATTTCGTGATCGGTCTTTTGTCGACCAGCCTGGAGCAATGAACTTTTACATTTAAAAGTTCCTGCCGCTTTTGGCGATAATCGCGATATTGGCGAGGGCATGGGCAGAAAACACGGTCTATCTGTTCGTATTTCGTCGATAATGTTGAGGAGATATTTTTGAACCTTATCTGGAGCTCGGATGGCTTCGACTGAAAGAGGTTCACGGGTGCTAAAAGCGTCCTGCTGCTGGCAGGGTTGGGCAAGGACTGGCTGATGCGCGATTCTTGTATCGCGTGCGGGCCCCCCCGAACCACACCACACGTATCAAATGGTGTGGACCTTGGAGCTTTTGGAATCGCAGAATCAGCTATGCGGCTACGAAGGATTTTCTCACTTGGTTGGGGCAGCAGGCAATTCCTGTGATGAAACATAAGCTGGCGGTGCTAAGTTTTTCGGTTCTCGAGGCTGCGTGAGATTCGACGTGTGATGAATGTTTGACTTTTCTGGGTGGCTGACCATCGTTAGCTGTCTACTAGAGACTAAGGGGGCATTTGGATAATGAGTTAAGCCACCGAATTTATTTTGTCACCACCAAGGGTTCGAAGACATTTGCCGCAAAGCGTTTGTTTTCCAATCAAGGCTTCAGTGTTATCGGTCCGACGCTGCTGTCGGCGAATGGCCGATATTCTTTCATCGTGACGAAAGAAACTAAGTTTCTCGAACTCGAGGAAATCCTTCATTTGACCTGGCCCGACAATCTCCAAGGGGGGTCGAAAAACTTTGGGCCGTTATTCTTTCTCCCGCTGGCTTATGGGCTGATGGGTTTACCGCCATCAAGATCGGCGTAGACTGCTTCGGTCTATTTCGATACTTATGCAAAAACATTACAGTGTGCTGCATTTGCGAGACCTCACGCATTGGGGAGACGTGACTAATAGAATGCGTTTTCCCGGAAAAGACATCAGTAGCCGGCTATGCCATGGCACAATTGATCACAGTTCCGATGCCTGTCATCGACGCAATTCAGAAGAAGTTTTCATCCACAAAAACTGAAACAACGAAGTTTCCCCCATAAATTATGGGTTTATTCAGAAAATTTCTCCTTGCTCTCGTACCGCTGACACATTAAACTTAATTTCTAGAATTTGTCTTGCAAACCGAAATTGCGGAAGAACGGAAGAATACAATCTCAAGCCTCTAACAATCCTTGCTACGGGCGATTTGACCGCTGCAAAAACAACGGCCATCCGGTCCAAGGTTAGGATGTTCTGTTTTTCGACTACTTCGATCTGTCCAAATCTAAAGCTGTGAACCTAGCTCTCGGCTGACAGAGCAGCCGCACCTTTTGCCACCGAAAATTTGTGGTGTGAATTGTTGGCGCATGTGAAGACCGGTGTTTTTGTCCTATCCATTAACTTACCAAGAAGGACGAAGACGTATACACTTTTAGCTGTGCATATCTGCAAGGTAATCACTGGCGTGAAGGCAAAGGGGCCCTGCCGATTGTTCTATCCCGACAGTGTGTAAAATCTGGAAAGATGGTAAATGCTCAACGTGGTTCGGACAATTATCGCGAGTGGGACTGCAAGATTGCCGAGCAGGAGGTGGTATCGTTTCGTTTGTCGATCTGACGCAAATTGCTGCTGACCAGTTTCTGGGACTGGGTGAGAGAAAAGTGAATGAGCTTTTGGCCCGAATTACGTGTATACCAATTCCGTCGATGCAGAGTTAACGCGGCGCAAGTGGTCACTGGTTTGAAGGGACTGAGACAAAAATAATCTGTTCGTCGATTCTCTTTTGAAAAAGACAAGCCTTAGAAGAGGATAAGGCAGGTTGACTGAACCTACCCGAGGCTGAGATCGTGGTACTTGCTACGCTACTTCTCATCGGCGATTGCACTAGTGCACAATTGTCCAGGCGAAGGCGGTTAGTGGGGTGGGGGGGATTTGTTGTCATTCTAGTTTGGTCTGTCCAAAATCAATCTGGTGAACCGCGCGATAGCTGGCCTGACAGCCATACCTACTTGACTTAGGATTGCTGGGATTACGTGAAGCAAATGCTGA
The DNA here is from genome assembly GCA_002591725.1 of Candidatus Didemnitutus mandela. Lineage (GTDB taxonomy): Bacteria > Verrucomicrobiota > Verrucomicrobiia > Opitutales > Opitutaceae > Didemnitutus > Didemnitutus mandela. The sequence goes on along the minus strand of NJAL01000006.1, from coordinate 60,971 downwards.
AGTCCGACGACTTTGTGGCCATGCAATTCGGTTACAACGACGACTCGCATTCGCACGTGCAGCACGACCAAAACACCGGCGAAGAGACTAAAAGAATCGGCGGCCTCCTGACGAAACGACATAAGGTCGCGTACAGCTAAGGTTAGTGCCTTAGCTGCGGATAATACTGCTGCGAGCGCAGGTCTAGGGTTGTACGAGTTTCCACTCGTGAGCAGGGCATTCAGACAAACGAAACCGTACGTCTTCGTAGCTTGTAGCTTGGGCGCTGAAGTTTGTCATCTACGTAACCGCTTTGGGGAAGTGGCTGGCCGCGACACCGGGGGCCGTATTTCTCGAACCATGTTCCAAAACTTTGGCGGCCAACTTCTGACTGTCGGAGCGGCGGCACATCGATGATGTTGGGTAGGTATTTTTGTAGCGCTAGAGAAGTTCCTCTCCTAGCGAAATTGCAGGCGCTTGTCGGTCGAAATTTCCATGAACAGGCTGGAACAACGGTAGCCCTGGCGATACAAGATCTGAAGAGGTATGACCATGGAGCGGGAGCGATAGTGCTCGGAGCACATGCAGTGCAACGCCTGGTGGTCGATAAGATGGTTGTGTAGCGCTGTCAGCTCAGACCGTAGCGAATCTGGAAAGCCGGAGACTGGGAGGAGGATCAGGCTTTGGATACCACGTTGTAAGGATGGTGTCGAGACCGCTGAAGCGCATGCTTTCGGGCCCGTATTTGAAGTCGCTCTGCTTCGAAACCGAGTTAGTTGGCGTTGCACGGTAATGCCCAGAAGCAGTCTTTCGTTATAATGCGCGCTTAGTGAGGGTCGTTCTGGTTCCAGCATCTCGAGGGCTGCTAACTAACACCCCGCGAAATTCCCATCCTTTTGAACGTTTTCAAAACGGCATAGTGTTTACAGTTAGTAGTTTAATTTTTAATTAACTGCTTTGGCGGCAACGCGAATGCGGTTCTGCTGCTTCTGCTCTGACGCGGGGGGAACCGCTGAATGCATCGGACACAGTTGTTTGGAATAGCCCGAGCGAGCATGCCAAGTGCAGCAGTGTAGGGATAGGCATGGAAAATGAGCTGTGGATGCAGGAAATTTCTAATTAGGCTCGGGTGCAACGGGGAACCCATCACTCCGATTTTTCCGGGGAATTCTCGGCCTGTTCCGTTGCGGGGAAGGCTGGAAGTGTTGTGCTTTGGAAACCACGCTACCAAATGTTCGTTTTCGTTTTTGTCCCTGAAAAATTCCTATGATTCACAAAGCCCTTGCTATGTACTCGAACACCGGACAGAAAACGGAATATAAATGTCAATGTCATCGTCCCATCTGCGCCAACCTCGAGCAGCCCTTGAAGATAAAAAGGATGGCACAATTACTCTATTTTTCTGTATCTAGGCATCCGTCAGCTTTTCGGCTATATCAAAATTTAGGACAAGGCGTGTTGGACCGCTATTGCGCAGACGCTTTCCTGCTAGCGTTGGTGAAAACACATGGCTGATGTGATGCCCAGCAGCCCAGCCCTGAATTAGTAGTCGGATTTCTCAGAGAGTTGCGGTGAATTTTCCATCTCGTCTGAGCTGTCGATCGCCTTGCCCATGGTTCCACTGTCCCGTTGGGGATTTGTTTACCGCTGCCAACAGAGTTGGCCAGCCGCTGGTTGCCTGTTTAAAAATTGCCGGCGTTTTTTTGGAACTGGCCGTTGTCCTGGGTGGTTTTCCCATAGGCTGGCTCGATGGGCTATGTTTCCGTTGCGGTTCCGGAAACTACGGGGGGGTGTGTTGGCTGCGCGGGAAATGTTGCCCAGAAATTTCCTTTCCACTGTGCGAGCAGTGGCGGGGCGTCGATCGCGCTTCAAACCTAGCTGTTAGCTTTATTGGCTCGACAGTTCGTTGAAATTGAAAAGGCGTGTACCTATCCTAGCTGCGCCCGTGAGCTATGTCCTTGCAGTTCCATCAGGAATACCGTCGCGAGCAGGCCAACTCGCTTTTCGCGAGCGGATTTGCGAACGAAGTCGTGTTCGATTCCGGTGTGGTGCAGGCCTGTTTCCCCGAAAATGGCTGTGTCTTGGTGCTGCGAATACAGTGCAGCGAGAAAATAGTTCTGCAAAATAGCCGGCTCGCGCTGCAGCTCAAGAACCGCCTGGATTGGCGGGGTGGCGGCTGCGGAGCTTGCTGGGGAAATTGGCAGGGATGGCCCTCGAGTGGTGCTTGAACAAAGCGAGCTGGTCTGTGGTGAGAGCTGAAAGGCCCATTGCGCATGGTGACCGGAAATGGTTGGCATTTATTTTACGTTTTTAACTTTATGCGGTTAGCGATGCGGTTTGCTTATCGCACATGGTCGTTCTAGAAGTCGATAAAAGTAGAATTTCGTTGCTGATCTTGTAATCGGTTCGAAGTGTCATTGTGCTGTAGAGCTCTACAGCCGGCATCTTCGTTTTTCGGGGCAGGAAGCTAGCCTCTTCCCGGAGACAGTCCGCAGGGTTACGGGCCTGCAATGCGATATCGGCAAAGCGATGCGCGAAGCTCAGCTGGTCGAACGCGTCACACAGCTGCTCGATATTTTGGAAAAGATCGCTTCGAGCCAGCTCCAATTTGTGTCGGCTTTCGGTAACTGAAAGCTTTTTCAATCGATCTAGGGCGGCTTTGAGATTTGGAAACGCATCAAGCCTGGCTGGCTACGCTTGGCTGAGCTCTGTGCGTGGCGAAGGAGCGGATGGGCAGATTTATATCGGCGTGTTCGACAGTCGAGCCGCCCTTTGGACCTGGAATTTCTGAAAAAACTATCCAGCCGAGCTCAAGGTCTTCGAAGCGATTGTGGGAAAGGTTGAAATCATAGTTTTACTCTGGCCCCACTCGAAACCGTGCCGATGGATTTGCGTGGCTACTACGACTAAATGGCCGAGGACAGCTAAGCCAAGCAACTGGAGGGACTAAAAACAACCAGCTAGAATTATGAGTCATTATGAGTCTGATTTCGACGAACCACGAAGGTGTGGCGTGTACAAGCGAACTTTTTTCTGGGCGCTGCCGGTGACCCCGTTTCTGGAAAAGCTTGTCGAACTCGCCGAGACCGTGCGTAAGTTGTTCGTGTTGATGGCCACGCTGGCACGCTGGCATACCTACATTCTTGCGAAGTCTGGGCACTGGCTTGATTGCTCAAACCAGGTCCGTAAGGCGATTGAGTAGCAGCTGACAGACAATTTTAATTATTATCTCAGATAGCGCGGCGAGCGCTGGCGGTATTGGGAGGCTACGGTGACGTGATGCATACTTGCGATACGAACCACTACGAGTGGCGTTACGGCGTCGGTGATTTTGTTTGGGGCAACTCCGAGCTTTCGATCGACTTCTAGTTATTTTCCCTGAACACCGTGCAGAGCAAGCCTCCCTCAGTTTTTCGAGGCAATGACACGTCGCACGGGTTGGGGCTAACGTCCATCCCAAAGGCTGTTTTGTGTTGCCCTACTTCGCGACACGATGTCCTCTTATTGGGCTTTTCAGTGCAAAGCTGCTGAGTATTAGCAATGCGGCGAACTGGTGCTATTATCACTATCTCACGGCCGCGGAGCGGTGGGTCGATCTTATGTGCGAACAAGTGGAGTCGGCGCGCGCTTTGCACGATCCAAGAAAATAGCAAGGTTTCGGATCGTGCCATGACGCTCGATCTGAACAAGGCGAAGATTTCCTCAGGTTTTGGCACGAACTTGGGAGCGCTAACCGTGGTGTGGCTCACCGAATCGGAGCGAACTGGCAGAATCGAAAATGTACGAGTGCTTCTTCGAGATCATACATAGTGTCACTGCGCAGCGGCAGAAATTTTTCACTGACGCTGCGAACTTCAGCCTCGAAGCTGGTTCTTTTGCGAAAGTCGCGTCCGGTGGTATTTTCGTTTTACATTTGTCCGCGGCTTTCTGCTTGGTGGAAGCACGCGCGGAACGCAATCCAGCTTTTACGATGATCCTGCGTTCAAGAAGACGTGGTTAGGAATATTGCGAGTTCTACACGCGCCGTCCGATGAACAAACGAGATGCTTTGGCTACCTATTGAGGGAGACCAGCCATGCAGCAGAGATGTTTTTGACTAACTATTTACACGGCTTACATTGAAGATAAAACCTGCACTGGCCCAGTGGACGTTATCCTTTCTTATTTGGCCTTGGCTGCAGCGACATAGGATGTCCGATTTCCGTGTTTCAAAGCTGGCTTCCTGGCTAGTCCCCCTGCCAAAGTCGGCAAACAATTGGCGAAAAATTTTGCTGCGTATCCGATCCGCTATGGCTTTTGTAGAATACAGAACGTCCTTACATGATTTTCCGGGAAGCCTACGCTTGATATAGGAACTCTGGAGGTTTCCGGGCTTGCCCGGCGTGCATCGGTCTGAGTAGAAACTGGCCGCCCACTACGACTCACTGCTGGTGTCGGAGAACGACAAAACCTTGCGTTAGGTGCGCGATGATCTGCTAGAGAAACTCGGTTTTCCAAAGAAGATGGCCCTCGCGCTGGCTGGTCATGACGATCAGCTTTCCCGGACCGCCATGGACTCGACGAGTTCATGCAAAAAACGGCTGGTGCTGGGAAGCTCTGCCAAGGCTTTTAACGCGTTTGCGGTGTGCTGGTGGACAAAACGACGCGAGGCTTCGAGACCGTGCAATTTGACATAGGTGGTTTTGTCGGCTTTTTTATCCTTACCGGCGGTTTTACCGAGCGTAGCGCTGTCGGCGGTGACGTCGAGGATGTCGTCGACGATTTGGAAGGCAAGTCCGAGCGAGCGGCCGGCGGTGGCGAGCCGGGCGAGATCTGACGTTGAGGCGCCGCCGGCCACGCCGCCGAGGTAAAGGGCAGCGCGCACCATGGCAGCGGTTTTATTGGCGTGGATGAAGTCGAGTTCGGCTGCGGAGACGTTGGCTTTCTTTTCTGCTAGAAGATCGGCCATCTGTCCGCCGACAAGTTCACTGCTGCCGGCGGCTGTCGCCAGTTCGGCTACGAGGCGGGCAGCAATGCTGGGGGTGTCCTGGTAGTGGAACGCGAGCAGTGAAAACGCATGCTCTTGAAGGGCATCGCCGACGAGGATTGCGGTGGCTTCGTCGTAGTGCTTGTGGACGGCCGGTCGGCCGTGGCGCAGGTCGTCGTTGTCCATTGCCGGCAGATCGTCGTGGACGAGCGAGTATGTGTGTACACATTCGATGGCAACGGCGGCGGGAAGTGGGTCGTTTTCCCGGTGGAAGAGATCGGCAGCAGCGAGCGCGAGGATAGGACGCAGGCGCTTCCCGCCGCCGAGCATCGCATAGCGCATGGCTTCGTGCAGGCGCTCCGGTTTTGTTTTGGCCGCGGGCAAAAAGCGGTCGATTGCGGCTTCGATTTCCTGACGATAGGCTTCGAACTGAACTGCAAAATCCATGTGGTAGCAGAATTTTTGCGATGGAATCCGACCTGGCAAATGGATAGTGTGAACCACAAGAGAGAAGAGATTTTGCCAATTCGAAAGGCACGGATTTTCATCTCGCTCTCGTTACCTATGCTAACCTAAGAATACGAGTATGCGAAATGTAACGTACAAGGCTTGTTTCGTAAGATTTTTGGATTTGGGAGGCGCTAGGCTGATTGTTAATAAATCGATCCAAATTTTACATCATGGATTATAGAAAGTCTAGTGTTGGCAAAAAAGAAGATGGCCGATTCGAATTCGGCCGAAAGCGAAAAGTATTCGGCCACTAGCAGCTGGATCGGCCTATGCTAGACAAAAAGATTCACAAAGCTCTCTGTGGCCCCAACATCTTGGGGGCGTTTTGGGAGCTGCGCTCAGGCTGTTGATGGGCGCACTTCCTCTGGTCTTCAAGCTTGTGAAGTTCGTGCGCGAGTTGCCGAAGGAGTCAGCTTTTGGAGTCGTCTATTTATCTCCCGGGAATACCAGCGGAATTTCCGTGGCGACGCTTGAGGCCAAGGGAAAGTTGCTCGCGAGTGGCGGCGAGGCGGCATTTCCCGATCTGAATCTCAATTTGTGGGGACCATCGCTCCTGGTGCGAAAAACGCCAGCAACGGGTGCGGCGAAAAGATCAAAAGATAAGCCCGAAAAGAAATCGACCTGGGTAATCTTGAAGACTCCAAATCTTCGGCTGTTGGATAAGTCAATTCCAGATTACCTCCATTTGTGGCTTTATCGTGATGGGACTGACCGGGGGGGATTACTTTCCTGACCGTGGGATCATTCGAGAAAGCGAACGGTGGTGATACTTTTGTTCCGGAAAAGGATTACCTTGACTCTTGTCCGCTATACAAGTTTTTCTATTTTGGCGTTTGGATGACGCGGTATTTGATTCTGCAGGTCCTGGTACCTGACGCATGGCAGGTGGCGTTTGGCCAAAGTGGCTGCGGCTCACGACTCAAGGTGATGTGTTGGAGATTACCTCGGGCGGTTCCGTGAGCCGTACAACGAAGTCTGTGTTCAAGAGCTTGAAAACCATAGGGGGCGTGGCGGTCGTGACGGTGGCGTCGCGAATCCTTGGCCTCGTGCGCGACCAGTTGGGTGCGGCAGCTTTTGGCGGCAGCGTCTTCAACGACGCGTTTCTGACTGCATTCAGCCTGCCAAATCTTTTCCGGCGACTATTGGGCGAAGGCGCGCTGACGGCTGCTTTTATACCAACCTTACAGGAAGAGCTGCGCGATCGCGGCGAAGGTGGCGCGTTTCAACTCCTAAATCTCGTGGTGAGCTGGCTAACGATGATCACAACGACACTCGTGGTGGCGGCGATGGTGGTTTTCAGCCAGTCGCGGCTCCTGTCCGGACATGAGGCAAAGTGGTATCTGGCCGCCGATCTCACGGCGCTAATGTTTCCGTATCTCGCGTTTGTCTGCTTCGCGGCGGCGTTCAATGCGACCCTGAACGTGTTGAAGCGTTTCACCGAGCCGGCGCTTTCGTCGGTTTGGCTGAACATTGCTACAATTCTCTCGCTTGCCGGTGCGGGTTTACATTTTGCGAGTACGCCGCTTGGCGAGGTCTACTGGGTGTGCTTCGGTGTATTGATCGGTGGATTTTTCCAGATGACGGTGCCGGCGGTCGTGCTGATTCGGCTCGGCTGGAGGCCACGCTTTGCTTTGCAGCTGGCACCGGGGGTGCGCCAAATAGCCCGTTTGATGGTCCCTGGCCTTTTTGGCACGGCGATTTACCAGATCAACACCTTCGTGTCGCGCATGCTGGCCTTTTCGCTTGCGGTATCCTCGGCAACGATGCTGTTCTATGCGAATCGACTTATAGAACTGCCGATCGGCGTGTTTGCCGTCGCCACCTCGACCGTGATATATCCGCTTTTGGCTAAACATGCGGCGGAGCAGAATTTTTTCGAGATGGCGGTGGATTTCCACAGAGGATTGCGGTTGGTTCTGATTATCACCGTGCCGGCTGCGGCCGGCTTGGCGCTTCTTAACGAGCCGATCGTGCGGTTGCTTTACGAGCGCGGCGCTTTCACGGCGAAAAATACGCAGACGATGGCTTCGCTGCTGATGCTCTTTGTGATCGGCATGCCATTTTTTTCTGTCGTAAACTTAACGATCCGTGCCTTCTATTCAGTGAAAGACACGGCTACGCCGGTACGGATCGCGGCGGTCGATTTCCTCGCGAATATTTCGCTAAGCCTCCTGTTGAAAAACTGGCTGGGTGCGCCTGGCCTCGTAATCGCGAGTACAAGCGCGGTGATGCTGCAGGCGGTGCTGTTGCAGCGAGCGCTTGCGAAAAAAATCCCTGGAATGCACTTCGGTGTGCTCTGGCCCACTATTTTAAAAATTCTCATCGCGACGGCCATCATGAGCGTGCTAGTGGCGCTGGGCTGGCATCTCATTCAAACGTTGGGGTGCGGGCGGTGCGCGGACTGGTGGGCCGTACTTGGGCTGATTCCTGCGGGCATGACAGTTTACGGTTTAACGCTGCTGGCGCTACGTGTAGAAGGGAGCAAGGAGTTTGGCCAAGTGGCCGTGCGCTTGCTGCGGCGGAATAATTAAACAGATTGGACTATCTAACGATTCCAACTAAACTGTGCAATGCACAGCCGTATGATTGCGCATTGGCTTCAAATCGAAGACTGGCTGGCTGTGGCTGATTGTGCGATACACGGTAGTCGATTGGTCTTTACTCCATCTGGTCGTGCCGCTAGAAGTTACATGCGTTGCCGAGAAAGCCTGTGCAAAGGACTTTGAAGTATGCGTGAGCTAAACGAGAGGCTCAGCTCGTGTCGAACCTATTCTTTCTGTAGGAGTATTTGTGCGGCGCTATCCATAATATTAGGATTTTGTAGCCACATAAAAATCATTAGCCGGAAGACTGCGAGCTTGGAATAGAGAAATATAAAGTATAAAGTGCTTAAGCTTTTTCGACGAGACCGGCTTTGATTGCTTTGACGGCCACCCAGACGCGCTTCGTGCCGCCGTTGGAGGTCTTGATGCGGATCTTCTGCAGGTTCGAGCAGAACTTGCGGACTGTTTTGCTGGTGATGTGTGTGCCTATACCGCCGCTCTTCTTGGACTGACCCTTGCGATTGATAATGCTCCCTTTGATGGGACGCTTGCCTGTGATTGCACAAATTCTAGCCATGATATTTTGAGTTTTTTATAAAAGCCAGATATCCGCTTTTGCAAGGAAAATCTCAAGTGTTTTCGGATCTCCCGTTTAAGTGCGTAATCCATTCAATACCTGGAATTTTTGTCCCATATTGCCTGGGTGTAGCAATTGAAAAATGGCCTGTTTCCGGGCGCTGAAGCTACCAGCTTCGGCTGCTACAATGCTCTCCAAAGCGGCGCCGGCGTGCCGCACAAGGAAGCTTTCCTGCGATTCTACAGCCACTTTGGCAAACCCATGTCGGTGAAGGGCTCCGCTTAGCCAATCCCAGCAGACATGGCAGGTGAGATCCTGTTTCCCAGGCGCGGCGAGCAGGTCGTTTTTTTGGTAGTGAGACGAGTAGGCTCGTGCGGTGCCTTGGGGCGTCGCTTCTGTCAACTCTTGCCACGATTTTCCGTAATCGAAGGTCAAAAAGAGCCCGCGCCACGGTTTGGTGAGGATTTCCTCGAGCAGCATTGTCGCCTGCAGCGGCAGATCGAGACGGTAGCCATCTGCTGCAGCGGCGGGCAGTTGGGACTGCATTGCCGCTACTTCAGATGAAAATTCCGGCAATTCAACTTCCATTAACTTTTCGTTCTGCCAGGCAACACCCGTTTCACGCCAGGCGCCCGCTCGCCAGATCATGCGGTGAAAGGGCTGGGCATCGAAGAGCTCATTGGAAAAAACCACAGCCTGTTCGGGTAACCTCAGGGGATCGCCAACATGTATAGTGAGTATTTGGGCAAACGAACTGGCCTGGCCATCTAAGATTCCTCCACTGGGTTCGGCGCCAATTTCGACAAACGGAAAATCCGTGGCCCAATGACATCCGAGCAGCTGCTGGGCTCCAGCCACCACGAGTTCGCCGAAAATCGGACCCAATGAACTCGCGGTATAAAAATCAGTGTCCTGCCGGAGCTCCACGCGGGTACGATTCCGGTGGTAATACCCGACTTCAGGATGATAGAGCGCGAACTCCATGAACCGCGCAAACGACACGCCCTGGGTTGCCCCGGGCTCGGTGGGAAAAATATCGCTAAAGGTGGCTGTAGAGGAACCCATTTACAAAGTTAGTCATTTGCTCACAGTTAGACGGGTGCTTAAACGATTTTTTGCGATTACCCTCGCGGGTGGCGCCTGGTTTCGGGATAGCGCAGTTCGCGGCGCGGCAGCCCGGCGCTGTTCAGTTGGTAGTCGGATCACTCGAGTGATTGCACTGTGTGGAAATTCTGTAAAGTGCTCTAAATCGGGAATGAAAGCTATTATGACAACAAGTTCTACGCCGATTACGATGAGTTGACTACGACGGCCCTAAAGTACATATTCGTCTAGCTGAATTTGCATTTCGAGTTCACCACTAAAGAATATGATGAAACTAAGGAGGATATCAACATCGAATCCACTAGGGGTGGGAATCCAAGCCGAAGAACGTGACCGCAAAGTCGTCGCTATTACGCCGACAGTGGGAAGTCCGGCTGAGAGTGCGCCGACATTCTCAAAAAAATCGATGGTAAGGCCGTCGAAAGCGGCGCACTCGATAAGATCACCCGTCTGATTCGCGGCAAGCCGAACCACGATGTTTAAAACTTTGCAGAACAAGGAGCGTAGTTTTAAGTTAAAGCGGTAGCGCATCTTCATGAAAAACATCCATAATGGTTTGCTGCACCGATGGTGCCGATTATATCAGAGTACGCAATTCAGCGAACACACGGGCAACGAATTTGCCATGATGCTCGCTTACATGAAAAAAGAACAATATCAACGGATTCGTGATTGATCTGCGCAATAACTCTGACGGCTTGTTCGATGCTGAAATTGACGTGTGTGACCAGCTTTTCGACTGCGACGAACTTATCGCTTACATGCATCTACGCGCTAATGGCTTACGCGAGAAGTATCGTCCTGATGGCAAGTACCCGATGCACAATTACCCGGTCGCTTTGTTAGCCAACGACAGCACAGCGAGCGTGACAGAGGTGCTCACTGGCGTCCGTGAAGCGCGGGTCTTGCAATGATTCTCGCCTTGGAAAGTTCGTGTGATGAAACTGCCGTTGCGCTCTTTGAGCCAACAAGGGGTTTCGCCGGGGAATGGACCCACAGCCAGATCGCCTTGCACGAAACGTATGGCGGCGTGGTGCCCGATTTGGCGAGCCGGGAGCACTTGCAGTATTTCGGACCGCTCTTGCGCCGGGCCTTTGCTGTTGTACCGCTGAAAAATATAGACTGTGTGGCTGTTACGCAAGGGCCGGGCCTTGCAGTCTGCCTCGCGATGGGACTGGCCGTAGCGAAAGCGCTCGCGCTTGCGTGCGGTGTTCCGGTGGTGGGCGTAAACCATCTTCGCGCGCATGCGTTTTCCCCGTTCATTGCGTTACACGCCGCAGCTCCGGAGAAATTTGACGAATACTTTTCCGATCTGCTCCCACACCTCGGTTTGCTGGTCTCCGGCGGCAACACGGCGTTATTCTCCATCGACAAAGAAAGGAGAATCCGATTGCTCGCCGAGACGATGGACGATGCCGCAGGCGAGATCCTTGACAAGGGTGCGAAGCTGCTCGGCCTTGGCTATCCGGGCGGACCACAGATCGAAAAGTTTGCCCGTGAAGGTAGCCCGACTGCCTTTGAATTTCCTCGTGCCGTGGCCCAGCGTGCGACACTGGACTTCAGCTTCTCCGGACTGAAAACAAGTTTGCGTTATAAACTTGAGAAAATGCCTGTTGAGGAAGTTGTGCGCCGTCGGGCGGACTTTTGCGCAAGCTATCAGGCCGCTGTCATTGAATCTCTCGCCCGGAAGGCCAAACTTGCGTTCGAACAGGCGGATTATCGCAGTATCGGCCTTTCCGGAGGTGTGGCTAACAACAAGGTTCTGCAGGCTGGGATGGAGTCTCTGGCGGCCTGGTGTGGCGTGCCCTTTTCCCGCGCTGCCCCCGCTCAAACGGGCGACAACGCGGGCATGGTCGCTTTTGCCGTCTCGGCGGATCGCGAAGCCGGCGGCGTGAATGCTGGGGGATTTGGGTTGGAAATCGCGCCGAGTCTGTCGCTGGATCTCGGTTGAGCACACGTATCAGACTTCGCGGCGGTTTCGACCGATTCCTACCGTCGTCGAAATCGCGGTTGAAGGTTCGATGCCGTATCAGTTCGGCGGGAGCTTTGCTGCCAAGCTACAGGCTGGCGGCTTGTATCGGGGATGAGTGTCCCTTGCGGGCAAAACTGGTCGTTTACGGCGAGTTTGGCCACAGAAGCGAGCAACCGTCTGGGGCTTGCATTAGTTTCTAAGATAATAACTATAAATCAGTTGCGATTTATTAGTTGGCTGCTTCGGTAATCGACGCGAGATCGCGCGGCGTTCTCTTTAGGTTAACAAATTTCGCATCGTCGATGAGCTGGGTTTACTGCCGGCCGCAAAATCGGTTGGCAGAAAATTCGGCTAGCGCGGGGCGCCGACTTTCGACGAGTGGGTCCAACATTGCGTCGATACGCAGACGGGGGGGGATCCAATCGGCCTTACCATCGTTTGAGTGTTCCAGAAGACGTGCTTTGTCTTTGTGGGTGGGTTAGTGGGGAGGCCGAGGGCTGTCGGGAACTGCGTAAACACGACCTGTCCCCTAGTAGCGAGACAGGCTTTGGCCGCGGTCCAGTTGTTAGTGAGAAACACATCGGTGGGGGGGCGGCCGCTGAGGCAGGAAACTTGCAAATAGAGCCAGAAATTCCAGTCGCTTTCTGCATCGGTTCCGGCGATGCCCACTACGAGCGGATAGGCGCCCAGAGCGGGAAAATTGGCTAAGGGCACTGACGCACGGCCAAGCGGAATATTTTTGCGAATCGACAAATCGCACGGAAACCAGCGGGCTATTGGCCGAAACGATAAAGCTCAGCGTTGCTTTCGAAGAATTCGGTGGTGGGCGTGCTCTGGCTGAGGCAATCGCAAAGGTTGAACAGTTTAGTTTATAGCGGGCGAACCCGGACGTACGGAGATTCTTTTCGATGTCCTATAGCAGGCGAGTTGGAGATTTCCCATAGGCTCGTACGAAATTGTTGAACGAAGCAGCCACACACCCGTATCCTTGTCTAGGATACGGGTGTGTGGTAAAAGTAATTATAAAAATTAAAATGGGCATAAAATAGGCATATACAAATATACACTGTCAGACCTCAGAGACGAAGACTGGGATCTTGACGTTGCCGAAAACAGACCCATAACACTACCCGAACCACTTGTTCGAGTCTTGCAGTTTGCTGCGTCGTAGCGAACAAGGATGCTATATGGCGCGCTGCCTTCGATTTCCTTGAATTGGTTGCAGCCTGTGCCGATGGTATAGTGTCTGTGTGGATCTTTTTTTTAACTACTACGCTATTTATCCCGGGGTGAACTCTCGTGTAGCGACCGCTGAGCTTATTATTCGGAGAAAAAATGAACGACGGATGGCTCCAGTAGGCAGTAGGCGCGAAGCAGTCGAGGCGTTTCTTCCTCAAGATCTTCCGATGAAGCAAAAACAAATGCCTAGAAGCGCTTGGTGATTCGCTCTCATGGTTCTACACCGGTGGAGGGATAGGTGGTAAGAGGGAAATCAAGGTTGAAGTGAGTCATCTTCAAGTTGGCCGGACGGCCATTTAGTAGAAGTTTCTTATCGTGCCACAAGATTTCGCGGAGTCCAAAGGTCAGAGTGAGCGTTTTTTCGTTGCCAGTACAACTGCTTTCGAACGCGACCTGGAGATGTTGCAAACCGGGATAAATATTGTCTCCAAGGCACGCGTTGACAGAGAATATGACTACCCTCTTCGATTTCGAAGCCGGAGATATCTTAAACAACAGGAATCGTCTGATTTCCGGCAGCGTTCCGTGGCTGGTGCGTACTTGGCGCTGTTGCCAATCGTAACGATAAGTTGCGCGGTTTTGTTGGTTACGTTAGAAAGTTTGCGTATCATTGATCCAGGCGAGATGGATGGATGGACTGGAGCATCGATGCGGCCGTCGATGCTATTCCATGTTTACCCCAGCGCGTCAGCCCAGCGCGTCAGAGATGGTGTTGGCTTTGACTTGGCGATGGTCGTTCCGTAGGTTGCGAAAAATGAATAATCTGTCGGCTATTGATCCTGATGGTTAGGCGATGTATCTCTGGCGTAAGCGCTACGAGGTAATAGGTGCGTGGTTCGACGAGGCTTTCGTTGAAGCCTATTTTGGCGGTCGTCGATCCAAACGGTAGTCTGTTAGTGCGGTCGTTCGACGAAGGGCTCGAGACGTTGTTCGGCGGCTTGGGGAGAGGCTATGGCGACACGCTGATACTACGCTGCTCCGATATAGTGCTTGGGTAATTGCGAAAGGAAGGGTACCTCGACATAGCTGGGCTGGTAAAGTGTTTGCGGAATGCGGCAGACTGCAATTTTTACCAAGCGTTGCCTAGTGAAACTAGCGAGAGTCTCTCCGGGGTGATGTTGCTGCTATAACCTTGTGCTTGTTGAGATACGCTGGGAAGCCGGATCTCGTCATCATACCCAGACAAGCTGCCCGCAATCCATTGTTGCGGTGAGCCCGGAATCGGTGCGACCGAGTCCGAAATTCCAGGTACTGACGAGAGATTGGACCGAATGAGAGACGGACATCGAGAAAACGCTGGCGGTGGTGGTTGCGAAAGTTAAAGCCAGAAATTGCATAAAGGAGAGGTAGCCGTGCGTGTAAGAAGTTCCATGAAATGCAGTTCGGTTCCCGCGGGTCGACCGCCGAAATCGGGTAGTGTGGACAGATCCGAAAAGTAGACTAGCGTGCCCTTTTGCAGCGGCAGGGTTTTGGTTCTCAGTTTGCGGTTGCGGATGTCGTTGGCATAGCGCCACAGGCCGATATCAAGCGATTTTATGTTGTAGAAGTTTTTGATCAAAAATGGTTTGAAGATGAAAATAAGGACGGCGTAGCCGATATAATATAATGGTATCATGGAGGCGCAACAGCAGGTCCGAGGCGGGGGTCGAGATCAGACGGAACCTTGATGCGCCAAATCGCGCTCGCTACAAGCTTCTGTGCGAAGCCGGGTTTGATAATGCGAAAACGGACCGGCGGAGCGAACTGGCTCGAACACTTAGCGGTGTAGTTTGCTCAGGAGCGGGTGCTTCAAAACACACTTAGCCCGTTGGCCGAATACTGTATGAGTGTAAGCGAATCGGCTTCGTCGAGGAGCACGATCTTGAGTGGTGGGTTCACGATCAAATGCCGGACGGCGGCTGGTTTTGACGTGGAGAACTCGTGCGAGATTGTTACTGCGGAACTTCTTGTTTGGCTGTGGGGTGCAACGATGCTAGCGCTGGAAAAGAAATGCTTTGCGAGACCTTGGGCGTTTGCGCAAAATAGCAGGGCGGCTTTGCATCCGCTGCCAGCGATGACGAGCGGTTGCATGGTGGCCCAACTCGAGGCGGGAGCTGTCGCTCACCTGAAAAGTATAAAGGCAAGACGAATGCGGCATCGGCGGGAATGTTGATGGGGTGCATGGGAAAAACGCGGTCGCCGGTTTCCGGTAGATACAGGCGGAATTGCACGCCGGTTTTCGCGGGCAGCTTTTAAAAGTGTTCGTAATTGTTGACGAAGAGGAATTCGCTTCTGGTAAACGCGGTTAGATAAAACTGACGTCGCGCTCTTCTTCGTGCATGGTGAGCGCGACGACGTTCATTGTCTCTAGGACGGGCGGGAGAGGTGCGGACAAAGCGGTAGTCGCATAGAAAGAGTATCGAGAGCGGCGCAGGCGGGTACAAGTTTAACTTGGCACGCGGGCGCGAAATCGCGCATAAGAGTGCGGTTTGCAAAGCAAGGAATCTGCAACGATTAACGAAGTGCAGGGCTGGCGGTGGGCACTGCTCTGGCTAGCTGCGTTGCTCTTGCGCACTTGGGGCTGGATGTTGCGTTTCGAAGCCGATGCGGAAACTTTCGCTCTGTTGACGAAGTCCGACGAGCCGGTGGCGATCGTGCTTTGGCACAACAGGCTGTTTCTTTCAGCGGAAATTTTGCGGCGCTACCGAACGAAGCGGCGTGTTTATGGTCTGGTGAGCGTGAGCAAGGACGGCGCGTGGGTCGCGGCGTTTTACCGGATGGTAGGCATTTATCCGGTGCGAGGATCGAGCAGTAGCTTCGGTCGCGAGGCAGCGTAGCGGCTGATCGAGCTGATGCGGGAAGGACACGATATCGGCATCACGCCCGATGGCCCGAGAGGCCCGGTCTATGTCGTAGAACCGGGCGTGGCGCCTGAAAAGTTGGGACCAGTTTTACGTTCCGTGGCCTTTCACCCGGATCACGATGCATTGCACGGTTGTTCCAGCCATTGGCCCGGCTGGGGAAAAGACGCCATCTGACGCGGTGTGCGACGCGTTGCTGGAAATTAATCCATAATCCAGATTGAAAGCGGGCTCCTTTCAGCGCGGCCCGGCGTAGGGGGTTCTTCATAGCTGTTGGTGTTATTGCGAAAGTCTGACTGGCATCAACGGCGTACTTGCTGCTGACGCTCCACGAGAGCGTTGTTCACGAGCACATTGGAAACGATGGAGTTGTTGGTGTCCTTGAACGTTACAGCCCGAAAATTAGGGCTGATGCTGTCCATCGTAATGTCTTTATCCCAGCTCAAGCCGGCGCTGATGCTGCTGATGGCTAACCCATTGCCGAAGCCGATGTCGATCCGGGTGCGATTAAAGCCGAGGAGGGAAAAGACAGCGGGAGTGGGCTTCTTTTTGGCGGGTGTGGTGCTTTGAGCTTTTTTTCTGGCGGGCTTATTGGGTTCGGTAGTGCTGGCTTCGGCTGCTTGGGCCGCCTTGGGGATGGCGAACGAAGTTAGGGGGAATAAATTTCTTCGATATCGCTCTTTTTATACATGCTGAGTAAAATAAAAAAATAATTTATTTTCCCTAAGTACAGGGAAAATATTGGAATATGAAAATTACGAATATATTAAATTTTTGTAAAAAAAAAAATAGGCGCGGGGAATTTTGTTTTACTCCGGCTGCGCGTTCGCTCATTTACATTCCTCCTCACAGAGCTCACAGGGGGCCGGTAGCTCAGTTGATAGAGCGCATCGTTCGCAACGATGAGGTCGTCGGTTTGATCCCGATCCGGTCCACCAGCTTAAGAAAAAAGAGGTGAAAATAGAGATCAGAGTGCCTCCTTTCGGTCCTTTTTAACCACGCAAGGTGGCCTGCCAGAAAATAAATCCAGAAATCCAGATATGCCGGCTAGAAACACGGCAATTGTAACATATAATAAAGGACCATTTAGGAGCAAATCAAAGAGTCTTTTTAGCATGCAATCCTCTCG
The DNA here is from genome assembly GCA_002591725.1 of Candidatus Didemnitutus mandela. Taxonomy (GTDB): domain Bacteria; phylum Verrucomicrobiota; class Verrucomicrobiia; order Opitutales; family Opitutaceae; genus Didemnitutus; species Didemnitutus mandela. The sequence goes on along the minus strand of NJAL01000006.1, from coordinate 44,112 downwards.
ATTGCTCCTTCGATCTGTCGGTTTTGTTACCCGAGCTTTGTCCGTTTACTTTGTACAGGCCTAGTCGTTTCCTGAAATGATCGCAGAACGCAGTCGAGTGTTCGAGACGCTGGTGAATCATTGGAGCTCGGCGAACCCCCTACCGGCAGCGTAGAGCTTGATGCCCTTTATGTTATTATATTTTATATTATATAAGCTTGGACTGCCCTTTGCGAATTCTGGCGAGATAGCGGCTCGATGGGAATGGGAAAAGGTAAGATGAATGGCTGGAGGAGATTTTGGTGCTGACTGAGAAGCGGCAGCAGGAAGCTGTAGGTGCGTTAGTGATCGGGGTTAGTGACGGATGGGATGGTTCTGACGGTACGTGCTGAGTGGCTCAGCGGCCTTGCAGAAGCTGCCTAAAAGTCGAGCAATTATTCGTGGTTGGTGCCCCTGGGCTTCGGTCTATAATTGGTCCCGTCTGGCTTCGTGTCGATATAAACTGCGCGCGCAGGCTTGCGCGCGCAGTTTTTGCGAACCAAAGTGTTCTCCGGTCAGGCCCCGGTAGCTCAGCTGGATAGAGCAAGGGTTTTCTAAACCCTGGGTCGCGTGTTCGAATCACGCCCGGGGCGCCAGTAACAGAAAAAAAGACTTGCGTCGGCCGGGAGGGTGCGGCCTCATCAATCTTCCGATCCATTATCGGGCTGTAGCGTAGCCTGGTAGCGCGCTTGCATGGGGTGCAAGAGGTCGTGAGTTCGAATCTCACCAGCCCGACCACTTCGAGAAAATTGTTATGTTTAACCAGCAGGGGGAGCGGAGAGTTTGGGCGGGGCGCTCTGGTCGCCAGCACGGTCTTTGTAACTTCGATCTTCAGTCAAGTGGCGGCGCCTGTGATCTCGCATTTCGACAAGGTGGCGCATTTTTCCCTATGGATTGGATTGTTCGCCCTACGTTGCTGGTTAGAAGCAACGCTATGCTGCATTACGGCTGGTTCGTGGTGGCACTGGTGTCAGTTAGCTCTATGGTCTTTCCCGGCGAATGATACCAAAACTTCACACCTTGGCGCAACTTGGAGTTCGACGGTTGGCTGGCGGAATGCACTATGCACTTGGGGCTGGCATTCCCGTGACAGCATATATAAATTGGGACTTCTATGCGCGGGCACTCGAGCAGTCGCTGTTTTTGCACAGCCGTGGATTGAAAAAGACCGTGGCGTGCTCCTACTTTTGCGCATGACCCCGGCCGACGCCAAAAAACGAATCGCGGATCTGCGCGCGCAAGTTGCGCACCATAACGAGCTTTACTACCGTCATGCCCAGCCGGAAATCGCCGATTGCGATTACGATGTGCTCGTGCAAGAACTACGGGATTTCGAGAAACAGTTTCCGCAATTTGCCTCCAAGGACTCTCCCTCGATCCGAGTGGGGGACGACCGCCTCGAAGGCTTCGTGCAATATCGGCATCGACAGCTGATGCAGAGTCTCGACAATACCTATTCCGAAGAAGAGCTTCGAGCTTTTCACCAGCGCTTGGTGAAGCTTTTTGAACGCGAGGACCTCGATTACGTTGTCGAGCCAAAGATCGACGGGCTTGCGGTTAGCGTCACTTACGAGAAAGGCCAACTTATTCGCGCCGTGACCCGGGGTAATGGCGAGACTGGCGACGACACTACAGCCAATGCCAGGACAATTTACGCGCTTCCGCTTCAGCTCAAGTCTACGACAGCACATCCGGCCCCGGAGGCTATGGAAATCCGTGGAGAGATTTATCTGACGACCGCTGAGTTTCAGCGAATCAACAAGGAGCGGGAAGAAGAGGGCATTGCGCTTTATGCCAATCCGCGCAATCTTGCTGCAGGCACTATCAAGCAGCTCGATTCACGTGAGGTAGCGAAGCGGAAATTAGAAATCGTGTTCTATGGTATTGGCTTCTGCGAGCCGGCCATGGCCGGGAGCCAGAGCGAGTTTCACCAGTTGGTAAAGACTTGGGGCTTACCTACCGTCGAGAAGTACTGGCCAGTCCGTGGCATCGACGAAGTATGGTCGGCGGTGAGTGAACTCGATCAGCTCCGTCATGGGTTCAGCTATGGCACCGATGGCGCCGTCGTGAAGCTGGACTCCTTTGCACAACAGCGCACTGCCGGGCGTACTTCCAAGGCTCCGCGCTGGGCGATCGCTTACAAGTTTGTACCTCAACGGGCGGAGACGCAGATTAAGGCCATCACGGTGCAGGTTGGTCGCACGGGTGTGCTTACGCCTGTCGCCGAGTTAGATCCGGTGATTCTTTCCGGAACCACAATTTCGCGCGTTATGCTCCATAATCGCGAAGAGATCGCGCGCAAGAACATTTGCATCGGCGATTACGTGTTCGTGGAAAAAGCTGGCGAAATTATCCCGGTAGTGATCAATGTAAATAAAAGCCGTCGTACACCGGCATGTCAAGTTTACGAATTTCCAATAAAATGTCCATTTTGTAACACGCCGGTCGTACAATTCAATGGCGAAGTGGCGATCCGTTGTCCGAGTCCCAATTGTCCTACACAGGTGCGCCGGCGACTCGGACACTTCGTTTCAAAGGCGGCGCTCCACATCGATGGCCTTGGCAGTGCGATGATCGACGAAATGGTAGAAAAAGGCTGGGTGAAAGCTATTCCCGACTTATTCCGGCTGCGTCTGCGACGCGAAGAATTGCTGGCGCGCGGCAAGAACGTGGAAAAATCGACCGACAATTTGCTCGATGCTATCGACAAAGCCAAGACCGTTGAACTGTGGCGTGTCATTCACGGGCTTAGCATTCCGCACGTCGGCACTGCAGCTTCGAAGGACCTCGCTGCCCATTTTGGCGGCTTGGAGGCGTTGGCCGGGGCGAAACTTGACGATTTTTTTAGGGAAAAGAAATCGGTGATCACCGGCATCGGCGGCAGGATGGGGAAGGTAATCGTGGAGTTTTTCTCGGAGCCTCGAAACCGTGAGCTCGTTACCGAGTTGCTGCAGATGAGCGTCAGACCGCAGGCGCCGGCGAAGAAGGCTGCGGGCTACAGCACGGTGTTTGCTGGGAAAACTTTTGTGCTTACCGGCACATTGCCCTCGCTGACGCGCGAAGAAGCGACGGGAAAAATCGAGGCGCTTGGTGGCAAGGTATCAGACATCGTAAGCAAGAAGACGAACTTCGTTCTTGCGGGGGGGGGGGCGGGCTCAAAACTCGACAAAGCGAGAGAATTTGGTGTGCCCGTCATCGATGAGACGGAGTTTGCTCGGTGGCTGAATGAAAAATAAGCGTCTGCTTCTGCTGGTCGACGTGGCAATTGCTCTCGCGGTATCCGCGGTTTACACAAACACTTCCGGGGCACCGTTCGTTTCCAATAACGAATTGTCGATTCTCGATAATCTATCGACTCGCCAGCGCTGGCTGATCTTTCCCCGCCGGCGGAGGTGGAGAATTCAATGTGGAGCGTTCGTCCGGCCATTTGCTCAACTTGACGCTGGTTCTGAATTTTGCGCTCAGCGGGCCCACCTTTTGAAACTATCAATGTCTTTAACTCCGGGGACCACGCCTCGGCGGGCTTTGTGTCTTTCTGGCTTTTGTGCCGGACACGAACACTGAGCCGGTCCGTGCTGCGGGGAAAATTGCGGACGCGACCGCTTTTGCTGCGGCTCTTTTGTGGACCTTTCATTTGTCGCAGACCGAAGCGGTTACTTACACGACCCAGTGCTCCGATTTATTGATGGGGACTGTCTTATCTTTTGACGCTCTACATTTTTTTACAGGCAACCGATCCGACTGAGTCCCGTGGAAGGGTCCGGCGTTTGCCCGCGGTTCCCGTGTTTTCCGCGTTGGGCGGCGTAGGTTAAAAAAGTTATTGAAAGGGGACTTTTGCTTATTTTATTATATAAACCGAATTTTTTCCGGGAAGCGTGGCGCATCCGAAAGAATATAACAACGGGCTGCTGGCGGCTGCGATGTGTTTGCCCTTCTGTTTGCTGGTCTGGTTGAGGTAATGCTTTCGATTTTTTATCAACAGTGATGATCAACTACTGGCTGACCCATTTTTGGACGGTCTCTCGCTACTTGCGTCTCAACTTTTGGCCAGATTACTTAACCTCAACTACCGTTTTGTGCGTGTGGAGCACTGGCAAGAAATAGTAGGTCCGGCCGTTTTGGTGTTGGATTTGCTCGATTTCATAGTTTGGAGCCTGATTCAACGAGTTTTTTTCGGCCTTTTGGGGACGTTTTTCCCTCATCCTTGCAGCCTGATCAGCTTGGATTGTCAGAAACGATGTAAATTCATTGTTGAAAACTGAATGTATTTGTTGATAGTGGTGATCGTGCTACTGGTGGTCGAAGTGTCCGCCTCCGGTTGGGTACGCGGGCTCTGATTGGCGAGCTGGCTCTTGTGTGTTCGCCTTCGGGTTACTGACGTTCCTGAGCAACCGGGGCGGGGCCTACGCGAGCCCGCTTGTTTTTGAGTGACACGATGGCGAAAATAACTGGAATACGTGATTGCTCAAGGCAATCTTGGTCGCGCGCTCTACGATCTTGATCGAAACGAGGAAGCGGAGCCGCACTACCGGAGGACACGTCAAACTCAATACGACGTAATCGCAATCGAACTACAAGCTACGGCCTATGCTCGAGCGACGGAAATGAAAGGACGGTGCGCGTAATATCGTGAATCGGTGCTGATGCCCGCACACATGGCCTATGCGCAGGAACGGCTCGGATTACTTCTGTTGCATAAAGGCGATCTGGACGGGAGCTGTCTCTCTACCTGCAGTCTGCTGTCGCCTATATTTCAGAGACGGCCGCTTTCCAAGGTTACGTTGGGGAAAACTCCTCCATCCAGAATCGTCCAGAGGTCGTCTTGCATTGCTACGAAATCGCGCTACAACACGAGCCGGGCTCGGCGAACGAAAGCGATCTCTCAGGTGCGCTTGTCCGGCTGGGGTGGCTCAATAAGGTGGAACACCATTTGTACCGCGTTTTGGAACGCTCGATCTAAATGACGGCGATGCAAGTTATAATTTGGCGCAAGTTGCTACTACACCTGGACAGCCGGAGATTATGGCACGGGAATAGTGGGCGATGCCTCAAGAAACACCGAGCCATTTTGGGGCCCGGTTGAAACTGCGTATTTTACTAGCGCAAACCAAAAAAATTACCTAAGGCGGAATCCGGGTTGCGGCAAGCGCTGAAATTGCGCACGGACAATCAAGTAGCCAATGGCAATTTTGGCTTAAGAAACTCTAAAATAAGGTGGTGACTTGCTATGAATCGGCGCTGTGCGTGCAGCTGGTTTATCTGCAAATGCACTACAGTTTTGGCGGTGCGTTTATTCAATTGCATCACTAACATAAAGCGGAGCGTGAATTCCGGCTTACTGTGCAGCAAACTTCTTATTTTTAATGATTTGGGAGATACTTGAATTGCTCGCCTTTGTGTTCGAATATAAAACGAGCCAAAGCCGGCGAAGGTTTAGTAGCCTTGGTGTTGGAGTTGTTGGCTGAGTTCGCGTTGGAAGGCTTGTACGTCCTGGGTGCTCGGCTTGTAGCCTTCTTTGCTTGTGTTGATAATGAGCCGGCCGTATTGGTCCATAGTCCATTTGGTACTGACGCCACTGCTGAATTTCACTGTGCCGCTTACGACGGCGTTGGGGCGTACGACGCGATCGATTTCGACGCTCAGCGAGCTCTCGGCTTTAGGTTTCAATTCGCCTTCGGCATCATAGTTTCCCTTGGGATGCATTTCATCTTCACAGGTGGCACCGTCACTACCGCTGAGGCCTGCTTTCCCCTTCAGCTTGTCGATTAAGCCTTTCTCCTCCGCTGGTTTGGGAGCTGGAGAGGGGGGCTCTTTTGTGACATCGCTGGCGTCGGCCTTGGATACGGCGTTTTTTAACTCGAGACCGAGATCGTCGACGAGCAAACGGATATCCATGTAGGTCATGGGAATTTTGAATTGCTCGGCAAGTTTCTTCTGGATGATGGACAGACTGCCGCTGGCGGCGACCCAAGCGGCAACGGCTTGTTTTTGTTCGGCGGAGAGAGAAACGTTCATAAAGGGGAAACTGGATTAACGAAACGGACTCTGTTAATCTGGCGAGAAAAAGCGCCAGTCTTACTTCGAAAGCTGGTTTTCGAGAAAGGTCATACTGCTACGCACGGAATCGTCGACTTCTATGAGGTTTTCGACGATGCGAATTGCATGGATGACGGTGCCGTGATCGCGGCCACCGAAGGCCTCGCCGATTTCCTGGAGAGAGTGTCGGGTCAGCTTGCGGCTGAGATACATCGCGATTTGGCGTGGAAAGACGATGGTGCTGGGCCGTCGCTTGCTCGTCATGTCCAAGTAGCGGATTTGGTAATGGTCGGCGACACGTTTCTGGATGCTCTCGATGTTGAGACGGTTCTTTGCCTCTTCCATCAACACATCCTTGAGCAGCGATTCGGCGGTGGGCAGATCGAGCAGCTTTCCGGTTAGGGCAGAATAGCTGGAGATTTTGATGAGAGCACCTTCCAGCCGCCGGATATTTTTGATGATGTGCTGGGCAATGAACTCTAGGACGGGCATCGGGATTTCGATTTTGAGGCTGGCTGCCTTGGTGCGTAGGATAGCGACGCGGGTCTCAAGGTCGGGCGACTGGATGTCAGCGGCGAGGCCCCACTGGAAGCGCGAAACAAGGCGGGCTTCCAGGGTGGCGATTTCGCCGACTGGGCGGTCACTGGAAAGAACGATTTGCCGGCCGGATTCGAACAGGTCGTTGAAGGTGTGGAAAAACTCTTCTTGAATGCCTTCTTTGCCGGCGAGAAATTGGATGTCGTCGAGCAGTAGCACGTCGACGTGGCGGTAGCGTTGCCGGAACTTGGTGATGGCGTTTTGCTGGAGCGAGTGGATGAACTCGTTGGTGAACTTTTCGGTCGAAAGGTAGGCAACCTTGGTGTTTGGGTTTCGCTGAAGGACGCTGTGTCCGATGGCATGCATCAGGTGGGTTTTCCCGAGGCCAGTGGCACCGTGGATGAAAAGAGGATTGTAAGCCTGCGCCGGGCTTTGAGCGACGGCCAAAGCCGCGGCATGGGCCAGTTGATTGTTTGGTCCGACGACAAAGTTTTCGAAGGTGTTCCGAAAATTGAGCGAACTGTCGGCGACGAGCTGCCCATCGTAGCTGATCAAGCGCGGCTTCGAATTTGAAAACAGGGGGCTGCATATGCGGGTGGCCGGCTCTGCGCGGGCGGGCGCCGCTTCCGGCGCGCCACCGTCGACTTTCTTCAACGCTACCTGAATTATCCGGTCGGTGGAAAGCCGCAGGCGTTGGGAGATTAGGTCAAGGTAGTTGTCGTGAATCCAGATCGCGGCGAATTCGTTCGGCACGCCGAGTGTAATGGTGTCCTCGCTGGCGTCGAGGCAGGCTATCGGCTCAAACCACATCTGAAACACGTCTTCTGGGAATAATTCCTTAAGATCGCATTTGACGGTTTCCCAGAGGGCGGTGTTGAGCGGCACTGACGACATGAACTTGATGAAGAAGTAGTTTTATTTACTATTTACACTCTCGAAATGTGGGCACTACTATCGTTTTTTAATCGATTTTGGTCCAGTAAAAATCCGTCAGGGAAAGTAGAATTGGCCAAGCGCGCCGATGCTCTGCCTGAAGATAGGTCGGGTCGCATATTTGTGTGTGGGGCAATATCTAAGTTAAACCATAGTCGAATGGTTAAACCCAATACAAAGGAGCATGCGGCAAAGAACAGGAGTGAGAGTGAGTTTTAATTAAAAGAAAGTTAGAATATTAACGTGAATCCGAAAATGCATTTCAAAGACAATTCCCAAAACGCGTTGACAATACCGGTAGGTATAATTTCTTACTACAAAAACGTTACAAACCCCAGGAGGCTGAGGCTCTCCTCTGAAAACCTCTGAAAATTTATTTTTTGTACTCTGGGATCAGCTCGGAAGTGCGTGGTATGGCTCCGGATCAACCCATTTCCCATGCTCGCGAATAAGCTCGATCAATCGAGCATCGGCCTCTGTTTGGGGGATGTTATATTGGACGCATGTTTTCCCCACGTAAAGATTGATCTTTCCGGGCGCACCGCCGACGTAGCCGAAATCGGCATCGGCCATTTCTCCCGGACCGTTCACGATGCAACCCATGATGGCGAGTTTGACGCCTTTGAGGTGGCCCGTTTTCTTCCGAACCCGCTGGACGGTTTTTTGTAGGTCGAAAAGAGTCCGTCCGCAGCTCGGACACGTGACGAATTCGGTTTTGGAAATGCGTGCACCGGAAGCCTGGAGGATGTTGTAAGCGAGCTTGGTTGCACGAGTAACGTCCGCTTCAGTCTCGATGCTCACGAAGTCGCCTGCGCCATCGCAGAGTAATGTGCCGGTGAGAAAACTCGCTTCGAGCAGCTTCGAGAGAAAAGAGCTGTCGCTGCGTACGGCGGTCTCGGCGGTATTGCGAATCCAGATTGGCGTTCGCAGGTCCGCTCTGCGGAGAAACTCAAGGAGCCGGCGATAAGCGCCGACGGCATGGGTGGCGATTGCGTGTGACGCGGACAAGCCCGAGAGTGTAAAAATCAGGCCTGCGTTGCCGATTTTGCGGAGCAGCGGCTCATAAAGGGGAAAATCCTCCAATGCGATTTCCGGGGCGGAAAAGTGTCCGTGGCCACGAATAGTGGTAACGAAAGCGCGAAGCGCTTCAACTTCCGTTGCTGCGAATCGACGGGTGACGACCACGCGACCTTTAAAAGACTGCAAGAGTGTGCTGAGCTGCTCGAGCGTGATACCGGATGCGATGTCAAAGACGAGAAACGACACCGGCAATTCCCGTCCTAAGATGATGCCACGCAGTGCTTCGAGTTCGGTTGCTTGTGCGAGCGGAATCAGAAGTCCATCAGCGGGTGTGTCTTTCAATCGCGGCGATGCGAGCAGGTCCAGCGCAACGGGAAGGTTTTCCAATGGGGCTAGTACGATTACTTGGGGACCGACGGCGCATTTTTCGGGAAACTGTAATTCTGCTGTGGCGCGCTTGGTGAAGTGGAAAGGGTCGACCCCGTCAGTGAGCGGCAGCGCGGTTGCTTCCGGCTGCGGCGCAGCCCAGAGGCTCATGGCCTTGTTGGCGATGGCACGGGCGACAGGAATTTCGTAGACCGAATCCTCGGTGAGCGAGATGCGAATGGTGTCACCTAAACCGTCGAGTAGGAGCGAGCCGATGCCGATGGCGCTCTTGATCCGTCCGTCTTCGCCATCGCCGGCTTCGGTGACACCGAGATGGAGCGGATAATGCATATCCTCCTGCTGCATCCGTTCTACGAGGAGGCGATATGCCTGGATCATTACCTTCGGATTGCTGGCCTTCATCGAAAGTACTATGGCGTGATAATCGTGCGAGCAGGCGATGCGGAGAAACTCCAGCGCGCTCTCGACCATGCCTAGCGGCGTGTCACCGTAGTGGTTCATGATACGGTCGGAGAGCGAGCCGTGGTTTGTGCCGATGCGCATGGCGCGGCCGAGCTCCTTGCAGCGTTTCACGAGAGGAGAAAACGATTTGTTCAGCCGCTCGAGCTCGTGATCGTAATCGTTGTCGGTATATTCCTTGACCGTAAATTTTTTTTTGTCGGCATAGTTGCCGGGATTAACGCGAATTTTTTCGACGTGTTCGGCTGCTTCGATGGCGGCGGAGGGCAGGAAATGAGTGTCAGCGACTAGCGGTACGTGACCGAAGCCGGCGGCCGTGAACTGCGCGCGGATATGTTTCAGGCATTTTGCCGCGGACACGTTCGGGGCGGTGATGCGGACGATTTCAGAACCGGCTTTGGCGAGGACAATGGATTGTCTCACGGTGACTGCGACGTCTTGAGTGTCGCTCGTTGTCATCGATTGCAGGCGGATGGGATTGGTCCCGCCGATGCCGACGGAGCCGACTTTTACCTCGACTGTGCGCCGGCGAAGGGTGTGAAAACGGGAAGTACAATAAGACATGTCTGAGCTCCTCTATGAATAAGAGCTGCTGCCGATTGCAAACCTGTCATATAGATTACAGGTTTGGTGTCGGAGCTGTATCTTCGACCTGTTTGGTGGTGCAGGTCGCGTTATTTGTGGCGAATGTGCTGGATGTCAAAAAAACCGACATAAATAATCAAAGATAAGAGAAGGATGAGCGTAACGCTGTTTGCTGTGGCGATTAGATTGGGCGGAAGGGTTTTGCCGCGGAGCTTGCTGATCGTGGCAAAAAGCATTTGGCCGCCGTCGAGAATTGGGAGGGGGAGCAGATTGAATATGGCAAGATTGATGTTTACCAAAGTCGTAATCCAGAACACGTAGCGAATACCGGATTTCGATGCTTTCCAGAAGGCATGACCGATGCCGATGGGACCGGTGAGCTTGTCGATGCCAATGTCGGACTTTGGTTTGAGCAGACTGGCGGCGAACCGCCACGTCATGCGTAGCTGGCTGCCAAGCTGAGAAAAAGGGTTTTCGTGGATAAGGCCGGTTTTAATGCGGAAGTCTGTACCAAAAATCGAGTTTGCATCGTGCTGATGATCGGCCGGCACGGTCAGATCGAGCATGCGGTCGCTCCGGACTATCGTGAGGATTAACGGCTTGGCGGGTTTGGCTTGCAGCGTGTCGTAGAGGGAAAAAAGGTTGAGTAGCGGCTTGCCATCGAGCTTTATAAGTTTGTCGCCTGCCTGGAGACCGATTTTTTTTGTAAAGGATTTTTCTGGCACGCTGGCTACGATGGGCGTGTAGGCTGCGAGAATACCGATTCTACGAATGCAGTTTTTGGTCACGAGTATGGGATGGACGGTGATATCCTTAGGCTTGCCGTCGCGTAGAACGGAGAAGACAACTTCGCGGCGGCCATCCGTGGCGACGTTTGAACTGGTGATGAGCGTGTTCAGCAACTCAGCCCAATTGCTGACCTGGCGGCCGTCGAGAGAGAGAATCGTGTCACCTACCTGAAAGCCGGCTTCTCGCGCCGGGCTCGTGACGTTTTTTCCACTAGGAAGCTGGATGGTATCGGGAATGTAACCAATGCGTGTCGTGGAAAGGTTTTCGCTCGTTTGCTGCCCGATGATCCAGAGAACGATGGCAAGTAGAAGCGCGAAGAGGACGTTGAAGAAAGCGCCAGCGACGAAGACGACCATCTTGGTCGAGTAGCTTGGCTCTGGCACATTGGTAGTGCGCTCGGCAACCGTGTCGGGGGGCGACGGGTTAGATACAGGTATACCACCGCCTTCGAGTGCGGCTATGTTGGCGAGTTGTGGGAGGGTGACATAGCCGCCAAACGGCAAGACTGACAGGCGGTATTCGATGCCATCTTTGCTATATCGACGCCACAGCGCCGGTCCAAAACCAATAGAAAAGCTATCGACTTTCAGACCGTAGCGACGAGCGACGATGAAATGGCCGAGTTCATGGACAAAAATTGAGCCCCCGCCGAAAAGGAGAATCAAGAAGATGGACCAAAGGGTGGTTATCAAAAAATGAAATAAATTGTAGTTCAAACAAAAAATTGGGAGGCTAGACGGCGCGCTTCGGTGTCAATCGCAAGGGCTTCTTGGAGAGTGGTTGGATCACAAGATGAAAGACTGCCCAGAGTGTGGGCGATTATTTCGGAAATCGCAAGGAAGGGAATGCGGCCCCCAAGGAAAGCAGCGACAGCGATCTCGTTGGCGGCATTGAAGATAGCTGGGGCGGCGCCACCGGTACGCATGGCTTGCTTCGCGAGGCGAAGACAGGGGAAACGTGTCTCGTCGGCCGGTTTGAAATCGAGGGTTAACGCGCGGCTAAGGTCCAGACCCGCTTCCGTTGGTCGCGAAGCGCGAACGGGGTGGAACAGCGCGTGCTGGATCGGGAATGTCATTGACGGTGGGCAAAGCTGGGTGAGAAACGAGCCGTCTGTCAATTCGACAAGACAGTGCACGATGCTTTTGGCGTGCAGCACTGCCTCGCATTGCTCGGCGCGCAGGCCGAACAGCCATTGGGCTTCGATTAGCTCCAGTCCTTTGTTGGCGAGCGTTGCCGAGTCTACCGTGATTTTCGGCCCCATCGACCAATTTGGGTGTTTGAGAGCGTCCGCCGGCTTGGCTTGAGCCAGTTTTTTCAGCGGCCAGTTACAAAACGCGCCACCGGAAGCGGTAAGTACGACACGGCTGACTTCAGCAGTGGGGCGCCGCTCCAAACACTGAAAAATGGCGTTGTGCTCGCTGTCGATTGGCAACAGTGGTTTGCCGCTGGCGCGGGCGGCGGCCATTACAAACTTTCCAGCAAGCACGAGGATTTCTTTCGAAGCGAGAGCGATGGTCTTTTGCGCGGCGATGGCAGCGAGGGTCGGCTTCAAAGCGGTGGTGCCTGCGACTGCAACGAGCACTACATCGGCCTCGGGCATGGTCGCCAGCTCTGTGAGCCCGGCCAGCCCGCCATATAGTCTGATGTCGGGTGCGAACTGCCCCCCAGCCTTTGCTTCATTAAAAGCAGCGTTGTCGAAAATACCGACGTGGCGAACTCTAAAAGCCCGGGCGATTTCGGCGAGTCGGCGGTGATTGTACTGGGCCGCGATACTCACAAGTTCCAGTTGGTCCTGATGGACTGCAAGGACGCGCAGCGCACTTTCTCCTATGGAGCCGGTGGCCCCGAGCAGGGCAATGCGACGTTTAAGAAATTTGGGAGGGGAGCACAAAACTAAAGCACAAAACTAAACTAGGAAGGAAAAAACGTAGAATGCGACCGGAGCCGTGAGTAGCAGGCTGTCCGTCAGGTCGAAAGCGCCACCGATGCCGGGAATGAGTTTCCCCGCATCCTTGCTATCTGCGCGCCGCTTTATGGCAGACTCGATTAGGTCGGAAACGATAGTCGTGATGGCGAGTGGCACGGCGATTATCGCGGCAGTGAGAGGAGTGAGAAATTCCGGAAGATAGGCGGAAGCGAAAAAGGCGATGCTGGCGCCGATTCCGGAAGAAACGAGTACACCGCCTACGGCACCTTCCCAGGTTTTCTTGGCGCTGATGCTAGGGCTCATTTTGTGTTTTCCGATCGCCATGCCGGTGAGCAGCGCGCCCACATCGCAGAACTTCGAGGTTGCGACAACCCACAGGCAGAGGCCGAGGCCGCCGACTGCTCCGGTGTCGAGTGTGAGGATGCGAATGAGATATTGGAGCGTAAACGAGATGGCGACAAGGCCCATCATAGTGAAACAGATGGCTTCTACGCGAGCGCTGGTTTCGCGGGCGCCGAGCGCTGCAAAAAACGAGATGAGTAAGCCAAAAACGAGCAGCGCCTCGGGCAGGGCATTGGTTGCGCTATAGTTGTCATAGTAAAAAGAACCAGCGGTCATTGCGACACTGAGCGTTAGCCCAAGCCAGCGGAATGGGCGGTAGCCGATCTTTTCAATCAATTGATAAAATTCGTGCAGCGTGAGTGTTGTGGCTAGTGTGAGCAGGACGATGGCGGCATGCTCACCGAAAAACCACAGGCTCCCGAGAATGATGACCCAGAGCAGGATAGTGCTGAAGATGCGTGAAGCCACGGCGAAAAAAGAAGATGCAAACTCGGTTAGCGGGAGGAGGATTTGATTTGTTCCGTGATGAGACCATAGCGGCGCTCGCGGGAGCCGTAGCACTCTACTGCGGCGACAAGTTCATCGTGGCCGAAGTCCGGCCAGAGAGTGGGCGTAAAAACCATTTCCGCGTAGGCGAGTTGGAGCATAAGGAAATTGCTGAGACGGTTTTCCCCGGAGGTTCGGACCACCAGGTCGGGATTGGGGAAATCGGCGGTATAAAGATAGCGGCGAAACTTCTCCCATGTGGCTTCGCCCGGTTTTTCGCGGCCGGCCAGCATGGCCTCGCCGTAGGCGCGGGCTGCGTCGGCGGCCTCGGTTTGCGCGCTGTAGTTGAGTGCTAGGATAAGATTCCACTGTTTGAACTGGCTGGTCGCTTCCTTCGCACGGGTGAGTTCCCACTGCAGATTTGTTGGCAACTGATCGATGCGGCCGATGGTGTGCAGCCGCACTTGGTCCCTGATCAGGTTCTTGAGTTCGCGCTTTAGGAAGAAATCGAGCAGACCCATCAGTTCGGAAACTTCCTCGGCGGGCCGCTTCCAGTTTTCCACGGAAAAAACGTAAAGCGTTAGGTAGCGAATGCCAATTTGCTGGGCCGTATTGACGATGGTACGCACCGTTTCCAGACCGCGACGATGGCCTTCCAGCCGAGGCAGACCGCGCTGTTTCGCCCAGCGACCGTTGCCATCCATGATGATGGCCACGTGTCTAAGAAGATTTCCCGGAAACAAATACGACACCCTTTCAAGTTAGAGGTGTATTGTCGCGTTTGACAAGGGATAACAGGTAGGTTATATACTGAAATATAAAAAGATCTATTTTTACTGAACCGAAGGTTCAGGAAGTGCTTCTGCTATTTTGGTTGTCGGTCTGGAAATTCGAAAACGATTGTCCTCGCGTGCGAGTTCAAGCTCGTGGCCTTCCGTGAAGCGGTGCCGTCCTTGACTCGGATCGCCTTCAAAGCCGAAGCGATGAATAACTATTCCAATTGACCAACGTCTATAATCGGGTTCCCATTCGCCTTAATGCGCATGGTATTCGTGAAAGGGTGATGGGAAAGGATGTCATACTCATGTGTAAGATTCAGGGGATTTCCCTGGGTCGGCTGAGTTCGTACAGAAAGCGTGTGCTCAAAAATTACCGACAAGACTCTTCGCAACCCGGTGAGGTTAGCGGTTTCTCATGATCGATGCGGCCGTTGCAATGGGCGGATACACCTCGCCTGTCATGACGCCAGAGGTTATCGATTGCGAAACGTTTGAAGAGGATGGATCCCCATCCAGCGGTTTGTTAGTCTTTGTGAGCTGGTGCTTGTGTTCCGCGATCACGAGGGGAAAAACGGTGGGGCTCTCCCTGCTCGAAGTTTGGTCGTTCGCAACTTCGTTGCTTTTTCAGGCTGACCTCGACGGTGGTAGCGTACACTAGTTTTTTCTTGCGGGGTTAGGCCCGTTGGCTTGCAGCCCAAGTTTCCCAATAATCGACTCCCATCCATTCAAGTGTCGTGCCGTAGGGCAACAGTGTCGTTAGGATGACGCCGAAGGCAAGGAAGATGACCATATTGCGTGTTAGCATCCGGGAAACCGTCTAATGATTCCAGTTGGAATCGAGAGCGCTCTGGCGAGCGTTACTGTACTACCAAATGCTTACCAACCCGGCGGTGGCTGTGATGCGCTACGAGAAAAACTTTTCGGGCTTTCGGAGTGGGACATAAAGCAAGAAAGGATAGGTGAACGTCGGGAAAGTTTAAGTTAGCGGTGCCCGCCACTGGGTCGACGAAGAGCGCCAGTGCACTGATGATTGATCGTCGACTAGAGCTCCGAAAATTGCAGACCGGGAAGCACGAAGGCCAGGCTGTTGAGCCAAAACAAAACGATCGCCGCCTATGGAGTTACGATATCTGCCGCGAGACTGCACTGGTGCGAAAAGATCCCCCCATGCCTGAATAAAGGCCGGACGCTAGGTCGGAGGGGGGGTACCCGACTTTTCCGATGCCTTTCGCTGTCAGGCAGGCGGAGGATACAGTCAGTAGTTGGAAAGTGACTTCGATGAACACATCCGAACCCGTATAGATTTTTCAGCTAGTTGTGCAGGCGGGCCACGGGGAAGGCGAGCTCTAGGTCTGCGAAGAGGCCAGCCTAACGAGGGCGATTAGGACGAGTTGCCAAGCTGTAGCCCGAAGCGATAACGTTGTTACCACCAATATGTCGACCGCGAGTTTGAAGGGCGGCTACAAACCTGTGACATCTGCTCACCAAGGTTTATCCTTCGTTCAACACTGTAGTGACTCCCTGTGGCATTTTAAGCCGCTCCATGACCGCACACTCATAGCGATTTATGTCCGTCGACGAAGCCACTACACGAAGTACAAAAGCTATCGCCAGTCCGAGACCGGATGTTAACTAGTGTGCCGTCAGTCCGACCGGCAACGTGGTAAAAGTTATGAGTCCGATGCCGAGCATGAGAATCAGTCGTTTTGCCGCGACAAACTCGCGCAGCGGCGGCACAAAGCAAAGAAAAAGGTTTGCGGATCGAGCTCGACCTAGGGAAAGCTGAGAAAAAAGTACGCTGCACCGGTATCGCCTGAAATATGTGGCGGCCGGCTTGTTGCCGACCATGGGAGCCAACGGCTGACGACACTTAAGCCGGCTTATGATTCAATTGCGGGCATAAAGAAATCCGTTTGCGAGAGAAATCGTAAACGCTAGCTTCTGGTCATAAACAACTTTATGCTAAAAAAAGACGTTGCGAATGTACAGGCGGCAAGTCGGGCGACTGTGAAAGGTGATGTGGCTGTGGTCATTTGTGGTAAGGATTACGTGATCGAACAAGTACTTGGCGTGTTTGCTCGCCCGCAGGCCCTCTGCTAATCGAGGGCATTCCCAGTGTTTGTAAGACAACGCTCGCTTACGCTCTGTTTTGCGCGACGGTTTATGCGTTCTTGAGAATCCAGTTTACCAGCAGTCTGCTATCGAGTGACGTGACAAGTTTTTCGGTTTACGACGAAGCAGTGGGAATAGTTCGCGTTCAAGCTGAACCCGGTCTTTCCGAACTTGGTGCTGGCGGACGAGATCAACCGTTCAGTACCGAAGACGCATTCTGCGTTGCTCGAAGTGATCGATTTTGCACGGATGAGGATTAGGTGGGACCGCCAATCCGTTCGGCACGCTCTTTATGGCTGAAGCCACAACTCTGTTGATTATGAGGGTACTTCCCCGTTTCCGGAGTGTGCCAGATGGATTGGCTTCCCTTGCGCTTGTACATGAGTGTACATGGGTTATCCAGAACCGGTGGTTGAATTGAAAATTCTGTGGGCGGCCGTGGCTCGGCCATAATGTGATTCCACTCTCAGTGGTCGTCGGGCCGCTGGGCCCGAGGGTGCTGCAAGCGCAGTTGGTGTCAGGGCTGGTCTTCGTGGAAGATATCTTGTTGAAGTATCTCTTGAAATTGGTTTCTGCTATCCGCACCGAAGTGGAGTTTAAGGTGGGCGTTAAGGGTGCGTGGCGGTTTGTGCGGTGCGTTACGTTGGTCTTGTTGTGTAGGTGCGATTTTGCCATGCGGAGAATACCCAGGCGATGGTGCCCCTGGCTTTGGGAATCACTGGCTGGCACTAGTGCGCCAAACGTTCGATGTTTTCTAGGAACAAAGGACGGTCGAGGCGGGCAGCCTTGAAACGGGTCGTCGGATTCCATTGTGGTACTCTAATGATTTTTGTATAGCTGGCGCGTGCAGTAAGAAAGGGAGTGGGTTTAGTCGGGGTTTAAACTGGCAACGGATGACTTGGTTTTTTTGTGAAAACGCGAGCGGGTCTCTGTGGCCTGGCCGAGAATTTTTATGATCGCATTTTGCGCTGGTTATCGGTTTAGTTTTTTATAACCTATTGATGGAAGATAGTTTTTTATTACTATTTTTCTCTCCATCTTTCCTAGTTTAAATTTTCCCGAAGTTCCTGGAAACTGTAACTGCTGGCGACTTGCTGCTTCGGTCATCAAACTGTTTGTTACAGTGGAAGCTCGGGACTTGTAACGCTCTAGCTGCTGACTTATGGTTTGTAGCTCGACGTCGTCATGTTCCTGTGGCGGCGTACGGCTAACGAGATTGGGAAAGCCCAGGCGCTGGTCCAATGGGAGAAAACAGCAAAGCTGCTACCGTTTGCAGCTGTGGAACCGGACAGTGTGGCGATGACAGATTAGGTCGTCAGACTGGAGGTTCGAGGCGAGATGGTTGTCGAGTTGGCGGGATTGGGTTCCTTTTCCCCCTTTGGTTTTATGTGCAAAGACTATTTGAAGCGAAGCGCGCACCGTACCCGCCTTCGTCTGGTCTGCTCAAGTGAACTGCCGGTGGCTTGAAGAGGCGGTGTATCCCGGGCCGCGCGGCGGGCCAATGGGCGGCGAGAACAAAATTAGGGGGAATATTGCTGATGCTATCGCGATTGTGTTGCGCACGATTTGTACCAATTATATTAACTGGTGCCCTGGAAGGGAAACGTGCTCCGGCTGGTTGCTTGTACAGCAATTTGCTACCGGAGATACAGGATGGCTGTATACTCGATTTGGACGCCGACGCCGCTACTTGGCTATCAATTTGAACGTATATATATGTAATATATGTAGTTTGTTGCTTTGCTCGCTGAGAATTTGTTTACCGAGAACCCGGTTTGCGGGCGTTTTGTAGGAACAGTGAGGGATGTACGGAAGCGCGGCAGCTCAGAGCGATCTCGAGCTATTGCTCGGCCGACTGGCATTGCTCAGTGCTGCCAAAGGCAGCCCAGCTACCTCCCACAGCGACAAAGCTGGAAAGAAAATATCACATTTACCCCGGAGAAAACCGGTGCGTGGCGGCTTATTTCGATTGGTAAGCTGATGGCTACCGCTTAATCTTGGCGAGCTTTCCCGGCTTAAGTGTTTGCTTAGCGAGTGCTTTGGTGTCTGGATGCTTAGGATACTAGGGATCAATCGCGGCGATTTGGCGGATTTGATTGTCTCAAAGGAGGTTCTTGCCGGTGCTGATTCCGGTTCTAGCCGCTGCTGGTTGCCTATCGCAGCGTCAACTATTACCATAAACACAAGGGTTTGCAGGCTTATTGTGGTGGCGGGTGTGCTGGCTGGTGGTGTTAGGGGGGAGCGCCGCTTCTTTCCACAGCTTGCGCGCTGAGCGCCCTCTTCGTTGTGAATTTGTGGTGGTGTTGATCGATTTCGAGAAAAACATCGCAACAGCGCTGATCTATAAGGAAATGGCTATTGGTTGGTGGCTAAGCTGGGGGGAGGTTTGGCGGCGGTGACGCCAATTTGCGGTTTGCGTTGCCCCCCTATCTTCCTCTCTTTTTCCTTTTCCGATTCGCTCGCATGCTAACAGGAGGCCGAGATTCGTACTGCTGCAGGTGGTGTGATGTCAAGGCTGAATTTGGAGGGAACCGTACAGGAAGGTCAACGAGGTGGCTCTTTGGACGAAATCAATGCCAGCGTAGGTGCTGCGAAAACAGAGAGATTTTGCTGCCTGGGCGACTACTTGGACGCAGATTCCGGACCCGCATGCGTGGGCGGCGAAGATTCTGACGGGCGAGAGTAATCTTATCCTGTACTTAGCTCGCTTTGTCTAGGAGGGATTCTATGAGTGTTTTTCCGCGGGCTGACGGTACTGTGCTGAGCTCCGGGAATTTCGGCACAAATGATCGCAGGATATAATATAATGGCAGGACGCTGCGGCTTTAAAAAATATTTTATGGTATAAATGCTTCAACTTTTCCATGGGGGAAACCCTGTTCAGGACAGAGCGAAGCGCTGCGTTGCGCGAGCCGGCTGAAGCGTGAGCGGACGGGGTTGTAATCTGATAAAGTCGTCCATGGAACGATCGCTGGGTGATGAAAATTTTCGGAGTTAGTTGCGGCCTTCGCGTCCTTCGGCTGGACGAGTTGGATGACGTTCCGTTGCTGGTGGAGGCGGCGTGGGCGAAAAAAAGGTTTTGCTCTTGATCCGACGTAAAGTTCGACGCTGGCTGCGCCGACTTGAAATAACATCAGGCGATAGGCGCGAGGTAGAAAAGATATGTGGGGAACTACTCCGATTGCGCTATCGTTCCCCGGGAAGGCTGGCCAGAGCGGGCTATGCGTTTCGTCAGGTGAGCGGGGCCTGTTCGCGTCACGTCGAGGCGATATGCAGCTGGGGGCGGAACCCGGCGGCGGTACTCTATACTTTTTTTGCCACTTTTCGAGGATGGCTTTTGCGATAGGAGAAGAGAAGATGCCGCCGGAGTGGTTGGTATTGAGATTCTGGCCTTCCATCACGACAGCAACAGCGATTTGCGGGTTTTCGATCGGAGCGAAGGCGGTCAGCCATGCGAGCTCGATGGTGCCGCTGGTTTTGCGGACTTGGGCTGTGCCGGTCTTAGCAGCGACACGCATCGTATGCATGCCGAGCAGCCGAGCGGTTCCAAATTGGACGGCGTTCTCCATACCTTGGACGATGACGTTGTATTGTGCGGGAGTGATACCAATTGGCTCCGAGTGCTGTCGTTGTCGGTTGTTATCGTGCAGAATCAAGGGCGTGGTGCGCGTTTCGCCGCGGGCGAGCGAGGCTGTCATGCAGGCGACCTGCAGCGGAGTTACGTTGAGGAAGCCTTGTCCAACTGAATAGTTGTTGGTGTCGCCTGAATGCCAGACATCGCCGAAACGTTTCTTTTTCCAATGGGGGTCCGGTACAATCATGTGGTTGGTCTCACCAGGTAATTCGATACTGGTAGGCTGATCGTAGCCAAAGCGGCGGGCTTCGTTGGCGATGAGGTGCGGACCGATGCCAAGGCCGTAGTTGTAGAAAAACATGTTACAGGACACAGCGAGAGCTTTGGCGAGGCCGACACTGCCGTGTGCGTGGGGGCAGCCGACGCGGTGGTTTTTAAAGGCCAGGCTCCCCGAACAAAAGACGTGCGAGGTCGTCGGGCTGATTTTTCCTGATCGCAGGCCGGCGATTGTGGTGATGATTTTGAAAATGGATCCTGGCGCATAGGTACCGGCGATCGCACGGTTAAACCAGGCGCCTTTGTCATTGATTTCTTTGGCTTTCGCGAATGAAAGGTGGGGCACGAAGTCGTTGAGATCGTAGTTGGGCGTGGATGCCATGACGAAGACCTCTCCGGTGTTAACGTCCATGGCGACGGCGGCGCCGATCTTGTCAGCCATTGCGGCTTCGGCGGCTTGTTGCAGGTCGATATCGAGACTTGTGACTATATTGTTGCCTTGGACTGGTTCACGTTTTTCGAGCGGAGGATTAATTTTGTAGCCAGCGGGATCGACGCGATAGATCGCACCGCCGGCTTCTCCTTGGAGCTGCTCGTCAAATTTCTTTGCCAGGCCATCGCGCCCGAACAATCCTTTCATTTTGAAAGTCAGCAGGTCTTTGCCACCTAAATCTTCGGCCTTGGGATTGTCGTCAATACCGGAAAAGCCAAGAACGTGCGAGGCTGCGCGCCCATAGGGATAATAGCGGGTGCTAGAGGTGTAGACTTGCAAAGGCGAACCGACTGGCAGGCGCTCGATGAGACGAGCGTATTCCTCGAACCTGAGATTGTCGAGCAGGATGTAGGGCAAGAGCAGCGCTTGGCTAGAGTGACGCTCGATCTCGCCGGCGTTGACCTTTTTGTGGCAACCAAGGATGGCGTTGACTTTGTCGAGGTGTTTTTGCGCGACTGCGACGCATGAGAGGCGATGCATCTCGGCGATACTGGGGCGATTACCCTTCTTGGCGTAGGAAAAATTGCGGTAGATTTTGTTGTATTCGGTTCGGAGCTGCGGGCGGAGCTCGGTAAGGTCCAGCACGAGCGAAAAGCGCGGCCGATTGCTGGCGAGGATCTTACCGTTGCGATCGAGGATCTTGCCGCGAGGGGCGGGTATGATGACGCGCCGTTGGTTTTGGAGACGTTCGGACTTGCTATAGAGATCGAATTGGAGAATCTGCAGCCAGGTAACGCCGCCGAGCAGCAGCAAAATCATCGCTGCCAGGATGAAATAGATAGAGAAAACGCGGGGATTCTGACAGCGGTATGTTTCGATGGCTTTGGCCACGGGGCAAGCGAAATGTGTGTGGGCGAAAATCAAACCGAGTTCACGTTTTTGTGATTTTCTCCATGAAAACGGAATATTTTTAGCACGACAATCTGAAATGTGATGAACCACGGAGTGATGGGTGCGAGCACGATTTGCGATATGATCAAGTCGATAAGTAGGCGCAGCCACATTAACGCCGGCTCGGAGCCGTTGCCGATCAAGAGAGACGAGATTGCAATCACGAGAAGTAGGTTGGAAAGGAAGGCCACGATGATTGCGAAAATCGGTTCCTGGATGGAAAAGCGATAGCGGTTAAAAATGAGAAAGGCGTGGATGAGGCCGAACAGCACGAGGCTTGTTCCAAATGGAACCGGTTCGAGGGCATCGTAAGCGAGACCGGTAAGCGCGGTGCTGATGAAGCCATTGCGAAAATCCATATACAGACCGGAGAACACCACGAAAAGGCCGCCGAGATAAAGATGAATCGACACGTAATCCCAGCTAAGGAACGAAAACTGGGCCAAGCGCTGGTTTGCGAGCGCACTGAGCCAGAGGAGAAGCAGGTTGCAGCCGAAGACCACCAGCCAGCGAAGATCGTAGCGGTAGATCATTCCGCTATGGTGTGGAGTGGCCTGAACGGCACAAGAACAGTGACCTCTGTCAGTGAGCCTATTTTGTTGTCGAGACGCACATCACCGGTTTTAAAAAGTCCGTCGGTCGATGCTTCAAGGGCTGTGATTTCACCGATCGTTATTCCTGGAGGAAAGACATCGCCTAAGGCGGACGTGACAAGCCGAACGGGTCGCGAGGAGCTGGCGTAGATGTCATTGGAGACAAATTTTACCGAGCCATGCGGTGGCTGAAACGTTTTGTTGACGCCGCCCTGGTAGCTGCTCGGGCGATCGCTGCCGAGGACGCAGGCGGCAATGCGAAACGTTGGGCTTGTGACAAGATCAATTACTGCAGTGTAGCGGTGCACCTCGACGATGCGGCCGACGACGCCTCCGGAGAAAACGACAGGGGCGCCGACAGAAACCCCGTAGTTCGACCCCTTGCGGATGACCATGCGCTGCCACCAGCCGGAAAAATCGCGATGGGCTACGCGAGCGGCTTCAAGCCGAAATCCGGGCATGGGGGACAACTTCAGCAGGTTTTCCAGTCGGCGAATCTCGGCGCGGAGATACTCGTTTTGCTGGACGCTGAAACTGTATTGTGCGATCAGACTCGCGGTGTTGCGGCCTGCTGCGAGAATTTGGTCCTTTGAGTGGGAACGGTTGCTCCAGAACGTCTGCAAATCTGAAATATAGGAATCGAGGACGATGATTGGCGCTTGGATCTCGAAAAGCGAAACCCGGGTGAACGTTTTCAGCACTAGCGGTAGGAAGAGCCATACGGCAACGACGATGCCGAGCACAAAGAATGGGCGGTATTGGTCGAATCTTTTTTGTGGATGCACGGTGCTTAGGCTGGCGGCGAGAGTGCGCGAGAGTCAACGAACCCTGGTGGTGCTTCCTGAAGAAGAAGTGAGCTTTAGGCGTCCAGGGGCTATTATTCCCAGGAGCTCAAAAATCCGATGTGATGCGGTAAAGCTCGTCGATGTTTGTTAGAAACACACCGGTTCCGTTAGCCACAGAGGAGAGTGGATCGTCGGAAACGGTGACGGGTAGACCGGTTTTTTCGGAAAGGAGCTTGTCGATGCCGCGAATGAGCGAGCTGCCACCGGCCATCACAAAACCGCGGTCAACGAGGTCGGCGGAAAGTTCCGGTGGACAGCGCTCGAGAGCGGCGCGGACGGCTTCTACAATTGTGCTGATCGTATCGGCGATCGCTTCGCGGATTTCCTGAGAGATAATGTGGATCGTTTTCGGGAGGCCGGCGACAGAATCGCGGCCTTTGACCTC
Organism: Candidatus Didemnitutus mandela; assembly: GCA_002591725.1. Taxonomy (GTDB): domain Bacteria; phylum Verrucomicrobiota; class Verrucomicrobiia; order Opitutales; family Opitutaceae; genus Didemnitutus; species Didemnitutus mandela. Next base: position 20,645 of record NJAL01000006.1, on the reverse strand, counting down.
TGTTGAAAGTTCGGTCTCGAGCGGGTAGGCAGAGCCTACAGTCATCTTGATTTCTTCTGCTGTGCGATCGCCGATAAGGAGATTGTAGGCACGTTTCATGTATTTGATTACGGCAGCATCGATTTCGTCACCGGCAACGCGGATCGACTTGGAAAAGACGATTCCAGAGAGAGAAATGATGGCGATTTCCGTGGTGCCGCCGCCGATATCGACGATCATGTTTGCCGCCGGCTCGTCGACGGGCAGGCCGACACCGAGTGCGGCAGCCATCGGTTCAAGGATTGTGATGACCTCACGGGCACCGGCGTGTGTGGCGGATTCCCTGACGGCGCGTTTCTCGACCTCCGTGATGCCGCTCGGGATGGCGACGACGACGCGGGGCGAGATAGCCTTGGAGTTGTTATGCACCTTTTTTATGAAGTAGCGCAACATTGCCTCAGTGATATCAAAGTCGGCGATGACTCCGTCCTTCATCGGGCGGATGGCAGTAATATTGCTGGGTGTGCGGCCGAGCATCTTTTTCGCTTCGTCGCCTACCGCCAGAACCTTGTTGGAACCTGTATGGACGGCGACGACAGATGGCTCACGCAGGACAATTCCCTTGTCCTTGACGTAGACAAGTGTATTCGCGGTTCCAAGGTCGATGCCGATGTCGTTTAGAAAAAGTCCCAACAGTTTGTTAAACATGAGATGCTTGACTATAGTTTCAGAATCAAAGTCACGCTTAAGGGAAGTTGTCAAAGTCAACCTCGTTGGTTTTCGGTGATTTGCGCTGGCAAAAGAAAAGACTATAAGACTATGAAACCTTTCAGAACATGGGCTTGGTGTGTTTGATGTATGGATGTGTGCCTCGACGGTCGCGATGCGACATTTCCCCATGCAAGGGATTGACTTTATCCAAGATCTAGCGGTGGTGATGGTTGTGGCCGGCTTGGTGGGCTGGGCTTGCCAGCGGCTAGGGCTGTCATCGGTCGTTGGCTTTTTGCTTGCGGGCGTGCTGATTGGGCCGCATACGTTTCCCTTTGCGCTGGTGGCGGATGTCGGACAAATTGAAACTCTGGCGAAGATTGGCCTGGTCTTCCTGATGTTTTCTATCGGACTGAAACTCAGTCTGCGTCGTATTCGGGGGCTGGGTGGCGGTTTGCTCGTGGCCACGTTTACGGGGGCGTTTTTTATGTACCAGATTGGGCGTTCTACTGGCGTGGTGTTGGGCTGGACACACACGAAAACGGTGTTTTTAGCTGCGATGTTCATGGTGTCGTCGTCTTCGATCATTGGCAAGGTTCTGCAGGATGTCGACGCGATGCATGAAAAATTTGGCCAGACTGCGATGGGTGTGTCGGTGCTCGAAGACATCGTAGCTATCTTTATGCTGGTGCTTTTGAATTCGCTGACCTCTCTAGCCGGTGCGCAGGACACCTCGATGGGACAGACGCTGGGTCTGCTGGGCGCATTTGTGGTTATGGCGGGCGTGGGTGGTTTGCTGGTGGTCCCATGGTTGCTGAAAAAAATTTCCGTCAACGCTGATGAGGAACTACTGGCGATCGTAACGGCCGGACTGCTTTTTATGCTAGCTGTAATGGCTGAGCGAGCGGGCTTTTCGCTGGCGCTCGGTGCATTTTTGCTCGGAGCGATCGTGGCGGAGACACCGCATAGGATTCAGGCTGATCGTGCATTCGAGGGAATGCGTGATCTGTTCAGCGCAGTCTTTTTCGTGGCGATTGGCATGATGATCGATTTGAAACTGGCTGTGCACCTGTGGTGGCTGGTGCTGCTGCTGGGAGTTGTGTGTCTGGTCGGACGCACTATTGCCGTTACAACAGGCATGTTGATTTCTGGAGCCGTTGTGCGAGAGGCGGTGCGCGTGGGTATGGCGGTGACGACGTTGGGGGAGTTTTCTTTTATTATCGCGCAAATGGGCGTCGCAGCGCGCGTGATAGGTGCGGATCTTCAGGCGATCGCGGTAATCGTATCGCTGCTGTCGACGCTGGCGGCGCCCTTCATGGTGCGTATTTCGCCGATAGCTGGCGAATGTGTGGAACACTGGATACCGCGCTGGCTGGCGAACTGGCTGGAGCAGTATCGCGACTGGCTCGAACGGCTTTTTCAGCGGCAGCAACGCAGCCTCCTATGGCGGATGAGCCGTAAGCGCATGATCCAGATCGCCATGGAGGTGTTATTTGTGACAGGCCTATTGACGTTTGCTGAGCCGTTGTTGCAATCGTCGCGGCAGTTTTTCCCCCACAAACTGTTTCCGCGGGCGCCGGAACTGATTTTTGGGAGTCTGCTCACGGTTGCCATGCTCATCCCGCTCGTTGCAATTTGGCGCAACGTTGGTGCTCTGGCGCTTATCTATTCCGAGCTGGGAAGTGCGGGTATGACACATGCGACCCGCATCAAGCCCGTTATAGAAAGCGGTATCAAGACTGTCTCGGTGGTGTTGATTTTTGTCTGGCTGAGCTCCCTGCCACCGTTGGGTAATTGCGAACCTTGGATACCACTACTGTTTTTGGTGTTGGTGCTGGCGGCACTGCTGTTGATGCGTCGCAAACTGGTTTATTGGCACAGTGTTTTGGAGGTGGAGCTGCAGCAGCGGTTGACGCAAAACGAAAAGGAGCTCTCAGCAACGACCGCGCCGTGGCTGGCCCCGCACGGCGAGTGGCAACTAGGGTTGACAGAGTGCGTGCTACGAGACTTGGCGATGCACAGCGGACAGACGCTGGGCGAGCTGGGACTGCGAGCAAAATTCGGCTGTACGGTCGCTGGTATCGAGCGCCAGGGCGTGATGATTGCGACCCCATCACCGGACACGGCGCTCTATCCCCGTGATCGTGTGCTACTGCTTGGCGATACGAAGCAGATGAACGCAGGAAAAGCATTTTTGAAACAGGTTTCCGGCGAGATTCCGGCTTCGAATTTCGACGAAGTGTTGATGGAGAAGGTGTGGATTCCGCTGGGATGCAAGCTTTCCGGCTGCACCCTGGCCGAACTCGCACCAACGCGCCGCTGCGGAGTGCAATTGGCGGGAATCAATCGCGGCGGCCTGCGGCTTCTGAATCCGACGGGCGAAGAGCGTCTGATTGAAAACGATGACGTGCTTGTTCTAGGTACGCCAGACCAGATTAAGACGTTTCGCACTTGGATGGAGGCATGAAAAAAGTGCATTCCAGAAAGGGAACGTGCTAAAAATGATAAAGCGGAAACTATGATCAATTTTTTCCGTGTTCAGGAGGGGGGCTTTTCTTGGTGCTATCTTCTTCTTCTTCTTCTTCTTCTTCTTTTGCATCGATCGCGGCTTTCTTGAATTCGCGAATAGATTGGCCCAAACCGCGGGCAAGTGCGGGAAGCTTTGTGCTGCCAAAAAGCAGCAGAAGAACGGTGAGAATCAAAAGAAGTTCCGGGCCGCCCAGGCCAAAGATACCAGCAAGAAAAAAAGAGGCGAGAGACATGGAAGAACTATAGCCTAATCACCTTTTTAGTAAAGGTGAAAAGTTGGTCAAGATTGTGATGGCGGATAGAACGCTGGGGGTAATCCTAACATTGCAGGTTCATTGGCGAAGGAACCAGTCTGTTTCATTAATTGGGACGGAATGGTCGGCGGCTTCTTCAGAAGGCTTTGCGGATTATCGATCTGTTCTGCATCGAAGAATCCATGCAGTTGGCGGATGCGCGTTGGGTGACGCATTTTGCGCAACGCCTTGGCTTCGATTTGGCGGATGCGTTCGCGGGTGACTTTAAATTGTTTGCCGACTTCTTCGAGAGTGCGGCTGTAGCCGTCGACTAACCCGAAGCGAAGCGTAAGAACGCGGCGTTCGCGTTCAGTCAGTGAGTCCAGAACGTCTATGATTTTTTCGCGCAGCAACGAAAAAGCGGTCATGTCGTAGGGGTTTTCGGCAGCTTTGTCTTCGATGAAGTCACCGAACGAGGTGTCGTCACCGTCGCCCACTGGCGATTGCAGCGAGATGGGCTGCTGTGCCATCTTCATTATCTGCTGCACGCGTTCTGCAGGCAGATCCATCTCCTCGGCGACTTCTTCTGGTGTGGGCTCGTGGCCGAATTCTTGGAGAAGCTGCTTCTGGACCTGCATCACCTTGTTTAGCGTCTCGATCATGTGGACCGGGATTCGGATGGTGCGGGCTTGGTCGGCAATTGAGCGGGTGATGGCTTGGCGGATCCACCATGTTGCGTAAGTGGAAAACTTGTAACCGCGACGGTATTCGAATTTCTCGACGGCTTTCATGAGCCCCATGTTGCCTTCTTGGATAAGGTCGAGGAAAGAGAGACCGCGATTCGTGTATTTTTTGGCGATTGAAATGACCAGGCGAAGATTGGCTTCGACCATCTCGGTCTTCGCCTGGTATGCTTCGCCGATGTGTTTGCGAGCGATCTTCAGTGTATCTATTATAGCTTGCGGGGCGATGCGGAGTTCGAGCTCGATACCCTTTAGGCGGGCGTTGACGGCCTCCGTGTCGATCGCGGCGTCTTTTTTTGTCTTGGGGTGTTTGGCGCGCTCAAGATCTTGGAAGCAATGTTCAATTTCTTCGATGCGCGGAGCTAAGTCGGTTAGAAAGTCCTCGAAGACTTTTAGTTTGAAGTAGAACTTGACGTGATTCGCGCGAAGGATGTTGTCGCGCTTCTTAAAGCGGACCATCGCATTCTTGCGCGATTTTTCATCGCGAGATCTCTGTGCGTCGTTCCAGGCCTCGGTGGCAGCAGTATCGTTTTCGCGCGTGCTCTCGATGAGTTTTCCGAGACCTTTGAAGTAGGCTTCGCGGCCCTCGATCTTCTTGTCGATGACGAGGCGGTCGAAACGCTCTGTGCGCAGGAGGAGTTTTTCGCCGAGATCGGAGAGAAATTTGCCAACAGGACCGAGCGTGAAGAGCGCGGTCTGTGCGTTCATTTCGGCGGTTTCGATGCGTTTCGAAATCTCGACTTCCTGTTCTCGGGTGAGCAGCGGCACTTGGCCCATCTGCTTCAGATACATGCGGACGGGATCGTCGAGGATGTCGTTGTTCGACGTGCGCGATTCATCCTCGGCTTCTTCCTGACGCATCTTGTAATCTTCCACTTCCTGCGGATCAAGGATGTCGATCTCGAGATTTTGGAGAATCGAGATGACGTTCTCGATGTCCTCAGAGCTATCGATGGATTCGGACAGCGCTTCGTTTATTTCGGTGTAGGTGAGATAGGGTTGCTCCTTTGCAAGACGGATCAGGTAGCGAATCCTTTCGTTGAGACTGCCGGAGAGATCCTCGATTGGTTTCCCCTTTAATTCCTTGGTAGAATCAGAGGTATTTTCCGATGCTTCGTTGCAATCTTTGCCGGGTATCACGGTGGGGTCGATGGGAATATTTTTCGTTGCTTTCTTATGGACGATATTATGTCCTTTAATAGGGCGGTAAACGGAAGGGTTTACGGCCGGCTTTTGCTCCTTTTTTTTAGAAGATTTGGCATGGACTGCGGCGGGCTTGAATTTACGCGACATAACAAAATATAATCAGTCTCGTGACGAGTGACAGAAGCAGCGCGAATTTTTAACTCTTACAAACTCTTACAGTTTGACCGTTAGTCGGGGCGGATGCTGGAGTTGGCGAAAAATATCGGCGCGTTGCTTCAATAGGGAAAAGAGATAGGGGTCACCTATCTCCCCTTTCGAGGCTATTTCAAGTTCTATTTGACGCAGCTTTGGTTCTAAAAACCGTCGATGTAGCGCTTTGAGGCCTTCGTTGACGATCTTGGTCCACTCCTCATTTCCGGGAGAGTCGAAAAGAAGGTTGGCGATTAATTGTTTTTCTTCTTGGCTATCAATTAACTGTTCAACTTGTTTGCGGCTGGTCCAGCCGTTGTGGTGTGCTTCTGCTAAAAAACGGTCTAGCAGCCGGCCTGAAGGCACTGAACTGTCGATCCATTCAGGAGGAAGTAATGAGCCGAGCGCAACAAGCAGCTGATCGTGATGTAGACAAAGATAAAGCAAATGCGCTTCCAATCCTTTGGTATGGGCATTGGCGTCGATCATAGCGGGACTCGCGGGCGCTGAACCCGCATTGGCCGGGCTCGGGAAAAGGCTGCCGGCCTGCCGGGTGACGAAGGCGCGAAAGTCTTGTTCCAACGCGCTAGGGGCGACTTGCAAAGGTGCGGAGGCTTCCGCGATGAACGACGTGCGCGCAACGTCGGATTCTGCTTGGGCGACAATTTCGAAAAGTGCCTGCGCGGCGCGCACCTTTTGCTCGGCGCCTGCGTGGGCTGCGGCGGGCAACAGTGAGCGCACGGCAAATTCCATGGCGCTGAGGGAGCCCCGCCGTACTTCTTCATAGGCCGCGAAGCCGCGCTCGAGAAATAATAGATCGGGATCGAGCTTCTCTTCCCCGGCGGGCATGAGAAAACGAACCTCGAGCCCAGCCTTAAGCGCCATGGGCAGGAATCGCAGCGCCGCCTTTTGTCCCGCGGAATCGCTGTCGAAGAAGCACTCAACTTGCGGGTGATACCGACGCAGAAGCTGGAGCTGGCCGTCGGTGATTGAAGTGCCTTGGGGAGCTATTGCGGTTTTTAGACCCACGCTCCAGCAGCGGAGGGCGTCGAGCTGGCCTTCAACAAGCATAAACGGATGACCGTCGCCAGCGGCCGTGCGTGCGCGGTCGAGGTTGAAAAGTAAGCGGCTTTTCGTGAAGATCGGCGTCTCGGGGGAGTTGACGTATTTGGCTTCGCGTGCTGGGTCGTCGATCGGTGTAAGCTTGAGCTGGCGCGCGGTGAAAGCAGTGATGCGACTTTGGTGATCGCGAATCGGAATCATCAAACGCCCGCGAAAGCGCGGCCGCAACGTCGCTGGCGCGACGGAGGTGTCTTTGCGAATGAAAAACAATCCACACTGCCGCAGGGCGTCCTCAGAAAAGCGGCGTTTTATCAGCCCGGCGGCAAGCGTTTGGTCGTCGACTGGCGCGAAGCCGATTTTGAACTCTTCTGCGAGCTCCGGCGAGAAACGACGGTTTTTCTCCCAATAGTTGCGGATAAATTTGCCGTATGGCGTCGCGGCGAGAAAGGCCTGCCGGTAGAACTCCGCCGCCAAATCGTGTACGTCGAAAATCTCCTGGCGCAGCGAGTATTCCTTGCGTGTCGGGCTACCGGTTCTTTCTTCGTAATCGAGCGTGACGCCGAAGCGTTTCGCGATAGTCTCAGCCGCTTCAGTGAACTGGAGCCTTTCGATTTCCATCACGAAATTGAGGACATCGCCTGCCTTGCCGCAACCGAAACATTTGTAGAGACCGCGATCGACGGAGACGTGGAACGATGGTGTTTTCTCAGAGTGAAAAGGACACAGACCCTTGAAACGATTGAGCCCAACTTTTTTGAGCGCAACTGTGCGCACGACGACGTCGTGGATGTTGACCTGGTTTTTTAGGTCGCGCAAGCTGCTGACTTTGATGACGGGCATCGGGCGATGGGAATATGCGCATAAACAAAAATCCGGCAAAGTCCCTCACAGTTTTTAAGCTTTTCCAGGAAAAAGAGTCTGTCAAGATGCATTAAGGGTAAGTAAGATGTATGTAGGTAAATAAGAAACTAGTTTCTTTCTTAAATGACTTCTCCCTCTGTTTCTCTGTCCCCCCACCTCAAACTTTTCCTTTTCCTTCGGCTGGTTGCTTCTTTTTGGCCTCTGATCTTTTTGCGTGCGGCGGACTCTGCCAAGACGGTTGCGCCTGCCGCACGAGCCAGCTTACAATTTCAAGTTAGCGGATTTTAGCGACGGGGCGTATTGCTTCGCCGTCAAGAAGCTTTTTCAGAATTATGAAAAGCGGACCGGCCGTTGGCTGCATCCAGGGGAGAAAAATAAAGTGGGCTTTGAAGGTTTATACTTTAACTTTATACTGATTTCGGTCCTTGCTTGGCGGACGCCGATTCCTCTCGTTCGGACTATAATCTCGGTGCTGGAGGAGCGTCGCTACACGAAAAAACATTTTTTGGTTGACTTAAATTAAATAACCAGAATCTTCTTTGGCTAGATCCTTTTGCCACAGGTCTAGGATTAGCTACTTTTCCGGAACACCCCGGTGTTCGCTTTTGAGTCGGGTGATTGCTACGATCCATTTTGGTTCTATTGTGGTTCTACGACAGCCTGATACCGGCGTACTGTGGTTCGAACTTTAGCAGTTGCGTAGTGGAACAAGGCCCCAACAGCAACTCCTCGGCGACCATCGATGAGGACCGCAAAAGCTTCATCGCCACGCCCACTGTTTTTAGATGCGGATTTCTGGATTAATCTGCCCATTTACACGGACCATCCTGTGCTCGGTACTAACGGTACCAACGGCGTTCTGGTAAAGGTAAACGCGACGCTGTGGAACGCCTCAAACACGTTCCGTTTTTAAGAGTCCGGCGGCTGTGGCAGAAAATTCGGCGATTCAGGAATTGCGTGAAGCTTGGTTACTGACGATCGCCAGCTTGCAACTTTGCAACTTTATCAGTTCGCCGGTGGCCCTTATTCCAATTCGCTTTACACGGTTTCGGAATCGAAAATTTTAATGAGTGCGGATCCGGTGCTACTCGACAACCTGATGCTGGAGAAGCTCAACTCGGTGAGGAAGAAAGCCGGTTTCAGTCCTATAGTCCTATCGAAGGCGAGAATTTGCACATGCTTAGTTTTGCAGAGCAATTGGGCGTGGGATATCGCCATTCGTCGAAGACGCAGTGGATAAAGGTCGGAGCGAACTAGGTTTTTACCGTCAAGACAGAACGCTACACTGGAAGCTGTACGGAGCTCTGGCGATTTTATAGAAATTTCGACCTTGCTGCGTGCGCTGAAATGCGAACGATCTCGATCGTGCCTTGTTTGGCTTATTTTCCGATTTTCCTTCAGATTGTACTTACACTAATCATCACCTTGTGCTTGATTGCAAGTAGCTATTTTTTGGGGCAGCGTGCGCAGAAAAACAAGGTCAAAGACACTCCTTACGAATGTGGTGTACCGTCCGATTTCGGTATGCATACAAAATTTTCGGTCAAGTTCTATGTCACTGCGATGCTTTTCATTCTCTTCGATATAGAGGTTGTTTTTCTTATTCCGTGGTCGTTCGTCTATCGCGATTTTTTCGCGAACCACATCGCAATCCTAACACCGATGTTGTTTTTCCTCGGCGTGCTCGTGCTAGGTCTTTTCTACGAAGTGAAAAAAGGTGCGCTCGACTGGGAAAAGTGAGCTAATTAGTTGGCGCGTTGAACATAAAAAACTTTCCAAGGCCGAACTACTTTGTAGACAGCTTTTAGTTAGGAGTTTTTCCGATTTTTCATGCGGCTCGACAAATACCTCATACGTGGACGGGTCGTGGGCCTCGAGAGCGGCGAAATGGAGCCGGCCCTCGAAGAACTCGTGAACCTAACTCTCGACCGGCTATCTGATCTCGACAAAGAGTCGCTGATCAAAAGACTCCTGCGCCGGGAAAGCACCATGACGACATATCTCGGACTCGGCGTGGCGCTGCCGCATATGCGAACGAAGATGAACCGTCGATACGTGATTGCGGTGGGGCGCAGTCACTACGGCATTCGCTACGACGGTGCGATCGAGAACGATCCGGTGCGGTTGATCATCATGTTGATTGCCGGCGATAAAACTCGCGATTACCTGCGAGTGCTAGGGGCTCTTGCGAATTTGTTCAAGGAGCAGTCATTCGTCCAAAGCCTCGTCCGGGCGCCTGACCTTGACACGCTTTATGAGCATCTGCATTCTGGTTTCGGTGGCATTGCGCCGAAGTTCGTTCCGGCGGTCGAAAACCTCGTCAACCGCATCGTCCTCCGTCAGGCTGAAAGTGTCGCCTTGCGCACTAGTTGCAGGGTATTGATGGTCTTTGGCGATACGTTCACCGGAAACTTTTTGGCTCCGAAATGGAGGGCGGGGCTGAAAACTATTCTTGTTTCCCGCAATCTGGCCGAGGCAGAGGACCATCCCGGACACTACGCCGAAACGATTCAAGTGCGGTCGTTTTCGAATCAGCGTATGGCGCAATTGCGCAGCGCAGTGCTAGTCGGCCTCATGCGCGGAATTCTCGTTTTCACGGATCGTGTGTGTTGCGTTGGCGGCATCGCGGCTAGCAACCAGTTTGACACGCTGGTCGTGGTCGATATCGAAAAGGAATTTCAAACGTTTCTGATCGGCCATGCGGACCTACTACCTCGGGACGTCAACCCGGAGGTGCTCGAGCGGGTGATTAGTGTGGCAACCGAGCTAGCTGTCGAGGGCAGGGAAGGCCGGCCAATAGGATGTTTTTTTGTGGTGGGCGATGCCGATCGCGTGGACCGAATGAGCAAACCGCTTGTGTTGAATCCGTTTCACGGCTATAGGGCGCAAGACCGCAACATCCTTAACCCTTTCATGGACGAAACTGTGAAGGAGTTTTCCTCGATCGATGGAGCGTTCATCATCCGTGGTGATGGGACGTTGGAGGCGGCTGGCGCGCTTATTCAAGCTTCTGACTATGACCATGCTTTGCCGGGGGGGTTGGGCTCGCGGCATGCCGCGGCAGCGGCGATCTCCGTGGCTGCCGATTGCATCGCGATCGCCGTTTCCTCAAGCTCCGGGCAAGTGACACTCTTTCGGCGAGGGGTAATGTTGCCTCTTGCCGAGAGAAAGGTAACGTAACCGTCTAGGAGGCGAAAAACTTGGGGCCTGGTTTCGCCCCCCAAAGGGCGATGGCGCAAATTTTTAGATTGTAGATTTGCAAGCGAACCCTCTTATATCAAATTTTTAACTTTTAAAATCATGCAAGAAACTGTCATTCTAGAGTGCACTGAAGCCAGGAAAAAGGGAAAGCCTGTTTCGCGTTACCTCACTAAGCGTAACAAAAAGACGGTGGCCGAGCGGATCGAGAAAAAGAAATACAATCCCTTCCTTAAGTGCCACACAGTGCACAAGGAGATCAAGTAAGATACCTTCATCGTTTTGTTTGAGGCTGGCTCACGCTGGCCTTTTTCCCGGGACGAAAAAGGTCGATCACCGAAAGCTGTGCTTCCTTTTCCTGTTTTCCGTTTGGCGGTGGCAAATTTTAGCTGCAATTTGGTAGTTTCTCACCATTCGGCTTGGACGAATGGCAGCATCTGTGAGTTTTGTGCGACAGTTCTCGCGCCAGACACTGCGGTGCTTGCGGATCCAGTCCAATTAACGCCCGTTCGGATCCGATGTCGTAGTCTAGCCGCTCCGATTCAATTCACTTGTGCTTCAGGATCTCTTCACTATCGGCGAGAAATTCCTGATAGAAGCTCGACTGTTTAACGAACTCCTTGCTGCCATTTTGGGTTTACCGGAAGGTGACTCATGAGTTGCATCTAAAATCGGCGACACCTAGGACACCTAGGGATGTTACCGAGCTAACATGGCAGACATGGCCATATACCAGGATAAGCTAGAAATCTCCGACTGCTGCTGTCAACAGACGGAATTGCTCGAACGATTCGAAAATAAGAAGCCTGGGATAATTCCCACCAAAAAGAAAGAGAAAGTTGGTTCCATTTGCTTGTGACGTGTCTTATGTTTTGAGCTGACACAGTAAATTTTTTGCGATTTTGTGAAAAGCTTTAGCCGGTCCGCTCTCAGGGGAGTTAACCACCACGGGGAGTCCGCAGTCGCCTCCCGCACGGATTTCCGGATAGAGTGGGATCTGTCCGAGTAGCGTGGTGCCAAGCGATCCTGCCGTTGCTGCGCCGCCGCCCTCGCCGAAAAGAGGTTGTCGATTGCCTGTGGTATCTTCGAACCAGCTCATGTTTTCTGCGACTCCAATCAGGGGCACATTTACCTTTTGTAGCATCAGTCCGCCTTTGCGAGCAACGTTTGTTGCAGCCGTTTGTGGCGTTGTTACCAGGATTGCTCCGTCAAGCGGCAGAGTCTGCACGAGTGAAAGCTGGGCGTCACCGGTTCCTGGTGGTAGGTCGATCAACAGGACATCGATTTCGCCCCACTTTACGTTTTGGACAAACTGCTGGATCGTCTTCATGACCATTGGGCCGCGCCAGATGACTGGCGTGTTGTCGTCTACTAGAAATCCCATCGACATCACTTTAACCCCGTGTCGTTGTAGGGGTAACAGATTGTTGCCGTCCAGCTCCGGCTGGCCGGAAATGCCAATCATCAACGGCACGGAGGGACCGTAAATGTCGCAGTCCATGAGGCCGACACGATCCGGTTGCCCGTCCGTTTCCAGTAATTGGGCCAGAGTGCAGGCGAGGTTGACGGCAAAAGTGCTTTTCCCCACGCCGCCTTTTCCAGAGGCGATGGCTATGGCGTGCTTGATTCCGGTCGGCATTTTGTTGCCGCCGAGGTTAGCTTGCCCGGCTTGCGGCGAGGCCTTGCTGGCTGAAACGGCCAGTTCGATAATTACATCCTTGATGGCCGGTTGGGCGCGGAGACACTTCTTGATTTCCGTACGCAACATCGTAGGCACTTTCGAGTCCGACGTTGTGATGGCAACGCTTACCTTGGCGATACCGTCGACGAAATTCGCCGTGCGGACGAGCCCAAATGAAACAATATCCCGGTTGAAGCCGGGATACTTTACCTGCTTTAGAACGGTTTTGATCTCTTCGGACGTCACGACTCGGCGGGAAAAGGGGTTTTAGGGCTTAAAGGCTTGGAAAAGTCGAAAGGCTTGAGTTTATCGAAGAGCCTGTCACGAATAAAATCAATTTCGCGGCTTTTCCTTTTCCAGCCATCACGCTTTCTCCCTTCGTCATGCAGAAAATTCTGTTTTTTCTTATCGCCCTGTTTTTTTCTGCTTCGGTGTTTGCTGACCGCAACATTGGCACGGTCACCGTCCAAGGCGGTACGACTATTACTATTCCCGTGTCGGTCAGCTCGGCTTCGCCCGAGCTCCAGCGTCTGGCGCAATTTGCCTTTAACATCCACGGCAAATACCGGCTTGTTTCCTCCGGTGCGTTTGTAATTAAATTCACGGCGTCGGGCTGCAATCAGATTACGGTTGACATTTCCCACGGTTCCGGGAGCTCGATCTTCAACCAGACTGTCGCTGGTACCTCGCTACGACACGCGCTTCTGAAGGCGATCGACGTTGCAATCGAAAAGACGAGCGGTTTGAAAGGTTTTTTTAATGGGAAACTCGTTTTTGTCGCCGAACGAGACGGTCAACAAACGATTGTGACCGGAGACGTGCTTTTCGGCAACCTCCAGAGTTATCCTGTCAGTGGTAAACAAATCGTCGGCCCTCGCTGGTCACCGGACGGAGAAAAAATTCTTTTTACGAGCTATCGTAGCTATTTCCCCGATATTTACTTACTCGACTTGCGCACGCGGCAGTTGAAAGTCTTAGTGAATTTCAAGGGTACTAACAGCTGTGCGCGCTTCAGCCCCGATGGATCAAAGGTGGCGATGGTTCTGTCGGGTGAGGGCAATCCCGAGATTTACGTGGGCAATGTCTCTAGCCGGCAAGTCCGCCGCCTCACACACACACCTTCTGTCGAGGCATCGCCGGCGTGGTCGCCGGATGGCTCCTGCCTTGTGTTCACATCGGACGCGGCAGGTGGCCCGCAGCTCTTTGTTATGTCGGCCTCTGGTGGCACGATGTCGCGTTTGCCGATCAACATTTCAAAATACTGTACGGAGCCCGACTGGAGCTGGGCCAATCCCAACAAGATTGTTTTCACAGCGGGGGTTGGTCACGGGTACCAAATCGCTGTTTACGATTCGAGCCAGCGTTCTGCCAAGATTGTTTCCAGCGCACCTATGGATGCCATCGAGCCTGTTTGGCTGGCTGATGCTCGCCATGTCATCTGCACCTTCCGTTCGGCAGGCTCCAGTGCCCTTTACCTGCTCGACACAGAGACAGGAAATGCTACGTGCCTCAGCCCGAGCGGATTGGGTAATGTTTGGAGCGCTAGCTATCTAGCTCTGTAATCACAGCGGATTCTAGCATGAAACTTCTGTTTATCGGTGACATTGTCGGCCGGCCTGGCCGTGACATTGTTTGTGCTGAGGTGCCGCGGTTGCAGGCGGAACGAAATATCGATTTTATTATCGCGAACGCGGAGAATACCGCTGCCGGTGCGGGGGTAACGGGAGCCATTTGCCAGACATTGCTCAAGACGGGTGTTGATGCGATTACGTTGGGCGACCACGTGTGGGACCAACGTGGTTTTGACCATGAGATCCTTGACCTCGATTGCGTTTGCCGCCCGGCCAATCTCCCTGTCGCTTGTCCGGGCCGCGATCATCTGGTTGTCGAAAAAAATGGTTGCCGGCTGGCGATCTTTACAGTGCTTGGTCGCAGCTTTGTCGGGATGAAAGCGGAATGTCCGTTTCTTGCTGCCGATGCCCTGCTGAAAAAACTCAATGGAGTTGCGAATGCATTCTTTGTTGAAGCCCATGCCGAGGCGACATCTGAGAAACAGGCGCTTGGTTGGTTCCTCGATGGTCGCGCCACCGCTGTTCTAGGCACGCATACACATGTTACTACGGCCGACTGCTCGCTTTTGCATCGGAAGACGGCTTTTCAATGCGATGTTGGTATGACGGGCTCGCACGCCTCGGTGCTCGGCCGCGAGATCGAGCCGGCGATCGCCCGTTTTCTCGACAGCATGCCACGCCGTTGCGAGGTCGCAACGGGCGATGTGCGGCTCTCGGCTACGCTCGTTGAGTTCGACGCCGCCGGTCGTGCGCAAGATATCGAGCGGCTCAGTCTTCCCCAATCCTTATGAAATTTTCGTGTTCTGCAGCCGATGTTTCCATGCCGGATGATAGTTTACTGGAATCCGCGCTGAAGCAGAAGGAACACCTTTATCTGGCTACGTATCAGGACGATGTTGAGACAATGCCCTACCACAGTGTTGCCGAATGTTTCGATTCTGTTGCGCGCTGGCTTATCGGCGTAGTGATCGCCGATGGCGGCGGCAGTCCATGCGCGGGGAAGCCCGCCCATTTTCCACCCATTTTAGCGACGAAAAAATGAAGACCTGTTCGCTAAGCCGAACAAGCGCTACGTGGCCGAACTTGGGCTGCCTCTCCGCTTGCAGTTCAGCTCAGCCACTCTAAGGGTGGCCGTGAAAAGTGTGCGGCGACCCCGAAACGCGCGGCGATTTGTGTGGCGGCGAAAGCCAATACCGTTTATCTTCACAATCCCGCTGACAAACAAGATACTCACATCGCAAAGGCATCTGCTTCGAGGCCTTGCGCTCACTGTCACTGTCCGTCGCCAACCAACCAGAGACAAGACTGCGGCTGCGAAATCTAGCGAGATTTCCACTGACTTTTCGACAGCGAAAAAGTCGTACTCGACGTTTTTAGCTATTCCGGAAGTTGCTCCGAAGTTGGTGGCGATTCTCGAGATTACAGATTGTCGGCGGCAAATGCTGCGATTTCGCGACTGCGCGCCCGCTGTTTAGCCAAGGTGGCGTTTTACATCTTCCACGAGGCTGCGATCACATCGGCGATGAATCTTATTTCTTTGTTTGTAGACGACTCTTTTCCTCTAGGACAACTTTTGCGCATCCCGACTGTTTCTGCGTGTATCGCGAAGCTTTTCTGACAACGGTGCTCCGGTGGCTCACGATGTTTTATGGTCAAAAGCATTGGGGATTTACCAAGGTGTAAGCTTACTCACGGACTCATCGGGACAGAAAAATGATTCAAGCGAAAGACAATCGCGGCTGTCATTTTGTGTTTTTGTCAATGGACTTCACGACCGCTTCAGTTGCTTCCTGCATACTGACTACCATGACGATCGACGCTTACACCAAGTCGACATCACGGGCTTTAATTGAAAAGTGGCGAAAGAAATCTCCGCCGACGCCCTGCGGCGCATTGCCTGCATTGCCACGGAAATCTGGGTGTCAATATTCAGGTCGAAGGATTTGGGAGGTGTATTGAAAAAAAACTACGTTCAATTGTTCGGTTTTCCACAGCCTCGATCCACCAATCGAGTGGTGAGATTTCATTGGGTGGACTGACTAGCCAGAAGCGGTGTTGCTTCGTAGGCGTCGTTAAATATCAGCTCTACGTCGTCTACGCTGGTGTGCGCACCTTGATCTTGCTGTCGACGGCGTCCACCAGGTCGGCCCGGGTCTATAACCTTGCTTAGTGTACATTCTTCTCGTTGAAGATTGCATATGTCAATTCGATGTGTTTGCCGCGCCCCAGTTTTGTCCAGCTACCCGGCTGGCAGTCGGATGATGCTCTTGTCAGATTCACTCCAAAAAACAGAAAGTCATGACCGCACCTTACTCCCCGTAGAGTTGCTGAAAACGCGTTGCCTTCGCACGGGAAGAGCGTTGTGGTCAGAGTTACACGAACACTCTGGATGTTGATTGATATTTTTATGTTATGTGCGGAACTGTTATCTGAACCCATAGATCGGCCACCTGGGAGCGCTGCAGACGAGTAGAAAAAATATCTAGAGACGCCGGAACATCCCGTCACCATGCGGTCGGGGGGCGAAACAAATCCGAATTCCCTTTGACGCTACACGGCCCAAAATTTTGTTGCCAAGCGCCGTATCGCGGTATTGTTTTGGTCGTTCCTATGGCCAAACAAGCGCAAGCAACATGGGGCGGACGTTTCGTCGCCCAGCCGGCGGAACTTATGATTCGGTTCAGCGAGTCTGTTTCGTTCGACCGCCGCCTTGCGCTTTTCGATATCCAAGGCAGCAAAGCCCACTCGGCGATGCTGGCGGACGTTGGTCTCTTGACGGCGAAAGAACGTGATGCGATCCATCGCGGGCTCGATGCGATCGCTGCGGAAATAAAGGCCGGTCAGTTTACGTGGAGCACGCAGTTCGAGGACGTGCACATGAACATCGAGCAAGCGCTCACGAAGCGCGAGCCCGCTGCTGCTAAGCTCCACACCGCGCGCAGCCGCAACGACCAGGTAGCGACCGATATGAGGCTTTATTTCAAGTCAGCCTGCGTGGAAATTATCGAAAAAGTGCGCGGGGCCCAGAACGCCATTCTAACTGTTGCCAAGGCGAATTCGGAGGTGCTGATTCCCGGTTACACGCACCTCCAGCGCGCTCAGCCGGTCTTCCTTGCACATCACCTTTTTGTTTACTTGGAAATGCTCGAGCGCGATGCCGCGCGTTTTGCAGTGGTGGCGGATCATGCCAACTGGCTGCCGCTCGGCTCAGGCGCCATCGCTGGTACGACGCTGCTATTGGATCGCGAGTTCGCTGCCAAGGAGCTCGGTTTTGTCGACGCGAAGGGCAAGCCACGGATTACGCAAAACAGCATGGATGCTGTCAATGACCGCGACCTCCATATCGAGTTTGCTTCGGCTTGCGCGCTCGTCGGCGTGCACCTCTCGGGCATGGCGGAGGATCTGATTTTCTGGATGAGCGCGGAGTTAAAGTTCGTGGATTTATCAGATGCTTTCTGCACTGGCTCGAGCCTGATGCCACAAAAAAAGAACCCGGATTCAATCGAGCTGATCCGGGGCAAGTCAGCCCGGCTCCAAGGCAACTTACACACGCTTCTCACGCTCGTGAAGGGCCTGCCATTGACTTACAATCGCGATTTGCAGGAGGATAAGCCGCCGGTGTTTGACAGCCACGACCAAATCGTGCTCTGTCTTGAGGTGCTTGCCGGCATATTTGAGAGCATGACGGTCGATGCTGCTCGTTGCGCGGAAGCGGTCGATGATCCGATGTTGCTCGCCACCGATCTAGCTGACTATCTCGTGCACGTTGGTGTACCGTTCCGCGAGGCTCACCACGCGGTTGGTACAGTGGTCCGGCTGGCCGAGAGGTCCGGAGTGCCACTAAATAAACTTGCGCTAGCCGACGTACAGAAAGTTCACGTAGCATTCGGGCCGGACTGGGCTGAATGCTTAGATCTGAAGAAGGCCATGGCTCGCCGCCTCGGCACTGGCATGCCCGGTCCCGCGCAGATAGAACACCAGTTCGCGCGCTGGGGAAAAGCGCTCGGCTGAGCGGCTGAGGGATTGTTGTTCGATGTCCATCATTCGCATCCTTTCGGATCGAGTTGCGAATCAGATCGCCGCTGGCGAAGTCATCGAGCGTCCAGCGGCAGTGATCAAAGAACTGGTGGAAAACGCCCTCGATGCTGGCGCGACGAAGGTGGAAATCGAGTTTCGCCATGGCGGGTGCAGTTACCTGCGCGTAGAGGACAACGGCTGCGGTATGACGAAAGACGAGGCTTTGCTTGCGCTCGAACGCCATGCGACGAGCAAGATTGTCGAAACTGCTGATCTCGACCGGCTCGCCTTTTTTGGTTTTCGCGGCGAGGCGCTCCCATCAATTGCCAGCATTTCGCGCTTCGAACTTAAAACGCGTCCCGCTAGCAGAACCGCGGGTACCGAGATTCTAATCAGCGGCAGCAAGCTCTTGCATGTGTGCGAATGTGGCCTGGCTCCGGGCACTCGCATCGTCGTCAGACACCTGTTTCACGTCGTTCCCGCGCGTCAAAAATTTCTCAAGACCGACTCGACCGAAGCCGCGTACATCGTCCAGACGGTGCGACTCTACGCGCTGGCGTGTCCGCACGCTGCCTTCACGCTGATTGAAGACGGACGCATGTTGTTCAAGTCGCCAGCTTGTTCCACGCTGGTTGAACGGGTAGGAGAGATTTTCGGCCGGCAATTTGTCGAGAAAATGCTCGACTTGCATGCCGAGGAAAATGGCCTGCGCCTGAGCGGGCTGGTGGGCAAACCGGGCGTGAATCGCGCGGCGCGCCACGAGATGATCACCTTCGTAAACCAGCGTCCCGTCGACAGCCGGACGCTGAGTTATGCGCTGATCGAGTCGTACGCGACATCAATCCCGAAGGGACGCTATCCGATTGCCGTCCTTTTTTTTCAGCTCGATTCTGCGGCGGTGGACGTCAACGTCCATCCGGCCAAGCGCGAAGTGCGCTTCCGAAACGAGAGACAAGTGCGGGAATTTGTGATCAAAAAGGTGTTGCAGAAGCTGCGGGCAACGGGGCCTACGATGTCTGTTACTTCTCCGTTGTTGAATCCGCTACCGGGTGCTAGTGCCCCGCTTCCCTTTAGTCTGCAGGCGGCTCCGGACGTTCCGTTGCTGTCGCTGCCGAATTGGGCGCTACCGCGGATATCTGTGCCTTGGCCGCAGGCGGTTGCTTCATCTTTTTCGGCCTTGCCCACAGAGGAATTTTCTTTGATAGCTGGCGGATCTGATGTGTTAGGTGATTTCCCGTTGTCCGATAACGGCTGGAGATTTCTAGGGACCGTGCACGGGGGATATGCGATTTTTGAGTCGCCAGGTGGAGTTGTTGTGCTCGATCGGCGGGCGGTACATGAGCGGATCTGGTTTGAACAATTGCAGAAACAATTTACAAAGAGAGAGGTGGCGAGCCAGCGACTACTGTCCCCGGTGCTTGTGGAACTTGATTCGATTACGAGTGCGGTGCTACTTGAGCGGCTAAAATTTCTCGCCGCGCATGGCATTGAAGTTGGCGAATTTGGTCGGAACTCTTTCCGGATCGAAGCCGTGCCACTGTGGCTCGACCAGGACGCTGTGGAGGTTTTTCTCCGCGATGTGCTAGCGCTTGCGCGCGATGGACGGCTCGACGAAAAAAATCTGCACTTAGCCGATGACGAACTGGCCCGTCTTGCAGCCCAGAAAGGAGTACGATTACCGGCGACGTTGAACGAAGCCGAGGCCTTGTCGCTAGTTGCGAGGCTTTTCGCGTGTCAGCAGCCCCATGTCAGCCCAGGCGGTCGACCGACGTATTTTGAGCTAGAACAAAGCGATCTCTCGCGTCGCTTTCAGCGGGCTTGACGCAATTCTCCCTTGAGAGAGTAGCCGGACGCGCGTTTCCTGGTGTTTTTATGGAAAAACGTTTGCGTCGCATTGTACTCAAGTTTGGATCGGCCACTTTGTCCAATCCAAAAGGCAGCGCTTTGGATCAGCGCCAGTTTGACCGACTCGGTCGCGAAGTGACGACCTTGGTGCGGGCTGGGCATGAATGCTTGATCGTGTCGAGCGGCGCGGTGGCTGCGGGTATATCGGCGCTGGGCTTGAGAGAGTGCCCGGCCGGGCTCGTGGGGCGCCAGGCTTGCGCTGCGGTCGGACAATCGCAGTTGATGCAAAGCTATACTACCGTGTTTTCACGCTACAAGGTTACGGTCGCGCAGCTGCTCTTGACACATGGCGACCTCGATAGCCGCACACGGTACCATAACGCTGCAAACACTTTGGAGCATCTTTTTTCGCACCGCCACGTGGTTCCGATCATCAATGAAAACGATTCCGTTGCAGTGGAAGAATTGAATTTTGGTGATAACGATCGCTTGTCGGCGCCGATCTGCTCGTGATTCTCACGAACGTCGATGGCTTACTGGATGGCGCAGGTGCTGTTGTCCCCGTGGTCAAAAATATCGACCAAGTAGCCGGCTTGGTTCGCGTCGATATCGGCCGTGTGTCCAAGGGAGGGATGTTTTCCAAACTGCAGGCCGCGCGTCGCGCAGTCGAAGCAGGGGTTCCGGTGTATATCGCGAGTGGCTGACGCCCGGGCCAGGTTTCTGCGATTCTCGCTGGGAAACAGGCCGGTACGTATTTCCCTACCAAGGTGTGTGTCTCATGAGCGAACTAACCCAATTGGTTGCCGATCTGGGCTACCGCGCCCGTGCGGCGGCGCGCATGCTCGCGCACACCGATAGTAAGATGAAGGATGCGGCTTTGCGG
>NJAL01000005.1 GCA_002591725.1 Candidatus Didemnitutus mandela | reverse complement strand
ACGCCCTTCAATGGTGCCATTCCGCGTTGGTCCGCCTCCAGCAGCTTGGATTATAGCCACGGTCCTTTTTCGTGCTTTGTGGGCTGGCAGTTTACCCCGCCCGTGAATATCATCGAACAAGAAAGTCCCTCTGGTGTGATCAGAAAAGGTGTCATCCCTGAGCTCTCCACAGTGGATCTTTCGGCTTCCTACAGCTTATCTTTTGGGAATATCTCTTGTGCGAAGCTTACTTTCGGTTGTAGCAACTTGTTCAATAGACTCAGCGTTCTAGATCCGATTTCTAATAATACATCAAATGCCGATATCAACCGATCTTACGGTTATCCTGGTCGCTTTATCTACGCCGACCTAAAGTACTCTTTCTAGGTTTCGGGCGATCGTAGAAATAAAAAAAATGGCTTCGGCATGCGAGACATGCCGGGGCCTTTTTTTTATAAGCGAATCAGGGAAGCTGAGTGATGAGTATTACCGTTTTCTGGGCCTTTTCGAGAGGTGTTGGGCTTAGAAAAGTGCTTTGACGGCTGGTATCGACGACCGAGGTTATGCCGCTGTCGCTTATATGCTGTCCAAGGCTTGATTGGCTTTCCTTAGTGTTGGCTGTACGTCTTTATAAGGTTTGTCGTCGTTGAGCAATTTCCCGAGGGTTCCTTGGCCGCTGGCTATCTTGTCGGACATTTCACGGATATTGGCGATCGTTGCTTTCAGGTTATCGGCCGTTGCCTGATCAAAGAGCAACATACCGAGCGCACCCTTGCTTTTTACCTTGGCGACGATGTCATTGGTGTTGTTTATGAAAGTTTTCGCATTGCTGGCGGCGGATTTGATTTCGCTGACAGCTGCGAGCAGCTGGCTGTGTAGCGACGGGTCGTTAACTAGCTTACCGATGGTGCCGTCACCGTTTTTGATCTTTGCGATTATATTCCGGAAGTTGGAGATGCTCTCTATGAGCTTCGGCTTATTTTCGGTTACAGACTTGTCGAACTTGGTAAGGAGCGAACTCGCTTCTCTGCTGCCGAATGTCTGGCTGATGTTATCTGCGACGTTGCTTAGCTTTTCGCCAAGCGAGCCGAGCTGCGAAATGACTTCGTTAAGATCGATGCTACGCTTGGTCCCTATCTTGTCACCTTCTTTCAGCATCATTGGCGATTTTCCCAAGGTGATCGCGAGGTGTTGTAGGCCGAGGAGGTTGTCCGCTTCGATTCTAGTAACGGAATCGTCGGGAATCTTGACCTTGGGATCGATTTTTAAAACGGCTTCGACGCCCTGCTTTCTGAAGCGTGTCTTGTCGATTAAGCCAATTTTCACGCCGGCCATCAGCACTTCATCGCCGGCTTTGAGGCCCCTCAAATTTACGAAGGGTGCGACCAGTTTGTAGCCTTTCTTTTTGAAGACATGGTTGTCTTCGAGAAACTCGAAAGTGATCCAGGCGAGGTATGCAGCCGAGTATAAAGAACAGGCCAACGCGGACGGCTTTGTATTGGTTATTCATGAGGGGGGCTCGGAGTGTCTAAAATGCGGATTTTTGGTATCGATGGTCGGATTCAGAAATTTTGCGATGGCTGGGTCCTTCGGCTCCTTCAGGTTGGCGGGGCAGCTGACCGCTTTGATCGAGCCGTTCATGATGATCGCGATGCGGTCGGCGATGTTAAGGGCGAGGGCTCGATCGTGCGTGACCACGATACTGGTCACGGCGGTTTTTTTGCGGAGGGTTGCGATGATCTCGCTGATCGTCGCTGCCATCATAGGATCGAGCTCCGAGGTCGGTTCGTCGTAGAGCAGAAGTTGTGGCTCTATGATGATTGAACGGGCAATGGCTGTGAGTTTGCGCATGCCGCCGGAAAGTTCGTAGGGAAATTTCTTTTCTACCTTCTCGAGGGAAAACATCGAAAGGGTGTGCATTACTCGTTCGCGAATGCCTTTTTCGGTGTCGATCCGGTGTTCACGCAGATAGAGAGCGAGGTTGTCGTAGACGGAGAGCGAGTTAAAAAGCGCTCCTGCCTGAAAGACGAGGGTCAGACGGATTTTTTTGCGGGTTTCTGGTTCCGCCGGATCGAATTCGCCGATGCGCACTTTCCCGATGGTCGGGCGTTCAAGACCGGCGATTTGTTTCATAAGCACGGTCTTGCCGGAACCGCTCGGGCCCATGATGCAAAAAATCTCCCCTTTTTTTACCTCGAGGTTGATCTCGTTCAGTACGGAAAGGCTGCCGTAGACCTTGCTGAGCTTGCTTGTGGTGACGCCGTAGGTTTTACCGAAAAAGGGATCTGCGGTGAAGGCCATAGTGTCAAAAATCGCTTAGAAGAGAGCTTTTGTAACGAAGTAATCTAGCACCAGAATGAAGATGAGCGAGATGACTACGGCTCTGGTGACGGAGTTTCCGATTTCGTGCGGTCCACCGTGTGCGCTTAGCCCAATGTAGCAACAAACAAGAACGGTGACAAAGCCGAATACTTCGGCTTTCAGCAGTCCATCTGCGACGTCTTTCCAATCCATGAATTTTTTGAGGGCATAGAAATACGACTTGCTGTCGCTGGAGATAAAATTCGTGTGTTGGCAGACGATGGAGCCGCCGTACCAGCCGCAGATATTTGCAATTACGCAGAGCATCGGCATCACCACGAGCACCGCGGCGAGTCGGGGCAAGCTGCCCGGTGGCTGTCGCAGGCTTGGCCTCAGCATGGTTCGCTCGCAGGAATAGAATAGGTTTGCGGTGTTTCCCCGCGGAGGACACGTACCTACGGAGTTTTTAGCTTTGGAACCCGATGGCTGCATCGGCAACATTGTGAATATCGTTCCCGAGTTGGTATTGTATCTTTACCAGATTTGCTGCGCAAGCGAGACAGTCCTGTTTTCGAGCAGATACAGGAGATCGGACGGGCTCTCAGCCGGCTGACTTTTCCGCTGAATATCGCCGACGAAATGGAGAAACGCGGCCTCGCAACAGAAACGCTGGAGGTTATCGTGTCGACTCACTTGCACGAAATTTGTGCTGGAATCATCACCGATTTATGAGCGCGGTTTGCCGAATAGCGACTATTGTTCTGGAGTAAGTCGCAATTTGAGGTGATGTGTATGAAAATTCAACCTTAAATTGCGGTGGAAACGGGTATCCTGACAAGAAATGTTCATAGTGGAAGTGTTGTCTTTTTAGCAGCATTTAACAATTTATCCACGAGTAGTGGTGTTTATCTGCAATTCATTGCCCTCGACCACTGCCGAGGCCAGCGATGGAATGCTCGTCGCGGCGCGGTTTGACAACACACGAGAAAAGGCGCCCAATGTTTGTATTTTGGTGCGACGTTTTGCGGACGATCGATTGACAACCGGAGCTAATAGTCGCCTATGGCGTACAATCGCCTGAGTTGCGTTAACCAAATTGAAAGTCGTGCTTTTTTAGCCGCAGCGGGGACTGATGATCTTATTTTACAGAGTTTGGCCATTGCCGGAATCGTGCGGGGCATGCTGATAGTTTCCAATAATGGCGTGGCAGCAGCACTTCGAGCTAGCCGCGTTTCTTGCTCGAGAGAATTCTCGGGTCGATCAAAGATAAACAAATCGAGCTCGTCGATGGTACGATTTGCTGTGGCTCGAGCGTCAAAAGCGGAGGCGGTAAGTTATTCATTCGTGCATACGGAACATATGTCGAACTTGAGGACACACGCTACCGATCGGCTCGGCTGGAAGACTCGGCGCCATCCAGCCGACAATCTTGGAAGACACCGATGGGAAGTTCAAAATCCTTTGTTGCACGAAGAGGAAGCCCATGGCTACGAACCGGTATCTTCGGTACTGGCCGCACCTGAACGTGATTGGAAGTCGGCGGCCTATATTGCGCTGAATTCCAATATCGATGCTGCTATTTTAGCGGACGGTTGCCAATTGATGGGTTACAACCACCGTAAAACTGCCATTGCAAAATAACTCAATGGCGACGGATAAAGTTTAGGGCGTGTACTGGCCCCTCAATGTCGCGGTCTTGCCGGATAGAAAAGACTGGAAGATTGTTTTAACCTTGGAGAGCGAGCCGTAAAAAGACGGCTACAGCCTATCCCGCTGTTATTCAAATTCGCGATATGCTGGTCCACGTCACCTATAAGTAGGGCTGGTAAAAATTAAATATGTTGTCATTTGATTCCCGCGGCTTCTAAACTCTACGAGCAGTTTCTTTCCGGTTTTACGCCACGCCTGGTTTGTTGCTGCGCTGTTGGTTTCGGTGGCGTTGCTGAACGGTAGATGCTGACTCCGATAATGATCCATACTTTGAACATAAACCGGACCGATTAGATCTTGATTCTCGAATACTTTAAATGGGCTTATGCGGCCCTAAATACCTTATAGGTGGCTTTGATTCGGACCGCTTCAGTAAAAGGAATGTTGTGGGTGCGAGTCTGCTAATGTGACTGCTAGTGATGTGGTGGACTTGACCACGTGATAAGTGCTACATAATGATCACGGTGTGCGCGCTGATAGGAATCAACGAGGCGGTCTACATGTTGACAGTGTTGGCGCTGATCGCCGATTATCGACCGCGCGTCACGGGCCTTGGCATCAGGCGAAAAATTTATTTAAGATAGGTTTGTGTTGCTTTCGCTGGCTACCTTGCCGATTTTTCGGACACGGCTCGCGCTGGGTGTTTTCGGCGTGCGGTCTTTTGGTAACACTTTATGCGGTATCGTTGTCTTGGGTTCTCCGAGCCGCATCGCTTGCGAAGGTCAGTGCACAAATGCCAGATCAGGTCCAGCACGGTATTGCTGGCAAGCGGTTTTCTGGGAAAACGTAATTTTATCCTGCCCACGCTGTACTTTATATTGCTAGCGATTACGGGCTGGGCGGTTCATTATTGAATACGGGACATCCTGTGCGAGAAATTTCACCTCCGACAGAGGCAAGACCGAAGTAAACGCAATTTTCTACATACAGATCGCGTCGACTATCGGCGGTTCATTGGCGGACCACTGGATAAAGAAACCGCTGTGCTGTCGGGTTTTTACGAGTGTGCTTGGAATGTTATTGTTTTTTCTGGCGCTGTTCAGCGCTAGAAACACTGGTACGCTTACCGTTAAGGTCTTCGACTTGATAGCGTTCCAGTTCGGTTCTGGATTTTTCGATTACAACAACATGTTGACCATCTGCAGTAGAGCTGCGTGCCGCGTGCTATGACATCATGGATCTCGTCAGCATCAGTTGCGGCGGTTTTGGAATTGAGTTTTCGATGCGTTCTCTGGCGTTGTGTTGCTGCTGGTCGTTGTCGTCCTGCTCATCCGGCCGGAGCTGAAAAACCGGGCTGCTGCCTGACTTTTTTCTCATACCCAATAAATTCTGCTGAAAACAATTGCGAGCAGAGATCTTCGTCCTGACTCCAATAAAAATTTGCTGGCCTGTCAGATGGCAATCGAAAAGCAACTTGCAGCTGCCATCGCGTCGTTTAGATATCAACCTATTTTCGACCATTCTCACAAGGAAGCGCAGAAGCACGGCTTCATCGTCTCGCAAAAGAAAGGATTTAAGATTTTCGTGTAGCCCGATCCGGCTGGTGGCCGTAATTGTGGTCGAGGCAGTTTGGCAATGTTCTCACCACGTACTGCTCGGTCTGCTCACGCATTGTAGGCCGGGCCGATCCTCACGGTGGAAAATTCGAGCGGCCAGTAGCCTGACCTCGTCAACATGTTTAACCCCAACGGCTCGCTTACGAAAGTGGGCGCGAAGTGTTTCACGCTTTGGACCGACCGAGACCTTCAACGCTAACTATTTTTTCAAGCGCTTTAAGGCGTAACTGACTATCAGCGTGTGCCGCCATTCGCTGGATCACGCGAAATTCGTCGTCCAAGCGAAAACGCTGCCGAAGATCCGTGCACTTGCTATAAAAATCGTCTTTTATCTCCATACAGGAAAGTCGGTCATGAACGTTTTCAGCAAAGGCTACAATGGGCGTATATAGCACTTATGTCGGACGGTCAGCTCTTGCTTGTGGCGTCTGCAAAGAGAGAACTATTGCAGTCCGCCCTTTACTATGCGACGGAACAGGGGATCGACGCGGAGACACAGATGGTCTACGGTTGTTATAAACAAGGGCTTAACCTTTCCTTTCGGTTTCGATTCGAAAAACGAGCTCACTAAGTTCCAGCTGCTCTGGCAGCTGGAACTTAGTGCTACGGCCGTGCGCCCTCGCTGGAAAATTTTCCTGCGAAACAATTGGCATCCAATGCCAGCAACGTTTACTGCTCGCTTCCGATCTGGTGGGAGGTACCTTGAAAAAGGTGATCGCGCGCTGGTAAAAAACGCTGCGTCAAGGCCATCCGTCTGGACCAGCCTATTACGCATTTAACGAAATGGCCGAGTGTTCCAGACTCGATAGCCTGTTCACTCAACATGTCTACCGCTGCCTTGGGGTAGCTGCCGGAAAACACGTTTAACGACGTCCGCTAGGTCGATTACGACAAATCTGGCATTGACAAACGAGTATGCATGGATGTTTCTTGCTTCCGGTATTGCCTTTGTAGGAGCCATCACTTTGATGGCTGGGAAAGATCTGACGAATTCCGTCAGGTGGTATGCTTTGGTTAGTGCGGGCTTTATTGCAAGGAATTTCCAAATTAGGCGAAACCGCCTCGTCCCGGTAAGGTTGTGGAGCTTTCCGAAGCCGAGACGAAGAGTCGTTCGTGTGAAAGCATCCCCCGTGTGGCCTATCATACATGCCGGCCCTGTACGGCGCTTAGTACGATCACTTAATTGCGAAACACCAAAAACCGTATCCAACTGGCTTATACTAACTCCGGGCGCGAAGCCGATCTGGTCATTATGACAAAACAACACTTACCGCTGAGCTCGTCTCGGTATCGAGGCAGCGCCCTTGTGCCACAAGGGCGAGCGGATTGCCATTCTAGCTGACGGCTGAACCGTAAAGGGTTTTTTCTTCCGGCAGGCAAGTGATAATCCTCTTCTCTTGTCTGCGCGAGAAAAGAGAAAAGTGGCTGTAACAAGGTTTCCAGGGTCATTGGTCGCTTTCCAACTTGCACACAGGAAGAGATAACGCGATTTTTCGCTCGCGAAATGCCAAAACGCACTGACTTAGAATCTATCCTCATCATTGGTGCCGGCCCGATCATCATCGGGCAGGCTTGCGAGTTCGATTACTCTGGCACTCAGGCGTGCAAAGCGCTGCACGAGGAAGGTTACAAGGTTATTTTGGTGAATTCCAATCCAGCAACAATCATGACGGACCCGGAATTTTCCGATGCCACCTATATTGAGCCGCTGACGGCCGATATCCTCGAGAAAATCATCGCCAAGGAGCGCCCTTCTACATTGCTCCCGACGCTCGGCGGCCAGACGGCATTGAATCTCTCCATGCAGCTCTATAAAACCGGAATTTTGGAGCGATACAGCGTTGAAGTGATCGGAGCCAAGCCCGCTGCGATCGAGAAGGGGGAGGATCGTCAGCTTTTTAAACAAGCGATGCTCAAGATCGGCCTCGATGTCGCCAAATCTGGCGTCGCTCACTCGCTCGAAGAAGCGCTCAAGGTGGCGGACGAGATCAGCACGTTCCCGCTGATCGTCCGCCCAAGCTTCACGCTCGGTGGCACCGGTGGCGGCATCGCTTATAACCGGGAGGAATTCGACCAGATCGTCAACGGAGGTCTCGAAGCGTCGCCAATGCACGAGGCCCTTGTCGAGGAATGTCTTTCCGGGTGGAAGGAATACGAGATGGAGGTTATGCGCGATCACAAGGATCAGTGCGTCGTTATCTGCTCGATCGAAAATTTCGATCCGATGGGCGTGCACACGGGCAATTCGATCACGGTCGCACCGGCGTTGACCTTGACGGACAAGGAATACCAGGTAATGCGGGACGCGTCCTTTGCAGTGATCCGTGAAATCGGCGTCGAAACCGGCGGTTCGAACATCCAGTTTTCTATCGACCCGAAAACCGGCCGCCAGGTCGTGATCGAGATGAATCCGCGCGTGTCGCGTTCGTCGGCCCTTGCGTCGAAAGCTACTGGTTTTCCGATCGCCAAAATCGCAGCCAAGCTCGCGGTCGGCTACACGCTCGACGAACTGCGAAACGACATTACGCGCCTCACGCCAGCTAGCTTCGAACCGACGATTGACTACATTGTCACGAAGATCCCGCGTTTTGCCTTTGAAAAATTCCCCGAAGCCAACGCCACACTGAGCTCCGTGATGAAGTCGGTGGGGGAAGCGATGGCGGTCGGTCGCACATTCAAGGAGTCTTTCCAAAAATGTATACGCTCGCTCGAAGTCGACGCGCAAGGGTGGGGTGGTGGCGGAAAATTCGGCGACGACGAATTACCCGACCTCGCGACGATCCGTCAGAAACTCGGTACGCCAAACGCCGAGCGTATTTTCTACATTCGTTGGGCGTTAATGGCTGGTCTGACAGTCAAAGAGATTTTCGATCTCTCGAAGATCGATCCTTGGTTTTTGACCCAGCTGCGCGAACTTTACGAAATGGAAGAATCGCTAAAAAAACTTTCCCTAGCAACGCTCGACGTCCGCGTGCTGTGGCGTGCAAAGCAGTTCGGTTTTTCAGACGCGCAACTTGCGTACCTGTTCCAGACGGATTTCGATACGATGCGCGCGCATCGCAAACAGGCTGGCGTCAACACAACCTACCATCTTATCGACACCTGTGCAGCGGAGTTCGAGGCATTTACGCCTTACTATTACTCGAGCTACGGTGACGAGAACGAGATCAAGCCGTCCACGAAAAAAAAGATCATGGTCATTGGTGGCGGCCCGAATCGCATTGGCCAGGGCATCGAGTTCGACTACTGCTGCGTGCATGCGTCGTTCGCGTTGCGCGAGGCTGGTTACGAAACTGTGATGGTGAACTCGAATCCCGAAACTGTCTCGACCGACTACGATACTTCTGACCGTCTCTACTTCGAGCCGCTTACGCTCGGGGATGTGCTCGAAGTCTACGAGCAGGAAGGCTGTGTCGGTGCCATCGCGCAATTCGGCGGCCAGACGTCGCTTAATCTTGCTAGCGCTCTGAAGGCGCGCGGCGTGAATATAATCGGCACGTCGCCGAAAAGCATTGACACTTCCGAGGATCGCAAGCTGTTCGCTGCGGTGCTCGACCAGGTAAAACTCAAGTCGCCCGCTAACCGCATTGCGATGTCTGAAAGCGAGGCAGTCTCTGCCACGGCCGAGCTTGGTTATCCTGTGCTCGTCCGTCCGTCGTTTGTGCTCGGCGGTCGCGGCATGTTCATCCTCTACAGCGAGGCCGAATTAAAGGGCGTTGTTCGACAGGTTTTCGACGTTATGCCTGGCAAGCCGGTCTTAATCGACAATTTCCTCGAAGACGCGATCGAAATTGACGTCGATTGCATCAGCGACGGCGAGACGACGCTCGTTGTCGGCATGCTCGAACACATCGAATATGCCGGTGTGCACTCGGGCGACGCTGCTATGGTAATGCCACCACACACACTTTCGAAGGAAATGCTCGGTACGGTAAAACAAGCCACCTACACGCTTGCGAAAACGCTCAACGTAATCGGCCTAATGAACGTGCAGTTTGCGATCAAGGACAACCAGCTCTACGTACTCGAAGTCAACCCACGCGCTTCGCGCACAGTTCCTTTCGTTGCCAAGGCGATTGGCATTCCGCTGGCGAAGCTTGCCGCGCGAGTGATGGTCGGCGCAAAGTTGAAAGACCTCGATTTTACGAAGGAAGTGCAGCCGAAACACTGGTGCGTGAAGGAAGCTGTGTTTCCGTTCAACCGTTTTCCCGGCGTCGCGATTGTGCTCTCGCCAGAGATGCGCTCGACTGGCGAAGTCATGGGCATAGACGACGATCTCGGCATCGCTTTTACGAAAACGCAGATGGCCGCCAAGCCTGCGCTACCGCTCAAGGGCTGCGTTTTTTTTAGCGTTAAAGACGCCGATAAGCAGCACGCGGTGGCGCTTGCTAAGGATTTCATAGAACTTGGTTTCTCGATCTGCTCGACGACCAATACTGCCAAACTGCTCGAATCGAACGGCATTATAGTGCAGCCCGTCTATAAGCTCAAAGAGGGTCGGCCGAACTCCGTCGACATGATCAAAAACGGAGAAATCCAGCTCGTGGTGAACACACCGCGCGGCATGATCCCGCGGCATGACGAAAACGCGATTAGCACGGCTGCCTACGCGAATAATGTTTGTATCATGACCACCATCACTGGTGCGCGCGCGGCAGTAAAAGGTATTCGCGCAATGAAAGCCAAGCTCATCGACGTCCGCCCGCTGCAGCAATACAAGACCAGCGTCGTGCTGATGCCGTGAAGCTTACCGATACCAATACACTTCGGCTCGGGATTGCGGGAACGCTTTCACTATCGGTGCGACGGCACTTAAAAAACGCACTGGAGCGCACAGGCTTTCTGGCAATAGAGATCATGCACCTTTACGAATTCAGTGGTCCAGAAAAGGCGCGGTTCAAGAACATAGAACATAGCGCTGCCCGAGCCCGGCTGGCGTAAACTTTGTCGATGTTCACTGTTCGACTGGCCTTATATGCATAGCTTCCACCGCTGACGTTTTGGATGGGAGTTTCCGGAGAAATCAGCGCGGTCGTTTCAGGTGTGACAACACTCAAGGTTGCTGACCGTGTAGCGACAGCTCAGAATTGCGATGATTATGTCGGCAGCCAAGGCAGTAGTACTACTGCTGGGAACAGCACTAGCACTACAGGAGAAACACCGGCGACTCTGTTGCAGGAGGATACCACGTGCTATATCGCCATGGGAACCTTCCCGTTGGGGTTGGGACACGCGACTTTTCCCCATGCCGCGGGCTGATCACGTGGGTTTGTTGCCCGTACAGATCGCGAAATTTCACGATGCACCGATGTTGGCGACTGCCGGCAGCGATAAGAAAACGGAGCTGGCGCTGACGAGACCGTAAATTGTTTGCGGGAGGACTCTAAAACGGAAAAAGAATTCGCTGGCGGGCGCAGCGCCGATGTATTTTAATAATTCAGCGGGACAGGTGACTTTTTTGACTTTTGAAGATAGTCTTAACAGCCTGCAATCGCAGCAGTCTGATGGTGATTGTTGGAAACACGAGCGAACTGGTGACGCTGCAGTTCTTTTTTGGAAAAAGGGGACGATTTTTCTCAAGCGGCTGGACGATCGGCCCGTATTTAAAAACTTTCTAGGGAATTCAGTAGCGCACTAGCGGTCTGCTCGGCTGGCTATATTCGGGAGCTCGCTCTGCATCTGGGGGATCGGAGCGACACTTTCGCTCGTCGAAGCAGCAACGCATCGGGCTCTCCAAAGTCAGACAGACCACGGGCAAAGTGCGCTTAATGCTCGAATGGCGGCTTGTTGTAGAGGTTGAACATCGCTTTCCATTTGCATGCTCGTTGGCCTTATTACATGGCTCGGGTCAACGCGTTGCCTGGACTCGTGGTTCGGGGCGCTGCGTTGGTTTTTGATCGCAACGGCAACATCTTTCATGCCCATCAGCATCAAGATGAGGACGTAATCGTGTTTTTCCAATCCATCGAACTGGAGTCGCCAGCCAGCACTGAACACGCGATGGGAGCGACCCCAGTTTTG
This sequence comes from Candidatus Didemnitutus mandela, assembly GCA_002591725.1. GTDB lineage: Bacteria > Verrucomicrobiota > Verrucomicrobiia > Opitutales > Opitutaceae > Didemnitutus > Didemnitutus mandela. The sequence goes on along the minus strand of NJAL01000005.1, from coordinate 279,769 downwards.
ACGTTTGGAAAAAAGCAACTAGAAAATGCGGGCCTTCGTCGTTGATTTGTTGCATCGGCCGTGGTTGGCGTTTTTGCATCAAAAGCTGATCATTGCTTTCGCCATCTTGCGCTAGGCCTAGCTATCGGACACGTTTGCGTATTATCTCGTGACAAATGACGCCAACTTGACAGCGTGTGGTTTATGAGTTGGCCTTTCACAAAATTACTGTGACCGCTGCAACAAAGGCCGCTGTCCAGAAGACGTAGCGATTCGCTCAGAAGCACGAATTGTGCGTGGAACTAGTGCTGCTCGTTCTGGAACACGGAAGGTGCTGCCAGCAGACTTTCTGAAGAGGCCTTTGGTTAGACATTGATCAACATTCACCAAGCGCATGTCCGCATCGCGAGATTGATTGGCACGCCCGAGCATTATACGACACGCAAATTCCACGAGGAACTGGGCCATCCAGCATGGATGGCCGTGAAGGCCACACACATTGAGCCGGCATTGAGAAGATAATTTGCTAGGGATGCAATCTGGATAAGACGGTACTGGCACAGGCCGTACACTAGCATCTGGAAAATCACGTGCTGTTTTATGAAAACTAAGATGATAGTTTTCGGCTGAACATCCGCAGGGCTCCGTGACAGTGGGGGTCTATGTTTTTTGTGACCGCTTGGAAATTTCCCATCAAGCCGTTGACGGCAGAGTCGAGGCCGATGCCAGCCACCATGAAAACTCTTCATAACCGATTTTTTTAATTATTTTCCGCGACGACCCTGCCCAGTGGCCTTTGCTTAGCTGTCGGGTTGTTTGATGCCGGTCACTATTGATAAATAAAATCGTGGGTACCTCCCAAGTTAGACAAATTGCAGGCCTTTGCTGATCATTATTTTGGGCTCGGGGTTGAAACCACCAACTAGGGTACCGCCAGCGACGGTTGCTTCAAGACCAGCAAGAAATCGAAAGCAACCTCACCGGTCTTGAATGCTCCCGATAGCGCCGACACTTCCATTACGATCAAACTCAATGAAGTGAATGTCTGGCTATGTCAGCATCATAAATCCGCTATGGCTTGAACAACGATGTCGCTGCTTCGAAGCGGCTCTATAATGGAATCGAAAAGCACTTCTGATCGTGCTCCGGCTTTCTCGGTCCGATAGGCGATCTAGGAAAACTTTAAATTATCCTCGTCGGGACGGCTTTTTTGTAGCTGCATAGGTTATCCGCTCCTGAAAGTTATGGCAAATTTTCCTCTTGAGGCATAGAACGGCGTTTCCAAAGCTCTCCAGTTCTATGATTCATGCTCCTCCAGGGGGAAAGCCAACCCAAGTTCAAGCGGTTGCTGACCAGAAACTCGAACTGGCCGTTACAGGGCGGTCGTTTTGGGCGCGCAACGGCTTTGCGGTTTACGGTGTGATTGTAATTGGCTTGTTGGCGATCGCTGGGCGCGAAGCTTGGAGCTATTTTTCCTCTTTTCGCGAAAGTAAAGTGAAAGCCGATTTCGCTAAGGTGGATTCCTCTTCGCCGGAGCAACTCGGAAAATTTGCGGCTGATAATAATGGCCATCCTTTGGCGGGTCTGGCGTTCTTGCTTGCGGCCGACAGTCAGTACACCGTGGGCAACTACCAAGCTGCGCAAGGCAGTTATGAAAAGGCTGCGTTCGAGTTGAAAGATGCCATCGTTAAGACGCGCGCCCGTTTGGGTGCGGCGATGAGCCAGCTCGCTTCTGGCGACCAGGCAGGTGGTTCCGCCGTTTTGCAAAAGCTGGTGGACGATGCCGGCGCTGAAAAAGTTTTTCGCGTTGAGGCCGCTTATGAATTGGCTGTGCTTGCCAAAGATGCTGGAAAAATGGATGACCTGAAGAAGCTCGCCGATCAAGCCTCGAAGATCGACCCCACTAGCATCTGGACCAAAGAAACATTTGTACTCATCACACAAATGCCGATTGGCCAGCATCAAAAGTGATGCTCAGCAGCTCAAGATAGGCGGCTAAATAAACAATTTTTTTATGAAAGAAACTCGCGAAACCAACCGGCTTTTTTTGTTAAAGATGGGAGAGGAGATCAGGATCACATGTTGTTAGCTGAAAATGTTGGCGTCAGCAGTGCACGAGCACACCGGAGAACACGGCAAAGGAAAATGTAGCTTAAGTCGAAGGTCCTGGAACCATGGAAGCGTATATCGAAAAGTCGTCTATCAAAATCATATTGTACCGTATCCAATGAAGTTGGGGTATTGATTGTTCATAAGGGTAAAAAGCTTCCTTTTCAGCAATCGAGAGGAGGGAGAAACTAATTTTTAAAATTGTTAAACTGATAGTGTCAGTTGCTCCTGAACCTGAAAAGCACCAGTAAAACCTTGAGAATCAAACAAGGGAATCTTTACAATGGCTATTGCTCCCGACATATTTAATTAATAATTAGATACATATATTATATTTCGGATAAGTCGAAATGATCATAAAAAAACGCAATAGCTGCCAATATTATAGTATATTAAAACTATGCGGAGGAAATAATTTATTTTGTGGAGGCAGGAAATTAATGGTTCTAGAGAATATTTGCTCGAATTTGCGCTTTTGTATACTCAAATTCCTCTGGTATTACTTATTACTGGTTCCGTTTTTTATAAGTTAGCGTGTTAATGTGTTTATTGTTCCAATCGTTGGCAACATTGCGGACGTGCCAGAATAATTATTAAATTTCGGGATATACTAACCGACCAAGGACGTCTGGAATGAAGGCTTGTACAACTGTAGTAAGCTTGGGAGAGACGAAAAGTTTGAAAAAAAATTTTCATGAATAATGGAGCGTTTTGGTACCAGCAGACAGTTTTTCCGATGATGATTTGTTTTAAAAAAAATTATAAATCATCTAATTTATATGGTGGAATGAAAAAATCCTCCTTTCAATGCGAGTATTAATGGCAAAGAAATTCGTGCTGCATGACCAGCGTCCGTGGGAGGTAGAAAACCGGCCGCAAAATTCGAACACGATATCCGCTTACTATTCACTGAAGTTTGAAATTAAGCTAAGCGCAGGCTTACGATATGTTTATTCTCCCGCCAAGGAAGGTTTTAATCGAGGACCCTAAACAGCTTACCTGTAGGTGTAGGCCTTTTAATTTTACAGCGCCGAATCGGTTCAATTGCTGCTCCTAGGGAATGGGGGAAAGCCCAGAAAGCCCACGGATTGCCGCGGGTGCTTTGTTTTTGGAAGTCCAGCCTTCGATTAGGGCTTCAGGTTGAAGGTTGATTGACATAAGCTGTTTGCGAGGATGGTGGAAAATCGTGAGCATGAGGGCGGCTATTCCCGAAAAAAACGGTGTAAATCGAGGGGCTGTGTACCGCTTTGGTTGTGTTATTAACCGAATGAATAGCGGTAAATTATTTGTATGCTTAGTTTGTCATTAAAATGAAAAAGGTAACTGGGGTATTGTATTCTTTGGCCCAGAGCAGAAAAGTTACCCTACCAAAAAAGGTAGGGTATACTTCACTTCGATTATAGAATGTACGGCTTAATTTCATCACAGTTCAAAAAATTGCCACTTTGGAAAATGGTCGGGGCGGAGAGATTCGAACTCTCGACCTCCTGGTCCCAAACCAGGCGCTCTACCAGGCTAAGCTACACCCCGAAAGGTCGACCAGTAAAATAGACAGAGCCAGGGCAGCTTTGTCAACGCAGGGAGCGATCGGTGTCGGCTTCCTTTTTAACTGGGAATGGATGTGTGTTTCCCATTATCAATTACCAAGTTGATACGGTGACCGACTATGATAATTAATTTCTTTGATCGCCACCGTCTTGCTGTTCCTCCTCTATACAATTTCAGTTTTTTAAAAGGCAATCTTTCCCGTGACAGCATTTCCAGCAGAAGCAATAATAAATTGTTGCTATAATTGCTGCTCCCATAAGCGGCGTTTTCGCTGGCGTGCTCGATTTGATTCTCTCGATAGTGGCCCTTATGAAGCTCTCTACTGTGCAGAAAACGTGACAACCAAAGTCGCTACGCTGGAAAATGAAGTGCACTCGGTTTTGTCCAAAACGGAAGCGGTCAGCAGTTTGAAGTGCGTCTTGGTTTAGTAGGCTGGAGCGCCAGCACGTTGAAGATCTCGATTGATAAGCTCCAAGAATCTGATCCGGCTTCTGTGGCCAAAGATGCCAAGGCTAGCGGGGCGGTGGTTGGCGGCAGCAGCAACTATGTCGTGGTCAAGAAAGAGTAAAAATCCTCTGATAAGTTGCCAAAAAATTCGGTACCTTGATCGATGTACCCGATTCCGCAAACCTCGGCCTCCGCTTCCGCCGTATGTAGGCCGGCCAGAAGGGCAAATTTTCCGGAAAATAATTTCCAGACTATTGGAGTTATTGGGAAGATTGCCCAAACCGCCATGTCTCGAGGGAATTTTTTATATCCCATTTTAGGAAACAGTTTGGGAAAATTCTGGCTCTTGGCGGTGGCGGGCGCGGGGAGCTTTGTCGGGATGTTGTATTATTTTGGCTGCTCTGAAGGGATTGAACCTGCCGCCGCAAGGTATGGAATCAATAGTGGTTGCGGCTAAGCGGCAGCGGGTGACTCTTGTTTGTTTGCGAATTTCGTTTCGACGTTGTGGACTTTTGTTCGAGTTGGAAATACCTAAATACCTGAGTGGTATTATTGGTGTTGGAGAAGAACCAGTCGCCGTAGCGTTACGTGAACTTGCGAAAGGGATGGGGTTTTTTCGGAGAACGAGCTCGGTTGTTCCACAGTGTGCATTCTACCCTTGTGATTCAAAACAACCGTATACATTCTCATGCTGGTGGAAAATGTCGTGCGTTCCCAAGCTATGATGCCGGATCAACACGAGAAACTCGCTGTGGAAGTGCGTCCGGTGGAGGATGTATATGCGCTCGCTTATGCCGGGAAAATTATGCCTGCGCTGGTGTTCGATACGTTTGCTGTTGCTTCGCCCGGTGTAGGAGAAACTGTGCGGCTGAGCGTTCCCCGGAGCGGGGGACTGTGATAGGTTTGGCATGATATTTGACATCCGCTGAGTTCGACTTTAGTTGAATTTTCCCATGGAGCTTGTTGCCTTCGCCCCTGTTTTTGCCAATTGTCAGGATTTGGCTTCGACTGACAGAGCTTATCCGCGATTACTCGGGGAGTTGGAGCGCGAGATTCGTGCAATCTATCGGCGAAGCCCGCTGTATAGATCGCGTTTTCTGCTGCATGCAAAGCCGCTGCAATGGAGCTGTTATTGCGAAATTCCGGTGCTGACGAAAAGAGAGATCATCGAGCGCGGACACACAGCGTTTTTCGAAAACTACCAAGAAATCGAGTGCGGTTTTCAAAAAAAAGTGTACGAATACGAGTATACGTCGGGCACCACCAACTGTCCGATGACAGTGGTTATGGAGGACGGCTGGTGGAATGCGCAGATGCGCCGCGCATATCTTGCGCATCCGATGCTCGCAGTCTATGTAGACCGACCTTATCGTAAGTGTGTGCTGGCCCCGGTTGGTTGTTCGAGCAACTTGTGCCCGTACGAGGACCATCCCTTCCCGCATCGTTATTTTAATGGTACGGTTTATCTCAACCTCTCAAGCGATCCCTTTGCGTTTCCAGAAGCGGAGTGGGATCGCATCACGCTGGAGCTACAGGCGGTGAATCCTAATGTGATCGAAGGCGAACCAGTCTATCTTTCCTTGCTCGCACGGGCGATAAAGAAGCGCAACCTAAGTATATCTATATCGAGTTTGGAGACAGTCATCCTCACCTATGGCAAAGCCAGCCACCAACACGGCAAACGCATTGCCGAGGTCTTTCCTGGTGTGGCGCAGGTCGATCTCTACGGGTCGACCGAAACAGGCTACCTTTTCGTCGGCGACGCTTTTCGAGGCAACCTGCGTGTTGTCGAGGACAACGCGTTTATCGAACTCGTACCGTGGCGTGCGGAATTGTCGAACGTGTTTCAGATCCAAGTGACGACACGGGAGCGCGAAGCGATGCCGTTGTTGCGTTACAGCACGGGCGATATCGTGCGCCGCTCGCCGGAGGGATTTCAGATCCTCGGTCGCGAGAAGGATCTCTTTTCTCGGCCGGACGGCGCAGTGGTCTCTGCATTTGAGGTCGACGCTGCGTTGCCGGAAGCATTTGCTTGCTGGCACTGGAGCCTCGTACAAGTCTCAGAGCAGCGTTGGGAATTCCAATATGTCGCCGACGAAACCGCGGTTTCCGGCCTCGAAGAGGCGCTCTCACAGGTATTCAGTTCAGGAGTACACGTGAGCTTGTATCGTCGAAAATTCATACACCCGGCGGCCAGCGGAAAGTTTTCCCTACTGAAACCTCTCACACGCTGAGACCGACCCCAGACCCTTCTGATTCGCTGGAACCGGAGGTTGCTTCAGACAGCAGTTGTTGCTCCTTATGAAAGGAGGGTGTCTCTGTCTCTTGATCTTCTAGCCAAGCGACTTAGGCCTAAGTTTTTCCTGACACGCAAGGTCCTTCCTGGCTCTATTCTAAACCAGCTTTTTCGCGATGAACCTACTTGGATCATTTTTTACTTCATCTATCGGGCGCAAGATCTTGATGGCGATTTCCGGCCTGATTCTTTTCAGTTTTGTTGTCGGCCACCTGGCCGGTAATTTGCAGATTTTCCAGCACCCCGACCACATAAATGGCTATGCGCAGTTCCTGCATAATCTTGGTCCCGGTCTTTGGATCGCGCGCATCGTGCTGCTTACTTCGGTAGGCATTCATGTCTGGGCAGCGACTGCGCTTGCCTTGGAAAATCAGAAGGCCCGCGGCGACCAACCCATGCCGAAACGCTGGATCCGCGCATCTTTATCCTCCCGATGGGTTCGCTGGACGGGCTACATCGTGCTTGGTTTTGTGGGTTATCACCTCGCGCAATTCACCTTGGGGCTGATCAATCCGGACGACTACAAATCGCATTATACTTATGTCATGTACCAGGACTACAAGGTTTTTGGTCTGACTGTCATCAAGGCCGGAACGGAAGTACAGAACGTTTACCTGATGGTGTATCGCTGCTTTGAAAGCGCACCTGTTTCGATTTTTTACATCATCGCGGTGGGGTTGCTCGCATTCCATCTAGAACATGGTCTTCAAAGCATGTTCCAAACCTTCGGCTGGCGTTCTGGCAAGTGGGCCGGTGCGCTGAGCAAAGCCGTTACCGTGATATGCTGGTTCTACTTCCTCGGCAACCTTGCCATTCCGTGCACGATTCTGACCGGCGCGTTGAAGCCGAATCCCGATGCGCACGTGCACGAGGCACCTACCTCTACCGTGCCCCTGTACTCCTGACCTTTCTCGCCATGGCTACTCTGAATTCCAAAATTCCTGCAGGTCCGCTCACTGAAAAGTGGCGCCGGCACAAGACGGAAATCAAACTCGTTAGTCCCGCCAACAAGCGCAAGTACGAGATTATTGTTGTTGGTGCCGGCCTTGGGGGTTCGTCCTGCGCCGCCACACTCGCCGAGCTCGGCTACAAGGTGAAAAGTTTTACTTTCCACGACAGCCCGCGTCGCGCGCATTCCATCGCTGCGCAAGGCGGCATCAACGCGGCCAAGAATTATCAGAACGATGGCGATAGCGTCTACCGGCTTTTCTATGACACACTGAAAGGGGGCGATTATCGTTCGCGCGAAGCCAACGTGCATCGCCTGGCTGAAATCTCCGTCAACATCATCGACCAGTGCGCTGCCCAAGGCGTCCCCTTCGCTCGCGAATACGGCGGCCTGCTGGCGAACCGCTCTTTCGGTGGCGCGCAGGTATCGCGCACGTTTTATGCGCGCGGGCAGACGGGGCAACAGCTTCTACTCGGCGCCTATTCTGCGCTCTCTCGCATGGTTGGCGCTGGCAGCGTCGAGTTGCATACGCATGCTGAAATGCTCGATCTCGTGCTCGTCGACGGCCACGCGAAGGGCATCATCGTTCGCAATATCATTACCGGCGTTATCGAGCGCCACAGCGCCGATGCGGTTGTGCTGGCGACGGGTGGCTATGGCAACGTTTTTAATCTTACGACCTATGCGCGCGGCTCAAACGTCACCGCCATCTGGCGTGCTTACAAGCGCGGCGCCTGTTTCGCAAACCCCTGCTACACGCAGATTCATCCCACCTGTATTCCGGTTTCCGGCGATTACCAATCGAAGCTAACACTGATGTCGGAATCCCTCCGCAACGACGGCCGCATCTGGGTCCCGAAGAAGAAGGAAGATTGCCGGAAGGATCCGAACAAAATCTCCGAAAGCGATCGCGATTATTACCTCGAACGCATTTATCCTAGTTTTGGTAATCTCTGCCCGCGTGATGTCGCATCGCGCGCGGCCAAGCGCATGTGCGACGAAGGGCGCGGCGTCGGCGAATCGGGTCGCGGTGTTTACCTCGATTTCGGCGATGCTATCAAACGCCTTGGCAAAAGCGGCGTGCGTGAGCGCTACGGCAATCTTTTCGACATTTATCATGAAATCACCAATGAAAGCGCTTACAAGCAGCCGATGCACATTTATCCCGCCATGCACTACACAATGGGTGGTCTCTGGGTTGACTACAATTTGATGTCCAACATCCCAGGCCTCTTTGTTTTGGGCGAAGCAAATTTTTCCGATCACGGTGCCAACCGTCTCGGCGCCTCCGCCCTCATGCAGGGATTGTCCGACGGCTACTTCGTTCTTCCCTACACGATCGGCGACTACCTCGCTTCGCAGGGGCCTGGTTCGCGCCCGAAGACCGATCGCGCGGAATTCGCGCAAGCCGAGGACAGCGTGGTCTTGATGACCAGGCGCCTGCTCGACAATAAGGGGAAGCAGCCGGTCAGCCACTTTCACAAGCGTCTTGGAAAAATTATGTGGGAATATTGCGGGATGGCGCGTACGCGCGAAGGCCTCACGAAAGCGCTGCAGGAAATTCCTGCCCTACGCGAAGAATTCCGGGCCAACATCAATGTTCCCGGTTCAGAGGATATGCTCAACCAATCTCTCGAGCAGGCGGGCCGCGTTGCCGACTTTCTCGAACTTGGCGAACTTATGTGCCGCGACGCGCTAACGCGCGAAGAAAGCTGCGGTGGCCATTTTCGTGAGGAATACAAATACGAGGACGGCGAATGCGAGCGGGACGACGTCAATTTCGCGCACGCTGCCGTGTGGGAATACCAAGGGGAAGACAAGGAGCCGCTTCGCAACGTCGAGCCACTCAACTACGAATTTACAAAGATGTCGGTCCGGTCGTATAAATGAGCATATTCCCGTTCGGGGCTTCCATTTCGCTCCACAGTTTGCCCCAACCTGTGAAAAACTCGAAGACAATCTATTCAATCGCTACGCTGAGTGTCGGCCTTATTGCGGCTAGATTGATCGACTCGAAGATCTGCCTCATCCGGGGCGAAAAAGCGCTTTGGGATGTCTATCTCACGAAACTCTACGGTGTGTTGACCAAGGTGGTTAACCAAGCTGTCGCTCGTGACGTGGAGCGGTTTCTTTCGAATTTTTTCTTTCGTTTCGCTGGGCAGGATTCCGAAATTCTTTTGAAGTCACAATCTGTGACCTCAAAGCACAACGGCCCGGGAGGATGCCGTTACTTTGCCCTACGCCTTTACCAAACAGGACATCGCTACACTTCTCAGTGCGCTGCGCTCCCCACGAGCTTGTGTAGGTGGACATCGAAATTGTGAGAGCGTTCGTGCATCTGTGCCAATATGATGTCCTTTGAACGCCGATCTCGCCTGCAAATTCGCGGCATTCGAGAGGCACTGTGACGAACAATTTAAGATCATTTTCGACGCACATCCGCAACCTCATGGAGCCACCCACGGTCGAGGGTGCGAGGTAAATTTTTACACTTTTTTAAAGCTCCGGAAAATCGAAAACATAAACCATGATTGCTGAAGTATCCTCTCCAAAACTCTTTTCCGCTACACTGCGCGTCTGGCGTCAGGCCGGCCCTAGCCAGTCCGGAAAATTTGTCAATTATCCGGCGAAGAACATCAACCCGAACATGTCTTTCCTCGAGATGCTCGATGTCCTGAACGACGAGCTTACCGAGAAGGGTGGGGAACCAATTGCTTTCGCCCACGACTGTCGCGAAGGTATCTGTGGCACCTGCTCCTGCACGATCAATGGCAAGCCGCACGGTCCTGGAAAGGGTGTTGCCACCTGCCAGACTTACATGCGTTCCTTCCATGAAGGTGACACGATTGTCGTCGAGCCTTTCCGGGCCCGCGCGTTTCCATTAGTCAAAGATATCGTGGTCGACCGCAACGCCTTCGACAAAATCCAGCAGGCAGGCGGCTTCATCAGTGTGCGCACCGGTGCCGCGCTTGATGCGAACTCAATTCCTGTGCCGAAGCCAGAAGCCGATCTCGCGATGGACGCCGCCACCTGCATTGGCTGCGGTGCCTGTGTAGCGGCCTGTAAAAACGCGAGCGCCATGCTTTTTGTCGCTGCGAAAGTCTCCCATCTCGGTCTCATGCCGCAGGGACAGCCCGAGCGCGACAAGCGCGTGCTCAGGATGGTTACGGCGATGGATGCCGCTGGTTTTGGCAACTGCACCAACCAATACGAATGCAGTGCAGCGTGCCCAAAGCTCATCTCGGAAGATTTTATCGCTCGTATGAACCGCGATTACGCGAAGGCAACGCTCCGGACCTGCTTCAAACAGTTGGCTTCCAATACTAACTAACAGCGGTAGTTTGGGCTGACAACGCGCAAGGCGAAAAAATTCTTTCTCGCTTGGCAAGTTCCCAGTGTCATTAACTACCTTCGTGTGCCTGCCCCTGTCTACGGTGCTTGGTGTAGTTTACCCTCTAAGGAAGATGTAGCTTTCTCGGCGGGAGACGGGTCCTTTTGGTGTTAATTCATTACCCGACAAAAGCCGTTCTTAACCTCTGCTCCTCTTGGGTGTTCCTTTCGTGGCGAGCAGATGTGCTTTCAACGTTTCTAACTTTTATCGCTGCCGGGCTGGGTCGCTTGAACTGCGGGCCAATATTCGCACGAGCCCCGCGCACTCGATTTGCTTCAGCCGATTCGCTTTCTACTTTCTAGCACCTCACGCGACCCGCCACTCGGAAACCCAAAACGGCCGGGTTGCTCCTTCAAAAAGCTTCCATTTCAACCGTGCTCCGCTTTTATTTTAATCGGTAACGATAGTCGTCACTCTCCCGAGGAGCCTAGCTGTGTTTTTCCCCATGGAATCGTTCTAGAGCTACATCGTTACTCCGGTCTCGAGAAAATACGGCCGATGAACAGCGGTCAGCACTCGCTGGCTGTTTATTGAGAGAGACAAAGTCAAATTGCGCCTAGTGTTGCTCGGAGATGCTCAGCAAATCGCGTTGCACGGCTGTACAACAGTAAATGCCCGTTGTGGAACAGATAACAAACCCCGCGGGCGAAATCCATAGACGACAGCATTTTGGTTGTGGAACGCCAGCTCCGTTTTGGAAATGCCTCCGGCGTTTTTTCGACCTTGGCTATCGCGATGATGACAACGCCCCCATGGGTACAGAGCCGCCGAGGAGAAGCAGAGCTTCCTCATGGGTTACGTCTGCCAATCATAATGCGCCATGCGACCGGCGCAAACTAACCCTTGGCCCTCTTTCCCGTTTTGCTGCCGCCCGGCCCACTCCAGCCGAATTGCGGTATCGCGACGATTGCTGCGAGAACACCAGCGCTTTGAGAAGCAACTGCTCTGATCGTTGTCCAAGAATGCGAGGATCTGTGCGGCTGCTCACAATAAAAAACTAATCGACGTGGTCGGTGAAAAATGGAGACGAGAGCGCGAAACACCTCCATCAGGGCGGTCTCCAGGGCAAGCAAACTTTCTGCAGCTTGATGGCGAGAATACCCGCGCACCACGTCGAGCATAAAGCCGGTGACCTACGCGCCGATGTAATTAATTAGTAAATCGAGAACAGCATCATGTCCAGCGTTGCACCGAAACAGAATCCAGAAAAAAAGTACGGCGGCAAGAAAAGAGCAAAAACGCGAGGCAGCTACTAACTAACAACGCCAAGCACGAGACAGATAAAAATTGGGCCATCTATCTGTAGCCGAGCTCTATAACTGTCTGTACCAGACAGCCCCTCCAATTAAAGTGCCCAGAAGGGGGGCCATAATTTTGAAAATCTGATAACCAAAGAAATGATCCAACAGGCTCTACGCGATGATAGAGGCGAAAACCTAATTGTAGAGATTGAGATCAATACGTAGACTACGTCTGGGCAGTGGCGCAAAAGAAAAAAGCTGCTGGCTGTTTAAAAAACCGACAACACCTTGGTACTTTCGACTACAACCTAGGTCATTCCGAGCAAAGTCATGCCTAACAGCGCGAATTTTACGAACTACCACCAGGCAGCAAGCTCCGCTCGTAGACATCGACATGGTAGATGCGATAGCCGCTCGATTCGAGGAAACTGACAAATTGCTCTTACCGTGTACCGGCAGATTCCAAATTGAGATCCATAGGCGCTCCCAAAAGGAATGGTAGACGATAAAGCAATGGACGAAACAAAAACATACACCAGACTAACCGACTGAAAAAATTCTCCGGAAAGTCTAAAAAATCTACAAGAAAATTATAAGACCTTGCTAAAAATTGTTTTCCGAGAACAAACGAGGCTCCGGAATATTCCGACGAGCGAACATTTTGTCCAGAAAATGCTTTGGTTGACAGTTAAAAACTGCCTCCTATACTGAAAAAACCTTTGTATTGAGAAGGAAGCCTGCATTTTTGGTTCGTTCCAACTCCATCGGGTAAGCATGCATCATTTTCGCTATATTAGTCACCACCTGTATTGCGAAGGCGTGGATCTCTCCGCGATCCCTCCTCTCTTAGGAACGCCGACTTACGTCTATAGCGCGAAGACTATTGCTGAAAATTACCAACGCCTCGCTGCCAGCCTTGCCGGGCTCGATTTGCAAATTTGTTTCGCGATTAAGGCCAATTCGAACCTAGCAATTTTGCGACTCTTTGCAAACCTCGGCGCCTCCTTCGATCTCGTAAGCGGTGGCGAATTGCAACGCGTGCTTGCTGCTGGGGGAAACACGCAAGCCAGCGTTTTTGCGGGCGTCGGCAAGACGGCCGCTGAGATCAAGCTCGCGCTCGAAGCGGGCGTCTATGGCTTTCACGTTGAGAGCGAGCCCGAGCTGGCGCGCATTGAACATGTTGCCAGTCAGCTTGGCCGCAAGGCGCCAATTGCCATCCGCCTAAATCCCAACGTTGATGCTAAGACGCACGCCAAGATCAACACAGGGAAAAGCGAAAACAAGTTTGGCATCCCGCTAAGCCAGGCGGAGGCGGCTTATACCGAGGCGGCGAAGTTTCCACACCTAGAAATCCGCGGAGTCCAGATGCACATCGGTTCGCAGCTCACATCCGTCGCTCCATTTGTCGAAGCTGTGGAAAAGGTGCTACCTTTTGTCGAGAAGCTGAAGCAGACCTACGCGATTAGCTATTTTTCCGTGGGAGGAGGCATAGGTGTTGCCTACCAGGAGGCGCTGGCCAGTGGTGATGTTTCCTGGTGGGAGGAAAAACCCGAGAGAGAAAGACCGCTGGAGTCTGAAGCTTATGGCGCTGCGCTGCGACCGTTGTTGGCTCCGCTCGGTCTGAAAATCTTGCTCGAACCGGGACGATTTTTGGTGGGCAATGCGGGTGTACTGCTCGCACGCGTCGAATATCTCAAACGCGGCCAGGGAAAGTTTTTTCTTATTGTCGACGCCGGCATGAATGATCTTGTCCGCCCAGCGATGTATGAAGCCTACCACGAAATTGTGCCCTTGATCCGCGACACCACTCGACCGGCGTTGAAAATTGACATTCTCGGACCCGTCTGCGAAAGTAGCGACTGTTTTGTAAAAGACCTTCAGATTCAGGAGCTCGACGAAGGCGAGTACCTTGCTTTACTTAGCGCCGGCGCCTACGGTTATACTATGGCTAGTCGCTACAACACACGCCCGCTTCCCGCAGAGGTGCTTGTTTCAGGGGTGAGTTTCGAGCTCGTGAACGCTCGCGAAAGTTTCGTGACGATGGTTGCGGGGGAGCGTGTGCCCTCTTTTTTGAAAACTTGAGCCATCGTGGATACAAAGCACCCACTAAAATTTTTTGTGATTGGTGCCGGCGCCTGGGGCACGGCCATGGCGATATGCCTGGCGCGCTGTGGGCAAGAAACGACCCTGGTTACACGGCGACCGGAACATGCGCGCAATCTCCTCACGACCCATGAGAATCGCGATTATCTGCCCGGAATGCCCCTGCCGGAAAGCTTGGCAGTCATTGGTGATTTGAATGACGGCTTCGGTGAGGCGGATGTCGCGCTTATCGCGAGCCCGTCACACGCCCTGCGGGCGTGGTGCGAACAAATGCGTATGGTGCTGCACGATACGTCACGGTTGCAACTGGTGTTGAGTTTGGTTAAGGGTTTCGAAGTCGGCGCCAATCTTCGTCCTACCGAAATCATTTCTCAGGTGCTGCGAGGCGTAAATGTTGGTGCATTGACCGGCCCCACTACAGCGAGCGAGGTGGCTCGCGGGCTGCCTGCGGCGATGGTGCTGGCGACCACGAAAATGGATTGCTTTGTCGAACGTGTACAGGTGGCGGTGAGCAGCGAAACTTTGCGGCTCTACTTGAGCGATGACTTGGAAGGTGCGGAATATGGTGCATGTCTGAAAAATATTTACGCGATTGCGGCCGGCTTATGCGATGGCCAACGACTAGGTGATAATGCCAAGGCGGCTATGATAACACGTGCTCTGGCCGAAATGGTGCGTGTCGGCGTGGCGCTTGGTGCGCAGCAGGAAACCTTTTACGGCCTGAGCGGGTTTGGCGATCTGGTGGCGACCTCGCACGGCGACTGGAGCCGCAACCGCGAGTTCGGTCAAAAGATTGGCGAAGGAGAAACTATCGACGAGATTCTCGCCGGACGCAAAAACGTTATCGAGGGGTTCTGGACTACCAAGGCGTTTTACGAGCTTTGCCAGATGCGCGGGATCGCCGCACCGTTGTTGGCGCAAATTCATGCGATCCTTTACGAAGGCAAAGCTCCGGTAGAAGCATTGTATTCGCTGATGACGCGGGAGCTGAAACGCGAGACGGGCACGCCTTGGCTGCAAACTTGAGTTGGCATAGCCACCATTGACAATGGCACTAGTTGCATCGCGATCACCGAGATCCATGTAGCGCGAATTTGCTGAGCTCGCCAAAAAACGAGATAAACCCTTCGCGGCGCTTTGCCCGCGCTTCGGAGTGAACCGAAAGACGAGCTACAAGTGATTCAACTGTCCTCGGATCGCCAGCGAGACCGGGTTGATTCGCGCAAAGCCACTGGCCGAAGACAAGACTAGTCCGCACAAGACGTCGGTCAAAATTGTTGACCTTGTGTTACAATTTCACTACAAATATTTCACAAGCATCCTTAAATGCAGCAGGGCCTGGAATTGCTGCGGAATTGCGTGAACAGAATTTTGCCATGCAGCCGGCATGCAAGGACAATTGATTCCATCATCCGCCGGCAGCACGAAATAGTTGCCGCCTAGATCACGGTGTGCTGCGCGAAACCCAAGCACTCCGACCCGGGTTATCACTGAAAATTTTTCTGGAGCATCTGACGATGCAACTTGCCGGCGGACGCTAGAGGTGGCGCCGGTCTTTGTGACTGATGCCACGACGGAATTTATTGTCGGCGTCGCGCTCCTAGAGTGATATGATCAAGCAGGCATTGACCAATGCAATGGAATCTCTTTTGTAGCAACACGGAGTGCCGTGTCGCAAGTTGCTTGGACCGAAGAAGGGTGAATCCGTGCGACAGTGTCGCCAAGCCGACTACACATGCTATTTACCATGCAGCTAGCTGATATGCGCTGGCGTGCTCGCTCAGTTCTCGCTCGTGCCCGGCCCGATAAAGGAGTTCCGTCAGGGGAGACGTAACTGGAGCTGGTTCCCCGATTGGTCAATTTGTCTTCTTACCAGGGTGGAGCCGCCGAACAAATCCTGGCGGCCGATTCGCGAATGGTGCTAGCGCAGGAATTCGCGGACCTGGACTTCACAGTAGCTGAAGCACACATTGCGCAGTGGTGTCACGAACACAATTTCGGCGGCACCTAGAAAGTCTTGAAACAGCCATTCGCCGCTTCGTTTTATCGTCCTCCCCCACGGCCGTGGTGAACCGTGGCCGCCGGATTTCGCTTATGCGTTGGAAGCCGAATTGCGTCTAGTTTCGGAAAAGAAATTTTCTACTCTTCAACGCCTGTCCAATTCAACATCGGCCGCCCTTTCCGCGGGAAAACGATGGAGTTAAAACCGACCTTATGCTGATCGCTACGTTGTATTTTTTGGTGAGGAGGTGTTGGGGAAGAGTTTCCGGTGCTTAGGTGGATGTTTCCGCGGCGTATTTTGAGGATTGGTTCCTCAGACAGCGGGAAAGTCACTAGATCGTAACACGAATGTCGTTATGGTATTGATCTAACTTCATAAGAATATTATGAAGTTGTCGCAGCGGTAAATGCATTTAAAAAACTATATGCTTGTAGCCATATAGCGGCTATTAAAATATTAATAAGTTAATCGGCCTCATTGTGTAGACTGTCATAATCCCAGTTTCTACGGGGAAAATTATTAAAAATAAGGGTTTTCACTTTTCCCAATACCCTCCTTTGTGGTGTTGTGTAGTGTTCCTTGGCTAACTGTTAATTGGCGGCGGGTTTGGTTGTTGGTTTTGACCTCTTCACTTAGACTTCTACGACAACATTGAACGGTTGCATTCGCGATGTCAAAACAAGCTCCTGTGTCCTCGGTGCGACTGTGCACCTCCCAGAGTTGAATCGCACGACGAAAAGTCCCACAGATGAATTCCCCTTACGCACTATGTCGGGAAAAATCCCGTCTTGCTAGCAACATTTCTCGGTTATCGTGATGTGGGCGAGAAAGAAGCGGTTTCGGAGCCGAATACGTCGGTCGGTCGATGTCGATCTTGTTTCCGGATGTAGTAAAGCTTAACATTTGTAGTCGATTCTTCCTCATCAATGTAATTGGTAAATTTCAGGACAATAATACTTAGTGAAGCGCTTTTCCGCACCTCTAGTGTTTCGCTGGGAGATCGATTCAGGGTAAAGGCCGTTACGTGGCCTTCCTCAGTATCGACTTTCTTCTCAATACGGCCACGCTTAATAATCAATTTTTTGGCACGCCTTCTGAGACAGGGCAACCGTGGCGCTCCGATTAACTCGATCTCGACAGACCTGATTGTGCGTCTCAAGATGACAAAAGCTGTGGGGCCTAGGATGAATACGAGCTTGGTTCAACTTTGCGGCCAACATTGGCACGCAAAGCGTCTTCGACTAGCCGGAGGGATTTTTCTACAGTATTGCCGGGCTGTTCTATTTATAATAACTTTAGCGAAAAAATGGGGCTCAACGGCAGTGTGAGTTTTGTGCTACCTGCTCGGTTCGGATAGGAAATGGGATTTAGTCGTCCCGAACTATTCATTGAAGAATTTGAAATCGCAGAGAGATCCAACACGCGTTTCTGGACAAAATTGAACGGCTAATGGATGTCGATAACGGAGCAGATCTGTGATCTATACCATCGAGCGCGAATGGATTCGTACTGATTTACTACCCTTCAATTCCGTCCGGCTTGCTGGCCATGAACTCGCGCTGCGTTTAGTCAGAACGAATTCAGCGACAGCGAGGATCGCGAGAGCGCACTCTACGAATACGTGCTCGGCACTCCGAATCAATCAAATGGCGAGCGGAGGCTCCAGTTGATCGCCAGCTCCGCAACTACAACCAGAGAGGTGCCATCGATTTCGTTTCTCTCGAAGGGGAAAACAACCTGTAGTACAATTGGATAATTTCGATCAGAGTCGAGAGCGTCTCTCCCCAACCCCTACGATCTTTCCAGAGCGGAGTTTGTGATTAAATCTAACACGGAACAATTAAATAATCCGTCCAACTGTCGGTTTGAAGACCCGCCATTGGGTTCTCGAGGATCGCGATAACTACGACAACGTCCCTCGTCTCGCATCTTGTGCCATCGAGGGGATTCTTCCATGGCTACAGTCCCCGCGTTGACCACCCTAGTAATTATTCTCGGTTCGATGTGCCTCTCGCACGCCAATGACAATTAGTTTTTGGCTATTTCCTAGCTGTCTGATCTCAGGGTGGCCAAAGGTTTCTGGCTGGTAGTGGTCGCCTCGGCCATTGCCAGGATGGTGGCATTCTCAGCGTCACACCGCTCAGTTTCATGTTGCTCTGAATGATGCTGGCACACGTGCTGATCGTCTTCGAAAAATTCAAGGACAGGCTGACCGCGACCAAGACGCGCAATCCCGACGAGATGTTTCTGGCGACGAAGGTCACGATTTGCACGATGGCCGGTGGCGTCTAAGAACCATCGAGAATCCTCACAGCGGCCTAAACAGCGAACTGCGACGCGCCGATGTTGCCTGGCGACTCAGGAATCTTGTTTTAGCTGCTTTACGGCTTGGTGCCGTTTGGTCGAATCTCTGCGACGGCGTACGTCGGTTGCTTCTGCCGAGTTTTCCCCACGATACATTTTTCTCAGTATTCGGGATTGTACCAGGTCAGGTGGGGGGCTGTTTCTTCCTAACCGCAGAGCAGCGAGCCCATGCGAAACCTCAACACGCGATACGGATAATCTGATGCAGCGGGCTAGCGCCGATAGCGCGCAGGCGCTACTTTTGGGTGTCGGTAGGAGCACCGCACACCATCTCGGTTTCAGAGCGTTGACTTCTGTTGGAATTAAAAATTCTATGACACAAAAGGAGAGGAAGTTATCGAGCCTAGTCCCCGCTTGTTGGGCGGAGATTGCCAGCTTCTACGCGGCGTCGACTTCTGGCGTGCCCGGTCTGCATTGCTTGCAATGTAAAAAATGGTTCCTTGGTCTAAACGAGGCGGAGGCGGGTTACACACAGAAGAATGTATTGAAGGCAGACGATTTTCCCGGATCAAACAGCCTCGACTAGAATGGATGTTTTGTTTACGATCGCAGCTGACAACAGCCCGATCGTGGCCAAGTGCCCCGATCGGCGAGTGGAATTGCTTTTGGCCCCATGGCGGTACTGAGTACGGAAATGTTGGCAAAGTTTGACCTCGTTTCGGCCTGGCTCGATCTTGATATGCGAACCGTTGAAGCCCATGTTATCTTGAACAGTACGAAAGACGCTTTGACGACAGCTTCCTCAGCGGGAAGGAACTAGGCGCGTCCGCGTTGGGAGAAGCAATACGCTTTTCCACGGACAAGTTGTTGTAACCCAGCTACGGCCCGGTTTTGAGTTGTATGCCATCATTTCAACCAGCGGCTAGCCGCTGGTTGAGACCCTTCCAACGGCCACGCCAAATTTCTACACTATTATCGCCGTTATTTTTATCGCTTATGAAAATTTTTCTCTGCATCTTCAATACTCTTGGCTTTGGCAGCAGCGCTTTTTGTTCCGGTTGAAACCGTGATAGACAAATTTACCGTTTTTTCGCCATCAAAGTAAACCAAGACATTCCTTCCGACAGCGATTTTTTTAGACGATTAAATAAATTTTTCCTTATCTCTGTCGCTAGGGCACTGGCGGATAGAACACCCAATGGAAAGACAAGCCTGGAGCGTTGCCTAACGCATATGAATGCTGGGTCGTGTATCGCAACAAACTCTCTCTATATGGTGCACTCAAACTATCCGGGCTGTCGAATCTCAGCTCTGTCGAGACTTGGAACACGGCTGACTTGCACTGTCCTGGCATCCATAGCTTCGGCTGGGCCGACGGTTCGTTCACCTAGCTAGACCGCGTGTTTTATGTATTAAGGGGAAAGCGGTGAGCTCGGCCGCGGAGCGGAATGGATATGGATCGTCTCATTCGATGACGATTGGCGTCAAACCGGCGACTAGCCTTGGCCGAAAAGATCGGTATGCGCAGCTGCCTTTACCCTTTACGTTGCCGGGCACCACCATACGACGCTCTATGTTCTGAAATTTTCGCAAGCTGGTCCGATCCATGGAATGGGTTGCACCATTGAGAGGCAGGCTTTCGGTTGAGATCCGAAGAGTCAGGGATAGGTCTGTCTGATCAGCCGCGTTTTCCCGAAGGTCATCGTTTGGTAAGTAACGTTCGATCTATAAAGCCTGATAGCGTGCAGGAAGTTGAGCTGGTCGAGGTAGCTTTCCCCGCTGGGATGCCAGTGGAGACAACAAAGTGGAAATTTATTCTCGATCTGGTCGACGGAACGCGCGGGCTGGGCTGATGTACAACAAAGCCAGGGCGTGGCGCCTTGCTGCAACGCGAGGCGCCCGGGCCCCCAACATCGGCGATATTGTTGTCGCCTCTATGACAGAGCTTCCAACGGGCAAGGCTGCGGCAGCGGATCAGCTCTGTGCAATCTGTGGAGGTGGTGAAAAAGCAATGCGGCTGAGTCTTCGCTGCATGGCGGCGCACGAAATTTTCTTTTTATTCATTATGGGGAAGAGCCTTGACATACGGAGTTTTCTTCGTTCTCAGGAAGTTCCTGCCAGGCGGAAAAACTTGCTGGCCGTAGCTTGGAGCTAGCGCTTTGGAGAAAACTCGGTGAAGACCAGAATATTTTCGACGACCAATACATCAGCACGGGCGGGCAGCTCTACGAAAATTATGACCGGACACGACTGGTTCACGACAAATCTGCGACTGCTGGCATTCTCGCGGCTAAGATTGGGTTCAGTGCTAAACATGTTATTCCTAAGATATTTGCTCCACACTGATCGCGGAAGTAGCGGATTGTATCGTCTGTACGCCCAACTGTAAACTGCTACGTGTTCCACTAAATACGACTAGACCGGTGGCCTGGGTTGCCTATGCCAACTACACGCTTGCGTGGCGCATCGAGCTTGCGTTGGGTTGGTTTTTGACTAAGAAAAGAAAGCCTTGCGCTCTAATAATGGCGGGTAGCGGGAAAACAGGCGTGGGCGCGATCAGGCGATCCTCAGTTTCACTGGGATCGCTGCTTCCGGTAGCATGGCTAGTAGGGTACGTTGCGCTCTGTGCACGATTTTAGCCAGTTCGACGATGCCAAATCGAGCGCGGTGACGATGAGTTTGACGTCGAGACCAAAGTCCTGGCAATTGTCGCACATAACGGACGCCGACCTTGAGAGTGACGCTGGTTCCTGAAGAAAAATAGATTCCAGTTTTGTAGACAACGAAATGCAGCGTGCCATGAAAACGAGCGGAATAGCACGTCGAGAAAATTGTCCGGGATTCGTCCTGAAACCGCCTGAGCCGTCCAGTTTGCGCGAGACCAAAAGAAAAAAAGAGAAATTGCCGTCGGCGATGCTGAATTTCCTATCGCGGCCACCGCCGGTTGGCGTAGGTTCGGCGGAGCATAGGACTTTTATGGGCAGACGGGGTTGTTGCTGGGTGAAACTTAAGTTAGTTTGAAAACTGGTTTTTAAATTAGTTTTATTTATATATATTTATTAATTTTAAAAATTTTACTATAATTTGGAGCCAATAAGCTAGCTGTCAAAATTTTCGCTATGGCCTTGCCACCGTTTTTCTCGCTCGACGATTTCCTCAGCTTCGACTTCTTAGCGACGTTGCGGGCGGTGATCAAAGCTTACAATACCACTGCTCGAAGCGCTTGGGCTGATGTATCTCCCAATATATTTTGTGAGAGCTGCCCTTGGGGAGAGGGAAAAACAGCAGACCAGCAACAAACTGCCCGAGCAGCTAAACTTCGACACAGACACGCTCTTGACCTCTCAAGCGGCTGGATTGCTGTCGCTCAGCCAAAGCGTGCAGGACGAGCGGACAGTAAAGGTGGCCCTGGCACCAGTCGGCTGTGTTTTGCAAAAGCGTGCGTCGGAGGTGGCTAATCGGATTCTTAGTATTCTTTGGAATACGTTCCTCGGAAATGAAGGAGTTTAAGGAACAGCTCTGCTGGATTCTCAGACGGATGGCTGCAGCGTCTTCTGAGGTGACTACGAAGCCCCAGGCCTTCACGAGCATTTCGTTGAACCTTTTTAAAGCGAAGCGGACGTGGCGAGGCTGAGAGTTAGCAAGGGCAGGCGACCACGAGCACGTTGACGGTCTTGATCAAGCTCAACAGCCAGCCACGTTCGCTGTCGAAAAATGTCCACTGGGTGAATGCAACCGCTACGATACCGAACAACGGCCGGAATAAGTGAAACCAAAACCCGACCGGCGAGGTGCGAGATAGGAGCATCGCTTTCAGGTAACTTGCTCGACAAACTGGGAGATGTGAGCGAGCAACATGTCGAAGCCGAGATTCTGTGCGCGATAAACATAAACAAAGGAGCTTGTTGTGTTGAGTTTACTAGCCCTGGTTTTCGCGCTGGGAAGCAATCTCGGCGAGGTCGGAAACGTTGGCAATGATAAGGAAGCGATTGTGGAGCGACCACGTAGATGCGGTTGATTAGCGGTTCCTTATTTAATTTCCTCGCTGCAGCCCAATCATCGCGGAGCCGAAGAAAGGATTGCTAAAGGGGTCCAAACGCGAGAGCCAGCGGCTAATGCCGAGGCCGGGGGGTATTGGGTAAATGTGCAATTCCTCCTGGCGAATAGCAGTCGGTGACTGCGAGTGGCATCGGCGAGTTCGGTGTTGAAGAATTTGAGTTCCCGACAGGCAGCGCGAAGACCATTGCTGGTGAGAAACGTCTTTGGAAACGAGGCGAGCGGGTCGCTGTCGCTTGTCGATAAGTCAAGATAGGTTTGCAGCGTGGCACGAAGGCTGGAGATTTGTTCACCACAGACTGTGATGTCATCGCTAGCGAGTGCAGCGGCCCAAGTCCGCGCCAGCAAGCGCAAGTCTCGAGAGCGCAGGAGTTGCGGTGTGGCTGGCTATCCTCATCGGCATCGTCATCGAGTGGGGCTGCATTGTCGGCGGAAGATTGCGCGTGGCGGCGGCGAGCGTGAGTTGGGCCTAGCGTCGAAAATAAGTTCGCCTTTGCTCACCACACTGTCGCCAACGGTAGGGACCGGACGCCGAGAATTTTGACGTCGATATCGCTAACGCAGTCGACCTGGATGCGCGCAGTGTGCGCGAGGCAGCTCTGATCGCTCTTTGCAACGAATATGACGGGGCTAGCGCCAAGTTGGAGCAGGTTGGTACGTAGAATAACGAACGCCTTGGACAAAGTAAATTACACGATACCCGTGGTAGCTTCTTTGTGCAAAAGCAAACGGTTGTCGCTGGGCAGAACAGTGTGCGCTTTCGTAGTGCGGGTGGCTTTGTTTAAGCTGGGGTCGATGAAGGCGATCGACGCGACAAGTAGGCTACGCTTGCAAAGCGATTGTTATCTTCACGGACTTACAGACGTGCAGGCAAGCAAAGCAGGATTTAATAGACATCCAAGACGAGCCACACTTTTGGAAAATCTCCGATTTCGAAAAGGAGGCCGTTCGTTTGCAGACATTCACTCTCGTAGGCATCGCAGGAGACGACTAGGCTTGCTGGGTAGTAAACATTTTGGGCTGAATATCGTGGCGAATAGCTCCCCGGTGCGAGCATTGGCGTCGACGCAGTTGCTAAAAAATTTTTCGACGAAAGAGGAGATAACGTGTTTCATCGACATCGATCACGCCGTTGATGCGGAGAGTGTTTACAAGGAGAGCTCGACGGATGGTGGCAGTTTGTCCGCCGCCGACGGAGGTACTAGCTGGTGAGAGTTTAACGAAGGTGGGACCGTCGGTCGATCTGCGGGGTGGAACGCTGACGTCGAGGTGAGGACGAAGCTCTTATGCCAGAAATCGATGTATTTTTTCCCAGATAATCCAATCTGATCTACGGATACATTGGATACTGGTAGTTCTAGCTCGCTGAGAAAGAAACTAGAAAGGAAAGAAAGGCGAGAAAAGTTTTCATGATGATCCAAAGCTTAGCCGAATGAGGAGGCGGTTGCTGCGGGGCTCAAGAAGGCGCTTCCGGGAGCGAAGCAATTGGTCCCCGTTTGGCAGAAACACTTTTCCTAAGCCTTATATCAAGAATGCGCAGTATTCTTTGAAACGGG
The DNA here is from genome assembly GCA_002591725.1 of Candidatus Didemnitutus mandela. Taxonomy (GTDB): domain Bacteria; phylum Verrucomicrobiota; class Verrucomicrobiia; order Opitutales; family Opitutaceae; genus Didemnitutus; species Didemnitutus mandela. The sequence goes on along the minus strand of NJAL01000005.1, from coordinate 255,788 downwards.
GAATTTGCGCGATGGGTGGCGGGGCCTTGGGCCGCAGCAGAAACAAAGAGAACCTACATAAATTCGATCGTGAGAAGCTACGTGGCCGGGCAAGGTAGAGCTGGCATCGCCTGCACAATCAAGCATGCTGCAAGTCTTTAGCTCTCCGGTACAGCAAGAACATGTCGATAATTGTTTCTTCATCAGCACTTCCATTGGCTAGGCGCCTACACGAACGCGGTGAAAAAAGGACAGATAAAAACTGCATACACTCACCTGATTTACGTTTTTGGCGTATCAGCCTTAATTTCAGCGACCTTTGTAATGATTGAACTTGTCGACCAGTAGACCGAGTGATTAGATATATGTTAATATATGTTAGCAAAAACCGTGGCGAACGACCGCGAGGAAAAAGAAGTGGTAGAAGCTTCAGGCTCGGCCGAGGTAAGAACCGTCAACTGTGCTGACGCGGATGATTTCGCCTTCCTTGATGAACAGCGGCACCTGAACCACAAGGCCTGTTTCGCAGGTAACAGGCTTCTGCACATTGCTGGCGGTGTCTCCTTTGATGCTTGTGGGGCTTTCGGTGACTTTCAGGTTAACAGCGGACGGTAGGTCGATGGTGACCGACGCCTCGTTAATGAAAAGTACTTCGACTTTCCCGTTCGAGCTGAGGTAAAATTTTCCGTTGCCAATCATATGGGCATTCATTTCAAAGGTTTCGAAGGTCTTTGGATCTATGAACGAAAAGGTGTCGCGATCGGCGTAGCTGAATTCGAGGGTACGGCGATCTGTCGGCAACACCTCAACCGGATCGGGCGAGTTGAACCGCTGTTCGAGCGATTTTCCATAACGGAGGTTGCGCATTTTTACCTGAACGAACCCACGCAGGTTACCAGGCGTACGGTGCTGGGTTGCCATGATAAGGTGTGGTTCACCGTTAAATTTGATTACTTGACCTTTGCGGAGATCGTTGGCTGCTGGCATGTAGCTGGAGTTTTTGAAAAGGCTTAAAATTCTCGATTTTCCTTTACCGATGTCAACCGCTCTCTGCCCCGCCGCCTTAAACCGAAAACCGACGGGTATCGCCATCTACCATCTAGTCTCGAAGTTTGTCTATCCCCCAACGTATTTCGATACTGCCATCCACCAATTCCTTATGAAGCAGCGAACACTTTTGCGCGAAGTCTCTATCAAGGGCAACGCTTTGCATACCGGAAACCCTGTGCACCTGACCTTAAAACCAGCCCCGGAGAATCACGGCATCGTTTTTCGGCGCATCGATCTATGCGGTCATCCAGAAATCAAGCCGCGCATCGATCTGGTAACCGATCTCGTGCGGGCTACGAGTGTTCAGCAAGGAAATGCCAAGGTTGACACGGTCGAACACGTCCTCAGCGCTCTGAGTGGCTGCGGGGTGGACAACGTGTTGATCGAGATTAACGCGAGCGAGCCGCCCATCATGGACGGTTCAGCCCGCGAATTTGTTAACCTCATCCAAGAAGGCCAGCTGGTTGAACAGAATGCCGAACGGGAATATTTTTCGCTGACCGAGACGGTGTCCGTTTCGCGCGGGAACTCTTCGATTATAGCGCTGCCCTATAACGGGTTAAAGATTACCTGCACCAGCGCGGACGATCGCGGCATTTACACGCAATACCTTTCGCTCACGGCCGATCCCGAAATCTATATCACTCAGGTCGCCGCCGCGCGGACTTTCACCATTTACGAGGATATCGAGAAATTGTTGAAACTTGGCAAGATCAAGGGCGGCTCGCTCGACAGCGCCATCGTGATCAAGGAAGATAAAATTATCTCGAAGGAACCGCTGCGATTCCAGGATGAGTTCGTCCGCCACAAAATCCTCGACATCATCGGAGATATCACACTGTTAGGCCTTCCCTTGAAGGCTCACATTGTGGCAATGCGGCCCGGTCACGCGCTTAGTGCTGAACTAACAAAGCTGCTTGCTGAAAAATACGAAACTTGGCGCCAAACTGGGAAAAAGCCCGCCAATCCGGTCGAGCCTAAGACTGAAGCTAAGCTCGATGTGCGCCGCATCCTCGACACATTGCCACACCGCTATCCGTTCGTGATGATCGACCGCGTGGTCGAGATTGGCAACGACTCTTTAATCGCCATCAAAAACGTCACGATCAACGAGCCGTTTTTCCAGGGCCATTATCCCGGTAATCCCGTGATGCCGGGTGTGCTCCAAATTGAAGCGATGGCGCAGGCTGCTGGTATTCTCTTGTTGCATCATGCCTCCATCGAAAGAATGACTGCGCTCTTTATGAGCTGCGACAAAGTGAAGTGGCGGAAGCCTGTCCGGCCCGGCGATCAGCTCAACATTAAGGTGAAACTGACCAAAGTCCGCGGTACCATTGCCTGCGCCGAAGGCGAATGTATGGTGGACGGTCAGGTCGTCTCTTCCGCAAAATTAATGTTTGTTTTGGCCAATAACTCTAAAGTGGAGTGAGGGCAATGTCTCGGGGAATCCATCCTACTGCGATCATCGAGTCCGGAGCGGAACTCGGTGAGGATGTTGCTATCGGAGCCTACGCTTACGTTGGCTCGGAGGTGACTTTGGATGCGGGCACAAAGCTCCACCATCACGCAAACGTTGAAGGGCTCACCTCGGTTGGGAAGAAATGTGAAATTTTTCCGTTTACCTGCATTGGCACAAAGACCCAGGACTTGAAATATAAGAACAGCCGAGTGGGCGTGTGCATTGGCGATTGCAATGTGTTTCGCGAATATGTCAGCATCCACAGCGCGACGAACGATGGTGGCTTTACCGTTGTGGAGAATGATAACCTGTTCCTGGCTCATTCTCATATCGCACACGATTGCAAGATAGGCAGTAATATCATTGCGAGCAATGAAGTAGGCATCGCTGGACACTGTGTTATCAAGAACTACGTCACGATAGGAGCAAAGTGCGGCATCCACCAATTTTGTCGCATTGGCACCCATGTGATGGTCGGCGCCATGTCAAAAGTCGTTCAGGATGTACCGCCGTTCGTCGTTGCAGATGGCAACCCAGCGATTGCCCGTTCGATTAATAAAATCGGGATGGAACGCCTCGGCTTCAGCGCGGAGCGGATCGACGCGATAAAATATGCCTTCCGCTTATTTTATCGTTCCGGCTGCAGCCGCTCCCAGACTTTGGAGAAAATGCGGACACACACGTTCGGCAACGCCGGTGCCGGTGACTTTCAGTACTTCCTCCAGTTCATTGAACAAAGCAAGCGAGGCGTTGTCGCTGGCCACTAACGACCGGGGACAGCTAGGGGGATAGTTGCCCAAGTTCGCGCAGCATATCGTAGCTATAAAGTCCGGTGCGATGGCCGTCGCTGAAGTCGAAACGCAGCGCATAGTTTCCGACCTTTTCCCAGAAACACACAGTAACGTCCGAAAAGTTTTGCATCGTTTCGCCACCATAGCGCTGGCTAAAAATATCGTACTCACCCCGCACTTCGGCGCTGGGCGATGCGGCGCGCAAACGAGTGCATGGGATATAGCTTTCTTCGCCATTGTTCCAACGAATGGCGATTTCAGTGCCGATTATCTGTACGTTGTCCGGAGTGAACATCATGTTTACAGGAACTGTGGACGAAGTCACAAAGCAAGCTTGAACAGTGCAGCAATGGGAATGATTTAAGTTTCCATTCAGTCTCCGATCGTCCAGCTATTCGTATCTTTTTGCGATTGGGTAGCTGGCTGGCTCTTTAGGGGGGTAGGGGGGAGCCGATTCTGTGAATCGGAAAACTGTAGCTCAATGCTTTTTCGATGTAAATGAATGTGGTTTGTAATTCACCTGACTTACTTTGGATTTTTTGGATTTAGTCTTTCGCAATTAAGTAGCAGCTCTTTTCCCGAGTCTTCCCGAGTCTATACTATTACTTAGCTTACACTGTAACACATGTATTAACTCGGACGATCAGTCAAAATTTAACGCAACGCAGATAAGACAGTTCGTCGCGGCGCTTGCAGCTGCCCGGGCCGGGGGCCGCCGCTACCGACGAAACGAGACATTCGAACAGCGGGTGTAGGCGCTTTTGTAACAACCATCGAACAAGAAGGTGGGGGTGGTACAGTTTTCTTCAATATGGGACATGATAGGACCGGGAAAAGCTCCTTGGAATTGTAACAGATATCTAGATATCGAAGCGGTTGAGGTGAGAGCTTAGCTCAACATCGTGGGCGTTGTCGAAACAAAAACTCGCAGCAACTTACGGCCTAGTAATGTAGTTATGATTGCGTATTCCTTTGCTTTTCGGTTTGGTGTGGTTTGCTCTTATTAAATTACTTTCTAGATTCTGTTTGTGACTGCATAGTTTAGTTATGGGATCTTGCAGTCATCGAGCAAACCGAGCATATTGGTGCTAAGGAGGCAGCGGTTGCGGGCATCTGTTAAACGTTTGTGCCGGCAGCGAACGTTGCTCATGGACAGCGGTAGAGCTCTGGGTGTCCGAAGCAAAGGGGAATGATCCTTTTCTTGAAGCTGCAACTACACAGACACGTGTGCGCGGCTTTCAGGAATCGACGTTGCGGCTTATGGTGCTAGGTACAAGCAAAACAGGACTATCAAAACAGGGCTATTTCATCACGAATATTTCCGAGCGCTACTTGCGTAAAATTTATTTGCTTCTGTTTCGTGCAGCGGTGGATGCTAGCGTCCCAACGCTGACGGCAGACTTCAACAGTACCCAGTGGCACTCCTTGCTCCGTAAGTGTTTTCTTCCTCATGGAAGGTGCTGCGAAAAGAATTGGGGGTCACGGATATGTCATGTCGGATTGAGGAAAACATAATCGAATTGCGTGCTCACGTGTGGCGGCTGATTTGAACGATGCGACGTGCCAATCGTTTCTTGTTGGGCTCGACGTCGACACAAATCGATATGGGGAGCGAAGTGGACCCTATCTTGCCAAACTGGTCCAGAGTTACGTAGTGTTCCTGAATCGGCTCGATGCCGCTGTGTTAGCGGTGTTGGCAGCGAAAATGTGTCTCAGCTTTTTTTGATGGCTGCTACCCCGCTATTCCGATCCGGTTCGAAAGAGATTAACGCGACTGCATCTTATTTTTTCGATACGGAGTGCGATATCGTACAGCGTTCATTTATCTTTCTGAAAAATAATTGTGTGTTGCTGCTCGCTGCCTGCAGTCCGTTGGTAGCCTTGATCGGTCCGCTGGCCGGTGTGCCGATCGATCAACTGGAAACATGGGTGTTAGGCTGCTGTTGCGAGACGGACAGCGTGACGGTAAGCCAGGTGCTCGAAAAATTTTTTCCACGGGGGAAAACTTTATTAATATGCGCGCGGTTGAGATAAACTATGCGCGCGGTTGAGATAAACTGGATACCGATACAAGCCAAGGAAGCGGTCGCGGCGGTTATAGGTAAGTTAAAATAGGTAAATTTAAATTAAATCAGCTTTGCGAAGCTACGAAGCGACCAGAGGGGAGGGGACATCACTGGATTTTCTGGGCCACAGGAATTTTTTCTGAGCAAATCACGGGTAATGAGAAAACCACTCGTGTTAGTGCTGGTGACAGGTAGGCCCGCTGGCGGTTTCCTTAATCGAGTCGCTCGCGGATACGGTTTTTGTGGCGTGGCATCCGGCATGATGGGCGATGCTGTGGTTGCGGACACTTTACAATCCCGCAGACCATCTGCCGGTTACCTAGCCACACACACGGTTGGATAAATTTCGATTTTTATGCGCACAAAATATCTGGGCTTTTGTTTTTGCATGAGAATCAGGCTGCAGATCGGCTGTAGTTGCATTGACATCGATCTGACATTGTTGCCGCAATATCCTTCCTGTTTAGATCTTAGCTATCTCAGCTATACGATACTTGCTTTTGACGAATTGGTGTTTAATGCGACGGACTTGAGGAGCTCGGGCAAAGCACTGCACGTATCGGTGTGCTTGAAAAAACATGAGTATACGAGCACGAGCCGGCTAGAAGGTGGCGCAGCTTTATCTTCGCGATCTGAAGAGCTTTCAGAAAGTTGCCGTGGCGACCGGTACAACCAAAACAAACTCGCTTGAACTGCCCAAGCGCGCGCCACTACCCTTTGGCAAGCAGACATGACGTTTGGAGTCAAGCTTTGGAAATTCGACTTGTTTGTAGGCGGACAGCTTCGGTGTCGATGGTTTGACTGCAGAGTTTTTGCTCGAGTCGGGATTATTTGGGGTTCGAACGGAGACAGAGACGGCCATGCGGCTTGATTACGCAGGCACCTGAAAAAGCAAATGCAAGAGTAGACAGCACTTTTTCGGCAGTGAAAAGGAATCGCAAAGCCAAGGTTGGCGAGTTGAGACGGTTTTAAAACTCGGCAAACGAAACGCGCAAAAACACATCTTACGATAGCGATTGGGATCCGAAAATGGCTGACACTCACATTGAAATAATAGCCTGGCATGGCGGCTGACGCAAACAAATCGCCATTAAGATCTTGTGTGATAGTGCTGGGAGGGGTTCCACCTGCCGTTGGCACGAAAAACCAAAGACAACTCGTAAGCTGCTGCTTTTCGGAAAAAACGATGTTAAAAGCTTCCGATCACGATAGCACAAAAGCGAGATGCCCGCCGAGGGGAAAGCTACGGAGCTTCTATTTGATTTGCTCGGGGTGCGTTTATGTAGTAAACTATGCTAATGGACCAGAAGCCGTTCATGGCATTTGGTCAGCACCTTGCAGCCCGCTACGTCAAGAACCACGTGATGGCCGTTAGCTTGGAGGAACGGCGCGGTTGCGATTACAACATCACCGCCTTTGACGTTTCGAATAAGACGGCCGACAAAAAGCAGACGAATATGATCGTGCAAGCGGCGGAGAACGGCCTTTTGCGACGATTATGGCAACCGTTGATTGGTGCTAAAGGGAAGGATCATAAATTCCCCCGAGTTGGCTTGCTAATCGCTGACAGGCTGAAAGGGCGGCCCCAGTCCGGATCATAGCTGCTTGGGATCATAGCTGCTTGGGATGACGTGCTGCAAAGCAAAGAATTTTTTGGGGCCTTGGCCTTTGGCCTTTCCGCAGACATTCTTTATAGATAGATAGGTGTGTGAAGTCCCAATAGTCCCAATAGTAGTAGTGGTCGGCAACACTCATAAAGATAGATAGTTAGTGTTGATGAAGGGGGAGACCGGCACTTTTCTTCAGATGCGAAATACACTAGTGTATCCGACCAGAAGACGAGATTGTAGGCCTTGTCCGGCCATGTGCCGCTCCAACTTACCTCGCCACGGCTTCCGAATATTCGTAATCGTGGTCTCAATGGTGGTATTGTCTGGACGCGCGGAAGATGATTTTCGGAAGGAGGTTCGGAGTCGTTTCTTGAACTTGTACTGCAAAGATCGGGTCCACCTCGTCACCAAGCTCTTCGAATTGCTCCAGAAAGCGAATGTGCAGCCCTCTGGGCTTTTGCACGGGTGGGGCTGCAGCATTTTAGGAGGCTGTGGGGGGATAGACGAAGACAGCTTTTATAAGCTGTCTCGAGACATCGGGAGCAAGAGGTGTGAAAGCCTGCCAAAGAACGGGACACGGAACCGAGAACGACACAGACGGTGGCGGTCGGTTCTTTAATGGGAAAAGAGCTACCTGCAAAGAAGCGTGACAAATCCGAAAAAGCGCCGGTTTGGCAGCATGGAAGGTGTTAGTGCGCTCTGAGCTTGCTGTTCTAGCTATGCGAAAGACGTCTGGTTGGAGGTCTGATTCGTCTCGTCGCCGAAGATTCCCCTAAACAGCTGAAGAAACTTCCCCGTGTAAAAACGAACTGCGAGAAGAGAGGGTGGAATCTACATCACAAAAAGCGGTTGGGAACATTCCATTCCAGAAATGAAGTATTTTAGTTATTTGTGAGTAATTTTTTAGGCTTCTTACGTGGTTGTTTTCTTGACAAAAAAAAGGGGGGGGTGGATTGAAATGGGGTGTTCTGGAGGAATTAGGATCAGAACATCTCTATGTTAGAACCTAACACCAACGTCTATTCGGGGCGTTTTCAGCATACGCTCGACGACAAGAATCGCCTCACGGTTCCGTCGGTTTGGCGCTGGATGCACACCGAGAAGGAGACGTTTTTAGCAATGCCGCACCCTGATGGTTACATTGCCGTGCTGCCACCCACCCGCGTGACGCGACTGATTGCACAGGTCTCCGAGATGAAGCTTTCCGACCGCGATGCGCAGGCGGTGAAGGCGCGTATTTTCTCCGACGCACTGTCGTTCACTCTCGACAAGCAGGGCCGCTTCGGAGTCACCGTGGATCTGCTCCGCCATGCTGGCATTGGTCGCGACACCGTGCTTTGCGGCATGGGCGATACTTTCAACATCATGAGCCCATTGTGTTGGGACGATCTCCAGCGTGCGACGATAGGCGAAAATTTCGGCGATATGATGCGCCGCATCGGTTTATAATAACATGGAGCACGATGCGACCCCCATCTGTTTTCTCACCATCCCGAAACTGGCGCCTATTTTGGTCACTCATCGCCAGGTTCTGCGGGGTGCTGCAATAAACCTCCCTTGCCGCTTAGGGGAAGCCCCATGTTCACGACCGCTTCCTTTGAAGCCCTTCCACACTCCATGACAACCGATGGTCACGTGCCGGTAATGCTGAGCGAGGTATTGGAATACCTTGCGCCGCAGGCTGGGCAGCGCATTCTCGATTGCACTTTTGGCGGCGGTGGCCACACAAAGGCGATACTTGCTGCGGGGGCACACGTCACAGCTATCGACCGCGATCCAGCTGCACGTCTGCGCGCTGCGCAGGTGGCGTTCGAATTTCCGGCGACGTTTCGCTTTATCGACCTGAGTTTTGGCAATCTTGCCGTGCTGCCGGAACGCAATTTCAACGGTGTCCTCTTCGACCTCGGCGTTTCCTCCTTTCAGCTCGATGAAGCGGAACGCGGTTTTTCCTTTCGCCAGGATGCGACGGCCGACATGCGGTTCGATCCGCGCAACGGTTCGCCGGCTGGCCGCTGGCTGGAAATTGCTTCCTGCGATGCCCTAGTGCGGGCAATTCGCGGCTACGGTGAGGAATACCATTGGCGGCGGATTGTAAACGCCATCAAAGCTGCTCGCGGCACCGGTGTTCTCGAGCGCACCGCGACGTTGGCTCAGCTCATTGTCGATGCGGTTCCGGCTGTTGGAAAACGAGGAAACCGGATTCATCCTGCAACCCGCGCCTTTCAAGGCATACGTATCGCCGTGAATGACGAAATCGGCGCCATAGAGAACGCACTCCCGGAGGCGTTCGCGCGTCTCGTGCCAGGCGGTGTGTTGATGGTCATCAGTTTTCATTCTCTCGAAAGTCGGTCGGTAAAGCAGTTTTTTCGCCGCCAATGCGGCCAGGCCGTCGACGCTTCCGATGCTATGCCCCAGCAGCTTCGCCCGAAGTTTGCCGAGCCGCTCACACGCAAGCCGCTTGTTCCTTCCTGTACTGAAATCGCCCGCAACCCGCGCAGCCGTTCCGCGAAGCTTCGCGTCCTACGAAAACACTGAAATAATAATGCGTCCACTCCCACCTCCAGCTCACACTTTCGTCGCCAAAGTTGTTTTACTCAGCCTTAGTTTGTTTGTGTTCAGCGGTTCGCTCTCCCTCGGTGTCGTGTGGATGCGCCAGGAGATTTTTTCTACTAAGCGCCGCAATTGCGAGCTTGAGGTGCAAATTAAAAAAGCCAGGAATCAACTCAACGAGGTACGTAGCGAAGTCTCCACCGCCATCAGTCCAAGTACTTTGTTGAAACAGAACACGGACATGAAACTCGGCCTGGTGTTGCCGAAGGAAATTCAGGTGCAGCGCATCGCTGAGTCGCCCGAGCTCGTTCTTATTCAAAAACGGAACTCTTATCGTTTTACCCAAAACACCACGGCTTCCGACAATTTTTCGGAGTCAGCCGCTGCCTCTGCAATCGCTGGGGCCAGCTCCACCGCGACCTCTTTTCGCGTGATTACTGACAAAAGCTATCGCTGAGACAGCCATGCCAAAAGGTTTCACTTCCTCCATCCGCATAACATTGATTACTGTCTGCACGTTCACTTGTTTCATAGGGGTGATGGTCCGGCTGGTGTTTTTGCATGTGATCGATCGCGACAGATTCCTGAAATACATTGAGATATCTCGACGGGAAATTGTTGTAGAACATGCGCCCCGTGGCGCTATCTTCGATAGCAACGGGGGCCTCCTCGCGACGAATTGCTCTTACGTCACGATTGGCGCTGACCCAGAAGTGCTGTGCGAGAAGGATGAGGCTTACTGGCCCGAACTCGCGCATCTCCTCAAAATACCTCCACTCGAACTCAAACGTAAGCTTTCTAAGGACATCGCCGCAAGTAAGCTCGCCCTCGCGAATGCGAAGAAAAACACTGGCAAGAGCAATCGCATTCGTTGGGTGAAACTGAGGGATATGGTCAACGAATTGGCTTACAGCAAAATCGACGCATTAAAAATTCATGGTGTCTACGGCATTCGCAAATACAAACGTGTTTATCCCAAGCACGACTTTGCTTCGCAAGTGCTCGGTTACATAAACAAAAATAACACCAACCCAGTCATGGGGATAGAGCGGTACCTGGATTTTTTTCTGCAGGGCAAGGATGGGTGGATCGAGAGCGAAAAAAATGGCGCCAACTACGAAATGACGCAATTCCGCTCGCAGAAAGTGCCGATGCGTAGCGGTTACGATGTTGTGCTCACAATCGATTCCTCCGTCCAACAGATCGCCGAAAACGAATTGAAGGAGATCGGGGCGAAATATTCACCGAATTTCGCCACTATCATCATCAGCGAGCCTCAGACTGGTTACATCCTTGCGATGGCAAACTATCCGACATTCGACCTGAATAATTTCCAAAAAACCGAACAGAGAATCCAACGCAATTACTCTGTAAGCAATATGATCGAGCCTGGCTCAACCTTCAAGATCGTTTCCAGCAGTGCCGCGCTCGATCTTGGTTTTGTAACGCCGCAAACTATCTTTGACTGCGGAATCACGAATATAAATTACAAGGGACGCAAGCTCAGACTACCGAAAGAAGCCCATCCGTTAAAAAAACTTAGCGTTTCCAGTATCCTTAGCCGCTCCAGCAATCGCGGCGCTGCGCAGCTTGCGATGCTTATAGGCGAGCAGAATTTCTATAACTACATCAGGCTTTACGGTTTCGGCCAAAAGACCAACTGCCAGGTCTGCAACGAAATGTACGGCTTGCTCAAATCGCCAAAAGATTGGGACCCTCTCTCAATCACACGCATGCCGATGGGCCACGCAATCGCAGCCACACCATTACAAATCCACATGGCTATGGGGGTGGTGGCTAACGATGGCGTGCTTCTCTGGCCACAAATCATCAAGGAGATCCGCGACTCCTCAGGCAATGTCGTGTTCAGATTCGCACCGAGAGCACGCAAACGAGTCCTGAAATCAAGCACCGCTGCAACACTCATGCAACTGCTCCGCAACGCCGTCGCCAATGGAACTGGAAAAAAATCCGACATCCCCGGATTCGGTTTAGCCGGCAAGACCGGAACGACGCAAAAGATCGTCAACAAGAAATATGTGAATAACCGACAGGTTGTCTTGTTTTCAGGCTTTTTCCCTACGGATCAGCCAAGTGCCTTGATCTCCGTCATCATTGACGATCCTCAAACCAAAAGTGGCAATGCTTACGCCTCATCTACTTCCGCTCCAGCATTTAAAGATATTTCGGAACAACTCATCCAATGTTTCAAGGTTAACCCCACAGAAGATACGGTAAAACCGGCGATCTTCGCTGCCGAAAGCTTTCATCTGTGATTGGCTATCTTACGTCCAACCATCCACTCGTTGCCGCTTTCCGTTCGCTGTCTTCTACGCGCCCACGTCCTACAGGACGCCTCTCGCAGGGCATCTTTAAAATGGCTCCTAGGCTCTCCGACTATCTTCCAAAAACTGACATCCTTGCGAACAAGGGTGAACTCGATTGTCCAATTTCCGGTCTCGCGATAGATAGCCGTTGCGTAATGCCGGGCAATGTATTTTTTGCGCTCCCGGGCTGCCGCGCCGACGGTTGCTTTTTTATCGACAAAGCCATCGCGCGCGGTGCCGTGGCCGTCGTGGGCGAAAAAATTCCCGGTGCTACCTCGGCCCGCGTTACCTATTTACAGGTGTCCGATGCCCGCCGTGCGCTTGCACAGGTCTCGCAACGTTTCTTCAGTTTTCCAGATCGTTCCCTCGACCTTGTGGGAGTTACCGGAACCAATGGTAAAACCACCGTTACGAACCTTGTCAAACACCTGCTCTCCACTTCGACCCAGCGCGTAGGCCTTATTGGCACGGTTAATTACGACCTCGGCTCGCGCGTTGTCCCATCCTTCCGCACCACGCCCGAGGCACTCGATCTTTACGGCATGCTCGCACAAATACGCGATGCCGGCTGCCGCCAGGCTGTGATCGAGGTGAGTTCTCACGGCATCGACCAACACCGCGTTCTTGGCATGCAGTTTGCCGTCGCGGTTTTCACCAACCTCACGTGCGATCACCTCGATTACCATCGGACGCTCGAGGCTTATTTTGCTGTGAAGAGCCGGCTGTTCACCGGCGCTATCGGTAGCACGCCACGCGCCGTAGCAATTAATCTCGATAATGACTACGGACGTCAGCTTACCTCTAAAATCCCGGAGGGCGTGAAGGTCGTTTCCTTCGGCGAAAATCCCAAGGCTACGATACGCGCCGAAGCCGTGCAACTCGGTTTCAAAAGCACGTCATTCCGTCTCGTGTTTCCCGGGGGAACGTTCGACCTCGAAAGCCCGCTCGTTGGCCGCTACAACCTTAGCAATTTACTCGCCGCGATGGCTACGTGCTACGCACTCGATTGCAATCTGCTGGACATATCTTCGTATCTTAAAAGTTTTTCTGGAATTCCCGGGCGAATGGAGCGCATCGAGGCAGGTCAGCTTTACAATGTTTTCGTTGACTACGCACACACCGAAGATGCCCTGCGGAATGCGCTTGCCATGCTACGTGCGGTCACGCCCGGCCAGTTACTTGTTGTCTTCGGTTGCGGTGGCAATCGCGATCGTGGCAAGCGTCCGCTCATGACGGCGGCAGTGCAGGAATTTGCCGATTTCGCGTGGGCCACGGCGGACAATCCGCGGGGCGAGCCGTTGCCACAAATCTTCGGCGACATGGAGGCTGGCGTGAAGAATGCGAACCGGATGGCATTTATCAAAGATCGGCGACACGCCATTGGACTGGCGTTAGCCTTTGCCAAGCCGGGCGACGCTGTGCTCATCACCGGCAAGGGGCACGAAACTTATCAAGAATTTGCCGACACAGTGGTTCCGTTCGATGACCGACAAGTCGCACTCGAGTTTATTGCCACCCAATAAGCATAATAAATTAGTCTAACCCCCCCATGTTAACTTTTGCACCTGAAAAGCTAGCTGCCTGGACAGGCGGACAATGGAATTTCCTACCAAATGATATGCTGGTTGGGTTTAGTCAAGACACGCGAAAGTTGAACGATGGGCAGATGTTTGTGGCTCTGCCCACGAAAAAGCGAGATGGGCACGATTTTCTTGGCAAAGCGGAGGCGCGAGGGGCGTCAGCGGCGCTTGTCGAAAAAACTGTGACCACAAGCAATCTACCGCAACTTCTTACTACCGATTCACTCGCTGCGTTCCAGGCGATTGCACGCGAGCACCGACGTGAGTTTACAGGCACGGTCGTTGGTGTGACCGGCAGTGCTGGAAAGACATCGACCAAGGATTTGCTCTCGCAGCTGCTTGGCGGAGAGCCCGCTGTCTGCGCAACAGAGGGAACTCTCAACAACCACATCGGTGTGCCGCTGACGCTTACAAAGATCAATCGGACGCAGCACTGTGCCGCTGTCGTCGAGGTCGGCATCAACATGCCTGGTGAAATGGCCGGCCTGGCAGCGATTATTGAGCCGAATCACAGTATCGTCACACTCGTCGGACCTGCACACTTAGAGAAACTCGGCACACTGGAAAACGTTGCTTTCGAAAAATCGCGATTGCCGGCGGCGAATCGCGCGGGCGGGTTGACAGTTTTTCCGACAGCGTGCTGTCGGTTTGAAGCGTTTCGTGAATTACCTAATTCGCTTGTGCTCGTGCCAGCCAACGAAGACATGGCGCGTGTCCCCGGTCGCCAGGTGAGTTTCACGGTTTTACACCGGCCCGATCGGACGGAAGTAACGCTCGCTGGATGGAGAACCTTTTTGTTGCATCGGATTTCCAATGGCATGGCGCAAGATGCGGCGCTAGCGCTGGCGCTCGCTTCCGAGCTAGGTGTAAGCGATGCCGAGCTGCAGATACGTCTTTCGGGCTGGCAGCCATCAAGGTGGCGGGGAGGGATGCGGCGCGTCGGAGAAGCGCTGGTCTATTGCGATTTCTATAACGCAAATCCAGCTTCAATGCAGGACGCGATCGCGGCCTTTTCCGATTTGGTCGCTCCGGAACTGCCGCGGCTCTATGTTCTAGGTTGTATGGAGGAGTTGGGTACGGATGCAGCGGAGTATCATCGCCAGCTAGGATGCTCCTTGCTGTTGCGCCCAGGCGATTTTTTGTTCGTGTTCGGCACGAACGCTGCCGCTGTCAGCGAGGGCTTGCCGGAGAACGGCAACGACCCGGCACAAATTGAAATTATTGACGATGTCACCCATGTCCGTGAGCGTCTCGCCTCTTTCAAAGGCGCCGCCTTTTTGAAAGGGAGCCGGTCTTATAAGCTCGAAGCTGTCCTCGATGAACACGCTGCCGCGTATGCTTAGCTATCTCGCAAACTACGCTTATTTTTTTGGTTCGTTGCGGCTGTTGCACTGTATCACAGTGCGGACGCTTGGCGCCACGGCAACGGCATTGAGCATTGGTTTCGTGGTTGGGCCGTGGCTCATCCGGCGCTTCCGGGCATTGAAGCTCGGCCACGGTTATATCGACAAACGCACGGGCGTACTGGGCGCAACCTGTTTTGATAAAAAACACACGCCGACGATGGGCGGCCTAATCATTTTTATCGCCATGTTCTTTGGCACGGTGCTTTGGGCGGAGCCGAACATTTGGGTCTTCGTAGCGCTTTTTGTTTATACAACGCTGACAATTCCCGGCTTGCGTGACGACTATCTGAAGGTAATTCGCAAAAATAATGACGGTATCAAGTTATGGGAAAAGGTCGCTTGGCAAACACTGGCAACATTCGTTGCCCTCGGATCATTGCTCTGGCATCCGCTCAGCGCGGAACGAGTTCGAGAACTATGGGTATCATTTTTCAAAACTGCAGTGATCGAACACATGCCTTGGTGGCTCTTGCTAGTTTTGATTTATTTGTGGGTGGTCGGGTTTAGCAATGCTATCAACCTCACCGACGGCCTTGATGGCTTGGCGGTGGGCTGCACGATCACGGTCACGCTGGCATTTGGCATCATGGCCTACGCTGCGGGTAACTTAAAAATCGCCGATTATCTGTTCATTAGCTATGTCCCCGGTGCGGGTGAGCTAACTGTGCTTTGTGGAGCATTGACCGGCGCCTGTATGGCGTTCTTGTGGTTCAACTCGTATCCAGCTGAAGTCTTTATGGGCGACACGGGGTCGCTCGCATTGGGCGGACTGATCGGCGTGATAGCGTTCATGATCCACCAGCCGATAGCACTCCTGATTGTTGGCGGCGTATTCGTGCTCGAGCTGCTGTCGGTTGTGTTACAGGTCGGCTATTTCAAATACACGCGGTATCGTATTGGAACCGGCGTGCGGCTGTTGCTGATGGCGCCGCTGCATCATCATTTCCAAAAACGCGGCTGGCCGGAAACCAAAGTTGTACTCCGCTTCTGGTTGCTTTCGCTCGCCTTTGCCCTCGCAGGTCTCTCAATCTTTAAACTTCGATAAACAAAAGACATGCCTATTCGATTACAGTCCGGAATCCGTGCCGACCTTTCGCGATTTGTCCCAGACCGGTTTGAAACTACTGCGGCGCCGTTCGCCCGTTACTACAGGAACTCGCCCGTTTGCGCGTAAAAGCTGCGGGGCTGGTGCTGGTAGAAGATCTTACCCAAATCTTCTTCCAAAAGCTTTCTGTAATGTTCTTTCCTTAACCAACCGAAGTCACCACTCCTGTTATGAGCTGTTTGTTTCCTTTCTCGTTTTCTGCACCACCTGCTGTGATCGCCGATTGCCTGGAGCAACCGGTGGCTGTCTTGGGTGCAGGCGTAAGTGGCTGTGGCGTAATTGCCTTTCTCGAGCGGATTGGCGCTACCGGCGTGCTCTACGACGAGGATGCGCCGGGGGCGAACCCGATGTTCGACACGCGCTGCGTGACCCAACACTTGTTGGTAGTTTTTAGCCCGGGTTTTTCTCCGGAACATCCGTGGCTCGTGACCTCGCGGATGGCAGGCTGCCTGTGTTTGGGAGAATTGGATTTTTCCTCGTTATTTTGGCCCGGTGAGCTGATTGCGGTCACTGGAACGAACGGAAAAACGACACTAACGAAGTTTCTTGCCCACGCGCTTAGTCGTATCGGCTGGTCTGCGCGAGCAACAGGAAACATTGGTTATCCGTTGAGCCGGCTCGTGCTAGAGAAGTCGGACTCGCGCCCATTGGCAGTGTGCGAGGTGAGCTCGTTTCAGGCGGAGACGCTGCACTATCTTCGACCCAGCTCGACGCTGTTTACCAATTTTGCCGAGGATCACCTGGAGCGGCACGCTGGGCTGGATTCCTACTTTGCTGCTAAGTGGCGACTTGTCGAGCTCACGCCAAATGAGAGAGTTTTTGTAGGTTCCTCGGTGGGGCGGTGGCTGCAGAATCACGGAACGTCCCTGCCGTTGGGCTGTTTCGTGACAACGGAGAGCCAGCCGATGGATCAGCGCCTTAGGGGGAGCGTTTTCATGTCTTATCCGCAGCGTGAAAATTTTATCCTAATGGCGGCTTGGTGGCGACAAACTGGCCTGTCAGAAGAGTTGCTTTATGAGGCCGCGCACACTTTCCAGCTCAGCCAGCACCAGCTCGCTCAGATTGGCAAGCGGAAAGAGGTTTCCTTTTGGAACGACTCCAAAGCCACCAACTTCCATGCGGTTAGAGCTGCGCTTGCTCAGTTTCCCCAACCGGTGTTTCTCATCGCTGGCGGCAAGGGAAAGGGCGGTGATGCCGGAACCTTTGTTGGTCAAATCGCGTCCAAGGTCCGTTATGCCTTTCTGATCGGCGAAGCGAAACAATTACTTGCTGGCCTATGTCGGACCTCGGGTGTTTCCGCGTCCTGTTGTGATACGCTTGAGGTAGCCGTGCAATCGGCTTTCAACCAAGCGCGTCCTGGCGATCAGATTTTATTCAGCCCCGGCTTCGCCAGCTTTGATATGTTCCAAAACTACGCCGATCGGGGACGTCAATTTGAATCTATTGTGGAAAATTTGTGAACAACACCGATTTTTAGACAAAAGCCCCTAACCTCAGTATCCAGTATTCAAGCTATGAAAATCCTCCAGATCGCCGGGGTGATAGTTGCAGTTCACCTAGTCGCGTTTACCTTCGTTTTTTTTACCCCCGGCTGTCAATCGGCAACTCGAAACATTCCTACGCCAAAAGAAGCCGTATCCAATGTCCCGCCGAACGCATCTGCGGTGGTCTATCCCACAAAAACTCCTCAAATCTATCCTGAGGGCAATACTGCGCCGCCGGCCGGCACCAACAGCACTAGCGTGGTAACACCCAGCAATTTCGAAACCTCTTCGCTCGGCTCGATGTCGTCCGACTACGCCGCCACGACCACGCCAGCGACACCTGCACACAAAACCGAGCCGAATTCCACCTATATCGTGCAATCCGGTGACAATCTCTGGAATATTGCCAAACGCAATCACAGATCCGTCGCTGAATTCACCAAAACCAACAACCTCCGTAATAACTCTGCGTTATATCCCGGCCAGAAGCTCACCATCCCGGGTCAACCCGGTGCCAGCCGTACGCCCGCAATATCGACTGTGGCCACCATGTCGACTAAAGCCAAGAGAAAGCGGCCTGTTAAAAGAAACACAGTCATCGTGAAGCCCGGCGAATGCCTCAGCACGATCGCGAAACGCTGCGGCGTTAAGGTCAGCACACTCACTAAAGCTAACGGTCTCACGAATAGATCCATGGTTTACGCTGGCCAGAAACTCACTATTCTCGACGAGAATGACATCAAGACAGCAACTAAGCTTGTCGTCCCCAGAAAATCGCCCACCAAGACAAGAGAAAATACTTCAGCTGCAATTACACCCGAGTCTGAGAAAATACCGACGATTTCTACTGTACCCGCACCCGCACAAAACCAGACGCCACATTTCAACGCCGTTTTTCCGCTAACGGATCAGAACTTGGACTCCGGGCTGAAGGGAAACGCTTCCAGCGAAGTCCCCACTGTTAAAGCGGAAGAACCCAATAAATGACACCGCGCGTTATGGCAAGTTCGCCGAGCACTTACACTTCCCGTCGCCACTTCACGACCATACCCGCGAACATCATCCTAGTGTGTGTTTTTGCACTCGTAACAATCGGGTTGACGGTGCTTTTTAGTGCGAGCTCCTCGGCTAAAGGCGGTTCGGTTCTCTATCTTAACAAACAGCTAACCTTTCTTGTCGTTTCGGTCGGTCTCGGTTGGGTGTTTGCTTGTTGCGATCTAGAGCAACTGCGAAAACTTGTTTGGGGTATCGGTGGACTTGCAGTTTTCGTCCTCTTGCTCGTGTTGATTCCACACATTGGCATCAAGGTTAATGGCAGTCGCCGATGGCTCGGCTACGGCCAAGTGCGTGTGCAGGTGTCGGAGTTTGCGAAAGTGGCCATGGTTTTCGTACTCTCGCACTACCTTGCGATCAACCAGAACAAACTGCACGATTTCTGGCGCGGCTTTATGGCGCCGTACACGGTTATTGGCGTCTTCGTAATACTCACCACCGTCGAACCTGATTTAGGGGCGGCTTTTCTGTTGGTTAGCATCGGCGTGATTTTGCTTTTCCTTGCCGGAAGCAAACTGAAGTTTCTAGCGCCTACGGTTTTGCTTACGTTGGCCGGGTTTATCTTGCTGGTGGCGAACAATCCAAACCGCATGCATCGCATCACAGCGTTTCTTGATGTAGAGGCGAACCGTAACGTTTACTCCTACCAACCGTGGCAAGCGATGCTCGCTTTCTCCGATGGCGGTATTAATGGTGTCGGCCTTGGTAACGGTCGCCAGCAAAACGCTTTCCTACCCGAAGCGAACACAGACTACATTTTCGCCATTCTCGGCGAGGAAATGGGCCTGACTTTTACGCTGCTCGTTGTCGGCCTTTTCTCCACAATTTTCGTCGCCGGCCTGATGCATGTACGCTGCGCGCCGAATCTTTTCCAGTTTTTGCTCTCGACTGGTTGCGTGCTGCTCATCACGCTACAAGCGATTATTAATTTCTGCGTTGTGACGAGTCTCATGCCATCGAAGGGTATTCCACTGCCATTCATCAGCGCGGGCGGCTCCAATCTGGTCTTGATGGGCATCCTCGTCGGCATCATTATCAACACAGCGCGCACGTGGGAACATCCGCCTCTGCTCAAACGGCGACGCGCGTTTTCGGAGATAACAGCATGAGCCGATTTCTGATTGCCTGTGGTGGCACCGGTGGACACCTCGCGCCCGGAATCGCCTTAGCCGAAACACTGCTCGCGCGTGGCCACGAGGCGATCCTTTTCATCAGTCAGAAAAGGGTTGATGCGCGCTTTGTCGAACAATATCCAAAATTAAAAACTGTGTGCGTGCCGAGCGCATCCTTTGGCTGGCGGCCGGATGTACAGTTGCGCTTTCACTGGCGGCAGGCCCAGGGGTTGTTTTTTAGCCTCAAATTTTTCCGTGTATGGCGGTTCGATGTCATCGTTGGTTTTGGTGCCTTCACCAACGCCGCTGTCGTATTGGCAGGATGGTTGGTAAACATTCCCATAGTGTTGCATGAAGCCAACCGGGTTCCGGGTCGAGCGATCCGGCTGCTCGCCCGTTTTGCAAATCTCCTCTACCTTCCGCCCGGCGTGCGGCTAGGCAGCCAGCGTGGCTTGACGTCGCGTCATGTCGGACTTCCGGTACGCAGCACGGTGCGTCGCCTGCCGAAGTTCGAGGCGCGTGCTGTGCTTGGCGTTGACCCGAGTCAAAAACTTCTCGTTGTGCTCGGTGGAAGTCAAGGCTCGGGTTCGTTGAACGACTGGTTCGAGATGAGCGCTGAAACCTTTGCTTGCGAGGAAGTGCAGCTCTGGTGCGTGACAGGCTTGGGCAAGGGTGCCGATGGCGTGCGCGAGTTTCGTTCGCGAAACGGCAATACTGTACGAGCGTGGCGCGAGTCGTTTTCCGACCGTGTGGGCACATTACTTTCAGCGGCCGACTTGGCTGTCAGCCGCGCCGGAGCCGGCACCATCGCGGAACTCATTCGCTGTGAAACGCCCGCGATTCTTGTGCCGCTGCCCACGGCAGCGGACAATCACCAGTGGGCAAATGCTCGCAATTTCGAGCAACAGGGTGGCGGCATTGCCGTCGACCAATCCACACTGTCGCTGTTACAACAGGAGGTGTTAGATGTGCTTTCCAACGACTGGCTATTAAACAAATTTCGAGACAACCTGCACAGGATGGCACGCGAGGACACGATTGAGATTCTCGTCAGCGATCTCGAGGCGCTCGCACAGAAGCTACCGTTGGTGCACCACCGCCGGTATACACCAGCGCAATCGAAGGAGGCATGAACGAACAGCCAACCATTTCCGGCCGTACAGTGCGACGGGTGCACTTGCTCGGTGCCAGTGGTATGGGTATGATGCCGCTTGGCCTTTATCTAGCCGAACTCGGTTTTGTTGTTAGTGCCGAAGATGATCATTGGAACCCGGCTGCGCGTGAGCTTTTGGAAAAGGCTGGAATTAAACTCGGTAGTGTTGAAGCGCTCTCAGCGGACGCTGGTCTTGCGGTCTATTCTTCTGCACTGGGTGAGTCGCACCCAGCCCGGCGCCGCCTGGCTGGCGCTGGCGTTCCTACCCTGCGCCGGGGCGAGATGCTAGCGGAACTAGCCCGTTGGAAAAAACTAGTCGCGATCGTGGGTTCGCACGGAAAGACCACGACGACAGCGATGCTGGTCGCGGCGCTCCAACAAGCAAATTTCAAGTGCAGCTGGATTCTCGGTGGCCTCTTCGAGGGCAATCTCATTCCGCCAGCACGGGTCACTAAAAGTGATTGGCTAGTCGCCGAGATCGACGAAAGCGACGGGACTATTGGCGGTTTTTCTCCGGAGATCACTCTTGCAGTGAATCTCGACTGGGATCACGCCGACCGTTACACTACCCGCGAGGCGATCGAGACAGAATTCGCCGCGTTTTTTTCCCGCACACATCGGCTTATTTTTGTGAACGATGCATGTCCGGTTTCGACACGGCTGGTGCAGAAATGTGCGATAGCCGGAAAGGTTCGGACGTTTGGGCGTACCGGCGATTTCGAATTTCAAATCGCCGTTGAAGTATCGCCGTTGCAAACACTACGGCTTAGTGGCAGCTTCACGCTTGGTGAAGTTAGCGTACGAGCACTTGGTGCCTTCAATGCTGCGAATGCCGCCGCTGCATTGGCTGTGGCGCAGACGCTGGGCGCCCGTCTTGCGCGCAAGGCGTTAACGTATTTTCCCGGTGTGCAACGGCGCCAGACCTATCTCTATGCCTCGCCTGATATTACGGTAGTCGAAGATTACGCACATCACCCAACGGAAGTTCGCGCCTTACTGAGCAGCTTTGAGGTGGGTGCAAAACGGCTTGTGGCGGTATTCCAGCCGCACCGCTATACACGCACAGTGCAATTCAAGGCTGAGCTCGCAGCTGCTCTTGCGCCGGCGGATTTGCTTTTCCTGCTCGATGTCTATTCGGCGGGCGAGCCGCCCGTGACGGGCGGTACTACAACGGATATTTACATCGAGCTAAAAAAATCCGGTTACGGCCAACCTATTACTTACCTACCGGGCGATCGGTCGGGCACGGCGAGGGCGCTGAGCGGCACATTACAACCGGGCGACACACTGGTTTTTGTCGGAGCTGGGGACATCGGAGAGTTCGCACATGATTTTGCGGCGACGTTACAGCGGGCCGCCCAGCGCGATGCTATATGGCGTCAATTCGTCGGAGATCTGCAGATGCGACTGTCAGTGACGACGAAGCTCACTATGCGCGAGCCCCTAGCGCCCAAAACCACCATTCGTATCGGCGGCCCGGCTCGGGCTTATGCGGAGCCGGCGAGCGAAACCGATCTACAAGTTCTTTTGCGCGAGGCGTATGCGCACGAGCTATCGGTGTTCATACTCGGCCGCGGATCGAACCTACTGGTACCAGACGAAGGCGTAGACGGCCTCGTTATCTGTCTTGCGCATCCCTCATGGCAGGCCTTTGAACTTCAGCCGGACGGTCGTCTTTGGGCGGGCGCTGGGTTACGGCTAAAAAATTTATGTGGTCTTGCGGCAAAAGCAGGATTTAGCGGCTTCGAATTTCTCGAGGGTATTCCCGGGTCGCTCGGTGGTGCGCTACGGATGAACGCGGGCGCAATGGGTAGCTGGACGTTCGATGTTGTGGACGAGGTTCATCTTCTTACATTTACGGGCGAGAAACAGGTTAAAAAGAACGCCGAAATGCGCGTGGTCTATCGGTGTTGCTTCGAGTTGGAAAACGCGATTGCGACCGGTGCTTTCCTGCGGCCTGCGGCGCAGGTGGCGAGCGATGAAGTGAAGCGCAAGATCGAAGTTTATCAGAAATGGCGAATGGGATCGCAGCCGCGTGAGCCAAGCGCGGGTTGCATTTTTAAAAATCCGGCCACTATGTCGGCCGGCCGCCTGATTGATGAACTTGGTTTGAAAGGCGAGCGGGTGGGCGATGCTGAAGTCTCCTCCGTGCACGGGAATTTTATTGTGAATCGCGGCCACGCTACGAGTGCAGACATTATGGTGTTTATCCAGAAGATTCGAAAACGGGCGAAGGCGGCATGCGGTATCGAGCTAGAACCGGAGATTTTACTCTTTGGTAAAGAATGGAAGGAATTGCTGTGAAAGAACCCCTAGTGGCGGTTTTATGCGGAGGAACCTCGGCAGAACGTGATGTTTCGCTAGCGTCGAGCAAAGCGGTGGCGCAGGCGATGGCGTTTGCTCATCCTACACGCCTCTTCGTGTTGGATGAGGATCAACTTCCTGATGGTCTCGACCCCGCAGAGCATGTCGTCTGCATTGTGCAGCCCGGAACCTTTGGTGAGGATGGCGGTTTGCAACGCCTACTCGATGCAGGCGGGTTCAGCTACGCCAGTGCCGATGCACGGGCAAGCGAGCTCTGTTTTAATAAATGGAGTACCCGCCAGACTGTTTCCACCGTAGGAGTGCGTGTGGCGCCAGGCTGTTTTTTCCATACCACGGGAAAACCAGCGGTTATCGACCTCGTGCGTAATTTGGGTGAACAGGTGGTGCTCAAGCCCAACAAACAGGGAAGCAGCGTCGGCTTACAAATGATCGGGTCGCAGGTGCAACTCGAAACAGCATTTTCTATCCTGTCTGAGGGCGAATGGGTGGTCGAAAAGAAAATCGTCGGGCGCGAATTGACGGTTGGTATCCTCGGTGGTCGCCCCATGGGCATCGTGGAAATTGCTCCAAAATCAGGCGTTTTTGACTACACGAGCAAATACACCAAAGGGTTCACAGAATATCACGCCCCGGCGCAGCTCTCGACGAAAGTCACAACAGAAGTCCGACAACTCGCCAAGCTGGCCTTCGTCGCGTGCGGTTGTCGTGACTATGCGCGCGCTGACTTCATACTTTCCACGGAAGGAGAACTTTATTTTCTCGAAATCAACACCCTCCCTGGAATGAAGGAAATGAGCTTGCTGCCGATGAGCGCTCGCTGTGTAGGGTTAAACTTCAATGCGTTGTGTCGCGAGCTGGTCGCGCTCGCATTTCAACGTTTTCAAGCCGCACGAAAGTAAGACATGAGTGTCGCTACTCCAACGCCAAGCGCTGTGGGAGACAGCTCCTGGCGGAAAACCTGCCAGAAAGTGAAGCTGCGCGCCATGTCGAAACGCGGCCGCCGCAGAAAGCTGTGGTTTTTTTGCAAAACGGTCCTGATCAGCACGGCTCTTGGCACGGCGGTCTTGGGCGGAGTGGTGTTTATTTACCTCTGGACAAATAACCGGAGGGCGTTGGCTTCGGTGATAAGCAGCGAGCCTGTGCGCGATATTTTCATAGTGACCAATGGCACGCTGACCAAAGAGTGGGTAAAACAGACCTTAGCGTTGCCGGAAAAAATATCCATGATGGCGCTCGATTTGGTGTCGTTGCGGGAGCGATTGCTCGGATTCGACCAAGTGCGCACATCAGTGCTCACCCGCAGTTTTCCGGATTTGCTTGTCGTTTCCCTACAGGAGCGCACTCCCGTGGCCCGGCTCCAGGTACAAAATGGGTCGGGCAAAATAGAGCAATTGTTCGTGGCGAAAGATGGCACGATTTATGCCGGCCTCAACTACAGCTGCTCGCTTTTCGCATCGCTGCCGTGGCTCGATGGCGTGCATATCACAGCAACGGATAAAGGGTATGAGCCGATCGTTGGGATGAACGCGGTTGCGGAGCTTTTTACTATAGCGAAGCTGTACGCTCCGCATCTCTATCGCGACTCGGTAGTGGTATCGCTGGCGAACTTCGCGACTCGCGATGAGATTTTTGTAAAGTCGCGCGATACCCCAGAGACCATTTTTTCCAGCAAAGAAAATTTCTTCAAACAGCTTGCGCAGTTGAACTACATTATCGGTATTACAAAGCAGGTATCTTCGGCATCTGTGGAGTCGGTTAACTTGGCTCTCGGCATCGAGGCTATTGTGCGGATGACACAGACACCTAACGAGATTAAAAAGAATGATAAGCGTGTCTCCCACCCATTTCAAGCTGCCGCTTCTAAAAGACGAAAAAAAGGGAAACGTGATCTCTAAGACTCATAGAATTGTGGGCGCCGTCGAACTCGGTACAGGGAAAGTTTCCGCCCTTGTGGGTGAGATCTCGCGTGGGCGCACGCTCAACATCATTGGTGTCGGCCTAGCACAATCGCATGGCGTCATGAAAGGCGAAGTTGTCGACTACAAGGCGGCTTGCGAGGCTACACATTACGCCCTGGAGAGGGCCGAGAAGAAGGCTGGCACCCATATCGACGAGGTATGGCTCGCCCAGACCGGCGGCCACATTGACAGTTTCTACAATGAGGTCTCGCTGGCCGTGAAGTCGGCCGACAACATTGTTACCCAGCTCGACATTGCGACCGCGTGCCAGCTTGCACAACAAAAAGAGCTCCCTGTAGGTCGCTCCCACATCCACGCAATTCGTTTCCCCTTTCGGATTGATGGCCGCTCCGTTACCAATCCTGAGCACCATATCGGTAATCGACTCGAAGTTGGCTACTGGATAGTGCATGGTGAGGAGAGCAAGATTTCCGACAATATCCATGTTGTTTCCGGCTATCACTTAAAAGTCCGCGAGCTTGTGCTTTCTGCGCTCGCGAGCGGTTCGCTTCTCACCACCGAGGAAGAACAGCTCCATGGCGTGCTTGTGCTTGATATCGGCAAAGGAGTGACCGATTACGTGGTTTACCGCAATGGGCATGTATTCGCTACCGGCGTGTTGCCTATCGGCGGCGATCATTTCACCAACGACCTTTCGATCGGCCTTCGCGTGACCGTGATGCAGGCGGAAATGCTGAAACTGCGTTACGGATGCGGCATGGTGCAGACACACGATCGCAATGAAAAGGTGTGGCTGACGAAAGACGATATGTCTTTCGTCGACCGCCAGATTTCGAAGAACACTATCGAAATTATCACGGCGACACGCGCGCATGAGCTGTTTGAAGTCGTGAAAAAGAAGCTCGGTCTTAAGTTTGCTCCCGAACGTTGCCGAGCAGGTGTAGTGCTTACTGGTGGCGCGGCGAAACTGTCTAGCATCGATGAGGCAGCAAACCGCGTTTTCGGATTACCGGTGCGGCGTTGCGAACCACTCTCGTGGGTAAAAGACGAGTTGAATGATCCGATATTCAGCACCGTTCTCGGCATCTACCAGTTCGGCCTTCGTGCCGCTTGCGAGCACCCAGCACGGACGCAAAGAAAAGTCGGTCTGTTCAGCAAACTTAAAAATTTTTTTTCTTAATTCGCTTCTATGAACCTTTTTCTCAACGAACCTCAACTCGAGGCGTTCACCCATTGCGATGTTGGTATCAAACTCATCGGAATCGGAGGCGCAGGCACCAACGCAGTCGACCGCCTAAAGATGGAGAATATCGACCAGCTCCAGTACGCCGTAATCAACACCGATTTAAAGGCGCTCAACGCCTCGCTAGTACAAAATAAGATTTTGATCGGTTCGACGCTCACGCGCGGCCTCAGCACCGGTGGCGATCTGGCGCTTGGTTATGAGGCGGCATGTGCAGACCGCGAGAAGATCGCGGAGCTTGTGCGCGGCGTCGATTTGGTCTTCCTTGTTGCTGGCCTTGGCGGTGGCACAGGCTCGGGTGCAGCCTCGGTTATCGCGGAAGTCGCAGCTAAAATGGGCGCCCTAGTGATCGCCTTTGTCACGCTGCCGTTCACGTACGAAGGCAGCTGCCGACGAAAACAAGCAGAAGACGCGCTGGCGAGACTACGCGAAAGTTGCCATGCCGTTATCCAACTCGCCAACGACTTGCTGTTGCAGGAAGGAGCGGAGCGGATAAGCATGCTCGACGCCTTTGCCAAGTCCAATGATTTGGTAGGACGGGGGATAAAATCGATTTGGAGCATGTTGTCGCGCACCGGCCTAATCAATCTTGATTTTTCGACTTTGCGGCAGGCTTTCCAGAAACGAGGCGGTAAAACTTTGTTTGGGCTCGGGCTGGGACAGGGGAGAAACGCCAGTGCGGAAGCGCTCGAAGCGTTGAAAAACTGTCCACTGCTGCACAAGTCGGATTTCACCTTTAAGTCGGATCGCTTGCTTGTCAACATTACCGGTGGTCCCGGACTCAGTCTTTCGCTGGTGAATGAGACCATGAGCGTGGTAACCGAAGAATTCGGTCGCGAAGGGCACGTAATCATGGGGGCAGTGGTCGACAAGGATATGCAGGACCGGATCGAAATTTGTGTGCTCGGCGTCGCTGAATCGCACAGCGGAAGCTTTGTGCGTCGTGCGCTCCCAGCAACACGCCTACCGGAAAAACCGGCTACACCTGTGAAGGCGTTAGCCAGTGAGGCTCCTACGGCGGATCCGCCCGCGCCGGTCGTTCCCGAGAAATGGGAATGCCAGCGCGTGAGCGATTCACAGCTCCCTCCAAGCAAGACAGCGCCAACCGTGCAGGAAGTATTCAATTTTAACAGTGCTGAAGCTTCGGCGGTTCGCGGCTTCTTCGACAAGTCGGACCAAAACTTTTTCGAGGGGCAGGACCTCGATGTACCAACCTACTTGCGCAAAGGGATTAAGATCATAGCCTGATCGAAAAGCAGCTTACCTATGTTTATCGATGAGACCAGCATCAAAGTCCGGGCTGGCGACGGCGGCTGTGGCTGCGTAAGTTTTCGATGCGAAAAATACAATCCTTGGGGTGGTCCGAATGGTGGCGACGGAGGCAAGGGCGGCGATATTGTCCTGCGCGGTGACAACGACAAAAACAACCTAGTCGACTTGAAATACAAACCACAATGGATCGCCGAGCGTGGGAAAGATGGCCGGGGAAAAAACTGCAACGGTCGTGAGGGTCACCCGGCGATTTTGCGTGTGCCGCTCGGCATCATCGTTTATAATCTCGAGACTGGCGGCTTCGTGACAGAAATCCTCGAGGATCGTCAGGAGTTTGTACTTTGCAAGGGTGGTAAGGGTGGATCCGGCAACACGCGTTTCAAGAGTTCGATCAATCGGGCTCCGCGGCAGTCCGGTCCAGGCGAGCCCGGGGAACAAGGAGAGTACCGGCTAGAGTTGAAGAGCATCGCGGACGTCGGTCTTGTGGGTTTTCCAAACGCTGGCAAATCCTTTCTTATCACGACCATCACCAATGCCCGATCAAAGACAGCGCCATATCCCTTTACCACGCTGCACCCTCAGATCGGCATCGTTAGTTATCCGATGGAATATGATCGTTTGGTTCTGGCCGACGTTCCAGGACTCATTTCCGGAGCGGGTGAGAATCTCGGGTTGGGGCACCGTTTTCTCCGTCACATCGAGCGTTGCGCGCTGCTGCTCGTGATCGTTGACATGGCTGGGACTGACGGACGCGACCCCCGCGAAGACTACAAGCAACTGGTCAATGAGCTCGAACTCTATAATCCGGCCTTACTGAAGAAACCGTTGCTGGTTGTGGCTAACAAGATGGACGAGGAAGCAGCGGCTGCAAATTTGAAGAAATTCAAAATGTGCTACAAGAAGGCTGAGATCCTGTCGATTTCCTGTCTGAGCGGTAAAGGGATTCCGAAGTTAAAAAAAGAGTTATTAAAACGGGTTCGGAAACTGCGCAAAAAACAAGTGGCATTGCCAACGGTGGTGGCTTGATTCAATTTGGCCGCTCCAATGCCGAAACATCGGCAACTTCTCATGCGATCAAACCTCCTGCTGGAGCGACGTTTATCGCACATAATCTGTTTAATTTCGAGGAGCTGGAATCGAGGAACGAACGGTTCTTTAAGCTGGTAAGCGAAGTTAATGACCGCTAACTAACGTTGGTGCTCAGAATCTTCGTCAATAAAAAGAAGAAAAGAAGATACTGTACGAGGGGAAATTTTTATACGGCGACCGGAAAGGACGGCTTTGGTATCGCCTATTTGAACCATTATGGAGTGGCTGAGGGAGTCTGCGCGGTCTCGATCTGGCATGTGTGGGGCGACATGATCGGCTCCTTACGATCACGAGGAAAATTTCTGGTTCGTGGCCCTCGGCTTATGTGCTTAGCCCTGCAGTTCGCAGCCATTGGGAAAATACTTAGGTAGTTCGGTGATCTCGATGGAAGTTATAGCTAGTTTTCTCGGCCCCTGTGGAGACGGAACAACAAACGTCGAATTTCCGCCCCCTCTTTTCCGACTGACGATGTCTCGCGGATGATGCATCTATATTCAAATTATCGAAAAACTAGGTGAATTCAGAAAGTTCGCACGGGAGGAGCTAACAACAATCCTGGCGCGACCTGATAAACTTATGGATGAGTAGCTCGAACAGTGGCTGCCGGCCGACTACAAAGGCACCCCATTCCAACTCTATCTCGCGAAGTGCCGCACGCTCGGCCTTAGGCCTTACGCCTTTAAACACTGTGCGTTATTACATTACGCACAGAATGGATCCTTCTGGGCTCATCTGACCTTAAACTTTTCCAGAAAAACATCAAAATCTCCGTCAAGTGCGCAGGCGATGTATTGTTCATCGTGTTTGCGAATCCGTTTGATAGCGCGATCGCAAGAAAAACATTTAGGGAAAGACCGGCCTCCGCGTACCCGTTTGCTTGCGTGTGAACAAGATGTTCATGGAAAGCTAAAAAGGTGTCAAAAGGCGTAGTAGGTCCGGTTTTCGTATGTGGTCGACCAGTTGGGTGGCCGCTTTCAGCGCCAACGATATGCACGACGCCAGCAACGAGGACCTCAAACATGAGGATTCAGGGCCGATTATCTAGCTCGCCCACATCATCGAGGATGCGTATTTTGCCAGCGCCTCGGACATTCATATCGATCCTTGGTTAAATAGATCTGATAGCCCGCTACGGCGTGGGGGGCGGTCTCTTGCAAAAGAAACTATGTCTTTTCACTAAAGTGGCCGATGTGTTCGCCGCCTGCTTGAAAATCATTTTGCAACCTCGAAATTGCTGGACGCCGGTTGCCGCAGGACAGACTTATCGTATTCAAACAGCACAGCAAAAAAGCCATCGGCATTGATCTGTGGCGCCTAAACCGCTCTCGCTGAATTATGGTGAGGGCGTTGTGTTTCGTATTCTCATCAAACAGAAGGCGGCATTATTGTTGCCGGCGGTTTGTGTTTCACCGAGAAAAATCTGGGAAGATATCGCCAGGGCATCCGCCAGCTTTACGGTATAATTTTATATTACAGACCAGCCGACTTGTCGGGTAAAGTCGATGATGCTTTGTTCGGCGTTGAACGAGATCAACACACCGGAAGTCGCCATCCACGCGGTCGAAGATAAGATCGAATACATAAATACATACTATCAGGCACCATTCAAGTATATGCATGCACCAACAGATTTACCTCACTTTTTTAAATATGCTGCGTGCCTTTTTTGCGCCAAGGTCCTGACATCATTCTTATCGAAAAAATCTGCCGGAAAGAAAACGGCGAAGATCGCAGTGGAGGTCGCGCTTACTGGCCATTTATTAGCTTCTAGGCGTTATACCAACGATGTGCCGAACATCATTGAATGTCTGACCAATACGGGGATCAATCCGTTCATGAGGAGCGGGAAGGGTACCCTCACGCTCGCGACCATCCCACAAGAGTATAGAAATAAGTAGGAAGGGTTGCGCAGCTGAAGAACCCGCGTTTGCTCCGGATCCTTTTAGCTAAACAGGGCTGAACAGTGTTGTCGAATGGCGAAGGGGTGTCTCACATCGTGACGAGAAAGCTTGATTCCGCCAAAATATGTCGAATAAGCGCGTGATTTCTATCAGGTCGGCGGTATCGGCCTCGATAATGTGGACAAAATTTTCGAAGGATTCGGAGCCTAAGCGCGATGGATCAGAGCGACTCGGTCCGGGTAAGCGCGGAGCTGTACGGGAACTGCGGTTAAAGCGTGCGTAAGGTGCTAATTACCCGACTGCGCTATCGGCTTTTGCGGTCCTTGGTTCGTCCGTTGGAGCTACAGAAAAACGGAACTGTTGGCGAGTTCAGCGGTTCGTTTTGCCCCGACCTGTTTGGCCTTCGAAGCGCCAGACCCGCGTATCTGGCCGGCAATCGCAGCGAGATAGGAAACGTTGGCCCGCAGGGCGGAAAGCAATTTCTGGAAGAAAACGACGCTCCAAAGCAGACTAAAAGAGCTTTGCGGCGACCAAAGGAAAAGCACCGCCAACAAAGGCCGCAATGAGGCGGCTCAGGATGAATTCGATCGTTTCCGTGGCGAAAACTCCAATCAGCAACACAACAAAGGGCGTGATGAAAACGACCGAAATGCTGTGGTTGGATTTTAGCTATAAAGCGAAGGCGGCCATTGCTTTCGCGATGTCGAACAAGGCAGCAAATGCAGCCACAGCAAAACGAAAGCGAGCAGTGCAGCCGGGAACAAACGCTGATTCGCGCGAAGCCGCGTCGATCTGTAGTCGGGCTGAAATACGGTAAACACTGGCAAAGGGAAACAGTAGTCAAACTCGAAGCCGAAATATTTGTAAAAATAAACGCCTAGCGCTTCAAAAATTGCCAATTCGGCGATTTAAACGAACGAGCACAAAACCGAGTATAAGGGCAACAAGCCAAGGTTTGCACACCGCACAGTTCCAAGGGAAAAGACAACATGATCGGTTGTGGAACGGAGCAGGCAGCCCGCAGGGCAGCGAGTTAGAAGACTACTTTTTCAGGAAGCCGATAAGATCGGCCTTCCCTTGCGGAGGGATTGGAGCTTTGCACACAAATGCGGTTCTTCCAGGGCGCGGACGAGATTAATGAGTTGGGTTGTCGCGCTTTGGCGGTAGCAAGGTGTGAAGGCTGTCGCGAAACAAAAGCGAAGATGGAGCGGCACTGTATCGACTAGCTAACGAGCTTTTACGTGGTAAAATCGAGATTATGTCAGAGTTTTGCTTGGATTCGACAATCAAGCACATCCGGTTGTCGGGATTAATAGAATCCTCCTGAATTATCGCAGCAAAGGGACCGGCGAGCGCCAGCCAGGAGAGTCGGGAAAGGTGTGCTTCAGGATGTTCTGGCCCGGAAAGGCCAGAGCGAAATCTGAACGAGCAGACCCCCAACACACCGCTAGGTGAGAGCCGCGAGAAGCTGGCTGTTTTCACTGGCTGGACCAGAGGCAGTGGCGAAGCCGATGAGGTAAAGAAGAATGTGGCGCTGCTCGCGAGCTAAGGACCGTATTCCGAGCTGGACATAGCAACATAGGGAAAAGAAGAATGGTCCGCAGAAGAATACGAGCCGCAAGCAGGAGAATTATGAATATCACGGTCAGGTGGCTGAGGTCGGGTTTGAATAGTCTATGCTCAAGCTTCGCGTAAATGCGCGTTATTAGCGCCGGAAAAGATGATGACTTAGGTTATCCGTTGCGGAAAATCGTTCCGCGTCAAACGCTTTGCGTGGCGTCGGTTCGAACGCGCAACTTTCCCATGATAGCCTCAAGAAAAAATGCCGCCAGCGAGTAATTCCTCGCCGTCGTAGAGCGCGAGAATCTGGCCGGAAGCAAGCGCACGCTGGGGTTGTTCGAACCGGATCGTAGCACCGCCCTCTGGTTGGGGCAAAAATTCGATGGCTACGCGCGGATCGCGATAACGCACTCGGCATTCGAGCCGGCGATTAGTCGTGATCGGTGCGCCGACAAAATTCAAGTTATGAACGTGGCAGGTGTCGGTCCACAGCCCCGGTGCATCGATGTTATTGAACGCAACGAGCAGCGCGTTGTCAGTCGCACGTTTTCCGACGACGACATAGGCTTTGTGGTCCTTGTTAGAGGGAATCCCGATACCGCGGCGCTGGCCGATCGTGTGGTAATGGAGGCCGCGGTGGTAGCCGAGGGCCCTTCCATCAGCAGCGCGCACAATGGGGCCAGGTTGTTCTGGAACGTAAGCACGGAGAAAGTCCGCCATTTTAAATTTTCCGATGAAACAGATGCCTTGGCTGTCTTTCTTTTGCGCAGTGGGAAGCTGGGCAGTAAGTGCGAGGTCGCGCAGGGCGGGTTTTGTGAGATCTCCGATAGGGAAGCGAGCGAAGGCGAGCTGCTCTTGATTGAGCAACGCCAAAAAATAAGACTGATCCTTGTTTTTGTCTTTACCTTCGAGCAGTGAAAATCCCCCAGTGGGTTTTCCGCGACGCTGCGCATAATGTCCGGTAGCGAGTCCGGCGAAGCCTTCAGCGCGGGCATAGGCGGCGAAAACGCCGAACTTTACTCGACTGTTGCACATTACGTCCGGATTAGGTGTGAGCCCGCGTTGGTAGCTGTCGAGCATGTAGTCCACAACAAGGCGCCGATAGTCATACATAAGGTTGACAACACGAAATTCGATGCTAAGCTGTTCAGCTACTGCGCGTGCATCTTTGATATCTTGCATCCAAGGACAATGGCCGATGGCACTGTTCTCATTGATCCAGTTTTTCATGTAAGCACCAACGACCTTAAAACCTTGCTGTTTGAGGACGAAGGCGGCAACGGAGCTATCAACTCCGCCAGACATGGCGACGAGGATACGTTCCATGGTATCGAGCTAGAAGTTAGGACGAAGACGATTTTGTCAAACCGACTGTGAGCGACAGACTGGAAGGCTGCTCTTGCAGCTATGGCAGCATTCAGATCGGAATATCCGCTGTGTTGAACATGACCAATCGAATTCTCAGTGTCTAGCTAATGTCTGTGGCTCCCGGCTTGATCAAACCTGATGCCGGCTGTGGTACGAAAGGTTGTTCCCGGTTTTTGCACCTAGAAACCATGTATTTCAGAATGGCGTCACTGGAGCCGGCGAATCTCGAGCTTTATGAGGAAAATCATCGTATCTCGTCGGTCGCGAGTGGTGGCTGGTGTTTGTATTGAATCCTATCGATTGCCACTGGCCAAATTTTTGCGGACATCTATTCTGTTTATGTGGCTAGCGAATTCAATAGCTGGCAGGAATCAATCGGGCGGCTAGAATAGGGATCGCAGTCGGGCGAAGCTGGTTGAGCGCTAGGTGTAATTTACTCAAGATGCGGGCAGGTACGCTATTGAAAGAAGCGTCGCAGCAATTCAAATTTCTTACGAGTGACGAAGTGTTGCTGTGTTTTCCTCCGGAGCTGACTAACGACGTATCGAACGGGAAGTCGCATTTCAACCGTGCGTTGTTTCGCCATTGTACCAGGTGGAACCTGTATCAGC
The DNA here is from genome assembly GCA_002591725.1 of Candidatus Didemnitutus mandela. Classification (GTDB taxonomy): domain Bacteria; phylum Verrucomicrobiota; class Verrucomicrobiia; order Opitutales; family Opitutaceae; genus Didemnitutus; species Didemnitutus mandela. The sequence continues at coordinate 221,775 of NJAL01000005.1, read as the reverse complement.
TCACGGCAACGGAACCCTTCGAGTTGAGTCTCGCAGCTACATGGTTAGCTACCTAAGCGATAGAGCGAAATCGAACAAAAGGGCAGCTGTACTTAGGGAGCTATTATTTTCATGTCATACAGCAGTAATCTGTTGCTAGGGGCAATTGTGCGGCCGGGAAAGACGATTTTTGGGCTGTTTGTGCCGCTGGCAAAAGAGGCTTGAACCTTTGTCGCGGAGCATCAGAATCCATCGGAGACGGCGTTTATTTTATGGACTGAGCCGACGGTTCGAAGACAAGGAGTAGAGTGGAGTCTGTAAAGCGCGGCTCGCTCGCAGTCTTCATGGGATGGCTATGCTGGTATTCGGTCACAGGTCTGAAAAACACCTTCGGCAATTTCAGCTCTGGCCGCTGTATCCTCGATCCTTACGCGCTGGTGGCGGTGGAACCGGATGGACCGGGCATCGTAGTGAGCCTGGGCGGACTCGAGCGCGGCGACTGCTTTCAGCTGTTGGCGTGGCAGAATCTAGCCATCGTATGAGACGTACATACGCAATTTCGTGGCGCTAGTACAGTACCGATCAAGCTCGCTCTGGAGGAGCGGCTAGATTTTTCGATTTGAAGGAATAGATCGAAAACCCAGATTTCTATCTGAAAGCTTGGAAATGAATGCAATGTAGCTGCAGCTGTAATCCATGCAGTTATTTCCTTTGATGCGCGAATTCATTAGGAATAAACCTGAGTCTACATGCCAGCTAATTAGTTCGCGCCAGCGTTCCAGCATGTGCGCGGCAGGCTTCAGGTTTTGGGTGTCTGTGAGCCCCAGGAATTGGTGGCAACATTAGCAGGGGATGGTCGATCATCCTCGATGTCGTCTGTATTACAATCATCAGGACAAGCTGGCGCACCTAATGTTCATCGATAAAAATCTGCTACTCCAATCTGGGCGACGACGGCATGCTGTCGAATTGAAGCGGTTGCGGCAACGATCTGCGTTGCCCGATCGGTAGTGGAAAAATAGATGATCATTGACAGTTGCGTGCATCTGCTGGAGACCTACGGCGTCAATGGCTTTTGCTACGACCCCTGACGCGAAGCTTACCGACATCGATGTGTTTTGCAATGTGGAGAAAACGCTTAAAGGTACGTGGCCGGATACCATCTTGATTTCGGAGCTGTAAGCTTTCGCGGTTACATTGCTGGTGCGACGGGCTGGGCGTTGTGAAACTGATAGCTATCGAAACTTTCTCTGCAAATACTATTCTCCGCAAATACTAAATACTAGTACACGGCGCTGGCATGACGCACAAATTGGAATATGTTATAAAAAGACCGCCATGGCACTCTGCTCGGTAACCAACGCAACTGGCGAATTACACCGAACCGTACGATGCCCAGTGCTGGTTCCGACCAGATTACCGAGAATACTGACGACTACGGCTTGAAATCGACGCTTACACAACGTCCAACACACCCACCTGATTCCGGCGAGCTCTTTTCGCTTTAGTCGGCATACCGGTTTTGGAAACGTGATAAGATTTTTGGCGATCCAAGCACTGGGTGGCTTACCTTTTGGACGATTATAGAACGAGCGCCCGGCACTTCCCGGCGGATGCACATCTATTTTTCAGATTGGACTGTTTTCTGAGGCTCGACAGAGGTAGTGTTTGTTGCACCGGTGGTTAGCCGGGCCAGCAAGGGATTCTTCCGCGCGTTCGCGTTCGTCCACGGAGATAAAAGTCGATGCTGACTTTGCTTTATAATGCCGATGATAGCGAAAAAAATAAACTACGGTTTGCGGTAAAACCCGCTTTTAATAAGGGGTTAAAGATTTCCGCCAGCGAGCTGGCGGCTGGTCGCCGCTCATGAACCATTTTAATATTATCGTCGCTATTGTGCCCCATATCCAGGTGGAGTCAGGCAGAGTCGAAGTTATTTCCTCCGGCCATGGCCATCCGCTTTTTTGAATTTCGACAAGCTGATAGACCTGATGCAGCGAAAATGTGACTTATGTGATAAATTATCTAGACTCTTATAAATTATCTAGACTCTTATCATTTAGCTGAAGGGTTAATTGGTTCACCCCTCCTAAAGTTCTCTTAAACCTATCATAAATTATGGCAGTTAAAGTTGCTATCAATGGTTTCGGCCGCATCGGGCGCCTCGTGTTTCGCGCTCTTATTGAACAAGGTCTCCTTGGCAGTGAGTTGGATGTAGTCGCCGTCGGCGATATCGTGTCCGCCGATAACTTGGCCTATTTGCTCAAATACGATTCCACTCAAGGCAAATTCCAAGGCACTTTAGGATCGAAGAAATCGAATGCAGATCGCGCCGCCCCTGACATCCTCGTTGTCAACGGCAAAGACATTCATATTGTCAGTGCCAAGACCCCGGTAGATTTGCCCTGGGCGAAGTTCGGCGTCGATCTCGTAATCGAATCGACCGGCCTCTTTACAGAAGCCGAAAAAGCGAAGGGTCACATCGCGGCCGGTGCGAAGAAGGTCATCATTTCTGCTCCCTCCAAGGGCGAGGACATCACAGTCGTCATCGGCGTCAACGATGACAAAATCGACCTCGCGAAGCACAACATCATTTCCAATGCTTCCTGCACGACAAACTGCCTTGCGCCAATCGTCTTCGTGCTCCTGAACGAAGGCTATGGCATCGTCGAAGGTTTGATGACCACGATCCATTCCTATACTGCCACACAAAAGACCGTTGACAGTCCGTCAAAGGGGGATTGGAAGAATAGCCGTTCTGCTGCTATTAACATCATTCCGTCCTCGACCGGAGCCGCCAAGGCCACAGCGCTTGTTCTCCCCAAAGTTAAAGGCAAGCTCACTGGTATGTCTTTTCGTGTGCCGACTCCGACCGTTTCAGTCGTCGACCTTACGGTTCGTACCGAGAAGGAAACATCTCTCACTGCTATTAGGGCGGCGATGAAGAAAGCTTCCGAAACCTATCTCGCTGGTGTTCTCGGCTATACCGAGGACCATGTTGCCTCCAGCGATTTTATCCACGACAAACTGTCGTCGATCTTTGACGCGGGCTCTTCGATCGAGCTCAACTCCAAGTTCTTTAAACTCGTCTCGTGGTATGACAACGAATGGGGCTATTCGAATCGCGTTGTCGACCTCACGAAGAAAATTGCCGCCAAAATCTAAGCTTTTATGTTAAAGGCATCAAATTTTTCGAAACACGGTCTTTTTTATCTCCATGTATAAGTTTAAAACTATTCGAGACCTCGATCTTGTCGGCAAACGCGTCCTTATGCGCGCCGATTTCAACGTCCCGCAGGATAAGAAAACCGGGGCGATCACCAACAACCAGCGGATCGTTGCTGCACTGCCCACGATCAACTATGCAATCGAAAAAGGTGCCTCGGTCGTGCTCATGAGCCACCTCGGTCGCCCCCGATGGCCAGAAAGTTGAAAAGTTCTCACTCAAACCAGTCGCTGTCGAACTCGAAAAACTCCTCGGTAAAGAGGTCATCTTTGTCGAAAACTGTGTCGGCCCTACCGCTGAAGTGGCGACAAAGGACTTGAAGCCGGGTGAAGTCGTCCTCTTGGAAAACCTCCGCTTCCATATCGAGGAAGAAGGGAAAGCGAAAGACGTCGCTGACACCGAGACGAAACTCAAGGTTGATCTGGCCAAGGAAACCGAGTTCCGCGCGAATCTCTCCAAACTTGGAGACATCTACGTGAACGATGCTTTCGGCTCCGCCCACCGCGCACACAGCTCGATCGTTGGAATCAACTTTCCGCAAAAAGCCGCCGGCTTTCTCATGGAAGCCGAATTGAATGCCTTAGCCAAGGTCGTCGATTACCCGCAGCGCCCACTCCTTGCGATTCTCGGTGGTGCCAAGATCGTTGATAAAATTCCGCTTATCAATAATCTTCTCAAAAAAGCCAACGAACTAATCATCGGCGGAGGTATGGCGTTCACTTTCAAAAAAGAACTCGAAGGAATGGCTATTGGAGATTCCCTCTTCGATCCGGAAGGGGCGAAGGTCGCTAAGGAGCTTTTCGAGAAGGCCAAGGGCGTTACCATTACGCTGCCGGTAGATTTCGTGCTCGCCGATAAATTTGATCCGGAAGCGAACGACAAAATTGTTACGGACAATGAAGGCATTCCTTCCGGCTGGATGGGGCTGGATGCCGGTCCAAAGTCCCGCGAACTCTATGCGCAGGCCATTGGCCGCGCGAAGACGATCGTCTGGAACGGCCCTCCTGGTGTATTCGAATTCGACAAGTTTTCCAAGGGCACGAAGGCGATGGCCGATGCGATCGCCAAAGCCACGGCTGCTGGAGCCACGACCTTGGTGGGTGGTGGCGACACCGCCACGGCGGCGAAGAAATTCAAGGTGGCCGACAAGGTCAGCTACTGCTCGACCGGCGGCGGTGCGAGCCTCAAATTCCTCGAGGGGGAAAAGTTGCCTGGTATCGCTTTTCTCGAACAATAACCTGGAGGCGGAGCTGGACTTGACGGTCCCGCCCCCCATGATTTTAATCGTTTCAACCAAACCGTTTTTAATTCTTCTGCCTCCTATGATTCGCAAAAAACTAATTGTTGGTAATTGGAAGATGAACAAGAGCGGATCCGACGGAATCACCCTCACTCGTGAAATTATCGAAGCAGTAGGCCGCGAAGTGGCAGTCGATATCGTTATCTGTCCACCGTTTACCGCCTTGGAGAGCGTTGGTCACGCTTTGGAGGGCCAGACTATCAAGCTGGGGGCGCAAAACATGCATTCCGATAAGAGAGGCGCTTTCACCGGTGAGGTTTCCGCTGAGATGCTACGTGCACTTTTTGTCACCCACGTAATTCTCGGGCACAGCGAACGCCGTACCTATTTTGGCGAGATGGACAATTTTGTTAGCAAAAAGATTCGCGCCGCGTTGGCCGCACAATTACGTCCGATTCTGTGCTTGGGTGAGACACTAATCGAGCGCGAAACAGGCTCGACACTCGCCGTGGTGCAGCGCCAGCTTGATAGCGGCTTGCGTGAAGTGAGTAAGGACCAGATCACGAGCGTAATCGTCGCTTACGAACCAGTTTGGGCGATTGGCACCAACAAGGTTGCCACGGCTGCGCAGGCGCAGGAAACGCACACCTTCATCCGCGTTCGTCTGACCGAGCTCTATGGAACCGCGCTTGCTCAGAAAGTGCGCATCCTCTACGGAGGATCGATGAAGCCGGCCAATGCGCCCGAGTTGCTCGCGCAACCCGATATTGACGGCAGTCTCATCGGCGGCGCCTCGCTTGAGGCCCGTTCGTTTATCGATATCGTTAAAACAGCGATTGCCGCCGGCTAAACTTCAAGGTACCTTTTTTCGAAAAGTCGGTGAATCCTTCATGAAGTTTACCCCTTAGCTCTTTCCCGTAGTCATATTGACCAAGATTGCCGCGTTCAGCAATGTGTAGATTGGGAAGACGGGATGGAACTTACTAAGCAGATTTTTCCGCTGATCCCAAGCGTAATGATGTAAATACTCCGGACAAACGGACAAATTCAGTAACCAGGTCGCCCAATGGCTTTATCTCGAATAGGCGGTTTACCGATTCTTCCTCGGTTTAGCTGCTCGGTGGTGCCAAAATCGCACGCTAAAAATGGTATGGTATCTATACCAAATCAGTCAAGGGAATAATTGAATTCGCAGCGCTACGAACCGTGTCGGAGAATCGGGGACTATGAGGGGAGGGATATCGAGCTCTGATCGATATCCATGCCAGCTGCGTAAAGTATTACATTTTCTGATCGGAGGCTGTCTCTAATGTCGCTATTTGGCTAGCTCTGAATGGCTTGCGGCGAAGGACAGTCTTACGATTGATCTCATTGACCGAGCGTTTGCTTTGCCTCGCTGGCGATTCCGACCGCCTTTGCTAAACTACGGGTTGCCGAGGGAACCACCACGTGCTGGCGAGAGTTGAGTCGTGGCTTCCTTCCCCTTCCGCCTGCACCACGGTGCGAGCCGCTGGCATCGCGAACCCGAGCGATAACTATCCGGCGATGTTTAATTTTATTCGCACGGAAAACCGAGGTTCTGATAACTCTGAAGTCCAATCCAGTCAATACTGGCAGCATTGCACAACAACGTGCTTTTTTCGAAAAAAAAGCACGAACTCACTGAAAGTTTTCAGGCGCAGTAAAAAGCTGCGGTTGGGTTGTGAAGTTAATAATAATAACTTGGATAACTTGGAATTTGTAGCGACGGTCGGCAATTCGTCTACGTAAATCAGAGCTTTTCTATTCCGGTCTGACGGGCACGATCCAGTTACGTAGCTAGGCAGAAGAAAAGAGTTGCAAGAAAGAGGAGGCGAACACCGAACTAATTGTTCGGGATTTTGTACATCGAGAAGAGAAAACCCTAGTCGCTCTCAGTGCGTAGGTTTTTAGGAGCAGGCAAGTTTTTTTCGAAGATAAGGCGCGGTCGGGCTGCTTTTTATTTTGGCGATCCCTTTGACCGGTCCTTGGTAGATCAGCTTGCCACCATACGGGCCGCCGCCCGGGCCAAGTTCGACAAGGTAATCAGCCTCCGCAAGCAGATCGAGGTGGTGCTCGATGACGATTACCGTATGCCCTTGTTCGACCAGATTCTGGAGCAAGCGGATAAGTTTTTTGCAGTCGCTGAGGTGCAGGCCGGTCGTTGGCTCCTCGAGCAGGTAAAGATTGCGAATATTAGTGCCGCGCGAGCGTTCCTGATAGCTTTTCAGGCCACGGGTAAGCTCGGTGACGAGCTTTAGGCGCTGGGCCTCGCCTCCGGAAAGCGTCGGGCTGCTCTGCCCAAGAGTGAGGTAACCCAGCCCGCAATCAACCATGAGCTGGCAGACCGCTTGGAGCTGGGAATGAAAATCGAAGAACGTTGCGGCCTCTTCGAATGAAAGCTGGAGCACCTGGCCAATGTTTTTTCTCTTCCAGGTGATGTTTGTTAGATCCGGGCTGTAACGCGAGCCGCCGCAAGCGTCACACGGCAGATACGAGTCGGGCATGAAGCCCATCTCGAGTTTAATCCGGCCGGCGCCAGCACAGACTTCGCAGCGGCCGCCGGCCGTGTTGAACGAAAAACGACTGGCGGAATAACCGCAGATCTTGGCCTTGGACAGCGAGGCGAAAATTTGGCGAATGAGATCGAAGATGCCAAGGTAAGTCGCTGATGTGGAGCGAAGTGTCTTGCCGATCGGCGATTGCGTGACCTCGATGACCGACTTGAATCCATTGGCTCCGCGCAATTCTGAGAACGGTTCTGCTGGCTTGCTGCCTATTTCGGGTCGGTCGGTTCCGAAACCGCCCAGTTTTACGAATTCCTTTCCAGTCAATCGGGCTTTTTTTTTCTTGATCGCGGTAGTGACGGCGGGGGCGAGAATATCGCGCAAGAACGTGGATTTTCCCGCACCGCTTGGACCGCAGATCATGATCAGTCGCCCGAGTGGCAGGGCGATGTCGGCATTTGCAAGATTGCGGTAGTTCACGCCAGAGAGTTGAAGCCACGCGGAATCTTTTTCTTTTCCGACTGAACGATAGCTGCCAAGAAGCGGATGCGGGATACCCTTGCGAAGATAAAATCCGGTGAGGGAATTCGCATCATTTTTGACGTTGGCAAGCGTGCCGTTGGCGAGGACTCGGCCGCCGTTCACACCGGCTCCGGGACCTAGATCGATTAACCAATCCGCCTGTTCCATGAGCACGTTGTCGTGTTCGACGACGAGGAGCGTGTTTCCTTTTTCGCGGAGAGACTGAAGCGCTTCGATCAGCTGGTTGCTGTCGCGAGCATGCAGGCCGATTGACGGCTCGTCTAGCACGTAGAGCACGCCAGATAGATTCGAGCCAAGCTGGGCTGCGAGCCTGATGCGCTGGGCTTCGCCACCAGAAAGCGTTTCGGTGGAACGATCGAGCGTCAGATAATCAAGACCAACGCGGGCAAGGAAGCGCAGGCGCTCCTCAATTTGCGGCACTATGTCCTGTGCAACAAGCCGTCCGCGCACGTCGAGTTTCAGGCTGCGCAAGACCGAAAGGAGTTTTTTTGGTGTTAGCGCGACAAGTTGCGGAAGGGAAATCGGTTCGCCACGCTGGAGTGGAAGCTTCACGGCCCGGATAACGCGATTTAGGCGCTCGCCGTGACAGGTTGGGCAAAGCTTTCCGCTGGCGGACGGATTGTCGGGATCGAAGTGCCGGAGCACATCTGCAACTTCGGGTGACAGCTGCTGTTCGACTCCTTCGCTTTTTTGTACCAACCAGTCGTAGATCCGGCCGTGGCCGCGGCAGGTCGGACACCAGCCTTTCGGCGAACTAAACGAGAAATGCTTTGGATCGAGTTCGGGAAAAGATTCGCCTGGGAGGACGCCAGTATGCGTGGAAAACCAAGAGAGAACCTCGCCGCTTGGCACGACCAGGAAGCAAGTCCCCTTGCCGAGCTTCAACGCACGTTTGAACTGAGCGCTGCGGTCTTTAGGCGAAAAATCTTTTAAGTCGCCGATAACCACCTCGATGTCGTGTTCCTTATAGCGATCAAGTTTACAAAAATCACTAACTAACAATAATTTGTTATCAATTCGCATGAGCTCAAATTTCTGTTTCGCGATCCATTTGGTAACCGGCTCGTGATGGCCTTTGCGTCCGCGTATGAGGGGCGCACACAGGTAAAGGTGTTTCGCATTGGAAGCGGCGGGCGTGGTCAGCACTTTTTCGAGCAACTCACGGAGCTGCCTGGGGGAGAGCGGTGTGACGGCCCGACCGGTTCCGGGGTGGTGTTGTACGCCGAGGCGAGCATAGAGTAGGCGCAGATATTGGGCGACCTCTGTAATCGTCGCGACGGTGGATTTGCGTGAACCGCGAGTGACGCGCTGCTCGATAGCAACGGTGGGCGGAATGCCGGTGATTCGGTCGACCTCGGGTCGCGGGAGTTGTTCGACAAATTGCCGCGCGTAGGGAGACATTGACTCCATGAAGCGCCGCTGGCCCTCCGCGAAGATAATATCGAAGGCGAGAGTAGACTTGCCCGAGCCAGATACACCAGTGACGACAGAAAGCTGTCGGTGCGGAATCGAGAACGAGATGTTGCGCAAGTTGTTTTCGCGTGCGCCCAACACTACCAGTTGGTGGCTGTTGCCAAACAGCGGCGCTTGGTAGAACGCCGTATTTTTCTGGGCGGTGAGTTCGGGCGTCACCTCGGAACCTGTCCCTTCCAAATCGAGCGCTTTGCGGAGAAAAGAGGAGGTTGCTGTGTCGGCTTGTGCCACAGTTTCCGGAGTGCCCTCAGCAACCACACGACCGCCGTTTGAACCAGCTCCGGGACCGATCTCGAGGAGCCAGTCGGCGGACTTAAGCACGTCGAGGTTGTGCTCAACTAGCACCACACTGTGTCCATTGTCGACAATGTGTTGCAGAATGGTAAGGAGGCACTTGATGTCGTGGCGGTGGAGACCAGTGGTTGGCTCGTCGAGCAGAAGTAGGGCGCCCCCACTGGCAAACCGATCGTTACTGCCTGTGTAACTGCTTAGGTAACGAACGAGTTTGAGGCGCTGCAACTCGCCGCCGGAAAGCGTGTTCAACGGCTGGCCGAGCGTTAGGTAACCGAGGCCAACGGCATCGAGCGCAGTAAGGCGACGGTGGATTTCCTTGTGCTCGGAAAAGAAGGTGAGCGCGCTGCTGATTGTGGTGGCAAGGAGATCGGCGACGGATTTGCCGTTCCACTGGATAGCGAGAACTTCGGGTTTGAAGCGTTTCCCTTCACAGATCGGGCAGGGCACGAAGACATCCGAGAGAAACTGCATTTCCACGCGTTCGCTGCCGAGACCCTGGCAATGATCGCAACGACCTTCCCCGATATTGAACGAAAAACTGGAGTAGCTAAAGCCCGCTTCTTGGGCCGCAGGTGTAGCTGAATAGAATTCGCGGATGAAATCCCACACTTCGCTGTAGAGTGCTGGATTCGAGCGAGGCGTACGGCTGAGCGGAGATTGGTCGACGAGGACGATCTCACCGAGCGGAAGATCGCTGACGATGGCCTCGATGGTAGCAGGATCTTGGGTTAGCAAATTGCGCTGCGTGAGCAATCCCTGATAAATCACATTGTCGAGGAGGGTCGATTTGCCCGAGCCCGATGCGCCTGAAAGACAGACAAGGCGTTTTAGGGGAAAGCGGGCAGAAAACTCACGAAGGTTGTACTTCGTGGCCCGCGTGAAAGAGAGCCAGCCGGTTTCCTTTGTAGAAAGACGGGGTGTGTGCGGTTTAATTTTTTCGCGCCCGGAAAAATAGCGCCCGGTGATACTGTTTGGCGAGCGGAGCAATTGCGAAACCGTCCCTTGAAAGACGATCTCGCCTCCGCGCGCGCCGGGTTCGGGGCCGACTTCGATGACATGATCGGCCGCGCGGATTATTGATTCGTCGTGTTCGACGACGACGACGGTATTACCAGCATCGGCCAGTCTGCGGATGATGCTGATCAGGCGGCCGGTATCGCGTGGGTGCAGGCCGACGGAGGGTTCATCGAGTACAAAGAGCATGTCGACGAGCGATGTGCCGAGACAAGCAGTTAGATTAACGCGCTCGACTTCGCCACCGGAGAGCGTGTGCGACCTGCGGTCGAGTGTGAGGTAACCAAGGCCGACCTGCTCCAAATAAGACAGGCGGGTGACAATAGAATCGTAAGCGAGTGAGAAACTATGCACTTCGTCGTTTTTCGTCGTGGTTTTCCTCGGCTTCGATTCTTGCATGAGCGCGAGCAGATCGCTGATGGGAAGTTGATAGAGTTCCGGCAGGGTGCGCCCACGCCATTTCCAACAGAGCGCTTCGGGTTGGAGCCGGGTGTCATGGCATGTGGGACATGGATTGTAGGCCCGATAACGCGAGAGAAAAAAGCGAACGTGCATCTTGTAAGCCTTCGTCTCGAGGTGGCGAAAGAAGCCCTTCACGCCATACCAGTAGTCAGGCCAGCGTTTTTCGCCTTCGGAATCGTAACCAGGTTCGCCCTCTATAATATATTGCCTTTGCTCTGGTGTGAGGAGAGCAAACGGAGCGTTGGAGGGGATTCGATTCTTCTTCATGAAAACGAGCAGATCGTGTTTCGATTTGCCGTAAGCTTCCCGTTCCCAGGGTTTGATGGCGCCTTCGTCGATCGAGCGTGAATGGTCGGGAATCGCCAGACGGTAGTCGATCTCGGCCACCCGGCCAACCCCGCGGCAAACTGGGCAGGCACCGAACGAAGAATTGAAAGAAAAAAGCGCGGGCGTAGCTGGCCGAAACGTGCGGCCCGTGGCCGGCGAGTGTAGACCACGAGAATAATGGCCGATCGGTGTCAGCGATTCGGCAGCAAACAGATACGTCTGTCGATGACCGAAGTGGAACGCGTTTTCCACAGCCTCGAGAAAACGCGATTTGTTTTCCGTCGCGACGAACAGGCGATCATGCACTACGAAGAGATGGTCGGCGTGTGCAAGTCCCGTGTCAGCGGAGTTGGCGCTACCGGCGAACCAGCTTTCGATTTTGGTGAGGGCCAGACTGCCGGACTTCTCCGGCGTTAGCACACGGACATAGCCCTGGTTTTTGATGCTGGTAAGTACTTCAGACCATCCGAGGTTTTTCGGCTTGGCGACGTGAAAGGTCAGCAGAAGCGTGGTGTGTAGATGGGTAGCGAGCGTTTTTTCCCAGATTGTGAAGGGTGAGTCATCCTCAATTTTTTCGCCAGTTTCCGGATCGAAGCATTCAGCGATACGACTAAACCAGATTTTGTAAAAATCGGTCAGCTCTGTCATCGTGCCGACGGTCGAGCGGGAGTTTTTGACCGTGTTGGTCTGTTTAATCGCAATGGACGGACGAATGTTTTCGACTGAATCTACTTTTGGTTTGTCGAAAAGATCGAGGAATTGACGTGCGTAGGTCGAGAATGTTTCGACGTATCTGCGCTGTCCTTCGGCGTGGAGCGTGTCGAACACCAACGATGACTTCCCCGCGCCGCTAAGTCCAGTGACGACAACATATTTACCGAGCGGAAGGTCGAGGTCGAAGTTCTTAAGATTGTTTTGGCGGACACCGCGGAGACGGATAAACTCAATGGAAGCTGAAGAATAATCTAGCACCATAGTGAATAATAAGGAAAGCGAATAGTTAGAATTGAGGGGACTAAAAATCGGGTTCCTACCGGAAGAGGCTTTGCTGGCATAACGTTGCCGGCCCCGTTCCTTTCTTCGAATTCCGCTTGGTGAACGAGGTGGACCTCGCGTCTGCCTCGTTCGGCAGTTAAACTGAGATTTATAAAAAATTGTGCAGTAACTTGCAACAACTTATTTTACGAACAAGAACGAAAAATACGATCTCTGCGACAAAAAATGGCGCGGGGCCGGGACGATAGCTGAGGAAACGTACGCAGTTGCCGAGGACCAAGACCGTTGGAAAAGCACTCGTATTTTTCGGTTTTCACCGTTACAAGCGAATCAGAGCTCTAGCCGAAATAACCGGGAAGATTGGCCCCAAATTTCGATGAGACCTCATTCTTTTCCCCTGGCGGAACATCGCAACGTTCAATATCATAATTGTGCTTGGTGTTTTGTATCATAGAATAGAACCGCTGGAACACGGTGTTGCGACCGCGCCTCCCGGGGGCAACCAGCCTATAGAAAGAAAGACTGGGGTGTTGTTAACTCAGATTTTATGCGCAAGGATGTTGGATTGTATTGGTCGGTGAACATCCATTTTTATCATGTTCGTTGGCTACCACGTGGCGGCACTTTTATAGCAAACGGAAGGGAGGATAGGGCAGAGTTTTCTCTATGCATATGCTGCAAATTGCCGCCGTGTCGAGCAATTTGGGATTAAGCCGGCGTAGCAGCTTACTATTGCAGTCCATACAAATAACTAGATTACTAGAATTGGGGGGGCAGCCGCAACAGCGGTCTGCAGGAGGTTTGGCTTGCGCCAAACCGCAAACCGAGGCCCCAACCGAAACGCTAAAGGGACTTGAGTGCGAAGGGCTGGTTTTGGGTGTCGTCGATCAAGACGCTGTGCGGGAGGCGGTGGTGCTGAGGAAAATGACGTTTGGCTTCGCCGCTGAGGAGTTTTGGCGATGAAAATTTTTATTGCTCCGCAAGGAGTTTGCGGCAAAGCTTGTCAGTGCATGAAAAACTTGCTCGTGCGCTGGCTCGTACTGGCGTTTGGAGTAGTCTTTAGCGCAAAACTAGTTCCGGGGATTAGCTATGACAGTATAGCTACTTTGGCGGTCGTGGTGATCATTCTTAGCTTTTTGAATGCGATCTTGAAGCCACTGCTCCTACTTCTTACGCTGCCTTTTGTTTTAGTGACAGCGGGAGTCGGGGTGTGGCTGATAAACGCGTTGTTATTTTTCTTTACGGCAAAACTGGTGGACGGATTTCACGTAGCCGGGTTTGGCTCGGCTCTTTGGGGCGCGTTGATTGTGAGCATTACAAACATGATGATGAACAGAATGCTGATATCGAAAAAACTGTCTTCTCCGCCGGCCGGCGGGCCGCGCTGTGGAGGACATGACAACGTGATCGATATCTGAAGGGTAATAAAAAATACCCGATAGCTATCGGTCCAGCAATAATAGACGTGTATGTATTTTAGTTAATTTGACAAAATCCGATTCAGGAGCAAATTTTTTTATATTTTAATATGTTTGCCGAAGTTTACGATTTGGTTATCATTGGCGGGGGGCCGGCGGGATACGTGGGCGCGATCCGAACCGGCCAACTCGGGAAAAAAGTAGCTGTGATCGAAATGGAGCGCGCCGGTGGCACGTGCCTCAACTGGGGCTGCATTCCGAGCAAAGCGCTCCTGAAGAGTGCGGAGCTTTACCGCACGATCCAGAAAGCCGACAGCTACGGGATCAGCGTGCAAGGTGCGTCCTTTGATTTTAAAGAAGTCGTGCAGCGCTCCCGTAGTGTGGCGACGCAGATGGCGAAGGGCGTCGAATTTTTGTTCAAGAAAAACAAAGTGGATTACTTCGTCGGCAAAGGACAGGTGGTCGTTCCTGGCATGGTCGAAATCACCGAGGGCGAGCACAGCAGAAAATATTTCAAGACCAAGGCCATTCTTCTCTGCACGGGACAGAAGACGAAGTCGCTACCCGGCCTACCGCTCGACAGTTCGTGTGTCATGACCTCGCGCGAGGCCCTGTCGGCCAAAGCGGTGCCAAAATCCCTCGCTATCATCGGCGCCGGCGCGATCGGCGTAGAATTCGCTTATTTCTTCAATGCCTTTGGTTCCAAGGTCACATTGATCGAGATGCAGCCCCAGGTCCTTCCGGCCGAGGATGAGGAAGTAGCAAAGATGCTCGAGCGGAATTTTGAAAAACAGGGTATCGCAGTGTACACCGGAGCGAAGAGCGAAAATATCCGCGTTGGCGAGAAGTCGGTAAAGTTCGATCTCATGAAGGGCGACCAGAAGACCGAACTCGAGGTGCAGACCGTGCTCGTTGCGGTCGGCATCACGGCGGCGATCAATGGCCTGCTTTCGCCAAAAGTGAAGCTCGAGCTCGATCGCGGTTTCGTCAAGGTCGATGCGAATTACCAGACTAGCGTTCCGGGCATCTACGCAGCCGGTGACATCCAGGGGCCGCCGTGGCTCGCTCACGTAGCCTCGTTTCGCGCAACTCAAGCGGTCGAAGGGATTTTTGGCGTCAGCAAGCCGAGACAAGCAACCCTCTTCCCTAGTTGCACCTACTGTCAACCCCAAATTGCCAGCACCGGCCTGACCGAAAAACAGGCAAAGGAAAAGAAGGTAGATTTCAAAGTCGGTAAGTTTCCATTTTCGGCAATCGGCAAAGCCGTGGCTGTGGGCAATACAGATGGCTTCGTCAAAGTTATCGCCGATTCGAAGACAGGCGAGATCTACGGTGTGCATATCATCGGCTCGGAAGCGACTGAGTTGATTGCCGAGTATGGCCTCGCCATGAATTTTGAAGCAACGATCGGCGAAATTTACGATTCGATTCATGCACATCCAACACTCTCCGAAGCGCTGAGCGAGGCTGCGTTGTCGATACACGGCAAAGCACTGCATATATAAGCGTCAGTTTCCCGAGTGGTTTTCCCAATGAAGCTGGTAGATCATGCTGGCTTTCTCTTTGGGTGTCTGACGTTAGAGGGCGAAACCTGCGTTGCAGCTTTCGCTTTGCAGCCGCTGGCATCAGCGGCTGATGCGCTTCGTTTCCCCCTCTACGTCTTGGAGGCAAAGTTTGGCGGACTTAAGGTGTGTGTTTGCGTTATCGCGTCCTCGGTGCGGTTTAGGTAATCGGGGATGATTTCACCGAAGAAGCGAAAACCAACCTAGCCTTCGGCATATAAGTGGTGCTCAGAATCGGCCGGCCAATGAGATACGTTGTCGTCTTTTTCCTCGCGGCTAGCGTCGACACATTTGCGGAGCTCAATATAGCATTTTTCTCCGAGGAGATTGGCTTCGCCCAAGTTCTCGAACTTCAGTTTTTGGGAGTTCGCGTAGCTCGTTACACCTGCATGCGCAATCATGACATCGATGGCGCTGGAGAAAGTAACGAATTATTCTTTTTCAAGACGAGTCGGCCCGCGACGACTTGCGGAACCTATATGGCAAGAGGCCAATAACCTGAAGAACGCAACCGATGGCGCTTTAGCGGACGATATCGTTAACATGCAGTTTGCTCGGCGCAAAGTCATTCGCTAAAATAAACGGCACTTTGTCGATTAAATAATCCTTGCCGGCTTCCATCGTTTGCCAACCGATGGGCACCCCGCGTTCTGTTGGTGAATAGCCGTTGTGGCGATGGAGTTTAGGTCGGGATTGGTCAGAATTTCGTCATATGCCTGGTCCACACGGTTGCGAGAAAATTACCCCGAAAGGACTGTTGTTTTTTGGGAATCGACATCATACACTCATTGCAGCTCGATTCCTGCCTTCATGAGATCGTTGCATTAGCCGTAGGTGTGTCTGTGCTCGAGTAAGTCGGAAGCGATGGTGGACTCTCTGGGTTTTAATGCGGGGCTGGGGTTGCGCTTGCAGCGCGTTTGGCTGCTGGACTCTGAGATCATGGAGAAGAATAGAAAAACCTCGAGACCCCTCCCGGCAGGCTCAGCGACCAGAGGCTCTCTTTCGGAGGGTCGGTCACGCAGAGAGTGGTGGAGATTGTTTACGTGCAACGAAAAGTCTAGTGGTAGACAAGCGCTAAGCGGATTTGTGACAGCCGGTGCGTAGAGTACATGCACGAGTGTCACGGTTTTGCGTGGTTCACGACTATCGGTAGACGGCCGTAGGGAAAGCGTTGACGAAATAGCCGGGTTGCTACACGTAGCCGGCAATGGCAATGGTGATGGAACTGTTCCCATTGATTCTGGTGGTTTTCGACGGTGGGGAGCAAAGTTTTTCGTTTTCCGGCCCGGGGGCGCGAAAATCCCAACCTCAGTGCGACCGTCCTCGACACAGAGAGATCTTTATTTTCTCACGAAGCTTGATGCGACGGACGTAACCGAGCCAGGCTGCTATGGTGACTTCGATGATGCCCAGCGTACCCGCCCGAGAATCGAAAAGAAACAACAGAAGCACCTTCGTTTTCGTCGATACTG
This sequence comes from Candidatus Didemnitutus mandela, assembly GCA_002591725.1. Classification (GTDB taxonomy): domain Bacteria; phylum Verrucomicrobiota; class Verrucomicrobiia; order Opitutales; family Opitutaceae; genus Didemnitutus; species Didemnitutus mandela. The sequence continues at coordinate 205,244 of NJAL01000005.1, read as the reverse complement.
GTGTTCACGCGCCGTCTTGCCGAACCAGCAATGGACCTCTGCGATAGGCCGACCAGTCAATGGAGGAGTTAAGAGCCCTTGGGTCCGCCTTGCTTGACCAGCATGGTACTACCGAGCGCAAGCTGCGCCTTTCCAGCTTTGATAATACGATGCGAGGGGATACCATTTCACGCTGTTGCTCGGCGAACACGAGTTGATCGAGCCGGGCGCTAGCGACGGTCTGTTTTATGGCTGAAATATCACAGCTAAATCTGTTTTGAAAAATGCCGCCTATTCCTTGCATGTCGGCAGCAGATAGAATTTCGTGGATCCAGGAGAGTGTGATTTTAAGCAATTTCTCGATAAGGACATGCTTGCCTGTTCGGATGGCTGTTATGGTGGGTGGCGCTCTGCGTGGCGATGTATACCGCTTTTAATCTCCGGGTCGGCGAAGCAGTGCGGTAAGGTCGTTTGTGGCGAAGGGAAGGCCGTCGACGGTGGCAAAGACTTGGGCGGAATCCAGCGAGCGGTTGGCCACGCCGACCAGCTGAGTTTGTTCAATTTTTTTGATTGCTTGGGCACGTAGGCCAGCGATCATGTCCGTGCCTACCAATCCGAAATCAATGAATAAAGATTACTAATTTCAGAACGGCCGCATCGGAAGCAGGTATTTTGCGATAGCTGTCGAGATTTTTCATCAAAAACTGAACTTTGAAATTGTTTTTATCTCGCTCCGTTTGATTTCCTTGGCCCGTTTTTCGTTGTGCGCACTGCGCGCCTTATAGGCGCGCAGTGATCGCTCAGTTCCAACCTAGGTCCCGGGACGATACAGTTTTGGTCGCCGTGAGACGCAGCAGCCTAGTCTCCTCTCGTTGGAGGATGGATAGAGGAACAAAGACACATGTGCCGAGACCGAACAGGAAAATTTTGCCGGCCGTGAGATTACCCAATTTTTCGGAACGGCGGATCGTTTTCATTTAGCTGCTGTTGTTCGGGCCAAGGAGACGGTAGGTGTTGCGCGTTGTGTCCCATCATCTTGATCGCTTCAGTGAGTTTCTCGAAGAGATCGACCGAAAGCGCGGCCTGCTTGCGTGACCGCTACGCGCCAAAGCTCTAGAGCGGCTGAACTTCACCTTTCTCTTCGAACATGCTTTTGGGCGTGCAGGCCGTGAAGCAAACGAACAACGCAAAATGACAGTGCATGTGTTTAGGAAAACCTGGGAGAGAAGTCATAGCAGAAGACGGAAATACGGCTTCCTCACTCGACACAGCAGAAGTGAAGTGGTACGAATGCCGGGAGTCGAACCCGGATCAATGGCTTCGGAGGCCACTACACTATCCATTGTGCTACATTCGCAAAAAACCGCATGAGTATTCGATCACGCGGTCGCGAGCTCAAGCCATTTTAACGTAACGAGCTATCGGGATCGTTGATCGTGGACATTTATCGGTGATAAAAATTAGTAAAGCAAGCTGAGAAACGCCAGGATGCCCAATTACCCAGAACGTAATGACGTGTAACTCACCGCACATAAGAGTGTCGCCCTGAAAGGCCTTGACCGCCGAGACAGCACAAAACGTTGCACCAGAACACGGAACCGATTGCGGTGTTGAACGTAAATTTTTTCGTAGTTCATACGCACGGCTCGGGAAGAGATAAAAATATTCGCCGTAGTTGATTGCCAGTAGGCTCAAGGTTTCAGGTTTCGATCCGACCAGGGGGATAACCTAATTATATCAATTATATATTATATTACGAAAACACCGAACCAGCGACTGAGGATTCCGGCAAGAATGATACCAATAATGTTTATTTTGCTTTTCGTGTAGTCGAGGTTGACCCTGGCGGGATGATTATCTCGCGAGGGCATGGGGATGCTCTCAAAGAACATACGAAACACATAAGCGAATAGCCTCCGCTTTCAAGCGGAAGCAGGAATGCCAGTCTATGAGTTGAGTTCGGCGAATTGAGCGCATATGTGGCAAAGTAACAAAAAAGGCGGGCAATTTTGTCCGCCTTTTGACAAAAGCATAATAATCAGAAGCCCGGTTTTGTTTTGCGCAGACCCTGAACACGATCGCCGTCCTTCCACTGGCCGTGTTTTTTTAGGCTGGCAACGCGCTCGAAGCGCTTGAGGACGTTGCGTTTGGCCAAAAGACCTCCGCTGGCAGCTTTGAGGCTGTTATGTTGCGACATAAAAGAAAAGTTAAGGTTATTGCGAATTACGAAAGGATGCAGATGTAAAGTTTGCAACTGCCCATGACAAATATTTTTGGCCTACGTTTTCGGCTGAAATTTCAATCCACTGGGGCGTTTCATATGTATGAGTAGCCATAACCCACGTCTGGAGAGCGGAAGCGTTGGCAGGCATATATTTAAACCATACCCGAAATTCGTGTCCTTCCTCGAGTTTCCCTTCCCAACGATAATACGAAATGATCTCGCTATCAATTTGGGCACAGGTGGCAAGATCTTTTTCGACAGCCCCCCGGGCCAAGCGATTGGCTTCGGGACGGGACGAAACGGTGGTCCAGGCGATCATCATGACATCATGTTAAACAGCAATTTTAAGCGAGCAAAGCGGTTTCCGGAACGTGGGTGAAGTTTTTGATTTTCGTTTGACGTCTTTCTTCTCTGCTAACAGTATAGTATTGGATTTTAGTATTGGATTCGATTGTTATTTACCTTACCGAACTATGAGAGACAAATACATCAAAGAAGCTCAAGAAGTCGTTGCAGACGCAAACGTGCTAATCAACGAGGTGTCTCGCCGGGTCAAACAGCTTCGCCGGGGTAGTCGCCCGCTCGTAGAATCACTCGAAAAGCTGAGCCCCGAGGATATAGCCCTACGCGAAATTATTGAGAGGAAGGTCCGCTACGAATTACCTACCTCTGTTTGAGTCCGTTTTTTTGTTCTGGTTTTGCTCTTTTCCTGCTATGACAAAGCACAGCAGCTCCCAGCTGCTATGCTTTTTTTTATTTCCTCGAGCCTATTCTTCCATATTTTGGTGACCAATGGCTGCGAAACAGCATAATTTTGCCCGTTTTACGGAAGCCCGAAACCCGAAGGCTTTTCACAATTACTTCGTGTACGACAAATTCGAGGCGGGCGTAAAATTAGCCGGCGCTGAGGTGAAATCGATTCGGACAGGAAAAGCACAGCTGGCTGATGCTTTTGCTCGATTCGAAAGAGGTGGTCTCTGGTTGCACGGTGCCTACATCGAAGAATATTCGCACGGCGGTCTTTCCCAACACGCACCGCGGCGGCCGCGCCAGCTTCTGCTTCATGCCAGAGAACTGCGAAAAATTCAGCAAGCTGTCGAAACCGGTGGCCGCACGATTGTAGCGTTGCGCTTGTATTTTAAGCAAGCTCTCGTGAAAGTGGAGATCGCTACAGCGAGCGCAAAAAAACAGTTTGATAAACGCGAGACTGTGAAAAAACGCGAACAAGAGTTAGAGCTGCACAAAGCTCTCAATCATCGTCGATAAAAAAATACTACCCATTTCCGTCGTTTGTTTCAGTCCGTTACCCCTCGTGTTCCCGGCAGCACGCCGAACCTCAGCGCCAGCTTCCATTTGTTGGGTCTGGTTTTGTCCGTCTATAATTTAACTTCGTGACTCTGACGTGCGGCGATTGGGGGTAGCGAGCCAGACCGCAGAACCCAGAACCACCGAACGCGAATGGTCTCGACATGGCGGAAGAAACTTCTGAATTTTCCCTATGCGCGTGGTTGATTACTTTGGCTTCTTTCTCAACACTAAGGGCGAAGTGCTTGACGTCGCGCAATCTGGTATCGAGTGTGCCAGCTCCGGGCTGGCGTTGTCGCTGGTTTTAGCAAACTCGCGGGAGCCTAGATGATGAAAAACAGTTTCTGCACGCTCGTTGCCAATCTAGAGAGATATCCCCACGACGCCACGTCGGCCATCACTGGCGGATTTTGCGTGGCTCTCTGCGATTTGCACACGCGCGAGCTTCGCGGTGTGGCGCGCAAAACGATGGGTCGGAACTAGGTTTTGTTATAGTGCCGCCGAATCAGGAGTTGGAGGCCAAATAGGCCCGCTGGATCCTACCGAATAAACTGTCATGTTTTGACACGATGAAGAATGTGAATAATATAGCTTGCGTGGTAGTGGTCACTCCTCTTCTCTCTGGTGAGGTAATGAGCATCAGTATGTGAATCGCACGGTTTGCAATTTCTTCCAAGAACTTTACTGACTCGCTTTGTTTCCCGGTTGCAGTGCGGCGGCCGAGGCGGAAGTAAAACGAAAGTTCTATCGGGTTGCGTGAGTTTGGGTAAGTGGCAGCGATTCGAGCGTATTTTTTTTCTTAGCCAAAGCAGGTTCGACGGCTTGGATAGAGTGTTCGATAGCTGTCGAGTTCGCAGCTTATAAAATCAAGAGCAAGGTCCCCGCGCTTCACACTGGGAACGATGGTCTCAAGGTAACCAAACACACTGGCTGACTGCAGGCTAGAAGGGGGAGTCCTAGCTATCCCAGCTTTACGAAGTGTGGGGCGCGATACCGTCCCAACGAAAAGGCTTTCACACGATCGTTTTCATGGAGAGTCCATTGCCAAATTGGGTGGCGGAAAATTGACGGAGCTCCCGGTGATCATTACGGTGAAGAGATCAGGCTTCATTTTTGCAGCTTTCACAAAAGCTCAGAACCGCTCATTTCAGATATCTGAAAATCGGTGGCAACGAGTCTGATTGTCCAGCAATTTAGCGATACCCAAAAGCCTCGGCGGGGACGGCTGAAGCGGTAAACTGGGCAGACCAGATTTTCGGCCAAAACTTTCTATGACAAGGTTTCTGGTTATCTTGACGTGTAGTTGGCCAAAGCTTGGCACTGTGTTGCAAGGTTATATTTTGTTTTCTTTCAGCCCCAGATCGCTGCAAGCACAGGGAATATTGGTCACATGTGTGCAGTCACACGATTTCGCTTCTATTTGGTTAATTCGTTTGGGTTCGAAATTACCGATAAAAAACCTCAAGCGCGCAGACATGAATTATTGGTATTCGTTGTATGTGCATTAGCGCGAGAACTCGCAAGTATTTTGGCGAGTCCGGCTTTTCTGAATCGCATCTAATTTTAATAAAACATTTACGGAAGTATTTATGGAAGATGTGGCTCGAAGCGGCAACGGACTGGTCCTCGGCAACAAAGGCGTGGGCGCTACGAAGTGGCTCCACGCGGAAATTACTGGGGAATTTCGATTAAAGATCCTACACGCGAATGGTACACTTCGCTCGCTCAACCTTTCATCCGCAGCTGGGACCGGTTACTACAAGGCGCTTTGGCAAGTCGGGTTGCCTCTCCGTTGAGATGTTGGCCATAAGGGATCGGTCCTGTCTCAAGCGACAGCGAAGCTAAGGCATCGGCGGGCGGGCCGCTGGACTTGTGAAAGCGTTTTACCTGATGTTGTGCTTTGCTGGTGTTGGGCTAGGTTCACGTTTCTTCCTCAACGAACGCCAAGCGCCAGGCTCAGCGTGGGCTGCGGCGTGAAACATATGACATGACATATGTGCTCATGCAGGGAGTTTATCCTTCGTCGGGAGGGGTGTCACAGCGGCGCCGAAGCGGTTTCCTTAAGGCGATTTGTGCTCGCCCTCGCTCTGGATCTGTCCTGGCAGTATTGTTTTCTAACGCGTATCCCAGGTAGTGGACTTTTTGATCGTGGTAAGTTGGGGCACGAACATGATTTTTTAAACCCCATCGAAAGAAGAGCAACCTAAGAGAGATTTTTCCGCGAACCAAACTTGCCTAAGGCAGCTCTAAGTGGATGGGGTTGGCCCGGTCCAGGGTCGTTGGAACAGTTCGCCTCAATTTTGGAGTTGGCTCGAAAAGACAGAGAAACTGCAACCGGAGCAAAACCACGCTGCTCTGGGATACTGGCGAAGCTTGCTGTAAAGTGGAAAAGATTGTTGGAATCAGCGTTAAAACACTGCACGAAAAATTTACGGAAGAACTCTAACTTTATTTTCGTCGTGTTGATGGCTTATGGCTAATGTGTCTTCAGTGAGAAAATCGTCACGTCTCTTGTCAACGACCCGGCTCAGCGTGCGTTCGCCAGACAATAATTTTGAGGAAATGCTGGCGGCGCTCAGCCAAGCCGGTTCCCATGTCTTTGGTCGGGAAACAGACACCTCGTGAATGTACATATCGATTTTTATGAAAGAAAAATCTTGCTCGCGATTAAACCCCCTCGGCAAGGCTCTATGGTGGTAGCGAATCTAAAAACAAGCTAAGCGCCTTCCACCGCGAATGGTTCGATTTCGTCGATTCAGATGAATGCAGTCTCCCGTCCGTTTCCAGAAACCACGAGAGGAAAAACAATTTCCTGACACTTCCGGTGCTCTATACTGGACAGTGAGGGTAAAATGGGCAGCCGGATAGTGGAATAGTTGGCGAGAGCGGATCGCCGCTTAGCACCACATTCTGCCGCTTTGGCTCATTGGAGGGATCAAAACACTGGAATAGCGCTGATCAGCGCACGAATGTAGGGATGAGCGGGACGTCCGATGACGTTTGGCTGCTGGTCCGAGTTATACGATCCGGTCGAGAATACATCACGGCAACCTAGTGCGAAATATGTTTCATATGTTTCACCACTGAAAGGTCGTGCGAGATGAAATCAGCGACAAATTTATCTTCCGCACAGCACAAGGCCCAGTAAAGAAGGCTGAAAAAGACTGAGGATTTTGGCTTGAATCGAAACATAGGGCTGCCGAGACTGGCTCGTCAGCGATGATAAACTTCGGCTGGAGGGCGAGCGGGCGGACGGTGGCACTACCTACTACCTGCTGGAAAGCTCGTTGGGTATTTCTGCAGCAACCGAGACGGTAAGCTCGACGAATAACATTAACCCTGTAAGGTACAGGCGTTACTTCGTAACTTATTTACTGCCATATTATTGGAGAGAAATAATTTGCAGATTATGTCCAAAGCCGTTATGTGCGGATTGAGCGAGGCAAAAGGATCCTGAAAGACTATTTGCGTGCCAAGCCGCCTTTCGCGCACAGCGATAGTTAATGGCTAGGTTTTCCCTGAAGGGAAATGGCGCCGTTTGTGATAGACAGGAGCTGGAGAGTAGTTCGTGCAAAAGGTCGATTTCCTGCAGCCTGATTTGCGGAAAAGGCCGAGTACTTCGCTGTGTGCCAGGCTGAAGCTCACGCCTTCCATAGCTTTTACTATTTCTACTTGGCATTTCAGTAGTCCGCCGGGAAAAATAGGGAAGCGGGGGTTCGCATCCTGTAGTTCGAGTAAGGGTACGTGTATAGCTGAATTTCCCTGTGTTGGACGTGCGTGCAGGTGTGCGAGTGACCTAAGCTGAAAGTCTGGAGCAGGAGGCTCGTCGCTCCTAAAAACAACGCTCGATGGCAAACTCGCAACGCGATGAGAAAGGAGAGTCAGCTATTGGCTTCGACAGGTCGGGTGGCAATTTTTCGATCGAGTTCATTTTTTTGCTTTCGGCTGCAGCGCCGGAATCGAATGTTGCAACTCTTTTGCGTAGGGATGCAGCAGGACGGCGAATAGTTCTGACGGAGAGCGGCTTCGACGAAGCGGCCCATATCTCATTACCAACACCCGGCCGAAACCCTGCGAGATAACGCCGAAACCGACCTCTTTTGCCATGGATAGCATCTGCTTGCGTGCAACATCGCGCGTGATTTTTTTATGGATCAACAGCGGTTCGATCAATTGTTCGGAGACTCGCTGATAGGGGGTTCAGCGAGATCGTCAGATTCTGGAAAATCATCGCGAGGTGTTCGCTGAGAAGGCAGCGTGTTTTTTGAGGCTAGGCCTTGAGCAGATCGGTGTCTTGAAAAAGCGCGAAGCCGCTCTCGATGTGGCCTAGAGGCTGCGTGATCAGTCCCATGAGAGAGTAGCAGGTTACGGATTTTCCCGAACCAGGTTCGCTGGCAATGTCGAGCACCTCCTCGCACGCTAAAGAAAAACTTACTCCGTCAACAGCACGAAACACACCGTTGTGCGTATAGGAGGAAGTGTGGAGATCGGTGACATCAAACAAAGACGAGGGAACAGGAGATGGGGTGGAAGCCGAAGCTGTAAGCATATCGCGGACCGCTGCAACTGTTGTTTGTGGTGAAATCATGGCAAGATCGCCGCCACCCGTGGGAGCGCAGCCAGGCGGTTGCAGCACAACCGCTGGTCCCGAAAAAACAGGACCAGTGCAAATGGGGTTGGTGGGACCGAAAAGGGCGATGAGAGGTACGCCGAAAGCATTAGCAAGATGCATGCCGCCAGTGCCATTTATCACCAAAAGCTTCGATTGACATAGAGCGTCGAAAAATTGACTTAAATCGGTTCTGCCAGTGAGATTGTTCGTGCGGTTTTCGAAACTGCGGACAATTTCGGTGGTGGTGGCACAATCATTCGAGGTGCCAAGTAGCTGAAACTTTTCCTTCGGAAGGGCTGCGATCAATTTCCGCCAGTGGGCGATTGGCCAGCGCTTTTCAGGATTGTTTTCAGAGCCACAGATCAATGAGATATTTGCGTTGCACGCCGCCTGGGGGGAGGCTCGTGGAACCCGACTGGCGGCGATAGCGAGGCCGAAGTGGCGGAAAAATTGCTCCCAAATCGATAATTAGTGAGCGGGGTTTCGTCGAAATCGGCCTTCGGTGTAAAGGTGTGAGTGAGAAACGGTCGCAACTGACCGCAGCGGAGAATTCCGAACCGCTGGGGACAGCCAGTGAAAAGAGCCTCGAGGTCGCTGCGTACCGAGTTAGTAAACAAAAGATAACAATCAGGGAAACGGCCGCGAAGTTTCCAGAAATAGCGAAAGTAACCGAATCCTTTCGGTGGCACTGGCAAAAAGCAATCTGCGATTTCCCACGTTTCGAGCAGCACACGAAACTGTGCTTTGCCTATAATGGTAATTTCAGCATCCGGTCGGCTGGCGCGCAAGGCGCGTAGCAACGGCAGTGTCATCACGACGTCGCCTAGCCAGTTGGGCAGACGAATCCAGAGGTGCATTTTCCGAGGAAGGGCAGGGAGCTCACGCAGACGCAAATCGTGGGCAAGAAAATTGCGCTTTTGTTCAAGGCGGAACCGGAGTGAGTGAGTGTTTTGGCTTTTCCACCGCTGATGCCCCCAGAGCCACGAGGCGCAGAAGGTTTTCGAGCCAGCGGTTGAGCCGCGACCGTTACGCCTTCTACAGTACCGTTGTGCGTGACTTTTTCGACGATTAGCTCGACTCGCCAAACCCCGAGGTAGCGAGGAAAGGCTACCAGAGCTCGGCGCCACATTTCGTTGTGAAGATTCCAGGCAGCTCTGTGGTCGAACAAACGTGGTCGAAGAGCAGAGCGAGCGCACCTTGCAAGCCCGCATTTTGATCAAAGAAAATGCCGATGATTCCATGGCGGCGGAGAATGTACAGAGCTTTCTGAAAGCCTTTGGTGCGCGAAAGCAGTTTTATCCCAAAGCGCTCCCGAGACTTCTTCACCCACGCGTCGATGGCAGAGTTGTTGATCGTGCGATAGATCGAACCGAACTCCGGGAGTGGCCCTTCAGCAAAGAGTGAGAGCAATGCTTCCGCTTCCCAGTAAGCCATGTGGGGCACGCAAATCACGATCGGCCGTGGCGTACGGTGGTGGTTCAGCAAAGAAATCGTGCACGGATGGCGCGCGCACGGTGCGGCGAATACGTTCGCAGGACAAAAAGGGCATAGCTAGCGAATAGAAAACGGTCTCGGAAACACGGTGAAAGGATTCACGTGCGATTTTTCGGCGCCAAACGGCATCTTTTCCCGGAAAGGCGTGCTGAAGGTTCGCGAAAGCCAGTTGGCGGCGGCTGGCGGCGACGATGTAGGCGGCACGGCCGAGCAGCCAAACAAACGGTTAAAGGACAGCTTCAGGGAGGAGGTACGCAAACGTCCAGCCGAGGGCTTGCAGAAGGAGCTTAGCCATAGCAACGTTCAATGTTGCCGCGTCTTCGCGTCGAAAAATATTTAAATTTAAATTTGTCAGGCTCAAAGTGATTAGAGTTTGCCTTTGCGGAAGTTTTGAATGATCAAATATATAGAAGCATATAGGAGCCTTAATCTACAATTATAAAAAAACTATTTTACTGTAAGTTCATACCGGAACTTCTTGCTATCAAACCATCGGCCCTCGGCGATATCGTACACGGCATGCGGGTTGTAGCGTCGCTGAAAACGCAGCAGCCAGATTGGCGCATCTCATGGATTGTGCGCGATATTTTCGCGGCAATGGTACGCGTGAGTACGCTGGTCGACCAAATTTATATTTTTCGCCGGCAGGGTAGCTTAAGCGGTTTTTGGCAATTGTCGCGCGAGTTGCGGAAGAAAGAGTTCGATGTTGTCATAGACATGCAAGGCTTGCTGCGGACGGGCCTGATGACACAGCGAGCGCACGCGTTGCGCAAGATCGGTCGGTCCGATGCGCGGGAAGGAGCTTGCTTTTTCTACACCGAGAAAGTGCCGCTGCCGCCGACAGGGCGCCAAAGTCACGCTGTTGAGCAGTTGTTGCAGTTCCTCCCGACGGTCGGCGCCAAGGCTGAATTGCAAGGCCGGCTGGAATTTCGCGAAATGGAGAAATTAAATCTCGGTTTCATGGAACCATGGTGTGGGAAATGCCCGATCCTCATATTCCCGGACAGCCGCCGGAAGAAGAAAAAGTGGAACGGCTTTGTCGAGTTTTCCGAAATGTTGATACGCGAAGCCGCTCGCAAAGTTGTGTGGGCAGGGGATGCTTATATTGCGTGTCGGGAAAAATTTCCTGATAATGTTTTTTTTAATCTTACCGGTAATACCAGTCTGAAGTCGCTAGCGGCCATCATCGCGCGTTCGGATTGGATAATTTCCAATGACAGCGGTCCGATGCACCTTTCCGCAGCGGTTGGTGTGAAGACGATTGGCATTTTCGGCCCCACTGATCCGAAACTCTACGGGCCCTATCCGCTGAATAGCCCGACGAATTACGTGATTCAGGCACCGGTGGGCGATTTGCGATTACTGTCGCCCAAGGAGGCTTTTTTTGCGCTTCAAACGTATCGAACAAGTGGCCGCGACAAAGCTATCAGAAAACAATGCTTCCGTCGAGGAGCCGACTTCCGACTCTCGATGGCCGTTACTAATCAATCAAAACCAAATATCAATGAGTTCGGACCGGTAAGAATTGTGTTCAACTGACGGACTTATTGCCCAAGCTGCGTCTCTTATGCTCGATCTCAAACTTCTTCGCGATTCGCCTGACGTCGTCCGCGCGGCCATTGGGAAAAAACACCTGGAGGTTGATCTGGACGCGGCGCTGGAAGCTGACGCTGTTTGGCGGGCCCTGATCGGCGAGGTAGAGGCGCTGCGTGCGAAACAAAAAATCGCCAACACCACCATAGCGGCCCTTCCGAAAGGATCAACCGAGTTTCTCACAAAAGTGCAGGAAATGAAGACAGTGTCCGTTCAGATGAAGGTGAAAGGCGACGCCTTGAATATTGCCAAGGAAAAGTGGCGCGCTGCAATGCTAACACTGCCGAACATCCCACATAAAACCGTACCTGAGGGACGTAAGCCTGAGGATAATCGTGTTTACGCGGTGCATGGCGATATCACTGCGGTATCAGCGCATGCAAAGGCACATTGGGAAATTCCTGGGTTTGGCCGGCTGGTAGATTTTGCGCGCGGCTCCAAAGTCACGGGCGCGGGTTTCCCATTTTTTGTTGGCGACGGTGCGAAACTGTCGCGCGCCCTGTTGCAGTTTTTTTTGGACGAAGACGTGAAAGCAGGTTACACTGAGGTATCGCCGCCAATTTTCGTCAACGCTGCTAGCGCGACAGCTACCGGGCAACTGCCCGACAAGGAAGGGCAGATTTATCAAACGATGTCAGACAAGCTCTACGCGATACCGACCGCGGAAATTCCATTGACAAATTTTGTTCGCGACGAGATCGTAGAAGAAGAATCCTTACCGATTTGCTATTGTGCTTACACGCCATGTTTCAGGCGAGAAGCAGGCAGTTATGGCAAAGATGTGCGCGGGTTGAATCGCATCCATCAGTTCGACAAGGTTGAACTGCTCAAGCTGGTGCATCCGACCACGAGTTACGACGAGCTGGAAAAGCTTCGCACCGACGCCGAACGGCTGCTGCAAAAACTGGAGCTACCTTATCGCGTGTTGCTCATGTGCAGCGGTGATCTCGGGTTCTCGCAGTCGAAAAAATACGATTTGGAAGTCTGGGGCGCCGGCCAGAAGTGCTGGCTCGAGGTCTCGAGCTGCTCGAATTTCGAGAGCTTTCAAGCGCGGCGTGCGCAAATTCGCTTCCGCAATAAACAAGCTGGGAAACCGGAGTTTGTTCACACGCTGAACGGTTCCGGACTCGCCGTACCGCGCGTGTTTGCTGCATTGTTGGAAAACAACCTCCAAGCTGAGGATACGGTCAAGATTCCGGCTGCACTTGTCCCATATTTCGGTAAGGAGTTTTTCAGCTTCCGCTGAACTCGAGGTGCTCCATGCCGAGACGTCCACAAATCAACTGGTGCTTCGAGGCGATTCGTTTGGGTGAATTGCTGCCGCTTCAGCGGGCCGAGCCTGCGGTTTTGATGGAAGCCGAGCGCCATGGGGGTGAGTTGTGGGCCGTGGCGCTTTCGGGCGGGGCCGATTCGCTAGCGCTGCTGCTTTGGCTGTGGAGACATTGGCCAACACAGCGCGGCCAGCTTGTTGCATTGCACTTCAACCATCGGCTGCGCGGCCGCGCAGCCGACCGGGACGCAGAGTTTTGCCGTAAAGTGTGTAGGTCGCTTGGTGTCCACCTAAAAATCGGAAAATGGGTGCGTCCGCCGCGGGCCCCGAACGAGGCACAGAGCCGCGCGGCGCGACAGGCCTATTTAGGGAAGGAGTTGGAGCGGCTTGGGGCGCGTGTACTCTGGCTGGCGCATCAACAGGACGATGTTGCCGAGACCATGTTGATGCGGCTGGCGCGCGGCAGTAGCGCCGCCGGTCTTGCAGCTCCGCGGCCAGCATGTCGGTTGAACGATGGTGTTTGGCGACTCCGGCCGTTTCTTACTTGGAAAAAAGCAGAGCTAGAAATGGCGTTGGCCGAGGCAAGGCTTCCCTGGCAGCAGGATGAAACAAATTTTACTGGTAGATTTTTCAGGAACCGGGTACGAAACGAAGTGATCCCCCTTTGGCTAGCAGCCGCACAACGAGATGTTGTCGCTGGTGCAGCGCTGACGCGACGACTCCTCGAGGAGGATGATACTGCACTTGAAAGCTGGCTTGCCGAAATATGCCCGTGGCGAGGTAAAGTTTTGCTGCTGGAAAAATTAGTGGGCAAACCGAGGGCGTTGTGGCGCCGCGCTTTGCGCCAATGGCTCCTGCGCATTTGCGTCGATACAGATTTGTCACGACAAGGGTTTGAACAACTACTGTCGGCGGTAGAGAAGGGGCGCGAGATGCGGTTGAGTATCGGTGAGGGCTTCGCTGTGACCGTGGCAGGTGAGCTGACTTGGCGTCGCCAGTGATCGCAAGTGATTCCGATTTGAGACTAAAGTTCCTCCTTCGGGTACGTTTGACAATCTATCTGGGAATCTTCACACTTAAATTTTAATAAAAACACCAAAATGTCAGACCCAGATGATAACAAGAAACGCCGCTCTTTGAAGAATCTGCCTCATGAAGGATTTCAGCCCAAAGTTTTACTGATTTGGCTAGTAATCATTGCAGCGATTGTGGCGCTCTTCTATTTCAATCCAGCCAAAACTACCCAGCCCGCTACATTAAAAATTCAGCAGGTAGTAGAGCTCGCGGAACAGGGCAAGATTTTGCGCGGCGATATCCGCAGCGATTCCTCCGGCGGCCGTGACTGGTCAGCTCTGAGCGGCGAAGTGAAGGACGGCGTTGTGACTCTGTATGACGAAAATAGCATACTAACGAAACATTTTGTCGCTACGGGCCGGCTTACCGACACAAACCTCGAGCGTCTGCAGAAATCCCAAGCTTTCACAGAGCGTCCGGCGACGACAGCGATGACGCAGCTGCTATATAATATCCTGCCGTTTGTCATAATCATCGGCTTGCTTTATTTTCTCTTTGTGCGCCAACTCCGTCAAGCAGGCAAAGGCGCCCTCAGTTTTGGCAAGAGTCGTGCGAAAATGTTGACCCGTGACAAAGATCGCGTTAGCTTTTTGGATGTGGCTGGCTGCGACGAAGCAAAGGAAGAAGTTAGCGAAGTGGTCGAGTTTCTGAAGGATCCGAAGAAATTCCAGAGGATCGGCGGCCGGATTCCGAAGGGCGTCCTAATGGTCGGTCTTCCTGGCACCGGTAAAACACTCCTCGGCAAGGCGATCGCCGGCGAGGCCGACGTCCCCTTCTTTTCGATCAGTGGTTCAGACTTTGTGGAAATGTTTGTCGGCGTTGGTGCGAGCCGAGTGCGTGATATGTTTGAACAGGGTCGCAAGAATGCACCTTGCCTGATCTTTATCGACGAAATCGACGCCGTTGGTCGCCAGCGTGGCGCTGGTCTCGGTGGTGGTAACGACGAACGGGAACAGACGTTGAACTCGTTGCTCGTCGAAATGGATGGTTTCGACACCACCGAAGGTGTTATCATTATCGCGGCAACTAATCGTCCGGATGTGCTGGACACGGCGCTGTTGCGTCCAGGTCGCTTTGACCGGCATGTTTACATCGATTTGCCTGACATCGCCGGTCGCGAACAGGTGTTGCGCGTTCATGCGCGCAAGATTGCACTGTCGGAGAGTGTCGATCTTAATATCATCGCCCGCGGCACCCCGGGGCTTTCTGGTGCAGAATTAGCAAATCTCCTTAACGAAGCTGCGCTTCTCGCCGCCCGTCGTAACAAAAAAAAAGTCGACATTAGCGACGTCGATGAAGCACGCGACAAGGTTTTTTGGGGCCGCGAACGTCGCCGCGTTATGGACGATTCAGAAAAGCGCCTCATTGCCTGGCACGAAGCCGGCCATGCGATCGTGCAGGCGGTCCTGGATGACGGCACGATGCCGGTGCATAAGGTAACGATCATTCCCCGTGGCCAAAGTCTCGGTAGCACTACTTATCTTCCGGCAAAGGATATTCTTACGCAGCCGCGCAAAAAAATGCTCAACGAAGTTGCGATGGCAATGGGCGGTCGCATCTCAGAAGAGCTCATCACGGGCGATTTTAGCAATGGCGCCTACGGCGATATCAAGCAAGCGACACGGATTGCCCGTGCCATGGTTTGCGATTACGGTATGAGCGAGCTCGGCCCGGTTGCGATGGGAGAAAACCAGGATACGGTTTTTCTCGGCCGCGACATCACGCGGTCACAACACATCAGCGAAGACAGAGCGTGCAAGGTTGATGTTGCAATATCGGAGATTCTCAGCGGCCAATATCAGCGCGCTGCACAGATCATCAGCGATTACCGCACGGCGCTAGACAAGGTCGCTATGGCTTTGTTAGAGCATGAAACGATCGAGGGTAAGCATGTGCTGGAAATTCTGAAGCACGGAGAAATTCGCTCGGCCATTGTGATGGTGAAGCCACCGAAACTCAGCGATGGACAGCCGAAAAAAGTGCTGCAGAAGAGCGCCAAGAGTACCGATGCAGGCTCGACAGTGACACCGGCACCGAACCCCGTGTAATTCAAAAAGATTGCTCCTTTTGCTTGCCAAAGAGGCAGTCACGTTGTCTATATTTTTATTTATGAATATTCGCTGGTTCGAAGCTGGTTAAGTTGGCATGCACGAGGATGGTAATGATCGCTCTAAAATTTCCGGATATTTTAAAGTGGCTGTAGAGCCGACATGAACGAGCTGCACGTTATAGCCTGGAAGTGCGATAACGTGCTGGACTTTGAGTTCGGGATAGATGACGTAACGAAGAAGGTTCTTGGATAGAATATTTCTCGACTGGAGCGGCGATTAAAGTCAAGAAAGCAGACATCATTTTTCTTCCGGTCAACAAGCCGAAAAAACCATAAGGCAAGCTGTGCTGTCGATTTTTATTCCATTGAGTCTGTGTCCCGGACAATCGCGGAGCGTGCAGATTCCGAGTTGGACAAAGTAATTACTTAAAAATGCGGTCTGAAGTTCGAGATGCTTTCAAAGTCGGGGCTTCTTTCCGAGGATACGCCTGAAAGGTTTGGGAAAACCGCGATTCAGCATCTCGCAAAATACTTACGCTGTCATGCCCACCTGGCGCATGGACCGGCAATTGTAAAAAATAAAGGATAATTCAAAAATTCTATTAAGCAAATATTTGTGTTGACATATCCAGTCGGGTTTTGTTTTAAATGACTACAATCTTGCGAACCTCCATAAAGTCGCCTATTTTGCCTTGGATATCGAAAAGCCGTTCTGAATTGTATAATATAATAGTTATGTCCTAAGTTTTTTCTAAAACTTAGGGTGGGTCGTATGCTTTTCCAAAAATCTGGTTAGCGCCGCAATTCAGACAGTTATTGAGCACGATCTAATAAACTTGCCGAGAATCGGTTGTGACATTTTATGTCCTAATCGTGTTTCAGATTCAGACAGAGTACCTCCCCCCCATGGACGCCGGCTTTCACTTGGCTACCGAGCACGAAAAGAGAGACGATGGCCGAATTAGGATAACGTCATCGATGAGCACTTATACCTCGACCTCGAATTTTTCTCTCCAGGTCTTTTGGAAAAATGCAAGCCTCTTTGCTCAATTGCCTCAGGGGATTTGCTTCGGTGTTCGCCTGATTAGTAGTTAGTAGTTGGTCTCGAAGCCCGAAAACGAAACATAGTAAGCACGTGTCAAGGTATTGCGCAACACGCCAGCAAAGTATGAAGTTGCATAAGTCAAAACAAGCTGGTAATCTGTGAATAATCGGCTAAAATCTTCGCTTGGTCACGAGCGCATCTACCATCGTTCGTCGGAGATAGTCGGCGTTATCATCTGCGTAGCTTTTCTGGAACATGGTTTCGAGCAGTACTACGCTTTTCGGCCAGTCGCGACCTCCGCAATCAGCGAAGTTGAAAGTTGGATGGCCAATTTTTAGCTAGAAAGGTTTCGAGAGCTTCGTTGCTAAAGTTGATATTACAGGGACCGCTCTTGGGGGATGTCCGCGCAACTGTTGTCAAAGTAGTGTCAGTATACAAAAATAAGCTGATCTAACTGACCATTTTCCAGGTTCTGGTCGAACAGGAAATGGTTTCGGTTTGGATCGGGATATCCGGCGCTTTGCAAACTGCCGAGCTTTCCGTCTTGTAGCAAGCGGTGCAGGGGCGCGCAAGCGACATTGGGCGCAAGGGTAATCGTTGATCGGCAGGGGAGTTGTTCGCGCATGAGGCTGATGGCCGGGCCAGGCATGGGTAGTTCGGAATCGGTGTTAGGATACCACCGTATTTAGGTCGTCGTTGTGACTTGCAAACTGCACGCGCACGAAAAAGGGCTAGCCCTTTTTCGTGCGCGTCTTTTATCTTTTGGGAGGTGGACGAGGACGAACTCGACGAGAAATGAAGGGACAAAGCGGCTGAACGCGAGCAGGCCGATGCCGCGCGCGTGGCGAGCCTGAGAAATTTGCGGTGGATTAATAGGAAAAAGAGGCAACTGGGTTTTCATGGTTGAGCAAGGCTGCTAGCCCGGTGGCTCCAAAAAGGCAATGAGGACGGTGTGCATCGCCGCTTCGGCCTAGCGACTGTCGCGTCCAAGGAAACGAATAATCTCATTTCACACAAACTACGTCAAACGGGGATAGTTTTTTGCACACGGTCAAGTTTCCCGCATCGGGCCCCAAATTGTGCACTTCGTTGGATTCGGTGGCGAAGAGTTCGAGTTTCTTGGTCAACGTAGAGAACATTCGAACTCAACAAATTGAGAGAGGTGATTGTGATTGCTTGGGGCTGGACGGCGAGCATGACGAAGTTAATCTACATGTGGCGGCAGACCCAGCCCCGGACGGTTTGGTGGATCGAAATATATCTGGCCACAGATCCTGCAACGCGTTGATAACATAGCGGGGCACAGACATAATGTTGAGAATCGAGACCTTGAACCAATTCGAAATAGAATTTGTCTTGGTTTTTGGTGAAACTGCTGCGTAAATCGTTAATGAAAAACGCGCGACTGCTGAAAAAGGTGATAAGTAGCCAGCCGCCCAAGGCGTCGGTGTAGAAAACCGAAAAGCGGCTTATCACTCAAACAAAAGCGTATGATTTCTTTTTTTGGGAAGAATAAAACGTCAGCAGCTTTTTCTTTGAAAATCATATAGATCACGACAAAAATGGCTTTGGCCGAGATGTGGTGCTAGTGGATATCGTACGTAGTGGAAATGATCGTCACGCCGACAATAGCCGGCGAACACGTAATGGCCTTCGGCGAGCGTTGTTCCATTGTTCAGGCCAAAGCGGTAAATGACATCAAATGGCATCCTAATGAACATAGAGCAGCGCTTCGGGTTTTGCCTGTTGCACGAGCCAACGTCGCATGGGGTTGAGTCTTAGGTGTCTATCTTGTGCGGCATTTCTGGGCTATCTTACACGATTAGTGGTTTGCTAAAGCTTCGAAAAATGCCGCGATCTGCTAGAAATAGAAAGCGATGGTTTCCGCTGCCATCCTGGCGGAGTCTCGGGTAGCGGGCGCTAAAGCCGACATACTGGAAAAATGACGTGCCGCAGCTTCGTTCCATTTCGCGGAGGAAAGAGGCTAATTTTCCGGCATGGCGCGAAAAGTTATTCTCGTTTGATGCGCTAGTTATTCCGAAAAAGTTTTGTCAAGCTCTGCAGGTAGCGCGGCAAACCCTAGTTACGTGCTTGGTGATGGAACACCAAGCCACGAAGGGATCAATTCCGTTCACTAACTAAATTTGACAACAAATCCGAGCTGGAGTTTGATAGACATAGTGTTCCTATACGCAACGGTTTGATCCATGCAGCCGCAACTAACAATGAGGGAACGCTTTACGCATACACACATGAAGTCGCGGTTGTTTAATCCGAGGGGGCAAGCTGTCGCTATAGCCCGCAGCGAGCACGGCGAGGCAAGTGGGCTGGACGAGCGTATTGATGCGGCCATGACTCACGGAGACGCCAGCGAACAGACTTTTTACGAGGCCGATTCGAATGTGAAAACTCAACACCAGTTCCGTGCTCACTCGAGCAAGGCGATCGAATTTCGCCGAAAAGGATGTTATTGACAATTAAGCCGTGCGCAAGCAGTTTTTTCGGGGAATGAGACATCGAGCAGAAAGACAGGCAAGTGAGCGCCCAATTCACAAATGGCCACTGCCTCTGCGGAATCGGTGGGAATGCATCTTCGCTGGCGCTAAGTGCATCTTAGTGCTAGTTTTCTATCTTTGGCAATCGTGTCCTATAGGCATCGACCTTTACCAATGGAATAATAGCAAATTATTTACAATGAAGGTGGAGTGCAAATGAGCTTCAAGTTAAACCCTAGGGAAACAAGGTCGATTTTGCCCAAGATCACAACGAGAGCTTTGTCTATATGCTCATGGGCTGGGTGGTGGCAACGGTGGCGCTGTGCACTTGCGCAGACCATTTTTTGTAGTTTGGCAATTCGATCTTGTAAGCGTCCGGCTGGCTCACCTCGGAAAATAAATCGTGCTCTGCCGCGCCAGCGAACAGTGCCGGAACATCATAGATACACGGCGTAGTTGCGCGCGGAGCTGACTGCCAGGAACGAAATCCCACGGCTTGGTGGAGTGGGAGCGGGCTGTCCTTAAGTTCTTCGTTAGAGATTCGGCGAAGAGGAGCCACGGCTCCACATTCGACGCTTGCTAGGTGCCAGGATTCGCGCCGCGCGTCGCAGATAACTCCAAACGAATCGGAAATTTTTGCACCCAAAACCTGTCCCAGCAGCGTGAGGCTGCGATAAGAAAAAATCGGTCGCGGCCTGAGTTCCTGCCAGGCCCGGATCGCCACCGCGACAGTACGGATACCAAGCATTGATCCGGGGCCTTCGCAGAAAACGAAGGCGCCAATCTCATCAAATCGGATGCCGGCTGCGCTGAGGCAGGATTCCGTTTCTAAAAAGAGTGCCTTACCTGCTTCGGCGGTTGAGCGACGCCAAACGGGAGGCTGGCCACAACGCAGTAACATGACAAAAGGAGTAGTGGAGGCGGCATCGGCCACAAGAGCGATGCCATAGAGATCAAGCAGTTCGACAAGACAAGGCATATTATGCCTTAGTTTCCCGATCCCGACGTAAAAACCAAAATAGGATTTATGTTTTTGGGATTTATGTTTCTATGCTGAATACAATAATATAATTGAGTTAGAATTACTAACATTAATTTTATTTCTTTTACCATTTGTAACTCCCTTAAGAAATCTTGCCGTGAACGTTCAGACAAACGACATCAACGATACCCGCAAAATGTTGACTATTGCGCTCGATAAGTGCGAGGTCGATTACGAATACCAAGCTATCTTGGGTGAATTTATCAAACAGGCCAGCCTGTCTGGTTTCCGTCCGGGAAAAGCGCCCGCTCAATTGGTCGAAAAACGCTTCAGCAAAAGACTGCGTGAGGAATTAAAAAAACGCGTGGTTGATAAGGCCTGTCGCGAAGGCCTTCAGGAATCGAAAGTCGACGCACTGGCAGTCGTCGATGTCGCCGAGTGCGAAGTGCAAACCGATAAAAACGTGATGATCAAAATTACGTTGGACGTACGCCCGGATTTTAAGGTTCCGGATTACTCCAACCTGATGACCGAGATCGCGGCAACTGAGCCGGCTAATGCCGAAATCGATGCAGTTATCGAAAGCCTCCGGGCCGAACGGGCTGATTTCAAAGTTGTGGAGCGTCCAGCACAAAAGGGTGACTATGTTCGTTTTGGTTACGAAGGCACCCTTGATCGCAAGCCGCTCTCCGAAATCGTCGTAGAAAAAGCCATTTACGCGAAAGCGTCCCAGATTTGGGAGGAAGTGGAAGGTGTCAACAAGGATACCCTGCACCTACCCGGTGTAAATTTCCAACTCGTGGGCACAAAAGCCGGCGACAAGAAAAATGTGATGGTCACTTTCCCTGCTGAATTTTCCCCCGCGCCAGCTATTGCTGGCAAGTCAGTGGTCTATTCGATCGAAGTGCAGGAGGTACGTGAGCGCGTCCTGCCGGCACTGGACGAAGCTTTCTTCAAGGCCAACCAAGTCGAGACGCTCGACGCACTCAAGGATCAGATTAAAAAAAATCTGACGACGCAGAAGATTTATGAAAATCGCACCGCTCAACGTCGCCAAGTAACAGACGCATTATTCGCCCAAGCCGACTTCGCGGTACCGGAGAGCCTGGTATCCAACGAACGCGATTTCATGCTTCGCCAGTTAATCAGAAAAAATCTCCGCCTCGGTGTTCCGCAAGAACAGATGGAAAGTAAAAAGAAAGAGTTCGTTGAAAGCTCGACCAAGGCTGCCGTTTCTCGGGTAAAGATTCAACTCATCCTCGCAAAAATCGCCGAAGCTGAACAGATCAAGGTCGACGAAAAAGATCTGAATAACTGGGTTATTCGCAAAGCGAAGGAGAGCGACCAGCAACCCGATAAGCTCGCCAGAGATTTGTCTAAAGACCACGGTCATATGCGCGCAGTGCAACAACAGCTACTTTTCGACAAAGTTCTTGATTTTCTAGTATCGAAGGCTAGCGTAACGATGGCACTAGGTCAAGTATGAGTTACTACGTTCCCATCGTTCTCGAAAACACCGGCCGCGGCGAGCGGTCCATGGATATTTACAGCCGGCTGCTGAAAGACCGGATTGTCTTTATCGGCACGCCGATTGACGACGGCGTTGCTAACATAGTGATTGCGCAAATGCTGTTCCTCCAAATGGAGGACCCAAAAAAGGACATCCAACTCTACATCAACTCCCCGGGTGGCAGCGTCACAGCTGGTATGGCGATTTTTGACACGATGAACTTTTTGCAATGCGACTTTGTTACTTATTGCATCGGCATGGCTGCCAGCATGAGCACGGTTCTCCTTG
Organism: Candidatus Didemnitutus mandela; assembly: GCA_002591725.1. Taxonomy (GTDB): domain Bacteria; phylum Verrucomicrobiota; class Verrucomicrobiia; order Opitutales; family Opitutaceae; genus Didemnitutus; species Didemnitutus mandela. Next base: position 183,323 of record NJAL01000005.1, on the reverse strand, counting down.
CGGCTGGAACCAAGAGCAAGCGCTTTGCCTTGCCGAACAGTCGGGTAATGATTCACCAACCGAGCGGTGGTGCCGGCGGCCAAGCGGCTGATATTGCCATCGCAGCTCGAGAGATTCTCCGTTGGCGCCAGACTTTGAATCAAGTGCTCGCTATGCATACGGGTAAAACAGTCGAGCAGATTGAGAAAGACTCGGACCGCGATTGCTACATGAGTGCCAGCGAAGCTAAGCTTTACGGTATTGTTGATCATGTAGTTATGTCGAATAGCGATACCAGAAGCATTGCAAAGTCGGCTGCCTGATTCGATAAAATTTTGACGAAGAAGCTTCAACTAAACGGCCCACCGAGCCAACATATCACTTCTCATAGCTAAACCTTCGCGCATGACGTCCTGCTCATTCTGCGGCAAGCCGCAAACTGAGGTCCGCAAAATAATCTCTGGACCAGGAGTTTGCATATGTGATTTTTGTGTAAACATCTGCAAAACGATTATTGATCGTGAAGTGAAACCTCAGCCAACTGCAAGCGGTCTCGTTAGCAAGCTGGCCTTTCAGCTGATTAAGCCGGCCGAAATCAAACGCGTGCTCGACGATTTTGTTATTGGCCAGAATCATGCGAAAAAAGTTTTGTCAGTCGCTGTTTACAATCATTACAAACGAATCAACTCCGAGAACAATCGAACTGGCAGCAACGTTAGTACCGTATCGGAAGAATTTACCGATGTTGATCTGGAAAAGAGCAACATCCTTCTTTGCGGTCCCACCGGATCGGGCAAAACACTGCTAGCTCGCACGCTAGCCAAGATTCTCGACGTGCCCTTTGCCATCTCCGATGCCACTATGCTGACCGAAGCTGGTTACGTAGGTGAAGATGTGGAAAGTGTCGTCCTCCGCCTCCTCCAGTCTGCGAACTACGATGTTAAGAAAGCCGAATGCGGGATTATTTACATCGACGAAATTGACAAAACCCGTCGGACCATGGAAAATGTTTCCATTACCCGTGACGTTTCCGGTGAAGGCGTTCAGCAGGCGTTATTGAAAATTTTGGAAGGTACCACTTGTAACGTGCCTCCGCAGGGCGGACGCAAACACCCGAATCAGGAATATATTCAGGTTAATACCTCCAATATCCTTTTTATCTGTGGTGGTGCATTCGTTGGCCTCGATCAGGTTATCAAAAAGCGTCGCGGCCAACGCTCGCTAGGCTTTCACGTCAATGAGGCTGATCATGAGCTGGCTCCAGAGGAAATAATGCGTGGTGTCGTTCCTGAAGATTTGATCCATTTCGGCATGATTCCGGAGTTCATCGGCCGACTTCCCGTGATTTCGGTGCTCGATAAGCTGAAGGTCGAAGATCTTAAACAAGTACTTTTATACACCAAAAACGCGATAGTAAAACAGTACTCCAAACTTTTGGCGATGGACGGCATCCAACTCCGCTTTACACGGAACGCAATTACCACCATCTCGAAGAAGGCGATCGAACTGCAGATCGGTGCCCGGGCGCTACGCTCCATTCTCGAGAAACTCATGCTCGAAATCATGTATGAGCTTCCTCATCGCGATGACGTCACGGAAGTCATCATTGACCAAGCCGTAGTTGAAGGCTATCGCGAACCGCAGATAAAAAAAAAACCGCGGCGGGCGAGCGATAAAAGCGCCGCCTGAGCACCCAGCTGAGGCAGTAAAACAAAGAATTGCAATTTTCAGCGCGTATCTTTGTTTTGGGATAGTTATCCAGAGGTTTCTAGTTGAAATTAGCGTTTTTTATGATCGGGTTTGCGAACTTTATAAAGAACTTACAAAGTTCTCAGTTCCTGAGATATCAACAAATTTTCTTAACTTATACATGCATTTGAGCGGGATCGACACAAGCCAGAATATCACGCTTCCGTGTGTTATTTGGGGCGCTTGTCTATGCGATACAAGCCAGGTGCAGATCGGCCTCAAGCTGATAAGGAATTTTTAGTTTCTTGACGCAGCCGGTGAGGTACTCGTAAACTTTTTTATTGATGCTTGGACCACAGCAAATCCGCGGTCGGTCCGTCGTGTCGCGGCACGTCTCAGCGAGCTTGCGGTCGTCGCAATCCGGATGATCTGCCGCATGCCCGACATTGACGATCAATGCAACATGCTGGAAGCCGATGTCTGCGCCTTGCACACGCCTATTTTTTTGTATGGTCGTAACCGAAATCGTATGGGGCGGAATTTCCCCCCTAGCTTTAGCTAGGGGCAGAGGAGTCTAGACGAGACGATATAGGCACCTATCTTAGTTACCAAAGGCTTGAGTGTTGCCGATCGAACCGTGAATCAGTTCGAACTCGCGATCGTAGGTATGTTGGGGTTGGCCACGTTGCCGATGACACTTTTGAAAGGGCCATTGGCAGTTTGAATGATCACATCACATGTCGACAAAAAATTATGCTCCCCGTGATCGCGGGTCGTATCGAAATAGAGGAAGTCGTCCTTGTTAACACAGGTGACGATCAGACAGGATTCGTCCATATGGTCAGCCATTGTCAAAGTTGGGACAGTAGTTCTTTTCAGCATAGCCAGAGGGTTAGCCGGGCAGATCGTTGGCATAGCTATCCGTGTATGGCTTTACATGAGGGTCAAAAAACCGTCTTGGCTTCAAGTTCTGCGCTGGAAGGGGGGCTTGACGCGCAGCGAATTGGTGAAAAAGTAAATAGTTGAATAACCTGGTATAATGATAAGGTGGATATATCGACGCGGCTCGCAAAAAACCACTTAGCGATTGACTGGAGGGTGACTCAGGTAGTTGAGATTTTTTCGGCGATTTCTTCCAGCGGATACGTGATAATTTCCGCCAGAGTCGGGTGATACCAAGGCGCGCGTAGCAGATCGAACACGGAGGTTTTTCTGGAAAAGGCCAGCGAGAACGCGTGGATGAGTTCTCCCGCGTCTTTGCTTACGATCTCAGCGCCAAGAAGGCGGCCGCGTTTGGGATCGGCGAGGACTTTCACGAATCCATAGTTGGCTTCCATTAGGATAGATTTTCCGTGATCGTTGAAAGGATAGGATGCACTGAGGAAATCCCTTCCCTCCTCCTTTAGTTCGGGCTCGGTTTTTCCGATTCCGGCGAGTTGTGGGTCGGTAAAGACGACGGTGAGCAGCTGCGACCAGTCGAGCGGCTTGAGACCTTTGATGCCGCTGGCGTGGCGGGCGGCGAGCATGCCCTGTTCAATCGCAATGTGCACGATTTCCACCGGCCCCGAGCAGTCACCGGCGGCGTAAATATGCGCAGTGCTGGTCTGCTGCCAGCGGTTGATGACAATCTGGCCATTTGGGCGCGTCTTCACGCCGGCAGCGTCCAGGTTGAGTGTAGCGGTGTTGGGTTCGCGGCCCAGCGCGCTGAAAAGATAATCGGCGCTGTAAACGAGGAGCTTGCCCTCGTGCTCGAACTCAATCTTAATACCACGTTTAGTCTGAAAAATTTTTTTGAGACTGGTCCCCGTGAATACTTTGATGCCCTCATCGCGAAAGGCCGTCTCTACCACTTGTTGCGCGGCTTTCGAATAGCCGCGCAATAAGTGGTTGCTGCGTTGGATCAGCGTTACTTTGGATCCAATACGTTCGAGATATTGCGCGAGTTCGCATGCGACAGTCCCGCCGCCGAGCACGGCCACGCTACGCGGCACAAAATCTAAATCAAGCACCTCGTCGCTGGTCCAGAACGGAGTTTCGTGTAGCCCGGGCACGGCCGGCACGCTGACTTTTGATCCGGTGCCGATGAGAAAGTGTTTTCCGCACAGTTTTTCGCCATTCGAAAGTTCGATCGTATGCGGATCAATGAAGCGTGCATAGGCGCGGTATAGCGTAAATATTCCGTTTGTGAGACTTTTTACGCGATCGGCCGTAAATTTGCTAATGATGAATTTTTTTCGGGCTTGTATCGCTTTCATGTCGGGGCGCACGCCAGAAACCAATACACCGATTTTTTTTGCTTGTCGGGCTTGGTGGAGCACTTCGGCGCTGTATAGCAGCGTTTTTGAAGGCATACATCCCCGCAGGATGCATAAGCCGCCGAGTGGGTCGAAGCCGTCCACTACAGCGACATTTTTCCCAAGCGAACTGGCGGTCCGCGCGGCGTTGAAGCCGGCACTGCCGCCACCAAGACAGATGAAGTCGTAGTGCTTCATTTCGAAATGAGTTCTTAGCGACCTTTTCCAAAAAATCACTTGTAAAGTTTTTATCACGATAGAGGTGTCGAACACGAACGAGAAACTACGGATGTAGTAGAAGTCGTATAACTAGTTTTCAGAACGTGTCCTCGAGGTCTGGTCCGTAAGTATGGACCCAACTGGGGATACCCTATTTGACGAGGTGGCGGAAATGATAAGAGTGAATCTTTTTCATATTCTTCGATAAGTTTCATCCATTCGACACGCGGACCGATAAGGTTCATGTCGCCACAGAGCATGCTGATTAGTTGCAGTGGCTAGTTAATGTGGGTGATCCGGATGATGCGGTCGGTGGGTGTGATCCGATTGCCGCCCGTTTGATTGTAAACGCTGCCCGCACATTGAGCGTAGTTTTATGGTTTGGAGGGCCACACAATTCCGGCCGACGTGTGGTTGTCTTAAGAAAACCGGACCGTGGCCGGTCAAACATATGGTGGCGGCGAAAAACAGAGAAAAGATAATGCTAGGAATAGACCGATTGTAGCTAACACGATATTGCTGAGGTGCAGTTTTGTCGTTCAAAAATTGGTCCGCATGTAATCTGGAAACCTTCCCGAAACAGCTACGTTTGGTTCAATCGATAGAGGAGCCTTCCGCCAGTAACCTGGTGAGACAGCTCTAGTTGTGAGAAAACGGAGTAACAAGGCCCGCACCGATACCGTTAAACTGTCAGAGTCCGGGCAGCTTCAAGAATGTCCAGGTGGAGTTATCAGCTAAGCAAAACACGGACCAGTCATGACCAAGTCAGCGCTTTGGCATCGTTGATCAACTGTTAGATTTGTACAACGGAAAATTTTCGGACACACCCGACAAGCAAAACCCAGTCATTGTTAGGCCAGATTAGCCAAAGGGTAAAGCAGCTCACGAACAACTTCTGCGATGAAATAACACCAGCCAGCACCGCAAGACGAGCCAACGGCTAGCGCGCTCGCTAGTGTGAGATGAAGCGTGAAGGCAAGCCTCGGACATAAGAAAGTCAAGAAAGATTAGAGGTGTGATTTAAAACCCGAACCGGGTTGCCCACGCAGGTCGTACAAGGTGAAAGATTTTTTTAACAACTACCGAGGGGACCCACGCCGTACAGCTCGCCCATGGTCTCACCGGGGTTGAAAAATACCGCGGCGCAGAACCAGGTGTTGGGACCAATGGTGCTAGGGCGCGTGGTCAACGACATATCCCAGCAAAGGAAATTGCACATGCCCAAACGCAAGTAGCAGCCTTGGCTAAGATTAGCGCCGAATCCAAGATGCACTAGCGCGATGTTGTAAAACTAGACATGCTGTTCGGTCATGCTGCGTGGTGCGAGGAAAAATTTCTACAAAAACAAAACCGATTCCGTCGAAAAATTATGTCTGATCAGCCGCCCGAATATTGGCCAACGAACTTGGGCGCATCGGCGAGCAGCAGCGGACCTTTTTAGGCGTGCAAGCGGCTAATGAAACCGATCGTGCCCGGGTGCATCGCTGAAAACGGGTTAAACGGTGCTCAGGATGCTGCATTGAACCGGACAACCGGTAACACGACAAGACAGTGTTTTTATCTAGCATTCTGTTCTGCACGAAACTGTTTGGCGCGAGGACGCGAGCGATCTGGTTGTAGCAACGGTATCGCCCCTTTGGTATAACGTCCAAACACAACAAGCACGAGTTCGGCAGATGGTTTGAGAAGGCGGAGTCACACGGGGAAAGTCACGGATTTGCAGACGATAACGTCAAGCGGACGAAAGGTAGCGCGAAATGCACACTACCTCCAGAAAAATCGAGCAGGAGATTTTTCAAGAACTTGTCCAAGTCCGCTCTGTCTGGCAGCACAGGTAGCGGACACCGTCGACGATTTTGCAGCTGGCGAAGCCTCGTCAGAAACGTGAGATACTTATGGCAGCATCGCTTCGGGTCGAAAAGAGGCGGCCGAAAATAGTACCAACTTTTCCCATCGATCCGCTGCCGACATCAGGACGAGAGGGAAGAAGTTATTGATAATCGTAACGCGCACGAGAGTGGGCCAGAAATAGGGATCTGCGAGAGAACTAAAGACCGCGAGCACCCTGGCGGTGGTTTGCTCGCAGGTGAAACTGGGAATTTTTCGGAGACTTGGCGGTACCAGTTGCACTAGTTTATCAGCTGGATTTTGGAGTACAGTGTGCAGCACCGTAGTTAGCGCAGAAAAAGCCTCAGCGGAAAAAACACCTAAATCTTGGCGAGGATTACAAGACCCCGCTGGCAGTTGTCGAGGTTTGAGATGAGACAAACAGCATCAAGGTGCATCGCTTTGTTTAAAGTAAGTTCCAGCAAATCCCCACATTTCGTAGAAGTCACACAAAGACAGGATAAGAATATCAGCGAACAGGTAACATGCGGGCATTTTGGCTGGTTGGCGAAAGACAGGGAGCAGACTAGGCGACCGTGGGCGAGTTTGGCAGCGAGACTAGCGAATTCGATTTCGAGGGCACCGCCGCCCAAGAAGCCAAACGCTTTGCGCTCATTCGCTACGGCGAGCAAGGCGTGCAGCAGCTCGACGGGTTGCTTACGCTCATGGAATTTCCCGAGAAAACACAACCAGATTGCTGGCGAATCCGAGTTCGCTCGCTCAGGATACAAGCGGTAGATTCGATTTGCAGGTTCTGGGGGAAGTGCTGGCGTTGACCGAATGTGAGGCGAAAAAACCACCGCTCAAGCACGCCGAACGAGCAGAAGTAACCCAGGCTAGCCTAGCCGATGTAGAGGAAAACGGAGAAGTGAGAAAGGGCATTCGGAGTAATTAATAGCGTTTCCATTTTATTCGGCCGCGACCGAGCAGATGCGAATCTAGACGGAAGAATAGCGGTAGACCACAGCGGGCGCGCCCATCAAGATGCGCGCTAGTACGAGAGCCAGTTGTAGTCAAAAAAGAAAATAGCGAATGGATATCAGTGGATAAGGAAGGGGTTGTGGAGTCCGTTGAACTGATGCCGTACCCGGATCTGTAGCTCGGCTTGGTACGGATCCGGAATCGTAGCCGGCCAGCAAATCGATGTCCCACTAAAAACTCGTTTTTAACTACGGATCGCGTTGGGCAATGGCGCTGAATTCCCAAAGATAGAAGAGAAAACACGAAACGTAAGATCGGTGTGTACGCACAGCTAGCGAAACCATGGGCTGCAATTGCTTTACCTGGTGGTGACAGCATGATCGCGAGTCGAGCAGACGACGATGATCAGAACCCAAGGTCGGAAAAACGAGATGATCATTATGTTTGCCACGATTTTGAAAAAGCTGGTCAGACCCAAAAAGATCGCAAACGAGATCAAACCTTTCGTAGAGAAAAGCGGCTTACGTTAGTGTAGTTCTCCACCCAGGCGAAGGGAAAGCCCAGCACTACCTCGATTATCGTGGAACAAAAAAATCGGTCCGAAGTTCCCATAGGCTTCGGCAAGGAAACTCCAAGTGACATAGATCGCGAAATTAGATTCGAAAAAACTAGCATCCGAAGTGAATATTGAAAAGAATCTGCTCTTCGTGCGAATACGGCTTTTTTGGCCAAAAAATGCGAGGAATCAACAGGGGGACAATTATCGTAGGGACCTGTCTTAGAGGGTGGAGTGGTTGTTTCCTTGATCCTCAACGGATTCGATCGTATACAAGAGGTTTTCTGGATTGTTCAAAGCCTTAAAGCGGGCTTTGGTTATCTGACTTTTTAACCTTTTCGAAAGCAGGCTGGTTTTTGAGCGAACCTCCTTACCGTATCCAAGACACAGATGCCTACTTCCAGATAGAACAAAGGCAAGTCCGTGAGTTGGAGAGTGACCTGCATCTTTTCGCCACCTTCATTATACCAATAAACGAGCCGGTATCTCGCATTTTCCGAAGCTGAGAAACGAAAGGAGTACACCGGCAATTAAAATTAGCTTCTACTGTATGCAATCGCTGTTTCAAGTAAACACGATGGTGACCATGGAGAGCAGTAGACTGGAGGAGCTGTCAGACATTCGTCTGATTATGATCAACCCAAAGATGATACTCGAGGATAGATGGAGTTCGCTGGTTCCATGCAGTCATTGTCAAAAGAAAGAAGCTTCAAGGTGCTCGTGGCGGAGACCGCGATTCTGAATAATCAGATATGAGTCTGACGATAGCAGCTAAAAAATCACATCGAGCAAGCCTAAACTCTCACATACTATATAGTGTGGCGGAAGCGCTGATCAGCCAAAACCCGAAACGAAACAACCTAGCTATATGCCGAATCTCTCAATGTCGATGGACAACAAATGCGACGCGCGGAACGAGTCGGAAGAATTTCATTCCCATGCGCCAAGCTGCACCCATGACCACCGAGAGAGCGGAAACTTTGAGCCCGGCGACGCTCACCAGTGATTCGCTCAGCCAACACTTTGTAACCAGTGACAATGGAGACAATGAAAAGACCGGCAAGTCACGAGAAGTTGCACCACTATCATATGTCATATACATCAATGGGATGTCGATCCCGACTCCGGACCAAGCATTAAGAGCAGGCCGCAGGGCCTGCTGGCCATCAATGCAATCGAGGTGAGAACTCCGGGCTGCAGACGGTGGCTAGATAAAGTAAATGACACTAGAGATAAGCACGATGTAGAGCGGCGGAAGAACTCATTCGGGGGGAAAGAGCATCTTTGGTTGCTTGATGAAAACAACCGGCGAGTTTCTGGTAGTGCCGCTGTCGTAAAAATCTCAAAGGTAGCAGCGTCGAGTTCGATACGGTTGCTGTTGGTGGAAAAAGCAAAACACCAATAGTAGATAGCCTCAGCAAGGACCTCGATATTCTGGGGAGGTGCGGAAGATGAAGCGTTCGCCAAAGGGAACCATTTGGAAAATCCCAAAACGAAGATCTTGGCGTTATAAACAAGCAGTATCGAGTAGTCTGGTCAGGATGTAAGAAAGAAAATTTTTCGAAGCTGCGTAGGTAGGGTTGTTGGATATGACGTCAATGAGAGTCTGGACATTTTGGCGGATAATAGAGTAAAGGGCGTCGAAACACAAAGCAGTGTTCCTGTTGAAAACCCAGCCACCTCACCCTTCGCTTTTGGCGACCGGTAGGTAGAGCCCATGCTCAACCGAATGGTGGCGAGGTATAGTCCTTTCTGATGAAATGAAAACGCACCTTTTTTACATCGGCTGGATGCGAATCCAGAAAATGCTTGAACGTATAGGATAGCACGTGCATCGAGAACATCATACCCAGACCGTACCGTCCTGTGTAAACGCAATAAGAGAAACCATCACCGGAATCCACGAACGGTTGCACCGGGCTGTGGGCTGAAAAAGTCGGTGGACGAGGCGCTAAATAGCGCAGCAGCCACGTGCACTTTGTATGAGTAGCTTTCAGCAAGTTGGCAGCCATAAACATCCGAAACCGAAATGATTGCAAGCGCTTGTCGCACTTGTTTCCGGCTCCTGCTGGCAAAACCGATCATTGACTGTGACTGAGGGCGAACTTGATTCCACCGTTCGGTGAGCGCATTTTGGTGCGGGTGTAGCAGGGGTTGTACCAAAGATCCTGATAGTCGAGAATGTAGGGCACGCCAAATCGCCGATGGCAAGGCGCAGGCCAAGCGAAGATTCGCAAAATAGGACAACACGAGACGCGGCCGCGGCTGTATTGCATATCGAGTGCGTTTACCAGGGGAAGTCCGGACTGACGGCCAAGGACATATTTTATCGAATTGAGCAGCGCGAGAGCAATAGCTTGAAACCGCAGTATTCCCAGATGCATTCTTTCGAGGCGAGGATCGCGATTTCCTGAAAGGCCGACCAAGAAAAAAGAAAAGATCACAGCCTAAAGCCATTGCGAGTGAGATTCCGCAATGCGAGATCACGCCCGGTTAGACCGGGAGTATCGTCATTTTTATAGAATTTAACACCATGTCGACACTGGAGGTAATTGGAAAGAATTCGTGTGGGTCTTCTCCGTTAATATCGATCCGTCTGGCGATAATTTGTTGAATGTTTTAGCTTCCCGAGCAAAACTTTAATTATCATACTGTAGCCTTCAGCTTGAAGCTGAAGGCTTATAAAGCGAGCAGTTATTCAAAAAATAACTTCGTAGTCGCCTACGTCAAAGTTTGTCGGAGGGGCCGAGGTAGCTTGCACAGCAACAACCTCGGAAGTCGCCAATCCAAAGCTGACGGGAAAGTGTTTATAGCTATGCGAAAGATGCACACGGACTTTCGCGCGCCCCAGCCCTAGCCCATCGCAAAAACGCAGCCATAATGCCAGGAAGGCTTTCGAAAGTAAGTCCGGTGACATAGGTGCGACACACAATTTCGCCGAAGATTCCGGCAACCGCGCCTCGACCCTGTCGGTGTTTTTCAGATACACGTCGATAACTTGTCCGACCAAGTCCAATCTTTTTCACCTATCTTTCAGTCAGAAACAAGCTGGTCTGGCAGAGCTGACGGATAGCGTGAATGTTGTCTGTTGTCCTAGCAAAAAAGCACTGTGTGTCTTTCACTTTGGAAAACGCCTTGCATTTCCCGGAGGTGTTTTTAGTCCATTTTATCGACTTATATAATCCATTCAAAAAAATAATGAATTTCGGTTCTACACAAGTTGTTACAATGTAATCGAGATGCGACATACATGTCGCTTGCATAGTATTTGGCCGGCGTGTCGAGGAAGTTGCTCTGCTTCGGCAAAGGCAACGATCTCGTCGAATTTACGAGCACGGCATTGCAGAAAATCACACTGTTTAGAAAAACGTTTTCCCAATCACTGAGGTCGGAATGAAAGTCTGTTCCGGCTTCCAACAGGGAGGCGACCAAGCATCAATGGATGTTTGCCGCTGTCGGAGCTCTCTGCATCGGTGATGCGAGAGAGAACTTTTCATTTTCAGGAACGTGGGTTTTCCCGCACCATTTGCGTCCGATGAAGCTTACCACCTTGCCAAGAGGGTCACACAGCGAAAGAAACGTTGCATAGCTCCAAGAGCTCCTCGGATTCAAGCTTTTTTTCTACAGCGATATCGATGCCAGATCTGGGTGGGCGATCTAGTGCAACGTGTTGCGCAGACTGTTCTGCCGCTTCCCGTGTTGGAGCGTGTAGAGTTTGCTCTGATTGGAGACCTCGATTCCGAGCTGGCTCATGAAGGGGGAGAAAACCGATTGGGCGAATGCGCATGAGCAAAGATGTAGCCAACGCTACTGAAGTAGAGGTAAGTCGTCTGAGCCCCTTACGCAACAGGCCCAAAGCGAGTGCGGCGCGCTAGGCGAACCGAAAGCCGAGAATTTCGTGGCAATATATGGCCGATAGCATTGCATGGCCTACATCTGGTATTTTACTTCTAGAACAGAGAGTGCATTCGGGACCAAAACAAGCAAGAGCAAGAAGAAGAGAGTTTCTCTAGCAAGCAGATGGGGCTCTCCCGAAAGGACAGCATGCAACTGTGTAGACAAAAACCAGCTGTCGTCAGAGCCGCTGCCAGTCAATCCACGCCGATGTGTTCTTTCAGTAAATGGGCGGTGGAGGAGAAGGAACGCAACGGTGGGAAGTTGGACGCCGTTCGGTCGAGCCAGAAGTCGACTCCGGGGAAAGCTGGCGACGGTGTGTAGCTGAGTAAAGTAATGACCGCCATAAGTGGATAAAGGGAAAAGCGCGTGCCGCCGCAGCCGCCTGTGACGAGGGTGTGCAGCGAAAAATTTAGTGCGGTGAAGGGTCCATAGTTGGCGCTTTCGCAGTGTGAGTTCTCAGAACGCTGTGAGGGAATTGTTTTTACTTTTGCGCGGTGGTGGCCACGCACAGGACAAAAGCACTAATAGTTCGTGGCAAACTAAGGCAGAGGAGAGAACCTCAAGAAAATCGCCCAGACATTGGCACTCGGTTTGTTCAAAAAACCGCAGAAATACAGATCGCATGCAAGCTTGCGAAAAGGAGCGGATTGGGAAATAATCCTTGATACCTTTAGGAAAAAGAAAAAACACTGCACTCGCTAAGCGCTTCGGACCAGGCCCCGATCCGAGGGGCGAAAAAGCAAGCCGTGCCAATGAAAAGCGCGGCTGCTCGAAGGAACGAATACACGAAAGGAGACACAGTGGCTCGGAGCCAGGCCTTGGGGCGTTAATTTTTTATCGGACATAAGGAACCGACCGGCCGATTAGTCGAGGTTCATGTTGTTAGCTTTTGCAGCTGGGTAGATCTAGTCGGCGCGTGCAGCTTTGCCTTCGTCGGTGTTGACCACGTGAGGACAACATGGCCAAAAGCAGCCGAACGACTGCCAATCCTTATCAGGCTCCAGCGAAAAGCGTAAATCAGACCCGCTATCGGATTAAGCGCGAGCAGTAACTGTCAGTTAGGCAAGAGAGTACGTCCTATAACGTCCTATAGTAGGTGGATGTAGCGAAAATGCCGATCTGAATATGAATGAGAGCGCAAAAATTCAAAAATCGCGGAAACATACTCTGATGGCGGCAAGCTACAGACCAAGTCCGACAGCCAGCAACACTTCCAAACAAGATCAGGGCAGACAGACAAAATATCGGCCAGTCTGGCACTGGTCCCCGTCCACACGATGGCGATAATATAAATCGCAAACACAACCAAAAAATCGACGAAGGCTACAACCACGTTCAACAGAGGTACAATCAGATGTGGAAAATAGTTTTGGGAATTAGGTGTGATGCCGAGCAGACTCCCCGAGGTGTTTCCGGGCACGTTGGCGAAAAGCTCGCCGAAGCGAGCTGGCCCGCCCTATGTCGATGATAAAATAAAGCTGCCCGTCCGACAGTGTCTTGGCAAATTTACCGAACACAGAGGCGAAGATGCCAGCCGAAGTCAGCGGTTTGACAACAGCGCACGTGCTACTCGAAACAGCTTGCTTTTAGCGAATATTGATATAATAATATTAGTTAAAGTGCAACAGTCTGCGGACGCAGAAGCGTCCACAAGTCCTGTCAGCAAGAGGGCTCGACGTGGACAAGTTCGATTAGAATTTTGGGCGGGTCGAAGGTAACGGCGGCGGTCAATGAGGTCATAAAAGCTTTATCCCCATTGCTTCCTCTATTGAGAGCAAGCAGATGTGCGACAAGTAGAATCAAAACACCCACAAAATAGTCCCAAAACAACAGCTCCTCGGATGATCAACTGGACAACTGGATGCGGCAGAGGCTGGAATTGCGCTTTTACATGCCTGCAGCTCGGCAGCAAATGGAATTGCTGATTTCTGCCGCGGCCGGCGGCGAGAGGAGCAGCGAGACAAGGTGAAGGCCGAAAGGAATCGCGGCGCAGGCGCCGCGGGAGGTCGTGATATTGCCGTGGGTCACCACCTGTTCGTCCGCGCAGATGTCCGGCAGTTCCGCTGCGACCGAAAAGTGCGCCGTGTAGCGGCGCCCCATGAGCAAACCGCAATCGTTCAACAGCGTCGGAGCTGCACAGATCGCAGCGATCCATTTTCCCGCACGGTCGTGGGCCATCACTGCGGCGGAGACGCGTGGATCAGCCCGCAAAAGCTTAACGCCATTCCCGCCAGGTAACAAAAGTAGATCAGTAACTGTTTTTCCCTCCTTGGCGAGCGTGGTATCACCATGCATCGTGATCCCGTTTCGGCCGGTTGCGTGAAAATTGTCGGCCAGGGTAGCGATAGTTACTTTGACGCCAGCGCGCCGGAGAATGTCGATGGGAGCAACAGCTTCGATCTCCTCGAAGCCATCAGCCAAAATCACAAGAGCGGTTGACATAGTGAAAATGAAGCCGTTTTTCTCGGTACGTCACTGTCTTTTTTCACGAACAAGCCAAGCGGACCCATATGTTTTTCACGCATCGATTTAATTAGCGAGCCCGTAGCGATCCTCTGTTGCGGTTATCTTGGCACAGCAGTGACGCGAGTACTGTGACAGTACGACACAGCGGTCGTTACCTTGACGTGCAAAGGGTCAGACGGAGTCGTTACGGAAATTGGGCTGCAAATTGATGGTGGCCAAAATTTGGCATTCATGGCCTGACACGAAAAGCTTCATCGCGAACTCCGATGAGGGGGGGTTAGCTGCGTGGATTCGAGCAGCAGCACCCCGGAGAGCTTGGGCATCCCCTATCTCGGCAGCATGTCATGTGCTCGGTGCTGGATTGGGTGACAACACTGGCGCCGAAGCCAGGACGACATACGTTTTGTACGAGCAGCAATTCCGTTTATCCGCAAAGCGGCGGTGTTATGTTGGATTAAGCGGCGTTCTTGGTTTCTGGAAGCGATAGACGAAGGGGATCTTCGTTCAGACGGAAAATTTGCTACGCAGGGGCGGCAACAGATCATAGCGCCCGTTGTATTATTATTCTCTGTCTGGCGGAGCCTATGGATCGAATAGCCACCACTTTTCTAAGCCAATTGCGGGCCAGCGCTCTGGATATGAACGGCGTCGCGACGCCGCCGTAGACGCAATTCTCGCCTGTTTGCTGGCGCCGAATGGCGAAGTATTCCGCTCAGTGGCGATGCGGCTGAGCCGCCGGATGGCCCCCCGCTTGCTGGCCGAAGTTACGTTTACTCAGCACAATGTTAGCCAGTTGTTCGACCGCGTGCTCGCAAACGACAGGCTGCGACAGAAGCTCAACTGGCAGCTGCAGCTTTCCTTATGGAAAGCACAAAGCTCATCAAAGAGATGATTTTTAATTGCTATGAAGGGAAGCCGTTCAGAAGATCAAGGGAGAAAACGATCTCCTCCAGGTTGCAGATGTCAGACAGGCTTTGACGGAGGGGAGGAGTTGCAGATTTAATTTGTGATACAGGCTCTAGAACATCTCAAAAAGCAGCTCAAACAGCTGCCGGGTCTTGGTTATCGCTCGGCGGAGCGGATCGCGCTCTATCTACTCGTCGAAAAGCCACAGCGTCTTCCCGAATTGGTTGCGGCGCTCGAGACGGTTGTCCGCATCGTGCACCGATGTGAGGTTTGCGGCAACCTCGCTGAGGAGCCATGTTGTTCCGTTTGTAACGACGAACGTCGGTGCAGCAGTCAGGTTTGTGTGGTAGAAAATGTGCCCGATCTAGCTGCTATCGAACGCGCCGGCGTTTATTATGGTCGCTACCATGTACTTCACGGCAAGCTCTCCCCCCTTCGTGGCATTGCTCCCGAGGACCTAAACCTTGTCTCGCTTCTGCAGCGTCTCAAATCCGGCGAGGTCGCAGAAATTATCCTCGCCCTTTCCAATGATGTGGAAGGGGAGGCGCCCTGCCATTATTTGACCGAGCAGCTCCCGAAAACAGACATTAAACTCAGCCGGATCGGCTTTGGCTTGCCGAGCGGTGGCAGTGTTCTCTACGCCGATCCTGTCACACTAAAAAGCGCCCTTGAGGGCCGGCGCGATTACATGTGAGTTGTTGGTTCCGGTGACTTGCTGACATTTGTGTTCAAAAAATACTTACGGCTTTCCGTATAAACTGTCCTTGCTCGACAGTTTTGGACGACTATACATTAAAAAAACATGCGGGTATAGTATATCGGCTATTATGCGGCTTTCCCAAAGCTGAGAGGAGGGTCCGACTCCCTCTACCCGCACCAACCACCGTACAGCCACAGTCACTCTTGAAAGGAAGAATGAGAATATTGAAGCTCTGTGTGCGATAAGAGCTCTTGGCGTTGCCTTCAGCTGTGCGTTTTCCGGCACAACAGAAGCAAGAGATCAGTGGAGACCTCCGTCGCTACCGCCGCTGGATCGTCCTCAGTCACCAACTGCAGCCAACGAAGGGCGGCTATCGTGACTCCACGAGAAAAGAAAAGCCACGCAGAGCAGCTTTTTCACACATCGACTTCGGCATGGGCGTTGCCGGTATGCCGAACGCGGTTCTTGATGCGGCGCACTATGTCATCGGTCGACAGGCCATAGGCGGCCCGGAGGGTTTCGGCATTAGTGCCGTGTTCAATAAATTTGTCCGGCCAGCCGATCCGCTCTACTGGTGTGAGACAATTCGCCGCCTGCAACGTCTCGAGCACAGCGCTGCCAAAACCGCCGGCCACTACGTGATCCTCCAGTGTAACTATCAGTGAAGTACTCTCAGCTTTTTGCAAAAGCATCTTGCGGTCGAGCGGCTTGATCCAGCGAGCGTTTACGACCCCAACCGAAAAACCTATCTCACGTGCAAGGCGCTCGGCGACGGTGAGGGCTTCCTCCACCATCGGGCCCAGGGACCATATAACGATGTTGGATCCGTTGCGCAAGATCTCAGCCTGGCCAATGCAAAGGACCGTTGGCATGTCTTTGATACGAATCCCAGTGCCAGTACCGCGCGGGTAGCGAATAAAAGTGGGCGACGGCGTGCGCAACGACGTATACATCATGTCAACGAGTTCGTCCTCGTGCTCTGGTTGCATCACGATCGCGTTTGGCACGCAGCGCAAATAGGAAATGTCAAAAAGACCGTGGTGCGTCGGGCCATCGGCGGGCGATAGGCCAGCGCGATCCATACAAAAAAGCACCGGCAGATTTTGTAAACACACGTCATGAATCACCTGGTCATAGGCGCGCTGTAGAAACGTGGAGTAGATTGCGCAAACTGGGCGGAAGCCTTTCGCAGCGAGGCCTGCAGCGAAAAGCACTGCATGTTCCTCGGCAATGCCGACGTCGAAAAATTGCGCGGGTACTTCCTTGGCAAGATGTGCCAAGCCTGTTCCACTCCTCATGGCTCCGGTGATACCGATGATTTTAGGGTCCTTCTTGGCAAAGCGCACCAGCGCGTTGCCGAAAACATCTTGCAGGTTTGGCGGCATGCCGGATGCGTTCTTGATGCCTTCTCCGGTCGCGGGATCGAAAGGACTGGTACCGTGGAATTTTTCCGGGTGCGCAGTGGCGATCCCGAAGCCTTTCCCTTTTTTCGTAAGTACGTGCACGAGTACCGGAACATCGGAGTGTTTGGCAAAATTGAGATTTTTTTGCAGCGCGTCGAAGTTGTGGCCGTCCACCGGACCAAGATAGCGCAAACCGAATTTCTCAAAAAGCGACGACTCGACAAAGAAGTCCTTTGTTCCACGTTTCCACTTGCGGTAAACTCGATTAATTTTAGCACCGATCGGGAAACTCTCGAACCAAGCCTCAAGGCGGTTGTGTAGCCTATTGTAAGTGCGGTTCGTACTGATCCGGTTAAGGTAGCTGGCAATGGCACCGACGTTTTTGGCGATCGACCACTCGTTATCGTTGAGGATGACGATGAGCCGCTTGGTTGAGCTGGCGACGTTGTTAAGCGCTTCGAGGGTAACGCCGCAGGTGAATGCGGCGTCGCCACACACGGCAATCACGTGCTCCTCTGAGCTGCGGAGATCACGGGCGGTGGCCATGCCGAGAGCGGCAGAAAGGGCGGTGCCAGCATGGCCGGCGCCGAAAAGATCGTGTTTGCTCTCGCGCCGATAGAGAAAACCTGACGCTCCTCCGGTCTTGCGCAGGTTTTGGAAGAATTTGCCACCGCGGCCCGTAAGGAGCTTGTGCACGTATCCCTGGTGCGCAACGTCGAATACGATCTGATCGTAGGGCGAATTGAAGGTGCGGTGGAGCGCAATAGTGAGCTCAACGACGCCAAGGTTGGGGCCGACGTGGCCGCCGTTTTTCGCGGTAACGGCAATGATTTCGTCGCGGATGTCTCGGGCAAGTTGGGGGAGCTCCTCCGGATTGAGGGATTTGACGTCAGCGGGACCTTGGATGCGGTCGAGCAAGCGATTGCTCATTAAGTAATTTTTTTAAGGAAAACGATCTATGTTCAGTTGGCGGATGTAGTTTCGAACGCCTCGAAGGTGGCTTCGCCGTCCTTGAATTTTTTCAGCTTTTCGACCTTTAGCTCGGCTTCCTTGAGGTGTGACTCACAGAACTTGAGCAATTTGGTGCCCTCCTCGTATTTGCCAAGCAGGTCGGCGAGTGACACCTCACCTTGTTCCATCGAGTCGACGATAGCTTCCAGACGGGCCAGCGCGGTCTCAAAACTTAACTTGGCGGTCTTTTCCAGTTCCACGCCCCTTACTATGGACAAGTGGAAGATGATTTCAAACAATCTTTCCGTGCCAGCCCAAGCTTAAGTTTTGGAATTGGTCCTGAGGTAAACCCGTGTATATTTAATTAATTTAATTTAATTAAGATAATTATATCTTCTGGTTTCTTATATGTTCTGGTTTCCGCTGATGATGTTTTTTGATTGGCCTGCGTCTTATTGTGCATCTCGCCTTCGAAGTGAAGAATCGAGCAGAGACGCGCCGACACAATGGGGGTGCCGGGCCCAGTGCTCTGACCAGCGTCATGAAATGCAGTAACTTTTTCGAAAGCAGCCCCGGCTACACGCAGGCGAAGAGCTAGTTTGTAATCTTCAATTTTACCTACGATACAAGCTAAACGCATTTTTCTAACCGCATTTTTTACCTGATTTCGGCCGCTTACGATGCATCGTGTTTTTCGACATGGCCGTGGTACATCTCGATCAGCTCAAGTTCGAGTCGATGTTGGCGCATAAGATCCGCCACTACAAGTGCGATTATACTCCGAAGCAGCCATCGTCACGATGGCTGCTGTTGCAGCTCGGTTCGTTTACGAACCGTGGTGGAGCTCGGCCCTGTGGTTCAACGTGCCCTTCGGCCTGTCCACAAGCTGGACAGGAGCAGTAGCGCGAACACTTCTGCTCTCTGGTTTTTTCGGTGGGCTTGTCACCTTTGGTTTTTCGCCGATCGGCAGTTAGTTTTCGCAGAAACAACGAATACACGAGGCGAATGCGTTTTTAAAAAACGCGATTGCTTTATCGGTTTCGATAGTCGATGCGCTTACCACACCACATGAGGCTGAGGTGGAAGCTCGTAGCGGTGTTGCTTCTCGGTCTGCTCACGCTGGGACGCGCCGCACTCACGGCTCTCACCTACAACGTCGAAAATTATCTGGTGGCCGGCCGGATGGTCGATAGTGCTTTCCATCGCGCCTGCCCGAAACCAGAAAATGAAAAGGCCACACTCCAGCGCACGTTGTACGCAATCGATACCGATGTCATCGCGCTTCAGAAAATGGGATCGAAACCGTTTCTTGAGGAATTACAGCGCGAGGGACTGGATTATCCGTTCGCCTATGTGCTCGAAACCGGAGACCCGGACCGCCCCGCCGCCCATGTGGTGATGCTGGCAAAGATCCACTTCAAGCGCGTACGGACGCACGCACTGGTACCGATCAAGCTTTTTGATCAGCCGGATCCGGATCATCTGAAGTGTGGCGTGCTAGAAGTGACCTTCACAACAGATGTAGGCGGGCTCACGTTTTTCGTCGTGCACCTGAAAAGTCGCCGCACCGAGCGGCCGAATGATCCAGAAGGCACGGTGCAATGCCAGCAGGAAGCGGAGGCCGCGCGTGACGTAGAACTAAGCACTAGGCTCTTTCCCAAATCCAACTGTAAGCAAATTTCTCGTCTACGGCAATTGGAACAATGCTATACCGAGCAAGTTGGTGCACGCGCTGCAAAAACGCGGTGCGACCGTTCTCGGCGAGCTGTTGCCCGCGAAGGATTCCCGCGGTGAAGTCTGGACGCACTATTTCATTGGAAGGCCAGTTACAGCCGGATTGATTATATCTTAGCATCGGCGGAGTTGAAATCGCTGGTACACGGTGGCACAGCGCAGATTTTCGATGGCGCCAACGTGTTCTCGGGCAGGCTGTGATCATCGGCCTGTCGCAGTGGTACTGCGATTTGATGTCCGCAAGCAACCTTACGCCGGGAAAAGGTCTGCGAAACCGGCCGAACTTGAAGCGAGATTTATTTGGCAGTAAACAGTGTCGGAACCGTGTCTTCGTCGGTGTTTCTTTGGTAAAAAAATCGATATCCGATTTGCCACCCTTGAACGAGAATTGTAACATTTTTTGCTCCAGCGGCGACCACTATCGCCTCAGACATTATCTGCTGGCGAGCACGTCGGTCGTGATCTCGATCAGCATTGCCGCCGGCGAACGCCTGTTTCGGGACCGTAAGGCGAGCACCTGTTGTTTACCACTGTGGAGTGTTAGTGAGGCCGGACTAATTGGGAACAGGATCGAAATGGAGTCCACACGGGAAGCGTCGACTAGAAGATCCACACTGGCGCCGCTGGTGTGCACCTGGTAGCTCTGGCCAGCTTCCACTGGTGGCACGAAAAAACTCAGCGAACTGGGCGATTTCGAACACCGTGCACAATTGGCGTTTGTCCGCAGTGAACAACCTCGTTGGGCGGCGAAGCCGGTGCCAGACACACTCACACCAGACTGATGCGGGCGCCGACCGGCACGCGGAACACTTCGTGGCACAGCACATAACTGCCTCTGATGTGCAACACCTGCAGGCCGGAGTAGTCTGGTAAGGAACGGAACCTGTTTCGTTCTCCGTAGAGAAATGGGCTATGAAGTAATAGTTAACAGCCGGGGAGCTGGTACTCGACCTCTCAGAGGTCGGAAGCCCGAAATGCGCTTAGTAAGATCGAAACTCTGGCGAATCGATTACGACACTTGGGTGGACGAGATTCTTGGTGGTCTGAGTTCAAAGCTGGATGGAACTGCGCGGTGGTCGATTTGAAGGGGTCGCCGGCACAGTAGAATAGAAGGCGCGAGATTGATGACCTCGAGGTAGTAATCAGCAGGTAAAATCATTACAGCTAGGAGGGTCGATCTCTACGAAAATTCTACTTGCCTGAATAAAAGAAGGAAAGAGGAAGGGAATGAGGGCTTTAGAGCTTTATGTTTGAACAATTTAATATGATACACAATCGTGTATAAATCAAACAAATAAATAATTTAATTTATAATGATAAAATCCCCGGCAGCACAAAAAAAAACGTTCCTTTAGGCGTGTATATCCATGTGCCCTTTTGTGCGACAACGTGCGATTTCTGTGCTTTTTACCAAACTTTACCCAAGGGTGAGGCTATCCACGCCTATCTCGAAACGGTGGCCCGGGAAGCGGACTTGGTTCCATGGGCGGAGCGGCGCGCCGAAACGGCGTTTTGGGGCGGTGGTACTCCCGGATTATTGCGTCCGGAAGCGATGGAAAAACTGGGTCGGACGATGCTTGCTGCCGCCGGCCAGCCAAGGGAATGGTCGGTCGAGCTGGCGCCAGCGACTGTTACGCCCGATCGCGTTGCTGTACTCAAATCACTCGGTGTGACTCGGGTTTCACTTGGCGTACAAAGCTTTCGGGCCGAATTGCTTAACGCACTAGGCCGGCAACACAAGCCTGCCCAGATTTACCGTGCCTATGGGCTGTTACGCGATGCTGGTTTTGCAAGCGTGAACCTCGACTTGATGTTCGCACTGCCCAACCAGACACAGGAACAATGGAGGGCCGACCTCGACGAGGTACTCCAGCTTGCTCCAGATCATTTATCGACCTATTGCCTGACCTTTGAGGAAAATACCGCGTTGTGGGTGAAACTTTCCCAAGGTAAGGTGAAGCTCGATGTGAACACGGAAGCAGCGCTTTACAACGATACGTGGAACTACCTAGAAACGGCTAGTTTCGGACATTACGAAATTTCGAACTTCGCGCGCTCTGGCCATATTTGCTATCATAACTTAAACACGTGGCGGATGCACGAGTGGGTAGGGCTTGGTCCCTCCGCAGCCTCGCAAAGCGCCGGCTGGCGCGGTAGCAACCCGCCGGATCTGGCGCAGTGGTGGAATGACGTGTCGGCCGGTCGGCGCGCCATGAGGGACCGAGAGCCGCTCACGCCCGAGCTACTGGCAACGGATAGTGTAGTCTTTGGGCTACGGATGGACGAGGGTATATCGCTGCCAGAGTTACAACAACGGTTTCCCACGCCCCACTGGGTGAAGTTGCTCGAATTTCTGCCGCAACTCATCGAGGGAGACCTCGCAACGCTGGGAAGCGATGGCCGGCTACGGCTGACCCGGCAAGGGCAATTGGTCGCAGATTCGGTGGGCAGGGAAATCATGGCAGCTTTTGCAGACGAAACGGTTTCCTCATGAAAAAGCTCCTTACCTCTTCGCACTGTTGTGGCAGCTGGCGTGGGCGGATAGTCCGTTGGTTTTTCAGACCGATTTTGGGGTAAAAGACGGTGCGGTCGCTGAAATGCGCAAGCGCGGTGGTGGACGTGGATCCCCATATCGAACTCTATGATCTGAATCACAGTAATATGCCATTCAATATTTTGGGAGGCAGCTTATCGCCTGAAACAGACAGAGCCTTTAGTAGACGAAGAGTGCTGTGTTGATTGTATCGGTGATCGGTCTGGGTGTCGACACCACACGGGAATCGCATCGCACTAAAAGCGAAGAGCGGACACTACTTTTTTAGTATGGATAACAGCAATCCCCACGCTCGTGGTGGACGGACTGGGTATCGACGGTACGCAAAATCGACAAGACTAAGGATCGACACCCCGGATTGGAGAAATTCTACACTTTTAACGGGCATGGTGTTTATTGCATTTACCGAAAGTGCGGCTGACCTCCTAGAAAATAAGCTTCCAGACTGTCGGCAGCAGAGTTGCCGGCGTATGTATGTACCACAACATCCCCCTACGAAAAGCTGCCGCTGAAGGATAGCTTGCTGGTCGGCACAACCCCATATCCCGATTCCTAGTTTGGTAACTTCTGGACGAATGTCAGAGATCAACTGTGTGCGTAGCTCGAAGCAAAGCCGAGCCAGAAGTGAACTGAAAGGCTGTTTACAAAGGCAAGCTTCCGTATGCGAACACGTTTGGCGATGTGCCCAAGGGGGGACCCGCTGGTAAATAGCCTTATGAAGGTCTCGTTTGCGCTCAGCTAGAGAAACTTAATCAAAAATATGGCATTGGCTACGGTGCTGAGTAGGACGTGATGGTGAAAAGGGCGAATCCTTGAGGTGGTTTTTTCGCAGGCTACTAGACTGGTTCTGTTGACGATACGCTGTCAGTCGCAGCCAAAAAATCGTCCGCACCTACAGCAGTAGCATGGGTCTACCTCAAGACGCTGCTGGAGCAAGTTGGCGCGCGAGCGCAGTTGTCTGAAAGCCGCCTGGCGATCAACGTCGAGCGCGCCCGGTTTTCGTGGTGGAATACAACTTAACGACAGAGAGGTCTTGCAGATCTCGGCAGAGCGTTATTCGATGTTGCAACTGACATCGGCGACGCGCGGTCTTTAATAATTATCTGTCTCGTCGATGGGCCGGCTGCTCTTGCTGTCGTTGAATAACCGGGTTCTCGGTACGCGCTGGATTGAATAGGCGACGGTTGGTAGCAATCTGATCGTCTACATCGAAATGCCGCCAAAAAACTTCGGGAGATCGTGCAAAGGATCAAGGGCACCTGCATGGAAATCGCAAAGGATTCGAAGCATTCGTAAAAGGAAGATGCTCCGCTGTAACTTGGTTTTCTATTTTCTATTTGGCTTGTGCAGCCTTGGTGATGGTGAAGCATGCTGCTCGAATCGAATTCATCTGGCCGACGCTAAACAAAGCCTGGGCCGAGGGCAAAACCATCAAGGCCTTTATTAAACCAACGATTTCGTTGGCAAGCCATAATTAGGCCTTTTGGGGTGTGTACAGACTAGAAAAATATCACAATTATATAGATATTAATGTTTTAAAATAAAACCTAGCATAGTAAGATAGTCGACCAATAGGTAGAATGTGTACGGTAATGAGTGGAACCATGCGCTACATAAGCTTGCATCCGAGCGACAGCGATTATGGCCGCTACACCGTAACCGAGCATCCCGATCTAACGCAGGTGGTTTGCGCGCTTTACGTTCATCTGGCGGCAATTGAACCGGGCGTCGCGGTGAGGGTTGGACAGGTGATTGCGACAATGGTCCACAGCTGGAACTCCCGCGATCTCAAAAGATCGTGCGCATTTATGTTTCGAAATTGGAATCCGCGCCACGGACGAGTTTCAGGCGTGGTGTAACTGAGGGAATACAGTATTCCTGAACGAGCAGGGCATATTCAGCGGCATGGATCTGATGTGATGGGCATTATAATCCGCTCCATTTTCTGCAGGCGTGTCGCGCAGGCCATGTGGACGATTTCGAGCAATACTTTGGCACAAGCTCCGCGATATCGTTCGTGTGTGTGGCGGCGGCAACAACGCCAAGACGCCGGGGTTTATCAAACGATAACCAACGCCCCTGCAGAAACCGATACCAATCGGGTTCGTTGGCGGCAGGAAAATCGAATACACTTTCACAAGGTTTTGATTTGCGCCAGCCCCTCTGACGACGCCGAAAGCAAAGGGCACGCACACCGGAAAGGTTTGGATTATCGATGCGGATAAGGCGGCGTTGCGCGCTCACTGGTAAAAATTACTGGCACGTCCATATGGGGGCGGCAGTTACCTATCAGGCAGCGGGCCTTAAAACGATTTTTTAGCTCGTGTTCGGGCTTGCACTGAGGGCCGCCTAGCGCTGGCGTAAATGGGGCAATGTTAGCTTAACAACGAAGTGTTTCAACACGACCTAGCCAGTGTTGCAAAGGTGAATGGATGACACTCAACGGTACATAAGGGCTGGTTATCGGATCGACCTTACGTATCTGGTGATTAAATTAGAATTCGGCTTAGCTTTGGAGCACAAGGAAGAATTTGTTCTCGGAGCGGCGAATACGGCAAATGCCAGACGGTGTTGGACGGTATGTTGTTGAGCTCGATCGTTGGCTGGTCGGAGGAAATTGTGAGTCGGTGAAGCAGAAGGGTTTGCTGTGCGCCGGTTTTGAAGGTTTTAGATTTGTCGGAAGCGGTGATGGAGTTGTCGATCGTGTAGGCTTTCACCGGAGCGGGCGGGGTGGCAAGGAGTCAAACTAGCAGGCAAGTTAAGGAGAAACGCATTGGGTAAAAACGGTGGCTAAATCGCAGCTAATAAAATAACACATATCGGTAAGCCGACGCAATACGTTGTAGCAGCCCTAGTTATCACCAAGACAAGCTAAAAAAACAGCCCGTGGACGGGGTAACAAGCCAAGATGAGCTCTGCCAAGCCGAAAGCATTAAATTCCTGCTAACACTTTACTTTTACTATTTATGGCTGCAGGCGGTTTTCGCAAGCCAAGAAAATCTATCTTTGCTTTTGCTTCAGCACCTGAAATAGCTGGAGCAAGAGCCCTTCAACTCTGGAGCTGTAGACGGCTATGGGATTTTCTGAACTCGGATTTTTTCAGGCTTTCGAGATCGGGGTCCTCCAGCATCCAAGCCACAGTCTGAGTAGCCGAGGTCGATGGCCTGGCAGAAGGGACTTGAAGGTATCGCTGCGGCCTTTGGCGAGCGCGAGACTACAGGCGAGATTGGTAGTAAGGCCGTGGTGTTGTTCGGATCCAGCTGGACCAGCTTGTGGTGCATATTCAGGCACCTCGGCGATGCGGCCCATTTTGGTGTAGAGCCCGCCCACGACTTCGATGGCGTTGACAAAGGTTGAGATATTTTTTGTAAAACGAGGTTTTAAATTCGGAACCGGACTTAAGAGCGCGGGGCCATAACCGACTAGTTGTCTGGGTGGCTTTGGCAATGTCCGGTGTTTCGAGAAGCGATGCATTGTCCGCTCACTTGCAAGCATTGGGAGATCGTTTTGAGACCGATCTTCGACGAGATCGTGCTGCCATACCACTTCATGAAAGGGGCGCTGATTTCGAAGATCTTGTCGCAATCTACGAAGAACACTTGAGCAGCCGAGCAGCCTGCTTGCCGTTTTCGTTAAATGGGAAAGTATAATTTTCTCCGGTGCCGACGTCAACCTCCCGCAAGAGGTTGCTTTCGGTTATGATCGGCAACGCGATGGTAAACCGTCGCCCGCGAAACTGAATGCTCGATCCGTCGTGCTTGATCAAGTAATTGCTCAGTGGTAAAATATTATTTCTGGGAGAAAGCGGCGCCAAAAATAACAAGGCGCTGATCGGTTACCCGGAAACCGTTTTTTGGTAAGGTGGTGTTGGATTTTCCCGCGTAGAGCGGCGACAAGCAAAGTGAAAGCGTCGCTCGCAAGAATTTTACGCTGTCAATACCAGAAAGCGGCGCTTCACTAGCAAGCGAATGATCGTAGGTGTCCAACCCCTAGCCGGTTTTGACAAGCTTCTTTACTACAAGTTGCCGGAAAGCTTGCGCACGGACGTGGAAACGGGCTCGCTCGTTCGGATTCCGGTCATGAACCGTTACCAGCTGGGACTAATCCTGGAAATGAACGCAGTCCCCGACATACCGGAAACCAAACTAAAGATCATTAGCGACGTGTTGCATGATCAGCCGACGTTGACGCCTGATTTACTGGCGTTAGCGAAATGGATGCACAGCTATTACGCAGCGCGTATGGAACAGGTGATCGAAACGTTGATCCCAACGGCCGTGCGCGATGGCGCGAGGGTGAAGCAAGAAAAGCTGCTCAGCCTCGCTCGCCAGGTAACACCGGACGAGCTGGCAACACTCGCGAAAAAAGCACCTCAGCAGGCGAAGTTGCTAGAATTTCTCTGCCAACAATTCCGGCCGGCCAAAAAATCGCACGTGCTTTCTCGACTCGGAGTAACGGCCGCAGTCGTGTCGGCATTGGTGAAGCGTAGGCTCGTGCACGAGGAGCTACGGAACGCCGAACGCGTGGCCTACGCAGATGTTTTTTCGAGCAACGAAGCTGTGGCCGCGAAGGCGCCGCAGCTCATGGAAGAACAGGCTGCCGCAGTAAAGTCCGTTAGCGAATCACTAAAAACGGGGAAATTTGCTGTACATTTACTGCAAGGGGTGACCGGCTCGGGAAAAACTGAGGTTTATCTCCACGCGGTCCAGGAGGTCCTGGCGGCAGGTGGCAGCGCGATTTTTCTTGTTCCAGAAGTGGCGCTGACACCGCAAACCGTGGCGCGGCTGCGCGGGCGTTTCGAGGCGACGGGACACAAGACGGTGGTTTGGCACAGCCATCTCAGCGAAGGCGAACGACTCGATGGCTGGATGGCGCTGACCTCTGGACAGGCTCGCCTAGTCGTAGGCGCGCGCTCAGCGATTTTTGCGTCCGTGCAAAATCTGCGCCTCATCATCGTCGATGAGGAACATGAGCCCGCCTACAAGCAAGACGAAGCACCGCGTTACCACGGCCGCGATGTCGCTGTTTATCGTGCGAAGCTAGCGGGCGCAGTGTGTTTGCTTGGTTCCGCAACGCCGTCGCTCGAATCGGTCGCAAACGTGAAGGCGGGCAAATATCAGCTCGAGCGGATGACGAAGCGCATCGACGACAAGAAGCTGCCCGATATCCGTATCGTGGACATGCGCATCGAGGCGATGCGGTCGCGCGGCTTCATAACGCTATCGCGCGTGCTCGTCGACCGCATGTATATGCGCTTCGAACGGAAGGAGCAGATGATCCTCTTCATCAACCGCCGCGGCTACTCGAGTTCGATGCAGTGTCGTAAGTGCGGACACACAGAAAAGTGTCCGCATTGCAGCGTAGCGATGACATATCACCGTGCCGACGAGACGCTAAAGTGCCACCTTTGTGGCCACCAGCGCGGTTCGCCTTCCATATGCCCGTCATGCGGATCACAAGAAATTCGCTCGCGCGGCCTTGGTACCCAGCGCGTCGAGGAAGCCGTCCGCCGCGTGTTGCCGCGCGCGCGACTCGAGCGAATGGACGCAGATACGATGCTGAAAAAACATCGTTTCCGGCAGATTTTTTCGGACTTTCGCGCGGGCAAAATCGACGTGATCATCGGCACCCAGATGATCGGGAAGGGGCTCGATTTCCCGAATGTAACTCTTGTTGGCTTGATCGACGCAGACCTCTCCATGCATGTGCCGGACTTCCGGGCAAACGAGCGTACCTTCCAGCTTATCATGCAGGTAGCCGGCCGTGCGGGTCGAGGCGACCGTCCGGGCGAGGTCTTGGTGCAGACTTTCACGCCACAATCAGAGGTAATTCAGTTTGCGAAGCAGGCGGACTTCGACGGCTTCGCCGAGAGTGAACTCACAATGCGCAAAAATTTCGCCTATCCGCCATATCGCCGCCTAATTTACCATCAATTCCGCGGGCCAAACCAGGAAAAGATCGTTTTTTTCGCCGCCCAGTGGGCAAAGAAAGTCGAGGTCGTGCTCGGCAATGCCGTGGAAATGCGCGGCCCGTCACCAGCACCAATCGAAAAAGTAAAAAACGAGCATCGCTGCCAGATTTTGTATTTTGTCACGCGCACGCAGCACGTCGTGAACGAACTTGTAAAACTCCAAAAAGAAGTCGAGTGGCCTGACGACGTTATCCAGACCCTTAATGTGGATCCGATAAATTTGGTGTGAGGCTGCTCAACAGCCTGTTTTTCATCAGACGTTTTTTGAGCCTTTACTCAGTTAATAGGTACTTTTTCACAGAGCTCATCTAGATTCTGTAGCTCTGCGTAAAAGTCCTTTTTCTCATTCACGGCGAGGTTGGTTTCTGCATCTATGTATCTGTAATACTACCAAGCACATCGTATGCTGCTCGAGAATAAATAGTCAGCGCTCCTTTGGGACGCTCCTTAGATAGATTTATTAGACAAAAGCGAAAACCAACCTGCGGAAAGCACAGCCAAAGTGAGCAGGCGTGCTATTTACAGATACTGCACCCGAAGCCGTTTCTTTGTTTGGAGCAAATTTTTGTGCCTTTTCATATTGCGTCTTTTCGAAAAACGCCCAAAGCTAAACTAGACCTTGTCTAGTCAGACTTCGCATTATATAGGTATCTTTGTGTCTAAGTTATTGCATAAGACAGCTATGACGAATGAGCTTGCCATGCGATTAATGAATAGGTTCTAAAAGTCGAGACTAGTATCGAATAGAGATATTTTTATTAGCGATGGCTGGCTAGCCCACCGCCTATGAAAGGTCGTAATTCACACGAGGAGAAAGCTTACCTAGAAGGTCTAAGCACATCCTTCAAGAACACTTTTTCGTATCCCGCGGTTTCCTTAACCAACCTGAACCGGCGGGGACTTTGTCGCGGACACAGATTTTGTCTCAGATGACACCTCAAACAAGTGATTCGGCAAGTTCCATGAGCGCGACGCATTCGTGGTCGCTGAACGGTTTTTTCGGAAGCAAGCACAGGATCGAACAGACCGCAGAGAATCTGCCTAACACGTGGCGCGGGTGCTGGCGACATAAGGCCGCGATGCACTTGATCGAGGAGTCGAAGAACTCGAGAGCAAAGTAAACGCGATCCCCATACGTAGCCGCGGGCGGTTTTGCGGAAGAGGTTACGAACGGCGTCGTCGAGGATAACAGCGCAGTCTGAATCTCAACTGATGGGCCGCGAAGCGTGAAAAAAAAGCTTTTCGTGGAACTGGAGACACGAGACACAAGAGGCACGATAAAATATTATCAAAAAACGGCTTAAGTCGGTTAGTAAGTAGTGGATGAGTTTTGGGGTAGGGCACTTTTTGGGGCTGAGCGTGTAGTTGAAATAAACTCCTGCAAGCCGATGACACACTCCTGGAAATCGAAAGTGAAGAGTTTCCCTTCGACAACGTCCGCGCAGAGTTTCTGATTGACTGACTTATCGGCGAAGATGGCGTCATAGGAGGGCTTGTGAGGCGCCCGTGTGGAGAGAAACGGTCGGTAGACTTGCTTTTGCAACGGTCCAGCACATAATAATTTAATAATTAGATGGAAGGCGTGCCAAGTGTCTTGATGAAGCCTTCGGCGATGTTGGCAGCAGGATTTGCTGTGGTTGATTCAAAAATTGCGGACGGCGAAGCCTCCACTGGAGAGCGTGTAGTCGGAATTGCCGTTCCGGTTTCCGCATAGAAGGCACGAATGTTAAGGTGCTGTTTCCCGGGGAGGAGTTTAAGGACGAAATCGAGATCGGCACGTATCTCGTCGCCGTTGCGCAGACGGGCAGGATAACACCGCTTGCCGCTATGATGCCGACACCGATAAGTCTTCGTGCGAAGCTCAAAACCCAATGTATTGTATTCGTCATGCGATAACGGCAGGTT
This sequence comes from Candidatus Didemnitutus mandela, assembly GCA_002591725.1. Classification (GTDB taxonomy): domain Bacteria; phylum Verrucomicrobiota; class Verrucomicrobiia; order Opitutales; family Opitutaceae; genus Didemnitutus; species Didemnitutus mandela. The sequence goes on along the minus strand of NJAL01000005.1, from coordinate 153,291 downwards.
CGCGCCACGACAGCAACGAGCTGTTCGTGGAGATCGAGCCAAAAGAAATTTATAGCGGATGGGCCACGTTTAGCGGGAGAAGGCTTCGTGCAAACCGCCACCAACTGTGATGATCAGACCGGTGGTTTTGCTGAGGCGCTTCGAAGCCAGCAGCGAATAGGCCTCCGGCTTGCTCGTTGGTGTAAGGAATATTGTACTTCGCAAACGAGCCGATAACGCGACCGCGCGGGAATGTCGCGGAGCCCTACACAGCGGTCGCTGAAATCATGTTGTTGACACGGATGAGCAGCAGAGCTCGATGACAAATTCGCACATGAAGTAGTTAGAGGAAGCCTTTGAGGAGTCGTAGGGCGACCGAGTTTTTTCGAGACGACCGCGTTAGCGGACGTGGTAAGGACGAGCTGGTCCTTTAAGGTCTTGCTCCTTCGAAGCTTTTGCCACCTCGTCGTCGACAAATATAAGAGCCGGTGACGCCGATGTCGAAAACGAGCGCCCACTTATCGTCGGGGATGTGGCTGGACGCAACGCTCGGAACAAAGATGCCAGATATGACGCAGTTGGAGCGCCGTAAGCAAAGGCTATCCATTTTCGAACATTGCACGAATGCTAACGCGATCTGTAATGCTGGCGGCGGAGCTGACAGGTGGACGCAATTCGAAAGGCCGGTGTTCGCGCTGCCGATACTGACGCTGTATTTAGCTTCGATTTTCTCGGCGGTGGCTTCGTTTAGGTTGACGCAAACGATGCACGCGCCTTTCTTGATGAGACGGTATGCGGCTTTCTTGTTCTGATGCTGGAATCAGTGTTGATAACGATAATGATCTGACGGTCGAGCTCCTTCTTCGGAGGTGTGCGTTTCAGCTTCGTTCCCTTGAGAAGCCAGTATTGGATGTAGAAGACTTCCTGCTGCGGAAGGGCGATCTATTTGTCGATCACTTCGGCACCGCGCATAATTTCGAAAGCGCAACTGTAAAATTCCGTGGTAACGTAAGTCTCAAACTTGACCTTGCCCAGGCAACCATGCCGAGAGATCGGGGATGAAGGCGACCGCCGAGTTTGGGTTGCATATTACGAGCGAGTTTGGTATCTCTATACTTCCGCATAACATAAGATTTTCGATAGATACCAAGGCTGGCATTAAAGCACCGTAACGTCCTCGGTCTAAACGTGGGAAGCTTGGTTTTTGTGGTAGTTCGTGTCGAGTTCAGTAAAACGGGCAGCATCCTTCGAGTTGATAAAGCCAAAAATCTTCGTGTCGTCCTGAACGGTGCCAATGAAGCGCTTTTGTTGTGAAGCCCGACCGCCGAGAGCCAAGGGAAACCCGCAGCGAAGGTAGAAGCGCGTTTGCTGTCCGTCGAGGGGTTTGGCATTTCGCGCCACCGGAAGCGGTGGTATTGCTGTCCTTGACTACGTATTTTGTCTCGATGTAGAGTTAGAAGGCTTTCTCGGCAGAGTTAGAGCGTGTCCGCGTAGCACTGATTTATCGTCGCCAGCCCACGAAATGAAGCCAATGCTGGCTCACCATAATCGCACGGGTCTCCAAATTTTTCTTGGAGATTTCCTAAACTGCCAGGCCGAGTTCGAAGTTCAGACACCCCACGGTGCGTAGGCTATCTTCCCGCTGAAAATTTTCTTGGTACGTTTTTGCAACTCTACGACGCTGCGATCGAGATAATCGATCGTCAGGTACATATTGGTCGTACATTCTTGCCGGGAAGGAAAGAGTATAGTGGCATGCGGAATCGAGAAAACACGCAAATTCAAATTCAGATTGAACGTGGCACGCGTATACATGTTAATGATGTCTTTCTCGGTTTTGCGCCTTGAGCCCCCCCTGTCGGAGCAGAAAGCGCAGAGTTTTGAAGTTGTTATTGGGAAGGTTTGAAGGCTAGACTAGATGATCGGCCGGATCGAAGAACGCCGCCTTGGCGTCGTCCCAACCATGGTTAATTGCAACTACTCACGAAAGGAGATTGGTTTAACTGGCCCCCAAGGAGATGGGATAGGCCGAGGGGAATATTGGTTTTGCAAGATGGACAAAAAGGATATTGGTGATGTCGATATGCCGATTTCGGTCTACCCGGCGACGTTATGGAGGGTGTGTAGCGCCCTGATTTAGGGGCCGCCTAAGAAAAAAGGCGTACGCCGTTCTTTTTAGGACTATCTTTTGAAAGCGAAAAACGGCATCGAGCTTTCAATCGGTTGGAGTCCGGATCTCATTGGCGTCGAACAGCACGACCTGCTGGCGAAAAAAAAGTACTGCCGAGAATATAAAAATCCAAACCGTGGGCGCCACCCAGGATGGTCGCAGTCGGCAGGCTGTTTACTCACGATAGTGAGCCCAACCGGATTCAAGTGTAACTATTTAAAACGCTTTGAGCCATTTTGTTTCAGATAGGCTAAAAATGAAGACTTATTTCATGGGAACCTACGGGACACGGCCATGGGCAATGCGGCTTTGCTCGCGAAAACAGCAGACCACAAAGTCATGGGAGTCGGTGTGGGTATCTATCCACCCATGAGTTTGGCTCTGCTCGAAACGCGGAAGCTTAAGTTTGTCTCGCTTCCGGTGTTTCTGGCGCAAACCGCCTTCGGTTGGCGAAAAACCTTACCATCGCCAGCACGCACAGGAAAACTACCACGGCAACGTTGACGGCGTTTTTGCTGAGCGAGGACGGCTGAAATCCCTGTTTCCTTATCGGTAGCGTGCCACTGGACCCGCCGACCGGAAGTCACTTCGGCAGCCCTGGAGACCCTTTCGTCATCGAGAGAGACGAGTATGGATAGCGCGTTTTTCGACAAGCGTAGCAAATTCATCCACTATCTCTCACATTTAGTGATCATAAACAATTTCGAGTTCGACCACGCCGACATTTTCCACGATCTGACAGATATGCAGCGTACCTTTCCCCATCTGACGCGAATAGTGCCGCGCCAACGACTGAATCGTGCTGAATGGAAACGACGAGAAACCTGTGGGTCTTTTTTACCACACTCCTTGGTGTAAGCTTCTTCGATAGTCGGAGCGATTTTGTTGAGCTGATAGAGACCGATAAAGGTATCGGCTTCTGACAGATTTTTCGCAAAAACCCATGCGACATGCAGCTGGTGAGAATCAGTTTTTGTTTGCGACAGCGCTTACGCACGGAACAGCTCTGGTGTACACTTAAAATTGCGCCCAATCGACTCTTTTTTCGATGAGTCAGATAAATGAGCGCGTGATTCAAAATCACTATATCGGCCTTTCCCTCCTTGGGAATCAGCACTGTTCCCACTTTATGCACATGCTTAACCGCTGGCCATTGAGTTCGCTATCGGTTAGTCCCTAGCACATCCGAAAGGGATGAAACTGACTTTTAGCGACATAAACAACGGCTGGTGCGGAAAAGCCTTGTTGCAAAATTTTTATTTTTTTTTTGCGCCCTTTGCTTTAGCGACTACTGTTTTATTACGTTTTATATAGGCAACCCTGCGTTTCTTTTTTATGATTTTGTTATATTGTTTTCCCATGAGTGATTAGGTTGAGAGAGTTTTTTTTGAATACTACTAGACGAAGGAGTCAAGTTTCTGTATTGATCAATGGCTGAAAGCTCAAGAAGTTGAACTTCGTTAAAAATAATTAGAATATATTACTGCGATCATGGTTACCGACAAAATCCAACAGATCGAAACCTTCAAAAAGCGCATCACAGCCTTGGAAAAACAGGTTGAGAAGCAGCTTTCTGAATTGCATATCAAATATGGTTTCAGCACCGTCGATGATTTCGTAGCTGCAGTAAAAAATGTGAATAGCAAGGATCCAGGGAAAAACAGTGGTTGCAAACGCAATCGCACGATAATTACACCGGCGCTTAAGCAAAAGGTCGTCGAAGCTTTAAAGGCGGGCAGAACAGGCGAGGAAGTGGCTGAAACTAGCGGCATTTCGCTGCCGAGTGTTTATAATATAAAAAAGGCTGTCGGCCTGACAAAAGCGCGTACCAAAGGTTAATATATTAATTATATGCCCGCAAGCATGAGATCGACAAACTTAACCCACACATCGATCTCACCGGCAACATTTTAGTGGTATTTTGAAAGTTGTGAACGCACAGAATATTGCGCTATCCGTGCTTTTCTCCTCTCTGTGAAGAGCATCGCAAAAGACTTTCTGTTTCAGGGACAGGCTTATCTAGCACCGGCGGGATCTGCTGCATCGGTATAATGATGGCTGTTGCCCTTCTCGATAACAGATACTCATTCGTCAACTCTGTGCACGTTTATCAGCAAAGAGTTTTCTTAAGATAGCCAGCGATAGTGCTTAATCCGATTTTTAAAAAAATTATATACGCCGAAATCTGCCGTTGACAGTGTAAATGTAAAAGGAAACGGAAACCCCGAGTTAACCGTTGACGCGCGCCTCCTACGCAGTTTTTTTTCTAAGGAATGTCTGATCGTTTTGTTGTTATTATGGCAGGAGGCTGTGGCGAGCGCTTCTGGCCACAGAGCCGCCAAGCCAAGCCCAAACACCTACTTCCAATCGTCGGAGAAAAGCCAATGCTTGCCCAGACGGTTGAGCGTGTGACCGGTTTCGTGCCGCGGGAAAATATTTTTGTCATTACCACTCAAACACAACTGGCTGGTGTGCATGCGGCATGTCCGGAGCTCTCAGTAGAAAACTTTGTAGCCGAACCAATGGGCCGCGACACGGCCATGGCGACCGGGCTTGCTACATTGTTGGTCAAGGAACGATCTCCGCAAGCAACGTTTGCCATGCTACCGTCAGATCATGTTATTCATAATGTTACCAATTATCAGCGTTTGTTGGACACAGCGTTTTCCGCGGCAGAGAGTAGCGACGTACTCGTCACCATCGGCATCAAGCCCAGTGAACCGGCCACAGGCTTCGGTTACATCCACCGGGGCTCTGTTTGGAAACACATCGCTGGTACCGAGGTGTTTACAGTACAGCGCTTCGTGGAAAAACCTGACCGTGCGATTGCGGAAAAATACTTCGAAACGGGGGAATATTATTGGAATGCGGGCATGTTTGTCTGGCGTGTTCCGGTAGTTGAAGCCGGTTTGAAGCGTCACTTTCCGGAGCTTCACGCCACCCTGATTGGATTGGAAGCGAATGTGAAAAAAGAGGGCTGGGGAAAGGCGCTCGCGAAACTTTATCCGTCGCTGAAAAAGATTTCGGTCGACTACGCTTTGATGGAAAAATCGACCAACGTGGTGGTTCTTCCTGCAACCTGCTATTGGGACGACGTCGGCGCCTGGCCAGCTATCGCTAATTATTTTTCGGCAGACGAAGCCGGCAACGTGCTGCGCGGTCTCGCGATGGTCGAATCCGGCGCCAACAATATCGTCGTCTCTTCAGCCGGCCATCTGGCTGCGATCGTCGGTGCAAACGGTTTAGTGGTCGTACACACCCCGGACGCGACGCTCGTCTGTCCGAAGGATAAGGCACAGGAGATCAAAAAGCTGCTCAGGCGACTCGGGGAACACGAAGAGTTGAAAAAGTTTCTCTAAACCATGCGCTACATTGGCCTCGACTACGGGACAAAGCGCATCGGTCTGAGTTTTGGTAATGAGATAGGTGTGGCCACGCCACTGCCAGCGATTCTCGAGGCGCCCGGGGATGCCTGTTGGAAAAAATTGCACACGGTTGTTGCCGAGCGACAAGTGACTGCGTTTGTCATCGGTTATCCCTGCAACATGGATGGATCTGTCGGTTTCAAGGCGCGCGAAGTCGACGCCTTCGTTGCTGAACTTGAGCGGCATTTTGGGCTCCCAGTGTATACTGTTGAAGAAAGTCTCACGAGCTACGTAGCAGAGAGTTCGATTCCCAAAAAGAACCGCCGCAGGGTACGTAACTCGGGTCTGATCGATTCGCGCGCTGCCACGATCATCCTGCAAGATTTTCTCGATCAGCAAATGCTGCCGCTCACGGAAATATGAACAACCAACACGAGGTATGCTTGCGGTGAATGCTTTGGCTGTAGCGTCCACACTCAAAAAACATCCACAACGGTGGAAAGCCGTTTGTGCCTACGACGGCGATATGTTTGAAGGCTGGCAGAGCCAGAAAAACGGATGCGGAGTACAGAACATAATCGAGGAACAGCTGGCAGCGGTGTTAAAAACCTCGATCCGATTGCATGGCAGCGGACGAACCGACTCAGGAGTGCATGCGCTAGGACAGGTGTTTCACTTCGATACGCCTTGGGTGCATGGCGCAGAAAAATTGCGCGTTGCCCTGCGGACAAGATTACCGCAAGCAATCCAAATCCGATCACTGCGGCCAGTCGCCAGCGATTTTCACGCCCGTCTTTCGGCACGTGGAAAAATCTATCGCTACGAGATTTTTCTCGGTGAACCGAATCCGTTCCGCGCTCCGTATTGCTGGGCGGTCCCGCGGGCGCTCGATGAAGCAGCAATGCGGGCTACGATAACAGTGTTGCGCGGGGAACACGATTTTAAGGCTTTTTCGGCCCAGAACGGTACAGAGCGCGAAACCACGGTGCGCACGCTCCAGCGAATCGAGCTGGTGCGGCGCGGGTCGTGGTTGAGGCTCACATTCGAAGCGAATGGGTTCCTCTACAAGATGGCGCGCAGCCTTGCTGGCACACTCGTCAATGTAGGACTAGGAAAACTGACTGCCGACAAGATCGTCGAAAGCCTTTGCTCCGGCTGTCGTCGTTCGGCCATCCAAACCGCGCCGGCGCACGGGCTCTTTCTGGTGAAGGTGTTGTATTGAATGAAACCGATGCTGCAGTTGGTTGCCCGTAGCGTAGCGAATATCTTTTTCCGGCAAAACTGCCTGAACTACGGGAGCGCAGCGGAAGCAGGAATTGTGGCATGTGTACGCTCGTTTCGAAACAAAATTATTTCTCGCGTACAGCCCTGCGATACGTGCGGGGGCCGTTTCTCGGCGAAGATGGAAGGCAATCGTTTATATGGACTGTGCTTCATTCGTTCCGATCTCTGGCTAGGGAAAGACGAAGTGGTGCTGAAAGAACCGGCCCCGAGCGCTGGTGCGCGCGCCGAAATATCAGGGATGAGTCTTTCGTGCTCGAAGGCATTGCTGCGATCATGCGTCGCCTAGCGGGCTTTGGGAATTACGTGGGCGACGCTGGCGCCGCACGTGTGCCTGTGCTGCTGCGCCCCGAAAAGAGCAGGATTACGGTTATAGCTAAAGCGAACTATCCGCCAGATATGCGGAAAAATTAAAATTTTTAAAACAATTAATTATAAATAGATTGCGTAGAGTTAAAGGTACACTGACGTAAACTCGGCTCGATCGTGGAATGCGTCAGCCGAACATTAAAAAATGTTTTGCCTTGGCCCCCGATGCAGCCATTAGTCCAGCGTCAGCTATCTCCTTAGCTGCGAAATTTCAACTACGGGTACCACTCAATACTTGTGCGAAAGTCTTGCGCTGGGTGGGCATCTCGAGACTAGATGCCGTCACTTTTGGCCACGGCTAATCACCATATGTCCCACTTTTCCAAACCAACCCTAGTTGCCTCCCCAAAAAAGAAAGACATCCCAAAAGGGGTGTGGACAAAATGTCTCGCCTCCGGTGAAATCGTTTTCAGCAAGGATATTGAAGCGAATCTCATGGTAGTTCCGAACAGCGGTTACCATTTCCCTATCGGTTGCCGTCAGCGGCTCGCCAGTCTGTTGGATGAAGGTTCGTTTGTAGAGCACGATTCCAGCCTGAAGTCGGCAGATCCGCTCAAGTTCGTTGATTTAGCATCCTATCCCGAGCGCATCAAACGCTATGAAGAGGAAAGTGGCTTGACCGAGGCGGTAGTTTGCGGTGTGGGCCAAATTCATGGCATTCCCGTTTCTATTGCAGTGATGGATTTTCGTTTTTGCGGCGGCGCCATGGGTTCCGCGGTGGGCGAGAAAATTACCCGGGCGATCGAGCTCGCGTTGAAGAAGAATATCCCGTGCATTGTCGTCAGTTCCTCGGGCGGTGCCCGCATGCAAGAGGGGATTTTTAGCCTCATGCAGATGGCGAAAACGAGCGCAGCGCTTGGCCGGCTCAGCAAAGTGAAGCTTCCTTTCATCTCAGTACTAACCCATCCGACGACCGGCGGTGTGACGGCGAGTTTCGCGACACTGGGTGATGTCATTATCGCCGAGCCGGGTGCGATGATCGGTTTCGCCGGCGCACGCGTCATCAAGGAGACCACAAAACAAACGCTTCCTTCCGGATTCCAAACCGCTGAGTTTTTGCTGAAGCACGGTTTGGTCGATCAGATTGTCAGCCGTCTCGACATGCGTGACAGGCTGCACTTGATATTGAGCGTGCTTTTCGTCCGCAAAAAACGCCTGTAGCCAAGCTCGCAACCTTAGCGATAGCTTCCTGAGTTTTTCTCCATGAGTTTGGCGACGCGAACGCTAACCGACTACGCATCGGTAACCGATTACCTTTTCGCACTGAAAAGCGTAGGCGTGAAATTCGGAATCGACCGCATGTGGAGCTTTGCAACCGCGCTCGGTCATCCGGAGCGGCGCTATCCCATCATTCATATCGCAGGCACGAACGGTAAAGGCTCTGTTTCTGCGATGATAGAGACAATTTTGCGCGAAAGCGGTCTGCACACCGGTCTCTACACTTCGCCACACCTCGTCAAAATCGGCGAGCGCGTGCAGGTTGATCGGAACCCGCTTACAGAGGACGAAATTGTCAACTACATGCGCGAATTAGTACCGGTTGCGGAGAAACTCAGAGCGATCGGTCCAGACGAATATCCGACTTTTTTCGAATTCATAGCCGCGATGGCATTTTTGCAATTTGCCCATAAAAAAGTCAACGTCGCCGTAATCGAAGTCGGGCTCGGTGGGCTTTTGGATGCGACGAACATCGTCGTTCCGGAAGTGGCTGTCATCACTTCGATCGGGCTGGATCACACCGAACAATTGGGCAATACCTTCGCATGCATCGCGCGGGAAAAGGCAGGCATCATCAAGTCCCGAGTGCCCGTCGTCATAGGCCGCGTGCCTGGCGAAGCTGAAAAAGTGATCCGCACGCTCGCACACGAACATGAAGCGCCGCTGTATTCGGTGCGTGAAATTTACGGCGAGGGAATCGAACGTTACCCGGCAACAAATCTCAATGGCGACTACCAGCGATGGAACGCAGCAACGGCAACGCTGGCGGCTGGCTTGTTGCGCACTCGCTTTGCGCTGTCTGACGAAGCAATCGAGAACGGGCTTCTGCAAGTTGATTGGCCCGGACGCTGGCAACAGATCATGGTTGGGAAACGTCTGCTAGTGCTAGATGCGTCACACAATCCAGAGGGCGCGCAAGTGCTTGAAAGCAATCTATGTCATCTGCTAGCGGAAAACGACGGTCGCAAGCCCATCATTATCACCAGTGTGCTTGGCGAATTTCGTGCGCGTCCGTTGCTGAAAGTTATCGGGCGCTATGCCCGGAAAATTTATCTCGTGTCGCTACAACAAGCGCGCGCCTGTACCCATGAGGAGATGAAAGCGCTGACACCTAAGACAGCGCAAAATCTCCTACACTGCGCAACACTCGAGGAGGTTATCCCGATACTCCTGGGAGAGTCAGTTGGCGGCAGTAGTGACACAGTGGTCGTTACCGGTTCGATTTACCTGCTCGGTGAAGTGCTGGCGCGGCTGCAACCAATTCTCGCTGTGGGCAATGGACGACTACAAAATTTTAACTTCGTGCCGCGCGTTGTGGCGCAAAGTGCGGATCAAACGAGAGCGATCAGCTCGGCTGTCGCAGGAACGTCGCGGATAATCTGCGAAGGTGCAGGGCCGACGCCCAGGTAGCGTAGGTTGGGAAGCTTGGCGGGAAAATGGTCTCCGTAAGCGACGCGCACGAGCGAACGCACCATAGCAGCAGCATAGCTTTGGGCATTTTTCGGCAGATTTCCGAAGTGGCGCACGCCTGAGATATCTTCCTGCCAGCCAGCATATTTTTCATAAATAGCATGTAGAGTTTTACGGAGCGCCTCGTTGCGAGGGACGTGCGCGTAGCGCTTGCCGACAACGTCTTCGTAAGCAATGCAGATCAGGAGTTCGTCGGCACCGGCAAGTGCATCGATTTTGTTGATCATGAAATCCTGGAAACCGCCATAGCGGAGAGCGTCGCCTTTTTCGACGGAATCATACCAGCCGACCATACGTTGGCGGCCAGTGGTAGTGCCGAATTCGATTTGCTTAAGTTTTTTGCAAATAGGTAGGGCATCGTCCATCTGCGTGAGGAAAGTGTGTGTACCGACCTTGGTATCGTAGGCTTTAGCGACAGCAAAGGTATGAATTGGCTGGACGGGTACGCCAGCACTCTCGAAAAATTCTGGTGTGTAAGTGTGCGAAGCGGTGACGTTTGGCGAGAAGCCGTGGCGCTTGTCGAGCCAGAAGGCCTGTCCGAATTCCCCGACAATGCTGCGACCGGAGGCAAGTTCACTGAGCACAAGCTCGCGGATTTCGCCGATATTGGCACAGAATTGCTGCCCAGCGTTCCAATAGCAGGCGATCAGCGAATCGAGATTGAGTGTGAACGGATCGGCACCACGGAAACAGGTGAAGTCGAATTCATCCTTGGTGAAAAGATTCATCTCAATAGTTTCTGCATTCGCGCGCGTTTCGGCAGCGGTGAGTTTGTCGAAAAACCCGGCGAAGTTTTCCGGCGACACGCGGCAGACGTGCTGGATGATGCGCAGGGCACGGTCAACACGCTGGGAAAGTTTGCGGGCGAAATAACTTGGGCCACCGAGAAAATCGGAAAAAGTGATTTGCCATTGGCCGGCCTCGTCTTGATAGGCCGGCGTGATACCGCGTCCGGTGGAGCTGCGCGGCTCCTCAGCAAGGGTGTTGACGCGGTAGTCTTCCCAAGCGAGATCGAGCAGGCGATGGGAAAGATCGGCGACCATCGCACGCTCGTCGATGATCAGCCGGGAAAAAATCGCGTAACCTTTTTTCTCCAATGAACGCGTTTCCCAAAGCATTTTTCGCGGATCCGCGACAACTCCACAACCGATAGCGAGATACGACACTGACTTCTCCACAACGCCAGCGGGAAGGAGGTTGAGTTTGATGCCACCGGCTGTGTGGCCAGAGTTGGACCCGCCGTTGACCTTGAGGACAACGCTCACACGGGTAGGTGTGGGGCGCAATTCCTCGATCACCTCAGGAACCAGGCGGCCTTTGCCCTCGTCGCCGAAAGAAATGCCGACGTTGGCGATGAGTTGACTGGAAAAGGGGAGGAGAGACATGTTGCGAATGCAACCGGGAGACTTTCTTTTTTCGGAGCAGCAGAAAACGAAACCGACCTTCGGCCAGCAAGGCTAAATTCCAATTAACACGCACGGAGGCGTGCAATATTTTTTAAGGGAGATAGTGCAATGCATTACACCCCAGCTTAGAGGAGGCAGTTTTGACAGGTCAGCTCGGCATACCAGCACGCGCTTAGCTTCGGGGGCGGCGTTACTTCTTGACTTCTTGAAATCGTTGTGCATGAATCAGAATCAGAATATATAACAATCGGTTCGCTCGAAATTGCCGAGGAATGAACAGGTAAAATAGCCGTACACCAGCAGCAGATTATACGCTGCGCTCGTGTAGTTATCTGAGTAGGAATTTGCCGCGATAGAAATCGTAGACATTCGCAGAATACATGCACGATGTCGTCGTAGTAGCCGCAGCTATTGTGGGCATCGTAACATTAGTCACGGAAATACCGATCAAGACACCGATGGTGAATTTGTAGCTGTTTCCCACGTAACGCCACAACGTGGGCTCGGAGCTCGGATGATAATCCATTTTCTTCGCCATTACCTTTACCTATACGTAGGCTCGAAGCGCACGTTTCCGGGATGATCACTGTATAGTTGGCGAGGCTGTGAGAAATGGCAGCAAGAGAGAGATTGAGTTTCTCGTCAATCGAGTGCTTGTTTATGAAATATGAAATACAGCGGTAGGGAAGTTCGCTTGAAATAAGGAAAACGCTAAAAATATTAAATTAAAAAATCTAGCCAATAAGTTGAAATTGATTCAAGTTACATATCATTTCATTTTTAATGATATTAAATAAAAATATTTAAATAATGTTTTTGATTAATTAGAGTCCGATGAAAAATATATATAAATAAGACAATTTTTTCAATTTTCCATGGCCAAGCAACTTCGCTTCTAATCTCTCTTTTTTACTTCTGAGCTTCGGCTGCCGACTAAGTGATCTTCTAAGCTGTAGGTAGAAATGGGATACTCGAAAAATTTCAAACAAACTTGTCACTAGCTATGAAACTGAACCCCGTTCCATGCTGGGTGCCAGATTGTTAGCCAGATCGACCACTGGTTTATGGCTTTTGCTCTTGCTTGTCCAAATGGTGGTGAATTCCTGGCCGGCTGTAAGGTTGCATGAAGCATGAATGGGGTTGCAGTAATAAATAGCCGCAGCGATGAGTAGCAGCATGAACATGAATCCAACGCAGCTGAAGACCGGGTCATATCCGCTCTAGTAGCCAGTCGAGGATAAAAGAACCGCCGTCTGGAACGAAGTCGCGGCCAGCCGAAATAAATCTATATAAACCTAATGGCCCGTCTAAGCGTTCCAGAATTCTTGTTGCTCCAGGACGGTCTAATCGTAGATCAACGTGCGGCATCAGTTGGAGAAAACTGAAAAACAAGACAGCCAACGAATCGGCGAGATAAAACCACGACAGTTTCCTGATCGTCAACAGAAGGGGGCAACGCTGTCGATGAGTGAAGGGTGTTGACCTTGGGCGAGATGGTTAATCGCTTCAGCCTTTGCGCGTGGAGATTTCAATGACGTCGTGCGGAGCAGCTTCTTTCTGGCCCGCGGCAGAAACACGAATGTAGCGGGCTTTTTTTTTCAGTTCGGATAGCGTCCTAGCGCCAAGGTAACCCATGCCGGATTGCACACCACCAATTAGAATACCGAGCACATCATCGACTGAGCCCGAAACTTCCTTGAGGGCTTCGATACCTTCCGCCGCGACCTTGCCCACAGTGTTAGTGTCGCCTTCCCCGTGACCGTAACGCGTAGCAGAGCCCGATTTCATCGCGGAGTGGCTGCCCATGCCGCGGTATTTTTTGTAGAGCTTGCCAGAAATTTCCATGATTTCACCGGGCGCTTCACGGCAGCCAGCGAGGAGACTGCCGAGAACCACAGCATCAGCCAGCGTGAGGGCTTTCACGATGTCGCCAGATTTGATGATGCCACCGTCGGCAAGCAAGCGCACGCCCTTCTTGGTTGCGCTGCGACTGGCAGCATAAAGAGCAGTTAATTGCGGGATACCAACACCGGTGACGATGCGCGTGGTGCAAATCGAACCAGGACCTTGGCCGATCTTGATCGCATCGGCACCGCAACTGGTGAGGAATTCGACACCGGCGCCACTGGTGACGTTGCCGGCGATAATTGGCAGGTCGGGGAAGGTATTGCGCACGAGTTTTACGATATCGCCAACGTCTGCGGTGTGGCCGTGCGCGGTGGAGACAGCGACACAATCGACGGCTTCGTCCACAAGAGCGCCGAGATGCGCCATGATCTTTTCGCGGTCAAGAGAACCGTCTGATTTTCGCACCGGGAATAGAGCGGCACCGGCAATGAGACGGAAGGAAGAGTCGCGCGCTGGTTTACGGCGCGATTTCGTCTCAGAGGTGATGCGCTCGACATCGGAAACTGTGACGAGTCCACGTAGACGGTCGGACGCGTCGACAACCAAAATTTTATGGATGCCGACGTTTTCGTTGAAGAACTTATCCGCTTGCTTGATCGGATCGCCCGCCATACGCTTTTCCGACACGGTGAAAAGCTGGGTCCGTGGCGTCATCACATCGGCAACACGTCTAGCCTTGTAGCGGTCCTTCACAAGATTACCGGCGAGCAGGCCGACGAGTGTTCCTTTGGCGTCGGCAACTGGAAATGTGTGGAAGTCGAAACGAGATTGTTTGATCATTGCGAGGACGTCGCCAACAAGCATTCCCGGGAGTACAGTGATTGGATCCTGGATGAGGCCGTGGACATGGCGTTTGACTCGGGCGACTTCTTTGATCTGCTGCACCCCAGGCAGGTTGTAGTGGATGAGACCGAGTCCGCCGTTAAGCGCCATGGCGATAGCCATGTGCGACTCGGTGACAGTGTCCATGTCTGACGAAATTATTGGAATCTGGAGTGGAAGGGAATCAGCAATCGAAGTCGTGAGGGTGGCATCCTTGGGCAAGATTTCACTGTAATGTGTAGCAAGCGAGACATCGTCGTAAGTCAGAGCATCGGGCAATACGCTCGGGAAAAAACGCTTGGCAGGTAAGTAAAAATCGGTACCGGTAGCGGCATTGGCCATCGTTAACGCAGACTAGATACACCCGCCGCAGAAAAGTTCAAGAACAATTTGCCAACACCAACATATGACGTTCTCACTCATTCAGGATAGATGACTTTCCGTTTGAGCTTCAAAAATTATCGGTTACCGCTGCAAATTCCGTTGCACACGACATATGGCATCTGGCGGGAGCGAGAGGGCTTGTTAGTGCGCACGGAACGGGCAGACGGTGTGATCGGTTACGGCGAGATTGCACCAATCGAGTGGTTTTACACAGAAACGCTTTCCGAAGCGGAAGCGGCATTGCGCGCATTGCCTGTGGAATTTACAGAAAAGGATATCGCGGCGTTACCGGCCAAATTCGGCTGTGTGCGCTTCGGGCTGGAACAGGCGACGGCCGAGCCCGAGCCGTTGATCAAAGCATTGCGTCTGCCAATGGCGGCTTCGCTACCTTCCGGGAGAAATGCAATTAAAGTCCTCGCGGGAAAACTCAATGCTGGTTTTCTTACCTTTAAGTTAAAAGTTGGCGTCAACGCGCCGGAGGAAGAACTAGACATTCTCGATGAACTCGTCGGCCAGCTGCCAAACTGCGCGACCCTGCGACTCGACGCGAACGGTGGGTGGGATCGGCGGATAGCTAGAAAATGGCTGACGCGTTGTGCAAACTGGCCCGTGGAATTTGTGGAACAACCGATTCTGGCGACCGACATGAATGGATTGCTCGGACTAGCGGAAGACTATCCGGTGAAGATCGCGCTCGACGAATCGGTCACACGAATCGAGACAGCGTGCGAGTGGCAGGAGCGCGGCTGGACGGGGGTCTTTGTGATAAAACCGGCACTGGCTGGAAGTTTGAGCGCGCTGGCCGCCTGGCAGCGAAAAACGAAGGCGGATCTAGTGCTATCGAGTGCGATCGAGACGGCGCTTGGCCGTGCCGCGATTTTTCGCTGGGCGCTGGCCGGAGAGCGGACAAAGCGGGCCCTTGGCTTCGGCATCGGGGAAGTGTTTGGTGAAAAAGTGTTGGACGGCCCGATAGCCGGACCATTGATCGATGTCCATTGGTATGCGAGTGTGAAACCAGAAGAGCTATGGAACGCGCTGCCTTAGCCAACTGCCTCAATCCGTGGCGACGGGTAGGTGTGCCAGTGCCAACGGTCTCACGCGTCCTTATCAGCGTTGCCGAACCAGAGAGGTTTATGGTAGAGTTCGCTGCGGCGTTGGCGGGACATACGGAGATTTTTTTAGGAAATCCGGCGTGGCACGAAAGCGAGCGCGCGGCGGTAACTGTGGCCACGGAGGCACCAGCTCCGGAAAGCGGAGAGGAGGGCTGGTTGATGATCCCTACAGGCGGCACGTCAGGCGGAGTAAAGTTTGCACGCCATGACGGCCGTACGATCGCAGCAGCGGTGACAGGGCTTTCGCTTTTTTTGGATGTAAAGAAATTTAACGTAGTCGGCGTGCTGCCATTGTTTCACGTCAGCGGGTTTATGGCGTGGATGCGCTGCGCGCTGACGAACGGTGATTATTTCGTCGCGCCGTGGAAAGCACTTGAAGCGGGTAAGCTGCCGGCGCTGCCGAATCGCGCGGACGGTTGGGTGTTGTCGCTCGTGCCGACGCAGCTGGAACGCCTACTGGCGCAACCTGCTGCGGTCGCGTGGCTACGGACTTTTCGTGTCATTTTCATTGGCGGCGGTCCGAGCTGGCCGGTCCTCTTGGAGCGGGCGGCAGCGGAAAAGCTGCCATTATCGTTTAGTTACGGTATGACGGAAACAGCGGCAATGGCAACAGCGTTGCGGCCGGAAGCCTTTCTTGCCGGTGCACGCGGCGCGGGCCAACCCTTGCCACACATACGGGTGGAGTTTTCGGCGGAACGCGTGATTCGGCTATCAGGAGAATCAGTATTCCGCGGCTACTTCCCTGAGTGGCGCAGAGAACGCGTTTTCGAGACAAATGACATCGGAAAGTTCGATGCGGGAAACAGCCTGCAGGTGCAGGGCCGTCGGGATGGTGTGATCATCACGGGGGGCGAAAAAGTTTTTCCGACTGAGGTAGAAGCTGCGCTACACTGTACAGGCGAATTCGAAGATGCGATTGTGTTTGGCCTGCCGCATGCAACGTGGGGACAACAGGTAGTAGCTGCTTATCCGACGGGACGTGTACCCGACTGGGAACGCGTCGATATCAGGCTGGCCGCCACGCTGGCTGATTACAAACGGCCAAAGACGTTCGTTTCAGTGGCGGACTGGCGCCGTTGCGAAAACGGCAAGTTGCGTCGGTTGGAGCTCGTGGCTGCGGCCCAACGCCAGCTTCCGTTGGGGGGCGGTCGGGATGATGGCTTTGCATCTAGCACAGATCGGAGTTTTCTGGGTTTATGGCCAAAACCAACATCGCTGCCATTCTAACCGAAATTGCCAAGCTATTGGAATTAAAAGGAGAAAACCCATTCAAGATTCGCGCCTACCAAGCCGGAGCACACGCAATCGAAGCGCTGGAAGAAACAGATTTGAAGGCGCGCATCACTGCAGGAACATTGAAAGAGGTCAAAGGCATCGGTGAGGCTCTCGCCCAGAAGATCACCGAATTGGAGACAACGGGGCATCTCGGTTTCTATGAAGACCTTAAGTTATCGCTACCGCCCAGGCTGATCGAAATTATGAGCGTACCGGGCGTCGGTCCAAAAAAGGTAAAGGCGCTGCACGAAAAACTGGGCATCGACACGGTCCCCAAACTCCAGACAGTATGCGAAACTGGGCAGTTAGTGGACCTCGCGGGATTTGGTGAAAAGACGCAGCAAAAAATTCTCAAAGGCATCCGCAACCGGGAGCAATACCGTCGGCAATATATCTGGGTGGAAGCATGGGAGACAGCTGAACCGATTTTTCTCGGGCTGCGCACGCTTACGCAGGTACAGCAGGTGGAGGTTTGTGGCAGCCTGCGCCGGAAAATAGAAACAATAGACAGCATCGATTTTCTCGTAGCGACGACCGAGCCGAAACCGACTGTGAGCTGGTTTTTGAAATTTCCTGGCGTGCGCGAAGTAACGGCACAGGGCGACACTAAAACAAGCGTGCGTCTAGAGTCGGGTTTGCAAGCCAATCTTCGGTTGGTGCCGCCGGAGTGTTTTTTTTTGCACTGCATCATTTCACCGGATCGAAGGCTCATAACGTGCAAATGCGCCATCGCGCGCTTGAGCGCAGGCTTTCGCTTAGCGAGTGGGGCCTTGTTCCTGCGGAAGACGGGAGAACGGAGAAAGGGAAGCCCGAGCTGGCTGGACAAAAAGCCGACATCCATACGGAGGAACAGCTTTTTGCCCGACTTGGGCTGGCGTTTGTGCCGCCGGAGCTACGCGAAGGCCGTGGTGAGATCGAGGTAGCCGAAACAGGAAAACTTCCATGTCTGATCGAAGCTAAAGATATTTGCGGCGTATTTCACAATCACACGACGGCTTCGGATGGACACAATACGCTCGAGGAGATGGTCTCGGCGGCGCAGTCGCTCGGTCTGGATTATCTCGGCATCGCCGACCACTCGAAGGCAAGTTTCCAGGCACGCGGCTTGACAGAGGAACAGTTGTTTGTGCAATTAGCAGAGATCGAGCGACTTAATACGTCGAAAAAATATCGGACACACCTTTTCGCCGGAACCGAATGTGACATTCTTCCGGATGGGCGGCTGGATTTCGCCGAGGATGTGCGTAAGCAACTCGATTATGTGGTCGTGGCAATCCACAGCTCCTTCCAGCAGCCTCGGGAGCAAATGACAGCACGCATCATTCGGGCGCTCGAGCAGCCCTATGTTACGATGCTCGCACACCTCACTGGCCGTATTCTACTTAAGCGCGAAGGCTATGCGATTGACGTGGACAAAATTATAGATGTGGCAATAGCGAACGATATCATCATCGAATTAAATGCGAACCCGTGGCGACTCGATATGGACTGGCGCTTTTGGCGGAAGGCGGCAGAACGGGGTTTGCTCTGCAGCATCAATCCGGATGCGCACTCGACAAGTGGGCTAGCTGCCTACCGATTGGGCGTAAATGCAGCACGCAAGGGGTGGTTGACAAAGGAGCAGGTGTTGAACACGCGGTCGCTTGCCGATGTGGGGTGCTATCTGGGGAAAAATTAGTCGTGTGTAATTCACGAGACGAACGCTTCGATAGATAAGTTGCACTCGCTGCTTGCAGCGGTGTAAATTTGCAAATAACTGTCGAGCAGTGATGCGTTTATTCCTGCGTTTTCTGGTGATAAATGCTTGTTCAGTCTGGGTGTGGCCGACTATCGGTCTTCGGATCGGCCAATTTGGATAACGGCGAATATCGAAACCCTGTCCTGGATGCAGAGATTACTCCGATCCGGATGGGTCCCGCTTAGGCAACGACTATTGGCAGACGTAATCGAGTTTTAAGCCACGTACAAGGCCTTCCGATTCTCCATTTCGAGCGATCTGGTTAGCTAGGAACTCTTCAGCCACGTGCTGCTACGATTGGGTGCGGTAGGAACTTTTCCTGGAGCCGCAAGTACAGCAAAGGCGTTTTAGACACCGTCGATTTGAACTTTGGCATCTGAGTGATCACGGCTAACAATCTTATCGAAAAATAGAATGCGTCGACGTTCATGAAGTTGGGTAAAGGCTTGATCGATCCGTGTCCACTTTCGGACAATAAGTAGCAACACTTACCTCATACACGCATGGATAAAAAACCGCTTTGGCTCCAACAACCGCTTAATGTTGATGGAACTTACACCGGATACGGAAACGCTATCCGCAATCTCGGCGCGATTATTGATGGCGATAAAATTGGTGTGCCTCAATCTTCATACGTTAGAGGGGCTGAGGTTCTAAAAATGCCACGGCTAGTATTATTTTTATATCTGCGGAAGACATCGAAAGTAATTGGAAGTCAGTTTTTCGCGCGAAAGCGCATTTACGGTGCTCTACGAGCACCGCATCGTGCTTGGGCAAGGACGACACGACAATCAGCGACCTCCACCAAAGACGCGTTTGTCGACTACGCCGGACGGTTCGCAATAGTTTTTTTATTTTCAAACAAAGAGACCTAGGAACGCACTTTGCACCTTGATGTATGTAGTCTGGAGATACGAGTGGCCAGTGATCGGCGAAAACTTCGATGTCGATTGGCCGCGGATAGCCGGCGCTAGTACATTATATAAAGAGACGTTGCCCCGCAGCATCCGATCGCACCGGTGGTGAGCGTCAATCAGCCTGCAATCGGTCTCCAGTAGCATAGCAGCCGAATCCGCAAGACGGCTTGATTCTCGCTTTCGGAATGCCCAGAATTTTTGAGATTGCATAACGTGCCGCCGCCAAACCTCAATTTTCCACTCGCCCAATCTTCTGTTCGAAAAAGCTCCAGCTTTGGAATTCGCAAGCGCAACAAAATGGAGTTTCAACTTGCGCAAAACGATAATACGGCCTATGTACTCAACTTATATTTAATATTATTCTTGGACTTGGTTGAACACAGCTGCTGAAATCCAGCACTAATTGGTTTTTGGGATGGTCAACAAGTCGAATTGAAGCGCCAAGATCCTTTGGACACCACTTTCCTTCCGATTGTCACCAGACCGATTTACTTACGCGAAAGAATAGACGATGGTGTCTATTATTGTTTCAGTCGCAGCACAAACGGCCTCAGCTTCCTATTTGTAATTTGCAACACGTGCGTTTATATGAGAATGTTGGATGGTTCCAGTGTCGATCCGTATGTTGCGGGCAATCTTGCGCGGCTCGCGCCGATTTTGATTGGTTTCAAGTTGTCTCAAATCTCCGGCCAATCGCTTCTTCCCGCCAGAGCAGTGCCGGCGGCACCTATTTCCCCGGAATTTTCCCATCCTAATTATGGCGAAGCATCTTTACCACTCTTGCATTTTTGAGTAAAAAATCACCCGTACTTCCCCCATGTCAGCTATCAACTCCTTCTTGTTAAAAAACAATATCTGCATCGCGCAGCCCCCGCGTTAGCTTCGGCTTTTGTCTCGGTTGGGCTGCACACAGTAAAAATCTAAAAAGGCAGATGTTGCACATCTAGAATCTAGAACAAGAAGACGTTCAAAATGCTAGCAGTCGCGTGGATGCGCTAGTAGAGAATCTTTCGGTGGGAGGGCGCATAGTCGTTCGAACCGACTACTGACACCAATCCCGAAGGCAAACTGCTAGCCGACGGGGGGCGTTCGGCAGTAGCCGGATACCCGTTTCCGGGAAGCTGGACGGGGTTACTGGGCCTTGGGCCTGGGTAAACTCAGGCCAAAGGAAATCACATTTTTCTCGACCGCTAGTGCAAAAGTTCAGCCGCAGAATGCTCAGGTACATCGGAGTGCGCTTTACGAAGTTGCAGCAATGTTGAAGAACTGCCTCGACACGGGGAGCGTTCCCACCCATCGGCATCAATGCATCCGATGGCATACAAGCACCCTACCCGAGCGCACAGCGGAAGCGAGTGCGATTATTGATGGATAAGGGGGCTAGCTCGGGACGATGGGAATAAATGTCGACATAGTCGATGCCCATACACCGGAAGCTTTGATCGAACGAGGAGAACAGGTATTTGCGCAAACCGCCGTCACTGTAGGCGCAAAGGGTCGGGGGCAGATGTTGTAGGTAACTTTAGTCGAGATGATAAATTAGTTGGGATGGGTCTGAGAGATCGCTGGAGAGGGCTTTCTCAAAGTTCGTTTTGGCGGTTCCTTAAGGCAGTTTGTAGTTGTTTGCGAAATTGAGGTGAATGATACCGAGCACCGAAGGTGCGCAGCACTAGGACACAGCGATTTTCAGCAAAGATCGATACAGCCAATTTTGTGCCGAAACCGAGGGGAAGCATCGGCAATTTCAAGCCGGGACGGCCACTACGGCAGTAGAGGGAATGAGTGTCGTAATGTTGGGGAAAAGAGGCATAGGCCATTTTTGCAATGGCGGAAAAGCGGCCGTTGTTTGTCGCACCAAATCAACTCGATCTGTTGGCCGAACTTGCAGAAGCAGGATGAGTCTATCATGATGCTGGAGTCTTTCTCCGGTTTGCGATAATCAGAAGAAAGGAAAGGTGGCGGGTAGCATGATTGAAGTCATCGAGAAACTGTACCCATTGGCCGAAAATAGTGTTGGGCATCAGCAGATAAAGTTTCGATCCTTCACGTGTGAGACCCGAGGATGGAAGCCAGGAAAGTCGGCACACACTGTGGCCGCGACTAAAAGGAATGGTGGTAGTAAAAAAGAGGCGCAGGAACACAAAGGGTTGCCCTTCATAGCAGATCGCAAAACAGCAGCAGCAGGCAAGGCTCAGCGATCATAGGCTTCAATTGAATTCCGATTTCATACAATGGCTTGGACAGAGTTTGACGAAAAGGAATCGCTTAAGAAAGAATGAGAGGAGTGGATTCAAATTTTCCTCCAATGATGTCACCACCGCCTCCGGGCTGGAAAAGACTGCTCGCGCCCATCACGGCAGCAAGCGCATTCCTCTTCAAATATTTTGGGGTAGTCCTTAAATTTCTTCCAGTGATTCTCAAGACGGGCAGCACGATGATTTTGTCAATCGGCGTATACACACTGACCTGGGGTTGGCAATTTGCGTTAGGTTTTGTCATGCTGATGTTTGTGCACGAATGCGGGCATTTGCTCGCAGCGCGAAGCTTTGGCCTGAAGGTTGGTGCACCGATGTTTGTGCCATTCATGGGGGCGCTGATCGCGCTACGTGACAGGCCCCATAACGCGTGGATTGAATCCTGTGTTGGAATTGGCGGGCCGCTGCTCGGTTCGGTGGGCGCGCTGGGATGCGATGCCCTGTTTGTGGCAACCGACAATCCGGTGTTTCGCGCGCTAGCTTATTCGGGATTCTTCCTGAATCTTTTTAACTTGATCCCAATCGGATTTCTCGATGGCGGCCGAATTGCAACAGCGCTGTCGCCTTGGCTGTGGGTGATCGGTTTCGTCATCCTCGGTGTAATGGTCTGGCAGTACCCCAGTTTTCTGTTAGTTTTGATTTTAGCTTCGTCGTTGCCACGTATATGGTCGCTTTTCCAAGCACACACTGAGAAAGAAGAGCGGTATTTCGAGATGGCGCCAATTCAGCGGGTGACGATGGCGGTCACCTATTTTGCGTTGGTTGCCCTGCTGGTGGCCGGGATGCACGTGACGCATATCGATCCAGACAACATTTAAGCTGGTAGCTAGTCTGCCAGCTTTTCTGGATGGAATATTCCATCCAGCCTATGCAAAGAGTGTCGATGCAGTAACAAGCTCGAGGAAAAGTCGGTCTACGAGTTGGAGCGTCGGCATATTGCTAACGAACGCTCAGATGGTCGCCTATCAGGACAATCCGGAAAGATAAATTATTTATCGTTCACAACACGAAAAAAGCTGAGATTTTGATATTTTTCATGTTAAAGTCACTAGGTGACTGCTTTATTAACTGTTTTTCAGTGCATTGCTTGGCAAAGGGTGAGCGTGTGGGTGTCGTCTACAGCAGCAACGACATGGTGGTCGTTTTGCACGAAAATGGCGCTCTCAATATCTCGCACCTTGCTCGTCGTCATCCACGATCAAAGTTAATTTTTCCCTGCGATGCAAAGTTGTGGGTTTATTGAGTTTCTCCAAGGAGACTTTGTCGGGAGAGGCGGGAAGTCTGATTTCGAATGATCTCCCTTGTCCCACATGGGTCTCCAATTTGATGAAGCCGTTGTAGCCTTCGGTGCATCTCTTTACACAGCCAATAGGCCTAAGTTGGCGCCGTTTCCCCTTTTGTCGTTAAGAAAGGCATCCAGATCTTGCGAAAAATATAAGGTGGGATGTCCGTTGCTCGTGTCTGTTTGTCTCTAAAATAAGATAATAGCCTGGCTTAACCTGAAGAACAACAAGAGCGGTAAGGTGATACACAACCTCGATGTGGCACTTAATGGTGAGTTTGCCTCTGGAAAGAATATAACCAACCTAGCTGGTGCTACAAAGACTCAGAAAATTTGGTACCCTTGAGCGAGATTAACCCGAAATGGCAAAGCACGCCCCCAATCAAGATTTTTTGCAAAAGTTTGCTGCGTAACGTCCAGTATTTTTCTGAGGATGTGTTTGTTTTGGATGATCTCCGCTTTTCTATTCACGCCGCGCGCGAAGCTAAGGGCCTAACGGACCAGCCCAGCGCTGCGTTTAGCGCTTCCCCCATGGTGGGGAAGTGAGGAAAGCGTACAAGTAAGGGTGTTTTTGTTGTTGCTTCTATACAGCAATGTTATCGCCATTAGAATAGACAACAGAACGCTGCTGAAGCTGTCGGCGATGCCGGGAACAATACCACTGGTATCCTCCAAACGCTGGAATCGCTCCATCTGCTTCTTTACGCTGTCGGCTAACCGTTCGAGGTGTGTAGTTTTTGAGCGCCCTTTTTGGCCGAAAGGCACAAGTTTCGACAATAGGCTCTTCAAAGTATAGCCAGTATCGCCACAACAAAGAGGATTAACGGATCTTTCCTCTCTAATCGTTTCAGAGAAAATGAAGGGAGTCTCCACGATCTTATTTCTGACAAGGCGGAGCACACCTGCACACCTCCAGTATCAGAAATAATCAAATAGTGGCGACAGCTTTAATTGCTGCCCCAAGATTCGCTACGTTGCGAACTTATCATGATGTCACTCCTGCGGCCAATTCCCTGCAAAGGGCGGATTTGCGGATTTGACCGTGTTATTGCCGTCTGACGTTAAGACAATTCCAGTTTTCAATAACAGCATGGTCATGCCATTGTCAAGGATATCACTAGTATGCAGGCCATCTGTTCGGGAAGCAAACCTTCTGGAAAGTCTCATTAAACTCATACGCCGCCACTTGCGGCTGGCTAGTTGGTTTTCAGCATCAGGATAGGAACGAGCATCGAACAAGACGCCCCGCAGCACGTCAATCCAGCGGGGTGCCGTACCAATGGCCAGACACAAGCCGATCAAGAGCAGCTGGAAAATCTCGCGATACCAACGGCCGCCAGAAACAGCACACAGATGCTAAAAATTGCAGCCAATTGTGTGATGGGAAATCCGTCGTAGGTCGTCGGCCATTCTTCTTCCAAGAGCTTTCCAGCTGGAGAAAATAAGTCCTGAACCGATACGCGCCAGCTTTGTTGAAACTGGCGGCTTCGGATCCATCAAAGCACACGGCGAGAAAATTTAGCTCGAGATTTTCGCGGTGCGGAACCGGCAGGTAAGACATGGCCGGCAACCCACTCGCGAGTGCAGTTTCCCTTCCCATCAACGACGACGTCTACAACGGAGAAATTGTCCTTCAAAGATTTTGGTCCAAAGCCAAAGAGCGTGTCCGATTGGGGTGGTATTCCCAGAGATTTTCCTGGCTAGGCTGGCGCCGATAATGGCCATTGGTTGGAACTTCTTGGCGTCGCTGGGCAGAAAGTTTCTTCCCGTCAAAATAGGAATGGTAGCGACATTAAAGTGGTCGGTGGAGACGCTGTGTTTTTGGAAACTCTTTTGCGACACCGGATGAGATGGATTGCAAAAGATCAAACGTGAATCCGTCTGGTTTCCGGGAACCCCCCGGTGGAGGAAAAGCCCAGGGACTTCGCGCCCGGAACGGACAGGATGCTCATGCGGAGCCATTCTGTAAGTTAGTAAGTGCAGACACGGTTTTTTCATAGCTAACGCCCATAGGGCCGGGCTGAAAGTAGAAGTCAGCGCCTATTCGCGTTCGAAGCCCAGATTGGCAAGCATCGAGGGCTGCAGTTCTCGATCGAGTGTAGTAAGCAACAGGCTACAAGCGTCACCCACAAATGAAAAATTGAACGACTACCAGGACACAACCACAATCGGGCCAGAGCTCGGTCCAGCCCACGATTGCCCGATAGCACCCGCAATAGTTCCATATGCGGAACTCAAAACCAAGACACAGCCGCTACCCAAGGATAATTACCAGCGCTTTTCCAGACAGCATCCAGGTGAAAGGCTGCCGGCAGTATCCACCGAGCGAGCACAAAGTCTCCCAGTGCGCCGAGATAACTGAGAAGGAGAGCCTCCAAAAGACCAAACCGCATAACGTACCATAAACTAACACCGAGCCCTGACAGTTACTTGGAAAGCCTTGACGCCATATTTCAATGGCGCCGAGAGTTGCCATCGTGAGCTCCAATACAGCTCAAGCTGCCAACGCCGAAAGGGCGCGGATACATTCAACGAGCAAGGAAGAGCTATCCGTGCAGATGAGCGCGATGACTTTTTCGGGATTTAATGCGGGTAAAGGATATAAGCAAGAGTTGCTAAGGTCGATCGGAATTGAAGGATCCAAGTTTCATTGGACTAAAATTTTTTTAGGACCAATGAATTGAATATTATAAAATAATTGTTATAAGGTGTTAATAGTAGTTAGGCATGCGCTAACATACCCCTTCTATCGGGTGATCCGTTCGATATTCCAATAAGATCGTACGGAGTTCCGCTGATCTTCGCAGCGCATTAAATTCCAACCATATACTATATAAACACAACCCTATATAACGCTATATAGCATGTCTGAGTCGAAGTTGTGGCACCTTGCCGCGGAGTCGAGCAGCAGACGCGTCCCTATTTTTCAATAAGACTAAACCGCACGCCTTTCTTCCGTTGGAGCTGCTTTCCTGTTTTTCGTTTCCATCTTGCTAGTCTTGGCACAACAAAGCGCGGTCGCGGGAACCCTCACCATAAGTGTGAGCAGTGTTTTGAGAATTCGCTATCTAAACAATGCTCGGGTGGGGATGGCCGGAAGCACCCAAGTCGTATTTTCTGGTGGGTTCGGCTCCTACGCTTCGCTTGCCTCGCGTATTTTCAGAACAAGCGAAACTCAGGATATTTTATACTGGGTTGGGCAAAGCCAAAATCACTCTCGATGCCCCGCCTGGCGCCACAGTAGAACGAAGCACCAAGTTCTGGAACCAATCAGACCTTTTTAAAAGCACGAGAAGTATCGCGACTGTCAGGAGAGCCGCTAAAAGCTAAAGATCTTTTTTGTCGAGGCGAAGCAACAGACAGGTGATACCGTGGTAATTAATGAACAGCAGTTTTCCCCAATTTGGAAAGTGCGATTACGGCCAATGTTTTGGTTGACGTAACGGAATAAAATCCGAGTCTCTTATTAAGACAACCGTCCGGGATTTACGTGGATTATGTGGCTTCTGATGTGTGTTAGATTTTGATGCGAAGATATTTTGGTCAGCCTTTGCGTCGGTCAATGCAGATGGCAATCGCATAGCCAAGAGTGCTTTTTTAATTAAATCAATTCGCTCGAGCTTGAGCAAGCCTCGATTAATAATGTGGCTAATGTCGCGCACATCGAGTTAGCAAAAGTGCCAACGCCATCGATGCTTACCGATTCGTTTGGCGGCTCAGTCTATTTCGTTAGGAAAACGTCATTGAGCGAGATGATCGCAAATCCAAATACGGCGCCTTACACATCGGTAAACAGGGAGGGTGTTACGCTCACTAAGCCCCGGGGACCATCTGTGGAGAAATCGCGCCAAGGCCTCCCGGCGAGATTTGATTTCAGCTACGCCGACCCGTTGCATTTGGATTTCGGCATCGTGTTAAACGACCTAAATTGGTCCCAATTTAGGTCGTTTACAGTTTTCCGAAAAATTTTGATTATCCGCCTCACCTATGCTAGGTACGGCTGTTCTAAAGGATAGATTTTGAGTAAGTTTTTCTGGGAGCCGTGATCACGCTCGATAACATAACAATGCCGAGCTGGGTAATCCGGGTGACAACGATTATGATTCGCAACTACAGGTTTGCTACTTTTCTAGAGCAATAACTTCAACCTCTCAATCAAATATTATTTTAAGCCGGCCGACGTCATTTTGGTAGCAATCTTCCAGAAAAGCATCACAGACTTCTTGAGAGCAGCGGCTAAACTCGTTGGAACAGAGCGAGCCTAGCGGGCTACAATCTCGACACAGCATGCTAGAGTAAAAGTTTTGGAGACCAAAGCTAATTTGGACGATGCCTGCATCGTAGGGCTTAGAGACCAACTTAATAGCGTACTTGACAATGAGCGAGATTTCAGGGGATACGCTCGCAAGAAAGCCGTACGGTGGTAGCTACGCTGCCGATGGCAGTGTAGCGCTGGTCTTTCCGAGGAAAATGGTGGGGCGCGGCAGCACACGGGAAAAGTAAATTCTTCGTCATCTATGTTCTAACCGCACTTCAGTGTGCAATCGATATCTTTGCGGATGCCGGTGGATGCAACGTGCGTGTAGAGCGGTTTGCTTGGTTAGGCGTTCTCCCAGACTATAGGACTCACTCAATCCTTTGGGGAGGAAAATAGGTGAGAAACGGTAGCCGAGCAATGAAGCTCGGCAAGAAAGCCTAGGCGGGATGCGGCGCACCACAGCAGGTGCAGGTTATCTTGGACGGCGATCATGAACGCACGCTTGTCGCAGCAAATTGACAAAATGTGAAGTCTCCTTGGTTTGGGTGGTAAGTTCCTCGAGCACCACGCTGGTGGCAAGTTCTCACATCTCGATCTAAGGAAATCGTTTCCGAGTTGGATGAGCACCGAACCTATGCTCGAGTTTCGAATCCTATTTTCTAACGAGTTTTCCAAGTTACAGTGTCGTCATGATGGGAGCCTTGAGCATTCACGCAACATTGCCGGGTTTCAAGTCCGTCGTTTTTCCCGAGCACCTTTAAGAATCCGGAAAACATTACGCAAATTGTGGCTTACTATCTAGTGTTTCAGGGAATCGGTTTTCCCGGCAACGGAATTGCTCTTCACGGTGGCATAGACGAATCGAGAAGGGACACAAAATCAGGGCATTTTTTACTTACCAGTGGCTATACGTTACGTTTGCTCCTAATTGAATATCGATTTTATTAATGAAAATTCGAGAATTTTCCGAAACCTTTCCCCCCTTGAGCAACTAACCCATGGATCTGGCCTCATCGTAAGATTTTCGTGTTTCGGCTGTCTCAGTCATGGACGGGTTTTGCTCGGGGATGAGGATGAGGTGAAAGTACACACTGTGTTTGGCGTGCAATCATATCTCCTGACTTGTTCCTAACCCGAACACCCTAGCCACCATCACTGGATATCCCGAGCCCGAGTCTCCGTGAGTTCCTTACGCTGCTGCTTTTGGCCAATGTCTTATTGACAACCGTCCGCCTGCAAGGGGTTTGGCGAACGTTCAATCCACCAACGATATGACTGAAGGCTGTGCGCTCTCAATGCTGGTAGGGACCGTTACCTGAACAATGCCCTTGTCACCATCAAAAGAAACAATCGACAAGACTTTCATCAACGGATTTAGCAACTATTAATACGAGAACGTGGCAGTTAGGGAAGTCAAACGTTTACACTACGGCGAAGGGAAAGCCGCTGCAAGACCGACATCGTATAGAGCAATCGCGAATATAAGGGCAATGCCTTTGCGAAAAACGAGCAGCGGCTAAAGCTTCCGCCATTGAAATTATCATATCGTACGATCCCGATCCCCCTTCGGCAACATCAACGAAGATAACCCGAATATTTTTTAAAATACCTCCCATAGTGGCAGAGTTAATTACGTTGACGCCGATGTTCGTTCCGTGTCCGCGCGCGGCTTCGCCTCGAATTCCACCAATATCCATTGGGACAGCATGTGCATAACCAGCTAATTTTTAGAGGGCTCGAATCGTATCTTCGAGTTTGAGCGAGTCTCAATTAACATGATATTCCGTTCCGAAGTCATGAAGCTGCCGACATCTGATCTTCCATCCGACTCGTTTGGTCGCTCGATTAACTTTGCTTCGAAAAATGCTTCTCAGCATCGTGACTGACAATTCAATCACCGAGCCTATCTCTAATGTCAGCAACGAAGGACCTACGATGCTAAAGGACACACTCGGACCTGATAAATGGTAAGAAATGGAAGATTCTACCCAACGGTGATTTCGACTTCATTCTCCCGATCAACGATCAGCAGGGTATTTTCTACAAAGTTCTATTTTAGAACCACTTCTCCAACCGCACCGCTAGATAGTTAACCTCGAACTTCGCGCCAAGCAGGCGCAACGCCCACTATTTTCTACCCACAATAATGTTGGAAGTAGAAAACAGCTAGGCATGATGGTCAGAAGATTACCAATCGTGCTTTAAAGCAGACTACAAGCTGACAGATATGCAGGTTCTTTCCGCCCACTTACCAAGATTAATTGTTATAAATGCATGCTTTGGAAATCGTAACCTTAAATTCAATATTG
Organism: Candidatus Didemnitutus mandela; assembly: GCA_002591725.1. Lineage (GTDB taxonomy): Bacteria > Verrucomicrobiota > Verrucomicrobiia > Opitutales > Opitutaceae > Didemnitutus > Didemnitutus mandela. The sequence continues at coordinate 123,773 of NJAL01000005.1, read as the reverse complement.
GCACTTCTGTTTCGGTTATCTCGTCGAAAGGTATCGCCTTGCAATGGGGTCCAAATTATGTGCATAGCGCCAGCGGTTGCTCCGAGGATGAGGAAAAACAGCTCCTTTCGTGAAAAGCTCGGGAATACCTCAATTCTGGCAAGCTGAACCACAGCTTCAAAAATGGCGGCTGGGTCGCCACCGCCAGCACAGCTTACACCAAGTCCAACACCCGGTATTCCGCCTTGGTTCGAGGCTATTTCTTGAGCATGGACGCCACGTTGCAAAACGTCGTTGAAACGCGCTGACAATACCACGAGGCTTTTCTAACTTAAATTATAAAGGGTTCATCTGGTGACACGATCAACCCCTTACGGTTATTATAATCTCTACAAGTATCACAATTATAACCACCTCTCTGCACAACGATCTAATTGATAAAAAAGCCGCCTTGCTGTCAAGCCAAAGCAGATTTCCAGCGCAGTTTAAATCTCCGCTTATCGCTGGCGGTCAAGATCGGCGCTAATGTGCGGAACGAAATTTGCGACAACCGTCGGCTATCAGTAGGACTACAGTTTCCTCGACAAGGGTGGCACACCGCCAGTACGACCGACGGCATCGCCGGCCCCTGCATCCTAAATGGGCACACCTACTCCTACTACAACCAGGACCTGTATTGGGATCCCAAACTGATCCAGCGGATCAATTCCTGTATGCTAGCCGATCTTTTAAAACACACTTCGAAGAATCCCGGCTCGGCACCGGAAGTAACCAAACGCACATCCAAGCGGAAACATATCAGATCAACAATTCCGAGCGTGTACCGGCAAGCTTTATTCAGGTCGGCATAAAATTTCTGAACAAACAAGCTTCAGGCTTTTGCTGGTGTGCCTTACGGAAAGACGGAAGATCGCGGCGAAGATGTGTTCCCCACCGGACGCTGTTTGTCAACGCGACGCGGACCGCTCCTATGTGCTCGATTAAAGCGGCAACCGTGTGCGCAAATCGGAGGCCTGCTCCGCGGCGTATAAGCTCTAATATCACCTGCCACGAACACGACCATAAGGTCTCGCGTTCCTCGAGGGCTTCTATCCGAAGCGCACACCTCTGCAATCGTGTCTTCGTGATACGCCAAGACGTAGTGGCAGCGGAATCCACCCGAGAGGCGAGGCACCACCGGAGGCCGTTTCGCACGCTGCACTGCCGACAGAACCGGGTCTGGTTTTCTAGCGGACACAAAAAAGCTTACTGTTTTCGTAGTCGTGGGAGGAGAGCAGGCATATGTTGCCCATGCTGGGCCGTTCTGCTTGCCATTTGCACCGTTAATGTGCCAATTTTTCACAACAGCAAACCTGTGCGGTCTTGCGCTAGCCGTATCAGTAATTGAGATGGTGTTGTGCACGACTATATTTTATTTGGTTGCCAGCGAATCTCGACCTGCCGATCGGCAGTCAGTTTAGTATTCGTTGGTACCTTTTGCTAGCACTTTGGCAGCTACGGTCATAAACGTGCCGACCAGCATTCTAGCAAGAATCGCAGCGACACTGACGTTGGGAGGTAGGCGAATCTGTAATCGGTCTTTTGTTGCCCGAATAAACATAAATGCACTCATCACCACACTGACACCGATACAGGCGGTAGGCGGGCTCGGTTTCATTGCTTCCGATAGGGTGTTCAGTTTTTAAGGGGGAAGGGGGGGCTCGGGCTCCCTGGAAACTGATTTTGAACTGGGCGTACCGGTGGCCGGTGTGTTGGCGATCGCATCGCTCATGGTCTTTGGACAAAATGGACAAAACACACTGACCATCGGCATCAACCGCGAGGCAGCTTATCTTAATGGTGTTCCGGTGTGGTAGATGAAAAATGTGACTTTCACGCTCGAAGACCTGATGGCAGTTTTTACGGGTTCCGTGTTCTCCACACGGATAACGAGCGGCCAACCAATCTAAACCAACACATAGCAAGGAACTGGGCTCAAAGTGATTTCGGCGTGTGGTTTTTCCAGAAGAAGTAAGCGTGCTGAATCATAGGGGTAGTCCAGAGCCCCATGAACCGCGGAATACCTACCAACTCTATCAGTATGTGGCTGTGACACGTGGAGCAATCCTTCTAGGGGGCTGTCTTTACTCAAATCGCCTGAAACAAAAGAGCTGAGTATGCCAAATTTAAAGTGTTTTTGTTTCTAAGTTCGCTAGAAATCTTTTTGATAGGTGTTGGTGCTCAGGGGGGGACTTGAACCCCCACGCCTTTCAGCACACGCACCTCAAACGTGTGTGTCTACCAATTTCACCACCTGAGCTTTTTAAAATATTAAAAAATATACTAATAGTCAATATCACAAGCTTGTAAAGCATTGAAATGCGCTTGCATCGCTCTTTTCCGGCAGCAAACACTGTTGGCTCTTATATGATTATTATTGAGGATTATTGAGGAGCGATTTTCTTCGCGGAATCTGAGCAATTAAACCGACTTCTACTAGAAACTAACGTATGTTTTCCGCCAGTCATGGATAACCCGACCCCCTCCAATAATAGCCAGAGCCAAAATTTAGGCTTGAACAAAATCGACCTAAGCGAGCTACAAGGTTTTACCTTCGGCATTCAGTGGACCGAAGCCAAAACTTATTCGTCTCAGCAGCAGCCCAATCGCCGCGATGGACCCAGAGCTGATAACGAAATGAAGCGTAGACACCGTGGATCTCGCCATCCTGCATCCGGTCCGGGTGGCAGCAAACCCGCTCCCGCTCTGAGTGGCAGTGCCTATCCGCCGCGCGAGCGTCGTGATTTTCGTGGTGGTAGCAAATCGCGCAACCTCTGTGGTGAGTCCGGTAGTCAGGAGGGCAGAGCGCCTTTCGAGCGCGGTCCGTATATTAGCCCGTTTTTCGCGCTAACCTGTTATCCAGAAGACGTCGGTTTTGCCGCCATGGTAAAAGCGGTACGCGCTTCGTGTCGCACATTCCAACTTTTCGAAATCACCAAAGCTGTGCTCGAGAAAAACGAGCGCCTTGTCGTCGTGATCCAGCGCAAACCCACGTCCGATGCAAAACCGGCGGCTTCAGAAACCAGGGCGACGTCCCCTGGTAAAACAAGATTCGCCCCGGCCAGGTCGGCAAAGTCCGAGCCTATTTTTATCTCAGTGCCAGATGATCTGCCTTTCGACACGGAAGATGCTGCTATCCAATACGTTATTAAAAATCACCTCGGTCTTTTTTTTGACACGCAAGATGTGGAGACCGAGGCGCCAAAGGGGAATTTTCCAATCATCAACAAAGATAGCATCACCGGCGAGTTGCTCGGGCCGCCCAACTACCATCGCTACCGGCAAATTCTCCAGGAGCGCCATGCGGCACACCTGAGCTACATGTCCTTCGAGAAGTTCAAGAAAAGCATTATTTCCGTCCGCAAACCCGAAGTTGTACAGCAATGGCTAGACAAGATGAAAAAGGTCACGCGCTACAAATGGAAGACAGAACCGGTTTCCGCTGCGCCTGAAGTCGCGCCAGCGCCGGTAGCCGCTGCGGCCGCAGAGACCTCGGCATCGGAACCGGCTCCGAAGATAAGCCCGACGGTGGAGGCAGCCGGTCCAAGCTTTGGTTCAATCGAGGAAGCGCGCGCATATCTGCTCGCGCAGGCCAAAGAGCGAGTAGTGCGCGCGGTGGATACGGTGCGTTTCCATGGTAGGTTCGTCGAGAAACTGCCGCCCGGAGAAATTCGTCAAGCTATCGAGGGCCACGTAGAACACCAAAGGCGTTTCCCGCTGGATACGGCGAACGCGCTACGCGGTCGTCTACGCCGTGAAGGCTTCAGGATTTTCAGGAAGGGTTCCAACGGCATTTCCTATGTGTGTGCGGTGAAACGCCGCTTCCGGGTTCCTGGCCAGGTTTTCTCGGACACGATCACCGCCTTGATCGAATTTATCGAAAAGAACGCGATGGTTCACGCGAAGGATTTACCGGTGAAATTTCTAAGTGTCGATGTTGGTGAAGCCCTAGCTGCAACGGCGTTGCCGGAAGGTACGTCGCCCGCGCAAGCTCCAGGGCTGTCACCGGAACAGGCCGGTTGCCTGCGCAAGATGAGCAACGACCTGCGCTGGTTGGTCAGCGAGGGTTATGTGATGGAGTTTTCCGACGGAAAACTGTTTACGCCGCCGATTTCGCAACAAACCCGCAAGGGGCAGAAACACGGTGAAATGCATGATCCTGCCGATTTTCCGGAAGTTCCTCCAACACCGACCCAAGCAACGGCACTCACTCCGAGACCTGCGTTAGAGAAAGAGAAGACAGCTATCGACTTCGCATCAATCGCTCCCAAAGAGATGACCGCACCGCTGAACCAGCAGCTCCGTATCCGTAAGTCGTGTCACCAACCCAATGCCCGCAGTCAAGGAGACCTTCCCGCCGCTGGCCGAGCCGAAGCTCGGCTTTAAAGATTTCTGCCCGCCCTTCGGAGCGAGCTGTTTTTTATTGGAGCTGAAAATGATGTCGCCCGTCGGAAAGAATCGAAAGCCTCAGCTGCAGCGTAGCTGATGGGAGCCAGCTGTGAATTCGGTCCGGCCATTCGATCGCAAGACACCACGGACTAGCAAGGAATTCTTCCAAAAGAAGGGCTTCGATTTGCCGTTCGTCCGTGAGCCGGTAGGCGTCAACATGAACGAGAGTATGAGTGGTTCCGTGGTAAACGGAGTAAATGGGAAAGGCTGGGCTGGTTACTTGTTTGCGCACACCTAGACCTTGGGCGAGCCCTTGCACAAAAGTAGTTTTTCCTACGCCCATGTCCCCGTGAAGAGCGATTGTGGTATCAGCCGGCAAGTCAGCTGCAAGGCGCCGGGCCATCGCGTGTGTAGCTGGGACCAATTTAATGGCAATACCCGCTTGCAGCTCAGCGAAGATGCTCATAGCCGTGAAATTTTTCGAGGCGAATGGTTCCGGCCGGCAGGTGGGGCGGGCTGGAAAAATGGCCGATGCAGGTGAGCGGAAGCTTCTGAAAATTTTTCTTCCAATTTCGCTGCAAGGCGGACTGGTCTGCGCGATAGTCAACGACAAAAAGCAGCTCAAAATCTTCGCCGTCGCTGAGGGCGTGATGAAGCGGCGAGAGGCCGGTACCCTTGGCCCAGCGTCGGGCATTATTGCTAATCGGAATCCGTTCGCCAAAAAGAGCAGGTTTGACACCGACTGGTGTGATTGAAAGGATATCTTTCGCCAATCCATCACTTAGATCTATCATCGCACGAACCGCCGGCTGGGCGGCGAGCCAAGCGCCTTCAGCAAGACGAGGAGTGAATGAGTAATGATGACGGATCCGGCTGCCGCCGAGTCGTCCGGTCACATAAATCAAATCTCCCGCCCGAGCTCCCTGACGTGTAACCACTCGTTCGCTCGCTGCTTCTCCGTGCAAAGTTAGAAAAGCGCCAAAAAAACAGGCATGCGCATCGGTAATGTCGCCGCCGACAATCTTCACCCCGTGCTGGCGGGCGGTGGAAGCGATACCGCGATAAAAGTCCCGTAGCCAGGTGATACTTGTTTCCGCAGGAAGAGCCAGCGAAAGAACAGCTGCACGAGGGCACCCGCCCATCGCAGCAATGTCGCTGAGATTGCGGTTGAGAAGCTTTTTTCCGGCAGCGCGACCGGAAACGTTCGCATCGACATGGGTTCCGAAAATAACCGGATCGGTAGTGACGAGCTGTGGCTTGTTCGAAGGTTCCAACACGGCACAATCGTCGCCGATGCCGAAGGGTGTGCACGGTGAGATATCGCCGAGCCAGCGTTTTATCAACTCGATGAGCGCAATTTCGCCGAGAGAAAAAACGGATTCGGAGCGTTTGTCAGTAAAAGCGTCCATCAGGTTTGCGGCAGACCGGCCAGAGTTCCGATGATAGTGCTTAAATTGAACAGGGCATGCGTGACGATTGACACGCGGATGTCGCCTGTTTTTTCGTAAGCAAGGCAGAGCAGGCACCCGAATGACAGCAGAGGGGCGAAGATGGCGAGGTTGAAATGAAGCAAGGCGAAAAAGACGCTGCTCGCAACCATGGCGCCGATACTGTGAAATCGCCGGCCATAACGGTAAAGCGCATAGCGAAAAATTAGCTCTTCATTTAGCGGAGCGACCACGCAAGCGACCACGACCATGGTGATCAAAAGATAAGTACTTTTTACGTGGGCAAAAATGGCGACCAAGCCCTGCGGCTCCGTCTTGATCCCACAGCCACCGAGCAGCGCCAGCCAAACGAGATTGAACAAGGCAAGCACAGGAAAAGCCATAAAAAGAGTCGCCAAAGCGGATAAAAAAACTCGTCCCCACGAGAGCTTTGGAAACGGAACATCCAATGGGATGGCCTCCAAACTGGGCTGCCGAGCCCGGGTTCGACGTCGAAAGAGGTGAAGAAGTGGCCAGACCAGGAGGGTTGGAACATGAAAACCGAGTCCGTAGATCACTATACCCAAGCCCTCGTGTTGGGTCGATTTTTGTAGGACAGAGGAAAAAAGCTGCCCGACCACAAACTGCGTAAATGTGCCCAACAGAAAAATGGCCGCTAGTAGCAGGACAAAATAAGAACCAGAGATGGGCCAGTTACGCAATCGACAATTACTCCAAAACTGGTGGCGCGCGGCGGCGCTTCCGAAAAGACGAAAAACCAACACTACGCCGACGGCCAAAACAGCAAGCTGGGCTGAGGTGACAACAATTTGATCCGAAGTGGCTAACACGGGTTTGGACTAATGGGAGGGAATACTTTGGAAAAACACAAAATTTCCGCGACGGTTCGATTTGGGCTGTCAGCGATTATTCATCGATTTGGGTCTTGGCTGCAGTGGTGGCGCGCTGGTCCAGACTTTTGATACTCGGTGGCGAGGCTGGTGTCGTCAATCCCAGCTGTAACTGTAAAGCATGACGGTGAAACATCGAAGATCGTCATTTTTTCGTGCATAAATACCGCATCCCTTGCCGGAGGTGGTCTAGACTTTAAACAGCTCGAGTTTTTCGAGCAAAGGAGGGAGTAGCGAAGCATTTGGCCGCTAGCCCCAATTCTTGTCGAAGGCGCTGCGGACGTCAACATCCCACTTGCTGGTTTCGACAAAGCCATTGGCCAGGTTGTCGTCAGTGAGCAAGCTAATGAGCAAGTCGATATTCTTTTGTGCTCCCTTAATTTCTCGAACCATGACTTTTGAAACGGGATCTCTTCGAGAAAAGAGACTTTCGACTCGAAAGGAAAAATTGGTATGAAGCTCAAGAGAAGAACGATGTTGGCAAGGAGCGTGCAGAATTTTATGGGCCCGTGATAGATGAAAATTCAGCCGATGATGCGTCCTTTGTCGAACACCAGTTTTCCTCCGACGAGTGTCTTTTTTACCCGGCCGGTAAGCAACTGGCCACTCCACGGCGAATTGCGGGACTTGGAAAAACCTTTATCAGCATGATAGGTCCAAACCTCATCGGGGGAAAAGAGGCATATGTCGGCAGCAGCGCCTTCACTCAGAGTTCCAGCCGGAAGACGGAGCAATTCGGCGGCGGAGCGGGTGAAAAGGTCGATAACTTTGAGGAGTTTGAATTTGTTTTCCCGCGCCAGAACCTGAAGACAGACGGATAAGGCCGTCTCAAGGCCAAGAATGCCATTGAGCGCGTAATCGAATTCGCGATTTTTCTCGTCCAGCGTATGGGGTGCATGGTCGGTGCCGATGCAATCAAGCGTGCCGTCGCGCAGGCCGGCAATGATCGCCTGCCGATCAGCTTCGGTGCGCAACGGAGGGTTAACCTTGTAGTTCGTGTCGTAATCGCCCAGTTTCTCTTCTGTGAACGCAATGTGGTGCGGCGTCGCTTCCGCGGTGATGGCGATACGATCTTTTTTTGCACGACGCACGAGTTCGACCGAGTTAGCCGAAGAAATATGCTGAAGATGGATGTGCGCGCCCGTGACTGACGAGAGAATGATGTTGCGAGCGACGATGATGTCTTCGGCGGCATGCGGCCAGCCTTGGAGGCCGAGGCGGGTGGAAACGACACCTTCGTTCATCACGGCGCCCTGCGTCATCGCCTCGTCTTGGCAGTGATCGAGCACAGAAAGGCCAAACATCTTCGCGTATTGGACCGCACGGCACATTACCTCATTCGATTGGATGCAGAGGCCGTCATCAGTCAGCGCTACCGCACCAGCCTTTTTGAGCGAGCCGTGCGGCGCCAGAAGCTGACCTTTCGTACCAACCGTAATGCAGCCGGTGGGATACACCCGAACAATGGCTTTGCGTACAGCGTTTTTGATCAACTCGATTGTGCCAGCGTTGTCGGCCAGCGGCGACGTGTTGGGCATGCACACAACCGTGGTAAAGCCGCCTGCAGCGGCCGCTTGGGAACCGGTAAAAATAGTCTCTTTGTGGGTCTGGCCGGGTTCGCGGAAATGAACGTGAATGTCGACAAAGCCTGGACATACTACTAACCTCGAAGCATCGATTTTTTTCGCGGATTTTTTCTGGGTGGTGGAGAGGCTGGCAACCATTTTTCCATTAATGGAAAAAAGGTTGCCTACTTCGTCGCGCTTATTGGCTGGGTCGATGACGCGGCCATTTTGAATCCAGAGAGGAACGGACATGTTAGTCGATGAGTTCAGCTTGTTCCGGCTGGCCGCCGGCGCAGAGATATAACACCGCCATTCGGACGGCGATACCGTTGGCAACTTGTTGCAAGATAACGCTTCGTTCCGAATCGGCAAGCGCACTATCGATTTCGACGCCGCGATTAATCGGACCAGGGTGCATAATGATTGCATCGGGCTTAATCCACGAAGCGCAGGTTTGATTCAGACCAAACATGCCCGTGTATTCGCTGACGGACGAAAAAAGACCGGAAGCCTGACGTTCGTGCTGGATTCGGAGCAGCATCACGACATCCGCATCCTCAAGCGAGGAGCGAAGATTATGCGAGACTTTGACGCCAAGCGCTTCGAACCAATGCGGTGCGAGCGTCGGCGGGCCGACGATGGTGACGTTAACGCCAAGTTTAGTGAGCGCGTGGATGTCGGACCGGGCAACGCGACTGAAAAGGATATCGCCGAGTATGACGATCTTACGACCCTCAAGATCGCCAAGCTTCTCGCGCATCGTGAAAACGTCGAGCAGCGCCTGGGTGGGATGTTCATGGGCACCATCGCCAGCGTTGATCACTGGGATGCTTAAAAGGCGTGAAAGATAGAGAGGAGAACCGCTAGCCGAGTGGCGCAGAACAATCATGTCGGCATTGAGCGCTTGGATGTTTTGCGCAGTATCAAGCAGGGTCTCGCCCTTGTTTGTGCTAGATCGGTCGGCGTCGATCGAAATGGTATCTGCATTTAGCAATTTGGCTGCCATTTCAAAGGAGATACGAGTACGGGTGCTGGGTTCGAAGAAAAGATTGACGATCGTCTTGCCACGAAGAGCTGGCACTTTTTTGACGCGGCGATCGAGGATGCGACGAAACGCATGGGCGGTGGCGAGCACCTGTTCGATTTCAAAGCGGGTCAGGTTTTCGATCGTCAAAAAGTGTTTTCTAGTCCAAGACACGTGCAAATTGGCGTTTTGGCAAGCGATCGACATGAATGGCGTCGGCCAGCAGGTGTTGGGCGTCGAGTTGCACGGCGACTTTTTCTGAAGCAGCAGCGAGCACCCCAGTCAGCAAAGACGACGAACTTGAGCGCTGTCAGAGCGCTCGTGGTCGAAAAGCCCATCGAGATCCATCTTAATCGTATGCCTAAAACAGAGGAGGTTATCCAGAAAAAACGGGTTAGCGCTATTGAAATCGAGAGGAATCGTCGTCGGCACGTATCTGTTGGGAATCGGATTTCGGCAAACGTGCTTCCGATGGAAGGAGATGTCGATGATCCCGATGGCCGCTTAGATGCCGTTGATGCCGCGCTCGCGCAAACCGGCTGAGAAGTGAGAAGCGATCGGCAAGAGCACAATGAAACTACGTACGACATAGAGAAGCAGGAGCGGTAGACGATCGGTACAGCAGTAGCCCTTGTACACAAGGGTGGCAATTGACCTGCTTAAATTGTTGTTTTGTATCGTTTTAAATTGCCCACGGGGCCGTGATTTTCGTGCACGGCGTTGGAATGAGTAAACACAAAGTCTGGAGTTCGGCGAGTCTCTAGAGAAAATTTCCTTCAGTGGTTAATGATAGAGGTATCGATAGGCGACTCGTTTTTTGGAGTTAGCATTTCCTGGTTTCGGTTGCGCTACCTAACTGTTTTAGCACTCTTATGGTAGACCCTACTGGATTCGAACCAGTGACCTTTTCCATGTCAAGGAAACGCTCTAACCAGCTGAGCTAAGGGTCCAAAATCCAGAGTTAAGTACTAAGGACGAGTGCAGGGCAATCGTGTAAGTAAATTTCTCCGGTTTTCGTTTTAGCGAATGCAAACATCGACAATCACCGAGTAACCAAGGCGCAGACAATCGCCAACGATCTTTTGAGAGTCGGTATCAATTATGATTTTTACGGGGATTCGCTGGACAACCTTGTTGAAGTTTCCGGTGGCATTGTCAGCCGGGAGGAGTGCAAATTGGGCGCTGCTGGCCGGGGAAAAACTATCGATACGACCGTGCAGATTGGCGCCCGGAATCGCATCGACACTCAGCTTCGCGTTTTGGCCGACTTGCATGTGGATAAGCTGGGTTTCCTTAAAATTAGCCACAATCCACGGGTTCGGCTCAGCAAGCGCGAGCAAGCTTTGGCCCGGAACAACCCGGTTACCGATTTCGACTGAGCAATTGCCGATGCGACCGTCTACCGGGGCCTTGATGGTAGTGTAGGTGAGCTGGCGCTGCGCGTCTTTAAGCGCGGCTTCCACTGTCGCTATGTTGGCTTCTATTATGCCCAGTTCGGCTTGGGCGGCGGCCTTTCCAGCGCGAGCAGAAGCTACCCTGGCTTCAACAGCCGTTTGGTTCGATTGTGCTGCGGCAAGATCGGCTTGAGCGAATTGGAAGAAGGTGCGTACAGCGTCAATTTGGGCTTGGGATAAGCCACCATTTTCGAACACCTTTTGCAAGCGATCCTTGTTTGTTTTAGTCAGATCGAACTTGGATTGGGCTTTTTGGATCTGGAAACCAGCTTGGCGGCGAACGGCGTTAGCTTGGTTGAGTTGAGCTTTAGCTTGAACAGCGCTAGCAAGCACCTGGTCTTTTTTTGCTTTAGACTGTGCGACGCTAGCCTGCAACTTTTGTACGGCAATCTCAAGTTCAAACGGATCGATATCCACAAGTGGATCGCCGGCTTTTACGACTTGATTGTCTTCAACGAGCACGGTTTTTACTTGACCCGCGATTTGCGGGCTGATTTGGTGCAAGTGACCGACTACATAGGCATCGTCGGTCTCTTCGTAGAAATAGGAATGATGGGCGAAATGCGCAAGCCAAGCGATGATGGGGAGAATCACCGCAAGGGTGCCGAGGACACGCATCGCAAGACGGCGATTGGGGTTTCTGTTATTACCCTCTTTCTTGGGCGCATCATGTGTCTTGACGTCGGGAACCGGCAGAACAGCCGCAGGCGGAGAAGTAGGGGCCAGTGTTTCCATATTGGTTATTTATTGAAATGGTCGATAGGTAGTAGTGGCTTCGCGGTTGTTGCCTTTGCCAAGAAGAAAGAGTAGCGGCAGCGTGATGACGAAAACTACGGCGACGTAGAGAAATACGTCGGCAAAGGAAAGGAGCATGGCTTGGCTGTTGACGCTGCAGCCGATGGCAGCGATCGCTTGATTTTGAGCGAGCACAGGGTCAGCTGTATGTTTCATGAATGCGGTCTTAAAAAGATCGAGGCGTTGCTGGATAATTGGTGAGTAAGGGTTGATGTTTTCCACCAATACAGCGCGATGCACAGCCTCGCGGTGAGCAAGCAGTGTGGCGATGAGAGCGATGCCGATGCTGCTGCCCATCTGTCGGGTCAGGTTGTAGAAGCCGGAGCCCGACGAAACTTCCTTTCTCGGGAGCGGCCCGAGAGTCGCCAGACTCAGCGGAAGAAACATCATCACCGCACCAAAGCCTCGAAAAATCAGCGGCCAGAAAAACATAGCGGTTCCGGTGTTTGGATTAATTTTAGAGAGAAAAAAGGCTGAACTCATCATCATCAGCGCCCCCATGGTGATCAGCAAGCGGGCGTCGAATTTTCCTGAAATTTTACCCAACAGGATCATCATCAGGGCCGAGCCTATGGCGCCAGGCATCAGCAAGAGACCGCTTTGCATGGCAGTAAAATGCAGGTAATTCCGCACGAAGATCGGCACGGCAAACATCACGCCATAAAGGCCAATCCCAAGCACCAACGAGTAGGCACTACCTGCGGTAAGGGATCGATACCGCAACACCCGGAGATCGACCACCGGATGTTCGGTAGTAAATTCGCGCCAGATGAAGAGGGCGAGACCCACGGCGGCGCTGGCGGCCATAAGACGAATGAAATCAGAAGCGAACCAATCTTTCTTCTGTCCTTCTTCGAGCACGATTTGAAAGCTCGCCAGAGCTATCGCCAGGAAACCAATTCCAACCCAATCTACGTTTTGGTGTCGGTGTTGGCTTTTTTCGTCGCGTGGGAAGAAAATCATTGTCATAAAAACCGCGAGGAGGCCAGCTGGAATATTGATAAAAAAAATCCACCGCCAATCGAGCGTATCCGTGAGGTAACCACCCAAGATCGGCCCAAAGGCAGGACCAGCGATTACGCCGATGCCGAAAACTGCTTGCGCGGCAGGCTGTTCTTTGCGGGGGAAAGTTTCAAAAAGGATCGACTGCGCCTTGGCGAGGAGGCCGCCGCCAAAGAGGCCCTGCAACACGCGGGCGAAGACAAGCATGCCGAGATTGTTCGCCATACCGCACAAGACCGAAGAGACAGTAAATCCCACAAGTGAAAATGTTAGATACGCCTTGCGGCCGAAACGGTCGCTCAACCACGCAGTAAGCGGAATCATCACGACATTGGCACAGGCATAGCCGGTAGAAATCCAACCAACTGTGGAGAGCGTGGTGCCAAGATTGCCCTGAATGTCGGGAATCGCGACGTTTACGATGCTGGTGTCGATAATTTCCAGGATCGCACCAAGCGCAGCCGTCATCGCGATGACCCACTTTAGCACGCCGCGATCGAAAAACTTGGCGGCGATCGGGCTGAGCAACGCTCGATTTGATCCGTAGAGTGTGTGAGCGCAGCTCACGTTTTTTCTTTCCATCCACTAGTATCGCGCAAAAATATTTTCACAACAGCATCGAAATAAGGCGCTGTAAAAATGGTCCCGTTTGATGTGCACCAATAAATAGCATAAGATTCCTCTACTAAGATCGTACCTAGGTACCTAGATAGAAAGTAGAAAGAGGTAACTAAGGATATCCATCTGTTCTTCCTTATCGACATTGTTGGAGCTTTGTGCGGCAAAGAGACGGATAAGAAAAACTCTTTTTTTGGGGAAGTTGCTTTGAAGGCTTTCTACTCATTACGTGTCCTGTTGTTGGTGATGTACTTCGCCGATTAGTGTGCATACGAGTGAGAGATTTTTTGCGAGTAGCTTCTCGCAGGCCAATAAAAAAGCTAGGTCGCGACGAATATACTGCTGTGATCGGCAGCAATTCAATGGACTTAACCGCCAATGCCCACCCCGAAATTGTTTAGCGACAACCACAGCGAGCAGATTGTCCTTCATCTGAAAGTTATGGGAAGAGATGACTTCGTTGGCTGTCCGCCCTCTCGTCGAGAGGGCGGGAGTTGTTTTCGATCAGCCCGAGTTGGACGAACACACAAACTAGCGGTTATAGTTCAAACTAGCGGTTATAGTTATAAGTCGTATAGTTCGGTTAACGAAGACGAGATTGCATTTTTATGTAAATAGTAATAGTTACTTACGCTTCGCGAATGAATTTTGTGAATGTGTTAGATAAACAGATAAACTAAGAAAATAGCAGCGGGAATTAACTGGTCTGAATAATGTAGATACTTGTAGGTTCAGTCGCTCCGAATTCGCAACTTTTTGCTCAACAAAGTAAGTAGATAGAGCTCGAATTCGATCAAATTTTCACAAGAGTGCTTGGTGCAACCTGCACAAGGGGAAAACAGCCTGTTCCTCGGCGCGTATTTTGCTGCTGGCTGAGGTCCGAGCTGGCAAAAAACGATTTCCTGTAGGGAGAGGCTGCGCGTGAGGTGGAGCACTGGAGCGCGATTTCCAGCATCAGTCTGAAGCTCAGAAACTGATCAAACCCGCTCAAAGGCTCAGATGAAGCCCTCTCAGCCGCGCGAGGACGGACTACTTGGGCCGGGCTCTAGCAAGCCCGCCTCGTGCGCACTGAACGGCAGCTTAAAAACACTTAGTATCGCCGCAGAGCGCCTGCAATGGCAGCAGTGGAGCTCGGTGGCCTTGATATCCGAGTTCGGAACTTTGACACAGAGTCTGAATTTCAGCTTCGAAGCAGGCACAGGAGCTGCAGGAAAAATGGAAACATCGCTCCATCTAAAACAGAAATACGAAGGAAAAGCGGAAGCCGTCGTGGCTTGGCGCACAAAAAAATAGGCCGCCTTCTGGAACTACAGAGCGACGCCGCAGATTCGCTCGTGCGGCTCGGTTTCAAGAAAGCTCATTTTTGCTAAAAATCGCATTTCTGGCGGAGCAGGGCCGTTTATGGGACAGCGGAGTGGAGTTTCTTTTTTCATCAAACATCGATGAGCCACCGTTGCTGCTCAGCCAGACCGCCTCGGGCGGAAAACTTGCTCGCATAATTCTGACCTTGAGCGCTGTGTTGGCCAATGTAAACGATGTGTGTCGTTCCTCGTATTCAACTAAGATTGATGCTAACGTGTGTGAAAAAATTGATCGGGAGATGGTAGAGAAGGTACACGAGATCGTAATAAGATAAAAAGATAAATTACTCTTTAAAAAGCAATTACATTAATATCATCTATCAACCTAGGCAGCGAATCACTTGCTTGGTTACCAACAAAAAAACAGCGTACTGGTGGAGACAACGATTTAGTCGATCCATGACAGCCAGGCGACGCGTGTAGGCGAGTTAGCATGCATGTTGGGCGATTGCTAATGCCAGGAGCGCTCGTACGCCACGCTGAGGAGCTGCTCGGAGAAAACCCAGAGCGACCAATGCTACTAGGGAGGTTCACAGGGTTTTATTGCCCTGATGAATTGTTGAGCATTGTGTCGGGACGCTGGGATATTATCTATCTTGACCAATATGTCCGAAATTTCTGCTTCCTTCTCCCAGCGCATGCGCCAACTCAGACCGTCGACAATCCGCGAAATCCTGAAGGTCGCCGCCCAGCCGGAAATCATCTCGTTTGCGGGCGGGTTGCCGGCGCCCGAGCTGTTTCCCATTGAAGCAGTGCAAGCGGCATCTGACTATGTCCTTTCGACGATCGGTCGAGCAGCTTTACAATATGGGGCCAGCGAAGGGTTCATGCCGTTGCGCGAATGGATCGCAGCGGAAGTGGCGCGATGTGGTATTGAAGCAGCCCCTGCAGATGTACTGGTGACCAACGGTTCGCAGCAGATGCTCGATCTTGTGGGGAAGCTCTTACTCAACCCAGGCGACGTCGTGCTCACGGAAAATCCGACCTATCTTGCAGCAATTCAGGCTTTCCAAACGTTTGAAGCCAAATTCACCCCGATCCCAACCGACAAACACGGCCTGATTCCGGAAGCGTTGCCCAAATTAATCATAAAGCACCGTCCGAAATTTCTCTACACGATTCCAAATTTCCAAAATCCTACGAGCATAACGCTGGTAGCGGAACGGCGGGCGCAACTGGCGAAGATCGCAGCGAAACACTACCTAATCGTCGTTGAGGACGATCCCTATGGTAAACTACGTTACCAGGGCGCCGATGTGCCGCCCGTCAAACACTGGGATGAAGCAAACTGTGTGATCTACGTGAGCACGTTCTCTAAGACGATTGCTCCCGGGTTGCGACTGGGTTGGGCGATCGCAACACAGGAAATTTTTTCGCAACTACTCATTCTCAAACAAGCGTCCGATCTGCATACGTCGAGCTTCGACCAGCGTGTGGCTTGGGCGTTTCTCACACACAACAACCACAACGTCCACCTCGAACGCATTCGACACACCTATAGTTCACGCTTCGACGTAATGGACGCTGCGCTCAAGGCGGAGATGCCGGCAGGTTTCTCTTGGTCACGTCCGGAAGGCGGTATGTTTCTATGGGTTACCGGTCCAACCGGTTTCGACGGGGTCGAGCTATTGCAACGCGCAATCGCGCACAAGGTTGCTTTCGTGCCAGGGCGGGACTTCTTTCCGATGGGCGCAGGTAATAATTTTTTACGCCTCAACTATTCCAACTCCACGCCAGAACGAATCCGCGAGGGCGTACACCGGATTGCCGAGTTGTGCCACGACGAAACACTGGTTACCCCAGCACACTCAGGTGCTCCGGAAGCTGCGCCATTTGTCCAACGGTAAATTAGCGAGAGCGATGAAAGCAAGCTGACTGACGGCGAAAGAGATCAGCCAGTAAAACGCAGCGTCCATGAAACCGTAGCTGTGGAGGCCGATGCCGAGCATGTTTGTACCAAACCAACTCCAGCCCGTAACTACGTTGCCGAAAAGAGCAAGAGCCATGAGACCGCGTTGCTTGATCATGCCGTCCCAGCGGGCGTGAAGAATGAGCGCATTCCAAATGACAATGATCAACGCGCCGCTTTCCTTGGGATCCCAGCCCCAAAAACGGCCCCAGGATTGGTCGGCCCAGATGCCTCCAAGTACAGTACCGATCAGACTAAAGAGGGTCGCAAAGCACACGATACCGTAGACCATGCTTGCAAGCGCGTCAGCCGTGACCTTTCCCAGTGATTTGGTAAACACGCCGCGAATCACATAAATCAATGCAAGAAAGCCAGCGAGAAAGGTGGACGCGTAACCAATCGTTACGGCCACGACATGAGTTGCCAGCCAGAAATTGGAATCGAGCACCGCCCGCATCATTTCCAGTGTATCGCCGCTGAGAGAGAGATTGTGGGCGATGACGAGCGTTCCAAATCCGATGAGGCCAGCGGCAGCGGAGCCAATGGCATTGCGATAGGTATGCTCGAGAATAAGGCAGAGTCCAATTGCACCCCAACCGACAAAAAGAGCCGAGGAATAAAGGTTTGTGACCGGCGGGCGGCCTTCGAGCCACATGCGGGCGATAATGCCAGCCGTCGTAGCGACCCAAGCGAGGACAACGGTCCAAAGTGCGCTGCGCGCGAGCACATCTGGGCATTTCATCCACGAAAAAATAGCAAGGAAGAAGGCGAGCACATAGAGCGTAATGCTCGAGTAGAACGGTTTGGCTCGATTAAAGGTAGCCTCGGCATCGCATTTATGCATTTCGGAAGCAAAGCGCTCCGCTAGCTGCTCGCGGAAAAGATGGAGCACCTCATTGAACTGCTGCGGCTGCTTCTCACGCCAGGCGTGGCCGAGTGCAGCGTAAGCCATAACATCTGCATTGATTTTTCCGGAATCGAATGTGCCGAGCATGGCATTGCCGGCAGTGTGCCAGTTGTTTTTTGGCTCCCGGGGCGAAGGGGGAACGACGAGAAGATAACTGAGCTTGTCCATCACACCATAACGCTTGGCCATTTCGACCATCGCCTTGAAGGAATTTTCGTCGTGCACAACGCCTTTTTGTTTGGCAACGACAGCCGTTTGCCCAGCGGGCAGCGCACTTTGAAAGATAGTAAGCTCGTTAAGGAAGTCGGGGGTGTCAGGAATTTGGGCACTATACTTTAGCCGCTGGTAAACCGTTACGCGGTCAGCAAGCTGCACAACTGCACGCTGGAAGACAGAACGCATTTGCGAGTCGATTTGACAAACGAGCTTGTTCTGTCGGTCGAGCTCTTCGAGTTTCGATTCGATTTGTTTGAAAGAAAAACGCGAATTAGTCGAAGGCAAAAAGCCGAGCGCGGCCATAGTGCGCTTGCCGGCAGAGTCGTAGTGGATTTTTGCTTCTTCCTCGCTGACACCGAGAAGTGAGAGGAGCTCAGACGAATCGATCCGGAAAGTTGGGAACGTATCGGCAAGTGCAGGCTCGAAAAGCACGTCGGCCAACCATTCAACAGGCGAGCTGGTGAGCAGTTCGCTTTTCTCGGAATCGCTAACGCGCTGGCGGCCTTGTAACATAAGCAGCGTGGTGCGAGCGACAGTGTCAAGAGGCTTGATGCGCCCGTTGGCGAGTACCGGGATGCGGCCGAAGGCATCGAGGTTGAAGTCGTTCGGACAAGCCGGCCTTTCGAAGAAAGGTGCGGTGAGAACAACCACGCTGGTGAGCAAAATGAGGAGAAAAGTCAGTTTTTTCATGCAGCAGATTTCTGGCGGCAGCGGAGGAAACCGACAAGATGTAGACAAAATTGGATCACGAGGCCAGTGCTCATCATTAAACAGGAAATGTAGGGAAGAATCCAGCTGGGGTTGCGCACAACTTGAAAAACACTGAGCCCGTTCGCACCGTCCATCTGGTATTGATAGTAAGTAAGCCCCCGGTAGCGCAGGGGGTTGTTCATGTAAATAAAGACTTCGCGATCGTCATGACCGTCGTTGCTTTTGACGCGCACACAACTCGAGAAGTTCTTCGGAATGTCAGTGCCAGGATAGACGTCGTGCGTGACCTTAAGCAACTCGATCGAGTGTAGTTCGTAATAGCGTTTCGAGCGCAGTGTAACTTCCCAAGTGTGCCCCTGATATTCAAAAGTCTGGGGGATGCTAAGCATCACAGAGACAAGCCAGACACCTAGCGAACCTTCGGAGCCAATCAGCTCGACTTCGGCGGCGGGCGCGTTGCGATCATTTTCCTTGTAGGTTACGCTCATGGGGAAAAGTGCGAGGCGAGGACCAATACCTTGGTTGGAGAAATTCGGCGCCGGTATGAAATTGGGAGGCACCTGCTCCTTTACCTGAAGCATGGCGTTCGGATAATGGGAGCAGACTTTTACCTGAAAAGGTAATTTCGGGTGTTGAATGACGCGATTCGAATCCGAAAGAATCGAATCAGAAATGGCGACAACATCGTCTAACTTTGGGTCGGTTTTGTTAATTATCGCGAGTTCGTTAAAGCGAATATCCTCCGTGTAGCTTTTTCTCTCATTCACGTGAATTTGCATCTGGCTCTCGCGCTGCCAAAGACCGGTGAGAAGTTCGCCGAGAAGGAGAAGTATCAGTCCAAAGTGTGTGAGCTGAATACCGGCTCTGTGCCATTCGAACTTAAAGCGATAGAAGTGTGCCGTAATGAGATTGATGAGCAGCAGGCCACCAATGAAATAGCCGCCCGGAAACACCGGAATCGGAATCGAGGTGTTGGGTATCTGCCAGAGCACGAAAAGACTGTGGAAGAATTTCTGCTGAACGCCCCAGATACCCACCTTCGTTTGCTCGAGCGTCGCCCAGAAAACGAGGACGATCGAAAGCGCGAGAAGAACAACCGTAAGTTTGAGGGAAACGAAGAAGTCGCGAAACTGGCGAGTGATCGGAGCCATTTATTTCGCCTCCTCAATGAAGCATAGGAAGGCAGAAAACGCAGTCTTTTCGCAAGTGGTGAGTGTGTCAGGTCCCATCATTTTTAAAAACAAGTTTCGCTGTTGCGCAGTAGGATAGTGTCAAGGAAGCGCGTAGTAAGGTGGGCTTGTCAGTGGCACTGCCAGCGATGTCCCCGATATCACAGTTGGCCACCAGATCGATCCCAAAAAACGCAGCAACGCCAATCTGGCGGCGCCAGTGATTGATAATAGCCAAAAGTCCGCCGGTGTTCGCCGAAAAAGGTTTGATAGAGAGAAAGATTGGCCGCTTTTTTACCTTTCACATCAAAGCTGCATTTGACATCATACCCAACGGTTTCGGTTTCACAATCCATATTGGTCTATTGTTCGGAACCAAAAACCGTTAGTCGTTGGGGGCAGTGGGATAATGGGATAAGCTGGGCGAAAATTTGGGCGGTTTTTCCCTGGGCACCCTGTAGTTGGTGATGTTGCTGTCGTGGCAACCGGAGAGCTCCAAGATAAGCAGCAAAGCTGCACTGATAATCAAGCGAAGAACCATGGAAAGGACAACTTTCACTGCTGGGGAAAAGGGCAAATCCTATCCCGTAAACCAGCAGCAGAAGTTTAAGGGCAATTAGCAATTGCGAGGGAAATCGCTTTTCATTTTTAGATGAGATAGAATTTTTCCTACCATTGGGTTGATGGCTCTAAAAGAAACGCATACAAACATACATCGATAGGCAATTCGGCCATCGCTGTCAGTTTAGGTGTAAGTGCAAAGACTAGTGATGCAACGTGTGGTCGCGTGCAGGTAGTAGCGAACGTGTTGATGACTAGTTTCTTTTCGTAAGACTAGATATTCCTGTTTGCTTACACGATCGTAAGCATACTTACAATATCAAACTTGTGCTTGCAGCAGTTAGACTGCTGACGAAAATTATTATGTTAGCTCGCAAGCAAGCTAAGGAAGCGAAGCGAACCGAAAAACCCCCTTTCCCAGGGTTTCCCAGGGAGGCGAGTAAGAAACAGACCGTCGAAGTGTAGCGCTCTATCGTGGGAAATTCGGGCCGAATCTTATCCAAGGTGGCCAAACATGCGGGCGTTTCGGAAGAAGAAACGATAGCGCCCCACATACACAGCGTCGACTATTAATTTATCTCGTGGAGCTTGTTCCGGATTTTTTCTTTTATCTTGATGGGTTGTCGAAGTAGCTGACAACGCCGCAGCTTTGCAACTTTAGGTAAAATCTTAATCAGTGGACATAGCCGATGAGCGAACAGGGTTCTACCCCGTTCAGGACACCAGATTGTTGAATCCCATTGAACCAATACACTGGTGATTATTTCGACCGAGGCAGAGCAGCTAGCTTTGTTTCAATCTGGTGATTGCATAGGATCCCCGCCCAATCTAGGTTAAAAGGTTTGCGCGAAAGGTGGGAGGCGATCATGATTACGGAAATTCTTCGACCGATACCAGCAGTTTGGGACCGTTGTCAGCCGAACCATAGACAGCGCACTAGTAACCATTAGTAACTTGTATGGAACACCGTTCGAAGTGATGCTGGATAGCGAGCCTTTGCTCGTCCAATCGAGATGTGCGTGTCATGGTGGAGGAAGCAATCTCATTTTGTGCCCGTACGCCACGCGGTTTTGCGCATTTTGCTGGCCGTCGCAGAAGGCTTTGAGGCTCCTCTTCTCACTCGTCGGCCCCCATACCGCCGAGAATCGCAGCCGAAAATATTTAGGAAAGTGGGCAGACGCGCTACGTGTTGTGTACGGGGCAAGATAGAATTAGTTTCCCACCAACGTGCAAAAATTTTTGAAAAACACGTAGCAAGTGACTAAAGTGCGCAAAAATATGGGCGTATAGCTCGATTAAACCCCACTGGTGTTGCGTGAGCCGCGCAAACTTCGTCTCCAATGAGGTCAAAATCGGTGTCGTGCAAGTTTCCGTTTCTGACCAATTGATTGTTTTGTTGGCGAGCGGCCAGACGACCGGTAGTTATCCAAAAATTGCAGCCGTAGCAGTAGCAAGCTGCACAACTACGACCGGGCGATTTCGTGTGCTTGGAGGAAGTTTCGCTCAAGTCTACAAGTCTACGAATACGTTTTTATCTGCGGTAATAGTACGATTTGAATCTGGCCAGCATGGGGCTGGTCAAAACCACCGTTTAGCGAACATTTTGGACCGACCTCAGCTGCTACCTGAGTGAAGAAGCCAACCAGGACGCAGAGCCCGATGTCGCTCATCGCATCGGGCAATGTCGTTTGTGGTGCGCATGTCGGGAGCGGGGCAACGATGAGGGCAATGGTGCAACTCGCCAAGTCATCTGGCGTGGCGAATTGGTCTCATCCCATATTTGGCGATCGCAAGCACGTCGGCCGCTGTAAATCCCTTGTGAACGCAGATGCTACTTGCCAATTTTTGCCGCCGACCAGACGCAGCTTTTGCAAAGTCTCACAACGAAAGTTGGTGCCGTGGTGTGGCACGTGAAACGAAACAGAGCATTCTATAACTTGGCGGCGTGTGGCTGGAAATTGCGGAAGTTATGCTGAGGACAGTGTGAAGCGATCTGTGGCTGTTCGGCCTTGCCGAAAGCTGTTCCGACAACGCGACGCAAGCCGGTCGGCGTGCATTTTGCTCACGAGATTTTTGTAGGTCGGCGCTATAGTGACGATGGCACGTCTCGTTCTACACGGTGAACTAGATTCTGAAGAAGCAGCCAGTTCAAGTGTGGTGGCTCCCAGAGAAAGAGCTGTACTTGGCAAAGACTGCATACCTCAATTGTACCTCCATGGTGATAACGCTATATGCGGAAGCGTTTGCACAAGCACTGTGTGCGATCGGTTTCGCTCCATCGGAGTGGAGCTGCAGATACTCTCGTCACGATAAAATTCTTGAGAATTGATAATTTTCGTGGTCTTTTCTGTGCTGTGTTGGAATAAATTACTCGTCGTGTTCGCAACCGATTTGGTGACGAGATATATTTGGATTGTCGGCCAATCAGAAAAGTGACGTTGTTTGGAAAATACTTTGTCGAAAGTCGCTACATGGTGTTGCCGTTGATCGGGCTTTTATAACGGCATGAATTGCGAAAGCGAGCAGTTACGCTGATCCAGCGAATAAAGGCAATAACAACGGAAAGGGGCATTTTGCTCTATGCTCTACACGGTGGCGCGATACAATCGCCGCCGTGTTTGACGTGAGAATATCAGTAGGTACCTGGATGGCAGTACGACCGTTGGTGGTCCGGTTGCAGAGGGTATGGCCTGCGCGAAACACGGCGAAGTTGCCCGAAGAAACCGTTATCGCGATTCATGGGCACGCTCCTGGAGAAAATATGGGGAATTTTTCGGTCAGGAATATTTATCGCGATCGGGGGAGAGGGGTGTTCTATTTATAAATATAAAGAGCTTCCCCGACTCCCTAAAGCTCGAGATCGGTATCTGATCTGAGGTATGATACCTTCGGGGTATCGAGACTGCCGCGGTTGGCAGCTGTGACGGCTTGATCAAGCGGATCGCACAGGCCGCGCCCAAAATGTAGGGAGAAGTGAATTTGCTGATGGTAGAGGTAGAGTCTTTCTACGACATAATTTATGTCTTCATTTCGGAACTGGTGGCGCTGGAATAGGGTCGTCTGCGCGGCAAGGGCTCCGCTCTTTGGACCTTGTTTGCAATAGTCTTTTGTTGGGGAAATGCCTTCGGGCCTGGGGGACGACCGGTTGCCGTTACCTCGCGCCCGTTCTGCGTTCTGGTGGCCCTGACAGGAACCAGGGGCCCATGCCAGGCATTATATAGAGCAGAGCATGCTGATGAGCGAAGGAGATCTGTCGGCCGAAATTTTGGGAACCACCTGTTTTTGCCAGCGTTTGCTTGTGCCGGCAATCGCGGCAGCTAGAACGTTAGTGCTGAGTCGAATCAATTTTGAAAACATTTTCACCGCCGATCCGAAGCAGGAGGCTCTCGGTATCCCCCCCTGGTTTTGGGCGCGACTGTCGCCACTGTAGCAGCGCTATGCGTGAAACGAGCACACGCGGTCATGTTTGTGCATTGAAAGCGAACGGTTGTTCGCAGACATTCAAATAAGTGTTATTTTTTTTCGCATATGCTCGCAGGGCTCGGGTTCGGGGACATTTTTCGGCATCGGGCGCCCGCAAAATTGCGGTTGCGGCGCGTGGAGAGTGTAGTGTACCGCCGACGAAGCTTCCATTCGTAACGGTAATGGTTTAGTGAGTAGGAATGGCGTTTTTCACGATATGAATAAAAAATGTCTTCGCACAGTCCACCACAGGCGGAGTCTGGCTGCGCCACTGGTAGTCCAACAGCAGCATCACGGCGATCTCGCAATCATGGAGGCGATTGAAACGCTCTTGGGCTGCTGCAGGGACGCTGATAAAACCGATAGCGGCTTAACTTTAACATCGCATCGGAAATGCTGCTTGAGTTGAAGGACAAACGCCCTGCGGTAAAAGATCGCGAGCCCATCGGATTCGCGACATTGACGGCGAACGTGGTTCGCTAACGTGTTTTACGGTCTACCGCTTTTAAATCACGAGAAACTGGTCGAACAAATCGAAAATTTTTTCAAAAAATCATCCAACCGAAGTTGTATTGATGACGGAGATTTGAACCATTTGGGAACGAAGCCATCAATTTATGGAAAGTGCGCGCCGAGCTGTATGGCGTCGAGATTGGTAGGGGTGGAGGGAACTCCTCTGCCGTATACCTTCGGCAGGGTAATCCTAGAGTTGCGGCGGCTGCGCAAAGAGCATCGCCACAGACTCGCAGTTTGCATGGGCCATGTAAACCAGTCGAACAAAAATGGTGCTGGAACGAGCAAAAATCAATGTCGACAATCCAAGCATTCCTGGCAATGCGGAACGGCAGCCGGTAGACCGACCGATCGTTTGAGATGGACCAACTGCGGCTCGGCTCACTGGAGCGCCTTGTCAATCAAAGTGATGTCAACCTCGATCCCGGGGATCGAGGGAGGCTCGCATGAACATAACATATCGCAGGCAGTGGGATCCTGATCCTTTGTGTGCAATAATACATGCTTTCTATGTCTTGGTGGGCAAATTGCCGAAACTAAAGGGTGTGTGTAACAGCTTTATGCATGCGTTGTTTTTGCTGGAGCAAACGCAAGTGGATGGCGAGTCTGACGTTGGAACAGATGACGGATGTGTTGCGCGCCGCTATTGAGTTATGCAGCCAAAACTCGTCGCGACCAGTGTGTGGCCGCGGGTATGACGCACTTAGGCGATTGTCTCGGCAGTTGAGCCGTTTTCGCCGCTGGGGCAGTGCTAGCCGAAGAAGGAGAGGAGGCTGGCGAACGAGAAAAGACCTGAAAGTAACGAGCTCGGGCACAGACGTGGCCTTAAAAATCGTAAGATATTTTTTATTAATTACTTATATGCTCCGATCCAATTGCGCTTGTAGAAATAGAAATAGTCGAAGCCGTCTTAGAGATTCAAAATTGCGAATGTAACACCCTGTAGGGATATGCTGAAATCTGCAGCGTTGAAGATAACGCTGGCGCCGGTGATCTCCAATCTGTCGAAGTTTAAGAATCTATCCGCTGAGCTGCAACGTGTCTTCTGCCAATATGGGGTGTCGCCCAAAGGAGTGTTTCTAGATTCAGGTTTTGAGCATGCCAGCCCCTCTTTCGTAGCCGTTCCCGGCCACGGAAACGAGCCGCCAAAAGTCAAGCTACCAGAGTTTGAAGAGATAGTGAGGCTTGCCTCCGAAACCGAGACTAGTTGAACCGGCGCCGGCAATGGTATCGCAATGTTTGCTAAAAGCCGAAAAAGGTAAAGGTGACTCCCAAGTTGACGACAAGTGCTGAAGAAGAAAAGTGAGTGTTCGAGTCTCCGAGTTACAACGTGCCGGTCGAAACGGTGGTGGTACCGGTACCCCAATTGTTGTTTATCCAGACCACCGGAGCCGGCGAGCTATGTGTTGGAGTTTTTTGTGGTGAGACCGGGAGGCAACAGTGAAGGTAAATAAGTGCCTTCTTGAATGCTTACTGTGGTAACCGAGATGCCGCTGCCGACAGTAATGGCGTGTAATTATAATTGCATATAACCGCTAGGGGTGTCCGTGCCCGAGCTGAAGACGGCAACATTGCCGTTGGACCATTTTTCGTGGTCACCGTGCCCATTAGTTCACCGTGCCCATTAGTATTAGTTAGCAAAACAACACCTTGTGACTTGAAATGATGCTCCAGTTGCCGCTGGACACTACTCGCTCCTAAACCTACAGCTTTACCGTTGGTATCGGCTCCGAGTTCCGACGCCACATCCAGTCGAGCAGTTAAAGTTCAAGTTCAACACCAAAACAACGTAGCCGTCTTTGTAGCAGATACATAAGCTATAAGCTGGCCAGACAAGGAAACTGTCGCCAGAAAATTGAAGCTTTGGTTCCAATTATTGCGCAGCGATTAAAAATGATTAACGATCAATTCTTGAATGGTTAGGGAATGCGATTTAGTTGTTGAAGTGGAAGAGCGCGACGTCGCCATCGAAAAAAACATAGTGTTTCCCTTCGAGACGATATTTCCCGGCATTGCGTGCGGCCGCAACGGATCCAAGCGAGGACAGGTCGGCGTAACTCACCACTTCTGCTTTAATGAAGCCTTTTTCAAAATCGGTATGGATCACACCGGCTGCCTGCGGGGCTTTACGACCGACCTTGATCGTCCACGCGCGGACCTCTTTTTCGCTCGCAGTAAAATAAGTTTGGAGACCCAGCAAGCCATAGGTAGCACGGATGAGTGCAGAAACGCCGGAGTCGGCCGCGCCGATATTCTGGAGAAATGTCTTTGCTTCCTCGGGCGGTAGATCAATGAGCTCGGCCTCAATTTTGGCGCTGATCGGAACATAGGCGGCACCGTGGTGTGTGCGCACATAGTCCGCCACTTTTTGCACAAACGAATTTTGCTCAACGGTAGCGAGGTCAGACTCGGCAACATTACAAGCGAAGAGCACAGGTTTTGCGGTTAGCAGCTGAAGGAGTTTCACCAGCGCTTTCTCGTAATCGGTACCCCGAAAAGTGTTAGCAGTTTTCCCGGCGTTGAGATGCAGCTCAAGCTTTTGAAACACAACGAGCTCGGCTTGCGCTTCCTTGTTTCCCGACTTGGCTTTTTTCTTAAGTTTCTCGATATGTTTGGCCACGATCTCCAAATCAGCAAGCACGAGTTCAGTGGTTATCACCTCGATGTCGTGCAAGGGATCAATTGCGCACATCGTGTGCACCACGTCCGAGTCTTCGAAACAGCGTACAACCTGAAGGATCGCGTCGACCTCGCGGATGTTGGCAAGAAATCGATTGCCGAGACCTTCGCCTTTGCTCGCGCCCGCTACGAGGCCAGCGATGTCGACAAATTCGATTGCGGCCGGAATGACAACGCTGGTCTTTGCGATCTTTTGCAAAACAGCGAGGCGGTCGTCCGGAACAGTAACAACTCCGAAGTTTGGATCGATAGTACAAAACGGGTAATTGGCTGCTTCGGCCTTGCGGGAGCAGGTAAGTGCATTGAAAAGGGTCGATTTGCCGACGTTGGGCAAACCGACGATACCAGTTTTTAGCATATTGAAACGGCTAACTGAGCGTTAGCAATGGATACTTGACAAGGCGAAAGTTATCCCGCTTAATTTTTGTTTTTATCAACACGAACTTACTTTCGGCAAAGCAGCACTTACACCAATGGCACTTAAAATCCGTCTCTCCCGCTTCGGCACCAAAAACGCCCCACATTATCGCGTGGTTGTGGCCGAGGGGCGTTCACGCCGCGACGGCTACGGCGTCGAGCAAATCGGCGCTTATAATCCGCGCACCAAAGGTAATCTGCCGCTCGCCATCAAGCTCGACCGCTATGATTACTGGGTTTCTAAAGGGGCGAAACCTTCAGATACGGTGAACTCGCTCGTAAAGCGTTCCAAGCACATGGCGGCCGCTGCTGAAGAGAAGACTTAAGGATGATAAAGGATAAAAAGCGGTAGAGGGCTTGGAGAACACAACGATGTATCCCCCCCCACGTTGCTTCGAGCTTCAAAGCAACTCGAGGTTTTTATTTGTTATTTTTTGGCACTCCGGTTGCTTTATTTTTTTAAGTAAATTTTTTGCGGTGCGTATCGACATCCTTACACTTTTCCCAGCCATGCTCGACGGATTTTTCTCCGAGAGCGTGCTCGGACGTGCGCGTGAAGCGAAGCTGCTTGAGATAAATGTTCGCAATACTCGCGACTGGGCGACCGATAAACACAAAACGATCGATGGTCGCCCGTTTGGCGGCGGAGCTGGCATGGTGATGAAATGTGAGCCGATCTTTGCAGCGATCGAAGAGCTCCAGGCTCCCAGCTGTCGACGGATCTACCTTACTCCCGACGGAGCGCGATTCACAACTACGAAAGCTGAACAACTTTCGCACGAAAAGCGCATTATCTTTTTAAGCGGTCACTATGAGGACATCGATCAACGCATCCGAGATTCGCTTATCGACGAGGAAATTAGCATTGGCGATTACATATTGACCAATGGCACACTAGCGGCTGCCGTTGTTGTAGATGCGCTCGCACGATTTATTCCGGGCGTACTTGGTGGAGAAAAATCACTGACCAGCGAAAGTTTCACTCGCAATCTATTAGACTTCCCTCAATACACACGTCCCGCCGCCTTCCGCGGTATGTCTGTGCCCAAAGTGCTCCTTCAGGGAAACCACGGTGAAATCAACAAGTGGCGGCTCGCACGTCAGCAGGAAAAAACCGCCAAAGTCCGTCCCGATTTATTACAGAAAGAGCCATGAACTCAATTATAAAAGAACTTAGCACTTCGCAGGTAAAGGCCAACTTAACGTTCTTCAAGGTCGGCGATGGCGTCCGTGTGCACACAAAAGTCCGCGAAGGCGACAAAGAACGTATCCAGGTGTTTCCCGGCGTGGTCATCGCGCGCAAAGGCAGCGATATCCAAGAAACCTTTACCGTCCGTCGCATCAGCTATGGCGAAGGTGTCGAACGTGTGTTTCCCGTTAACTCGCCAAACATCGACAAAATCGAAGTCGAGCGCAACTCCAAAGACGGCAAAGCCCGCCTTTACTATCTGCGCAAGCGTACCGGCAAGGCTGCCATGGCCGTAAAGGAAAAGCGCTTTGATGAAGCCAAGGACTGATTTTGATGAAAATTTTATATTTCTCAAAAGCGAGCCTAACGGCTCGCTTTTTTGCATTAAAATTGGACTTTGCGGTCCTGCGCTTTCAGCTTAAAAAACTAAACCTTTTGCGGCACAACACACCTTTCTAATTAATGAAACTTCAGATTGACATCCTCGCCCAAGCTGCCACACAAGCCCGAGGTCTCGCTATCGACGCCGTACACAAAGCTAGGATTGGTCACCTCGGCTTGCCGCTTGGCTGTGCGGAAATCGGGGCCGTCCTTTTCGGCAATGCGCTCGTTCACAACCCTGTCGAACCGCGTTGGATAAACCGCGACCGGTTTATCCTCTCCGCAGGACACGGCTCAATGTTCCTCTATGCCTGGCTGCATCTTAGTGGCTACGATATTTCGCTCGACGACCTCAAAGCCTTTCGCCAGCTCCATTCAAAGACGCCCGGCCATCCTGAGTTTCGCCATACGCCCGGAGTCGAATGCACTACCGGTCCGCTCGGTCAAGGCATCGGCAACGCCGTCGGCATGGCGGTAGCAGGGAAAATGGCTGAAGCTCGTTTCAATACACCGGCTCATGCAATCTTCGATTACCATATTGTCTGCCTCGCAGGCGACGGTTGCATGCAGGAGGGCGTGGGCATGGAAGCGGTAGAGTTTGCCGGCCACCAAGGCCTGGATAATCTGGTCCTGATTTACGATTCCAACGACGTCACCCTCGACGCCATGGCAGACAAGACACAGAGCGAAAACACCGAAATGCGCTTTAGGGCTATGCACTGGGACGTGCAAGTACTATCCGATGGCCACAACATGGCCACGATCTTAGAGGCTATCAATAAGGCGAAGAGAGCCAAGAGCGGAAAGCCGCAGCTCATTGTTGCAAAGACAATCATAGGGAAAGGCATTGCGGAGGTACAAGGGACAGCGAAGGCTCATGGCGAAAGCGGCGCGAAATTTGCTAATAGCGCCCACACAGGTCTCGGCCTGCCTGCTGATCAACATTTCTACGTCAGTAAGGAGGTGTATGCTTATTTTGCCAAGCACAAAGAGCACCTGACCCTCCAACACAACAAATGGAAGAAGGCCTACGCCGCCTGGAGCCAGGCGAATCCCGCACACGCGGCGTTGTTTGATTCCGCATCCTCGCCCCCCGAGGCGGAGGCTCTTTTGGAAAAAATCCCGGCGTTTCCTTCCAGTGCCAAGTTGGCAACACGTGCTGCCGGACGCGACGTGTTTCAGCACATTGCTGCGGAAGTGCCATTGCTGATCAGCGGTTCAGCCGATCTCCATGGATCAACTTACAACTACATCAACTCCGACAAGGACTTCGACAAAACCAACCGCACGGGTCGCAATATCCGTTACGGTATTCGCGAGCACGCGATGGCGGCGATCAGCAATGGTATCGCCTACGACGGTCTCTTCTGTCCATCCTGTGCGACGTTCCTCGTGTTCGCCGACTACTCGCGCCCTTCGATGCGCATTGCAGCGCTTTCTTGCTTACCCGTGATCTACATCTACACGCACGACTCCGTTGGCGTAGGTGAGGACGGTCCAACGCACCAGCCTGTCGAAATCATTTCGTCCTTACGGCTCATCCCAAATTTCACTGTTATCCGTCCAGGCGATCCTGAAGAAACGGCCGGCGCCTTCGCGGCAGCGGCGCAGGAGGTACGTCGCGGTCCGGTTTTGCTTGCGCTTACGCGCCAAGCGCTGCCGACCCAAAACGAGATTCCCATACAAACCCGCCGTCTCGGCGTGCTCAAGGGTGGCTACGTTGCGGTCCCAGAAAAGGGCGAACTCAAGACTATTCTTCTGGCAACCGGATCGGAACTACAATACTTGATCGTTGCTGCGAAGCAGCTGGGCGATGGCGTGCGCATCGTTTCAATGCCTTCGCTGGAAATCTTCGATCGCCAGCCGCGGAATTACCGCGAAAGCGTCCTGCCGCCCTCCGTGAAGAAACGGGTGGCAATTGAAGCCGGAGTCACTGCATTGTGGCACAGATATGTCGGCCCCGAGGGAAAAATTCTCGGCATCGATCGCTTCGGTCTCAGCGCTCCTTTCGAAGCTGTAATGAAGGAACTGGGCATGACAGCCGATTCAGTTATTGCGGCAGCACAGACGCCCTGAACTTCTGAGTCAATTAAGCAGATAGCTGTGGGGATCAACTTTCACCTCTTGCGGGCTCGGCTCGGAAACGAAGCAGCACAATATTTCGAACAATATCTGGAGGAAAAGAAACTTTCACCCGGCCTTCACTATTTTAATTCTAATGTAGCTGTAGGGAACTTATCAACGGCCAATAAAACAAAACCCAACCTTAGCGCAACTCCAAAACCAGAGCCCGTCGTGCTACTCGGACCACGATGACTGGTTTTGTCGACGTTTTGGAGGACGGTGGCTTAGTAAATAAGATACGAAGCCGAGATATCCCATAAGCGAAGAGTAATGCGTGTGGAACTCACGACCTTGCTTGCGCCAATCCTGCCGAGACATTTTCGACGAATAGAACCTCTTTCCCCTTTGGACGCAGCTGAGCACAAAACTCTCCTCTCGACCAACCGTTGTTGAAAACTTACCAAACCTCGATTACGCTGCCCAATCCTCTTTTTTAACTTATTCCCCTTCGAAGCTACTCTACTCTTCAAGACCCATTGCAGCCCCACCCCCTATCGCCATTTTAAATAAACTTTACGTCGCAGTATCGCTTACCCTTGCGATCATTTTACCCTCTACAGGACTAAAAATTACAATTCGATAGGCATAGCGATAGCAACCCCCACATAAATGGCAACTTTCAATAGGAGTAAAACAAGAGACCTAGTCAACGCCATCTCTTTGATCGGCCGCAATTTCCGCTTTCCAAGGAATGACAATGGGGGCAAAATTCTTCCGGAAAAGTAGTGAAAATCGCATTCAGAATCCGACAGTCACGTGAAAAAGTGAGATCCCACTAATCCAGCCCGACACGACCTTGCAAGGAGCCCGACTCCGTGCCACGGAGACAAAGTCCTCTCTTGCCAAAGCCAACCGCGGTCGGCTTTTCTGACCCTACTGGAAAACGAAACCACCACGAAAACAGATTTCGATGCCACCAACGCCCAATAGAAATAGATCCAGAGGAACGCTGAAACTTTAAAGCGACGATTGCCAAGAAAAGAACCCGCGCGCCTTTTGACGGATGTTTTGGACTTCGGCTCTTTAACAGTCGGACAGATTTTGTCCAACGGCGCCAGTGATCTCGCGGTCCCCTACAGACTTTCGACCCTATCTACATCAATTTTCTCCTTTAGCAACAAGCACACCTGCTAGTTTTCAAGGAAGGAACTAGTAGTGAATTATGGCCACAAACGCCGCACCCAGAGTAATTTTCGACAACAAGACTGATGCGATCTCGACCGAAATCGCATTTGCTGCCACCAATAAGTGCGAGTTTAAGCGACAACAAAAAGCAAAGCCGAAAAACTTCGCGCCCGCGAACATAAATGTGACGCTTCCGGATAGCCGTAAAGCTCTCGCGATTTCCGCCATCCCTTGCTCTACGCGCCCTACGGAAATTCGGCATTTGTGATTATTGACAGAGAGAAGAAGAAAATCGGAAAAGTGCTCTATAAATGCTTCGTTTGCCTAGGAAAAACGCAGGTGATTTTGTGACAGTTATCTCTGGATTGGAGACGGACGTGGCCAGATGGTAGAGCTAGTGACGTTATCAAGCTACCCCCCAGTATAACTCCGTGACCCCCAATAAACACTTTCGCGCCTAATGCGAAACTTCACCCCCCACTCCGTAAAAAGCCTGAGCCGTTGTGAACCCACCGTTACAAAGCGGCGCGCTCTTTGGCGCGTTCGCGCATATCCAGTAAATAAATAAAGCTTTTACCGACCTCTTTCACCATCCGTCGCCCGCTTCTTGCAGTCGTCGTAAACCTCGTGATGGTTATCGCAGGCATTCAGGCGTGGCTCTCGTTGAACAGCCGCCATTATCTGCACACCGATATCGAAAACTCCACGATCAAAATCACGACGATCTATGTCAGTGCCAACGTGAAACTTGTGGGTGGGGTAGGTCACGATACACATTTAGGGGAGCTCACGGGGGGAACGCCTCTTCTATAAATTCGTCCTGGCGTGGCGATAATTTCCGGTATCGTAACGCTGATTGCTTTCGCCGATGATATCCGGCCAACCAGTTGCGCAGCACAGCTGAGTAGCTTGATCGAAAACTGTCGTTTCGAAAAGCTGCAAAACTGTTTATGGTCGTATGCTCGCTGGAACGCTTAACTCCCCGCTGTTTGTTTATCCCCTCTAAATTGTGGCCAGTTTGTTAGCGGATTCCAATGTATATGTTTTGTATATGTGTATATGTTTTCGCCCAAGGAGCTCACTTCGTCCGGAAGGCCAAGGGCATCATTCTTGTGTCATCAGTGTTCCTAAGAACTCTACGGCTAACCAAAGGATACTACTCTACGGTCGGACCCGAGAGCAAGCGACACTCTCGGTGCCTAAAGTGGACGTAACATTCCAAATCCTGCTGCTACTTTCCGTGAGTGCAGGTGTGTGGATGGCTCTTCGGTAAGGTGGTAAAGCTCTGACACGCACCGCGGAAGTACAATGCTTTTCAGATTCCTCAAAAAGTGCAGCAAAAGATTTCAAAAATCCACGTATTTTGGCTTTGAGGTTTCTGGAACCACTTCCTCGGCTTTGCCCGGTAGTTTGAACTTCCAAATCAATTTTATAATCACTTCGACTGCGAGCGAAAATCAATTATTGAAATGGCCAAGCCTGGGACAAAGCGTGCATACTTGTTTCCCCCGCCGCAGATCGACCTGAAATACAATTAGCCGCAAACAGAAGTGGTGATCGATCGCGAAAAGGTCGCGACTTTGGGTCTAAACCTCTATCGAATTGGCGCCGGTCTTGTGCCTGGTAGCTGCATCAATTGATTCAACGTCCTCGGCTATAGCTACCTACTAACGACCATTCCCCAGATCGAGCGTTCCCAGCGGCTGAACCCAAGCCAGCTCGAGGGCACCTAATTACCGGATCGAACAATCAGCTGATTCCGGTCAGCTCAGTAGCTCATATCCAAAGACCGTCCCGAATTCACTGAACAATTTCCAGCCAGCTGAATGCCGTAAAGCTCTCCCGCATGACCAACCGCACACTCGACCAAGCCCTTAGACGTTCGCAAAAGTAGCTTACCAGATCCTGCCTACCCGATTATTTATATGCCGTCGGCTACACCAAAAAATCTCGGCAGCTACAGAATGAGAGCAATAAGCTAACTCCCGCCTTGATATCGGCCATCGTGCCCATTCCCCTAACACTAAGTACTAACTGCACAGTTTGATTCGTCCTGGTCCCCCTAATAATTCCGTTTTGCTCGGTGGCACTCGCCATGCTCTGTGCACTTAGTCTTTACTGCCCTCAAAATGCCAAATCTGAAACATACCGTTTGGAACCAGTGTCTGGCGGCCATCCTGAACATCTATGCCAAGGTGGGCGTTAACAATTGGCTGGCTTCATTCCGAAAAACAGCATTCTAATCGTCGAGTTCGACAACAAACTTTAAAAAGAAAATCGAAATTTGGAACCTTTTACGACGGCGGCCATGATCCCGGCTCCGCCGGGGTACGCATGGCCACCGTCGTCACGGTTTCCAGCTCCAGCTGTTTCCCAGCTCTCCTTGGTGACCGGCGGCTAGCGCCGCCCCGCGGTAACTCCATCGGTCTGGTGCTCGTCGTTGGTAATGTCCATCGAACACGGCCTTCACGCTCTTTTTGGTTTCCTAGTTTCCTAATATGATGCTTCTTGCAAAAAACAGCTCCCAGGGTCATTTATTTGATTAAGCCTATCTATCGGTCCATATCCAGCCGCTTCCGACCAAGTAGCCTTTTTTATGAAAGTGTTTATGCTTTCGAAAGTTCTGATTATCGCGGCAGCCAGTTTTTTAGTTAAACCTGTGATCGCCTAGTTTAATAGTTTAACGACGGCAAGCCGGACCCAGGTTTTCCGATTTCCGACCGGGTTTATCTTACCATATGCTTTGGCCTAAACGACGATAATAATTCCGCGATTCGTCAGGCCCGCAAAGAGATCCGTCGGATAACAAGGCGTGCTTTTAAAAGTTTGGATTTCGGTGATCCCGCATAGTTTTCGCTATGCAACACTTTATCAGCACAAACAACCCTGACGTGCTTTCCAGCAGTGAAGATCGGTCGTAACCATTTAAAATCACCGCAATGCAAAGCCTTTTATGCCGGCGGTAGCGTCGTCGCTAATATCAAAAAAATAGCGTTTCAACTTTGAGGGCACCACACTGGAACTACAGTTGGTTATCAATTACGCGCTGTTCGATATCCGCAAAAAACTTTACGCCATGTTCGTCGATCGAGAGCATATCCAAGTCCAGCAGAAGAGTGTCGCGTTGCTCGAGTGCCAACCGTAGGACATCAAAACCTGGCTCTCCACCGGCACCATCTCCAACTTCGAGGTGCTTCACGACGAGATTGCTCTCGTCAACACGCAGTCCCCTGATTGACGCCAGAAACAACTATCGCATCGCCTTGTCATCGAAGAACTCCATCAGACCTTCGGCTTCGCTAACGCTTCTGAGCAGACAGCAACGAAGACGCCGGAGTCTCTCGGTTCCATCGATTTCGAATCGGCCCGCGTCCAACGTTCCGATCTGCGATCTGAAATGGTTGAAAAACTAACGACCGCAGCAGAGCAGGAGATTCTAGGTGACCAGCATCGCCTACAAGCTAACGTTTTCTAACCTTCGGAGAATGTTCATAGACCACAAAAACGCACCAACAACGACACTATTTCCGGCTAAAGCCACAGTTGAAGCTAGCCGGACTGCAACCATACTAGCCGATCTTCGATGGTCTCTTACTGCCGCTGACAAAGTCTGCTGCGTCACTCGTTCCCTGTTGGAGCAAACCAAGCTGTCCCTCGCTGAATCTAAGCTCGCCGCTGACGTTCGCCGTTCGCTTTCGGCCTTCCAGGAAGCAGAGGAAAGCGTTCGTCTAGCTAGCGCCCGCTTCGCAGCCAACATGCACACCCAGCTGGATATGTTCTAGACGCAAACCGCACTGGTCACAGCAAAGTGCAACCAGCTTCAGGCCTATTACACCTACACTATTGCCATCGGGACTGTTCGTCAGGCCATGGACCTAACGGGCAAGTCGGTACCACAGAGTGCAATCAAATATTCCTCGCTGTAAGCGAAGCTTTTATTCGTATTGCCTCCGGCTCTTTGCGAAAATCTAGGAGAAGAAAGAGTATCGCAATCGGATTCTGCCCAATAATTTATTTCTAGTTTCTGTGTAGTAGTTGCGTCTCCATGAAGCTGCTCAGTCTACTGCTGATCAATTTAGGCGCTTTGTTTGCCCTCGTAGTTACCACCTTTGGTGTAGCGCTAACACCTACTTTCCGACACTCGCTAGTTTTGCGCGCTGCCAACCAACAACCTGGCCGGAAACTCGAGGCTAATCGCATTGGTGCTGGGACATGTGCACCGCGGTTTTACGCAACGTCCGCACTATCTATCAAAATGTCTCCTCCCGTGTTGCGGCACTCGATTCCGCCTACTCAACACTCGCTTGTCTTTTCGGAAAAACAATTTCTGTCCAAAATTTCGCGCTTTTGCTAACTAGTCCCTGACTGACAACAGTGTTCCCGCTGCTTCGTCCGCAGTACCTCGGCGGGACCGACGGCCGCTTTTGGCGCGCTTGGTCAGTTGCGGTTCATTTTCGTTCAAAGTCGGAAAAGTTGCCATTGAGGACAATGGCGATCTTCGCAGGCGCACCGGTTCGCCCGCCAATCGAGAAACAACTCAATTTATCCGATCGTAACATCGCACCAAGCCGCGAGGGCACGATCAAGACCACCAAGTTTTCCACCCCGCCGCCCCTTGTCCAAATTTTCAGCACGCGGACGAATCTTTCACTTCAGCTTCGCGAAACAGCGGCCAACTATTTCGACCATACTTGGATAACTACCACGATATAGAGTTCCGCCCAATAGCTTGCGGCGCCACGAAAAAATCTTTTTATCGTCAACGTCAAGATCCCGGTGGAAAGGCTTACAGTGGCCATTGGCTTTTCAATCTATTTCCGTTCTGGTATCGTTGTTTGTCATGATAGGCCGGTTATCCAAATTCGAGGCTACCAGTTCGGGCCATTTCACGGCTAGTCCCACAACGGGGGCCGCAGCAATAAAGGGAAGCTCGGCAGCGGACGCCGACAAGCTTGAGGCCCTCGATCCCGGGCTGCGAATATTGGGCTCGCTGAGGTTTCAAGGCAGACTCGATCTGGCAGTCGACGCCGGTAAGATCTGTGTTTCCAACCTGGATCTTTCCGCAACCGAAGATAAGCCAGTCCTCGCCTCTCCGCAAGAATGTGCGAATTACCTTCGACCTGCTCAACCATCCATTAACGGTCGAGATGATATTACAAACGAGACAGAGCAGTTGCAAGAGATATCGCTTGTTTGGACAAGACCATTTGTGCATGTGGTCGGTGTTTTCGGTAGCCAACTGACGGACGATTTTTCGATTCCCGGCGAAGGTAAAACCGTAACCGCGCGGCACCATCGCGCCGTTACAAATCAATTCGCTGACATTTGTCCAGGATGCTCGTTCGCTGATAGCGCTTATCCAAGCAGCGTTCAGTTTAGAAGCCCCAATTACGCTATTCCACCTTTAGGCCCAAGTCCGCCAGTTTTCCTTGGCAACACCGGAAATCGATTCCATCAAGGAAACGATGACCATAGGAATGGTTCTTACTGATCCGGGGCTCGATCTCGGGACAAGCGAGCTACGAAATCGATTTATCCACTTTACTGTAGCTTTCGCTCCTATTGGATATTAATTTCTGCAGCAGCGCTAGACTGCAGTTGCAAAAAGACAACGTTGTCCGTACAGAATCTGAAGCTAGCTTTGGTTGGTGCCAAAAGTCAGCCCTTGGTAAATATCGATTCTAATAATCCATTTTCTCTCGACCTCGACAAACTACAAATAAAAGTGGCGACAGACAATGAGACGGAATTTGCGCGTATCACCCTTTGGCAGATCTTGCTAGCTTCGCTGCTACCTCTGCGCACGGAAATGGATTTGGCCTACAATCTCCCAGGCGTGGTTTTCCCAATCGCAGGACAAAGAGATGAACTCTTCCTGTAAACGAGAGTATCACTGGATTTCGACGAGCTTTTATCTCAACTGCAAAAGAAAACGGCCATCTCAAACGTTTCTTTCATCCTCGCACCAAATGTGGTAGGTTACGGAACGGAATCTAATCTAGCCCGTTTCACGAGCAACGAGATAGCGCTTGTCGAGCGCTAACAAGCCACCATTGGTCAGTTTACAGCAGGGACTACGCAAACGGCAATAGGATTGTGCACTTCGTTAGTCTTCAATTTCGCCCCTTTCGCTCTCCACACAACAGCTGATGCTGACGCAGTAGAAAATCCTCGGAACAAGCCACGCTAAACGGACTCGCTGCCCAGAAAAGAAATCAAGCGCTTCCGGCCACGAACCCAGCTTGCAAGCGATTCTAAAATAGGACGGTTCGGTCGCCGTCGACGCGCCGCTGTTGCTCGACATAGCCAGTGGGCGCCCCAGCGTGAATCTTTCCGTTCCAGCCACGCACCAAAGGCGATGACATGAACTTCGTGGCAAAGATAATGAGTAGTCATATGTAGCTTGATGCTGTGCTATTTTCTGACGAATGTGCTAGGTGTTTCCG
Organism: Candidatus Didemnitutus mandela; assembly: GCA_002591725.1. GTDB lineage: Bacteria > Verrucomicrobiota > Verrucomicrobiia > Opitutales > Opitutaceae > Didemnitutus > Didemnitutus mandela. Next base: position 85,400 of record NJAL01000005.1, on the reverse strand, counting down.
GTAGATTCATTCGGTCCTAATTCTCCGGAACCCCAGTGACCACTTTGACTCAGGCGACCCTCGAGGCAGATTCAAAACCGTTTTCGAATGCTTCGCAGGGTACTGGTACTGTGTAGCCCCTCGAAGTGGAATTTGTCACGCACGGCAAGGTTGGTCGATAACGTGGGTGAATGAAAATTTTGGAGCCGAAGCAAAACAAGTTTAGCCTACAGAGGCTGGAAGCCACCTTTAACCAAACAAAAAAACTGTCAGCCAAAAGAGCAATACTGCTCGTCGCAGGCGCCAAGCCCTATCAACTCAGCAGCGAGTTCTTGTGCACAGATCTCTGACGCCGGCAAACTGTTAAGGAAACTCGATGCCACTAAACAGCCTATGATTGAAGGCACCTTTACAATTTATGGAGAAAGAGAGCGGGGAGAAGCTCACGCTCGGTCAACTTCAATTCATAAGACACTCCGGAATTTTTCGCGGACTCAAGTATCCGAGCGAGATAGTTGTCGACAAGACCGAAGAAAGCTGAGATGGGTAGAGCAATCGACGCGCTTTTTTGTAAAGATAATGAGGCCATGGGAAAGGTCGTTAGCAATACAGTAATCGTTAACTAACTTATTCTATTCAATAGCTAACCAAAATCAAATATAAGAAACTCAGCATCAAACTGAACCGAAAAATATCCTTGAACATTAAGTTGAAGGACTTAGTTTGATGGTTTCTAAAATGTAGTTTTCTGTCTTCGGGGAAGGCAATTTATTCTGAAAAAAAACCAGACCTTTCAGAATGTACTTACAACCACTTTTATGCCTATCCGGCCGAGAAAAAACGGAAAGATGCCTTGGAAAATTAAAAATTCTTGATGGTACGCGGGGCGAACTGGATCTATCCAAAAGTCAAGAGATCGATCACTATCACCAGGACGATAGTTAGTCAAAACCTGCTGCAATTCTTCATGCACTTCTAGGTTCGAAGATCACGTTTTTTTGAGCTAATCGTCCCACAGTCAGCACGCTTGTCCTTGTAGGAGCTCGGGGAAGCGCAACGGTGCGCCTTATGCAAAGGAGCGCATTAGGAAAGATAAAACGATCGGTAGGTAAAATCGGGCTTGGTATGTGGCATACCTAGCAGGAGCTGGGACAATGTCACAGAAGACTAAAAGCTAGCCACGTTCCTGGACGCTCGCAATCTACAATCTAGGAACGATTTTCGACGTGGCCGACATTTATAGTTACAAGCACAGTAAAGGTATCATCTAGAAATTTAATCGCGAAATTCGAGTCGCAAGACGAGTCGGGGTTTTGCCGCGGCGAAGCTCGGGCGCTACAGGGATCCGAGCTGGCCAGAAAGTTTCACACACGCAGTGCTGGTAAAACACAGGGGGTTCTCGTTCGGCCCGGAATCGATTTACTCAATTTCACCCAGCTGCATTGCGTACTGAGCTTCTCTGCTACAGTGCTGAAAAATTTGTTTGGCTGGTTCGACAAGCTGAAGCAAGATAGAAAAATCAAGGTCTATTTGACCTCGTAGCATCGAGGCGATAGACAAGGCCATATGGGCGTGTTGGCAAGCCGGGCTGTGCCGGGGTACTGCTACTGCAAGTCATCTTCAATTTTTTCGGCAAAAACCAATTCACAAGCTCTTTTCGGAAGACATTGCGCTGATTGTGCGATTACCTCTAGCTAGCGGCTTGTTGAGATGGAAGAAAATGAAGGAGACGGCTTTACCCGCCAACGATCACCGGAATTTCAATCGCGATAGCCGGCGGCTAATACCAGCTAGACTTTTGTCGAGTTGTTTTTTATAAAAGAAAAGAGCGTAGATTCGCCGATTTTCTCAAAACAATACTACAATATGCTATCACTCGGCCTGAACCTTCTGGAGATGGTGTTGCGCGGGCTGAAGAAAGCAATGCTAGGGGGTTTCTGCTCATGTTGTCAGCATTGTAGGCGAGAGGCTAGCTTGTCTCCTCGAGCAGATTTTGCCCGCAGTATTTGCGGGCACCCATTACTTTGCAACGGCTTTTGACAGGCCTGGTGGTGGTTGATACAGATAGCTCCCCTATGTAATATAGGGTAGGGTGGCACGAGGCTCTGTGCTACCACCATCCGTTTTGTCCCGTGTTCTGGTTGCGACTAGCTTTATCGCCATACCGTGAAAAATCTGTCGCCGGCGCAAGAGATAGGTCGCTAGTGCTGCGAATCGTCGGCCTCGCCATGCCGATGCCGGTTCGGATAGTTGATTCAAAAACAGTGGAAGAGCTGTCTAACGGTGAGACCATGTATATTATGGCTCTGCTACGCAAGTATCTTTGGCGGTTACCTTGAAAAATCAAAAAAAACTTCAGCCGCTTTGCGCGATAGCTATTTTTACACCAGCGATTTGTTCCGCTTCGACAAAGGCTTTCTCCATATCGAAGACCGGCTTTCACACCTTCAAAAATCGGCAGCAAGATGGTGTCGCCCGACATGGCCGAAGCAACCATCACCCAAATTTACGAACTGGAGGATATCGAAAATCTGACAGTGCTAACCACTGGTATGCCAAGCCCGGCCCCAAAAGCGAAGCGTTGGATGCTGCTGAAAACACGGGAGATCACAGCGGAAAATTTGCGCGCAAAACTGACCGAAGCAGGCCTGCCGAATTTGTGGATTCCGCAGCTGGTACAGGTTGTCGAAAGGACTCCGATGCTCGGGATTGAGAAACTCGACTTGAAGATAGGATCGAAACTGGGTTGCAACTGATGCAGGATATGATGCGTGTCTGAGCAGCCGCAGCGTAGGCAAAATGTGTGCTCCGCGGAGCGCGCTGAAAACAAAAACAAGCAGGAAACCTTGGGTCGTGAAGGTTTTGAACGATTCGATCTATCAGAGAAGCTATTCCGGCTTTAGGCAGCCAGTTCAACGAACTGGCTGCTGTTTCAGCTTTGGTAAAGAGTGGTAAAGAAAAAGCCGCCGACAGCAGTGGTTTTCTTCGCCCAATTGGCTTCGAGCTAGCTAGGGATCATCGGATTTCTCGTTTCGTAGCCGAGCACGCCGTCAGAGATAGTTTACACGTTTTTGGCTGCGACCCTTGGCAAAGACGCAGTAATTGATTGTGTTGGAGCGGATTACTTGGGATAAAGAACATCGCAGATGTCCTTGTCGCTCCCAGAGACTTGGTCCGCAGTAATTGCGGATGGTCGGCAGCAAGCCGCCTTTGAGACTGTCAATGGTCTCCTTGATAAGCGAAAGGTCTTAGTAGCCTTTGCGCACGCCAAAGGGCAGCAGCGAAACAGCTTGATTCTGGTCGGCGATCGGATTATCCATCCTTGTCCACAGCAACGAGGGGCTGTTGTTGCTTACCTTCGCATTTGAGGCTGTTGCACATAACTCATGGTGACAATGGATACGGTCCAGTCCGTCACGATAGGATAGCCGATGGCGCTAGTGGGCTGGAAACCACAGGAGTTTCAGTTGGTGTCGAGCTTGGAAAAATTTCATGTCAAAAGAATACAACCTCAGCGAGCGCAGCAATACGATTTGTTTAGACGGTCGACTAGCCGAGTTTTTGTTGGCATTCTAGATTTTATTAGCCTCGAGTTTGGACCGCCGCCCTCGATTTTCTCCGGAGGAGCAGTCCTTGGGGCCAGGGCCAAGAAGAGATTGAGATTCAGCGCTTTGATGCCGTTGTGTGCGCAAATGCCGTGAGACGAAGGCCTCACGGCGTAAAAGTAAGCGGATTTTTATCGGCCTCGCAGCCGCAATTCTGATAAGCAGCTTGAACGATTGTTATATTCTTGAGCTTTGAGGACGATGTTGTAAGTGTCAAGTGTCGGGCAAGGATTGGGCGTTAAAATCTTTGGGAAGACGAAAGAGAGTCAAAACACGTGGGCGATAGATTCGTTTCTGACGAGGAACAGTGTAAGACCTTCGACAGCGCAACTGGCTTGACGCTGAACGCTCTCAAGAGTACTCTTGCTAGTATGCGGAATGAGCACGGTAGCACGTACCCGGTACGGTACCAGACAGCCTGAGCAACAGGTGAAACGGCTCCCCGTCCAGCATGCCTGCGGAATAACGGATTTTCCGTCCTTGGTGGCTTCAACAAATAGCTCAAGATCGGATAAGCTAGCTTGCTACGTGCCAGCGTTAGCGATTAGGCAGCCAAATTTAAGCGGCATAAGGCTTCTCGAGATCATCTCCCCATTTTAGATCATACCAACGAGCAAAATTCTCTCCCAATAATTCGCGAAACCAGCATTCCACAGACCAAAGCGCGCGGGTACGTCCAAAGCGCGCGAGTATGAATAGCGGAATTTCTTGGAAATGCAGCCGAAACCGAGGAACGTAAAAATTTTGCTGCACACCTCGTTGCCGATCACCCGCAACCCAAGCAATCGGCAACGACGTAGCTGGCTTCGACAAAGAGATTGCGCTCAGTGGAAGGAGTGTTACGGTAATGTGCTTGACGAAAGGAATAAAAAACGGATAGGCTAAGGCCCTTGGCAGTAGCGATTTTTGCATCACCGCGCAAGTCGTCGTATCGCTTTCGAGCAGGTGGGTGGGCATCGGACTGTCCGGCGAGTTCGAACATGCTGATTTTAGGAAGAAGGATCCCGGTCGCGGACGATTTCGAATCCGGCAACGAATATCTCGTGATGAGTGCCAGGTTTGTATTGAAATTATTTAGTGATGAACAGGATGTAAATCATGGGAAAGAGCCCAAGTATCGTCGGACGAAGGAAACATTCAAAGCGAAACATCGCCAGCTTCTGGCATGTGAGGTTTTCTAGGAGGCTGTGTCTGACTGGTAGAAAATTTTGCTAATGAAGCTTTACGCCAAATAGGCGGAAACGGAGCCCAGCTGAACAAAAGACCAACTCTGAGGATAGCGAAAGTTTGGATGCTCGAAGCATGAGTTTTCATGCATTCGTTCCTGAAATAAACTCCTTCCAAGCTTTCCGTTTTGGCTGACTACGAGGGACCAGCCAGGGCGCAGTTCAATGCGAGCGATTGGGCCTGTATCTTAACGGTACCTGGACGGATGAAGTTAGCTATGGTGAGAGCGAAGCGGCCTTCGCTCATCTGAAATTGATATCGCAAGTATTTGAAGATTTTTCCGGAACGAGCAGCGCGGAACTCGCGCACGATAAAGGCATCGCGCACGATAAAGGCAAGTTCGTGACGATCTTTAAGGACAGCAGCGTCGCACGCTCCGTTTGTGGCAAGCACACACGCGAGTGAAACGCTGGGAAAAATCGCCAGAGCAACGTAGCCGACCCACCTTGGTTTCAGCTTTACTCGAAGATGGACCGTAGCCTCGCTTGTTCGCTAGCCGAGCAGGCGGAAAAGGCAGGCTACTGGATGTTGGTCTGGTCGCAGGTGTCGACGCACCTGCAAACAACGGATGTAATTCCGTCTGTCACCAAGCATGGATGCCGGCAATCTGCAAGATGCGTCACCACGCGCCGTCCATAAGCCTTCAAGTACCGACGTTGTGTGGCAGGTTATTGAGAGAAGAGCCCACATGAGAAGGGATCGTTTGGCTGGCCTCGTTAGTCCAGTTGCCGATTACCCTGAATGAATTTTCTTACCAGCGGACGGCACTGCCTGGCTATAGAAACAGGAGTAGCGAGCATCGTCGTTTCAAATCACGGCAAGGCGAACGCTCGATACCTTGCTAGCAACCATCGGTGTTTTTTCGCGGACCGTCGTCCAAAGCCGCAGGCCGGATACCCTTGTTGGTCGATAAGTGGTATTCGTCGCGGAACGGACATTTTGAAAACCCGCGAGCTACACACCTAGTAGCTAATAATCGGGTATCCCAGATTCACCCGCTTGTGGTTGCCGGAACGATCGGCGTGGCGCACGTCATCAATATCCTCCGGATCGAGTTGGAAACGGCGATTTGGTTCGCGGGCTGTCGCACGTTGAATAGGATCGATCGCCGGGTCATCTGACCCAAATAACATTTCGCTTTCGCCGCAGCAGCGGTTAGCATAAACTGACAACTTATCGTTTTTGTCATGAGCATTCGATCCCGTCCCACCACGCTACTCAAGCGTCAACTCGGCTCTCACGTCGATATCTCGGAAAAAGGCTGTTTTGCAGCCTCTTTCGACAGCAGCAAGATTTCGTTTTTGCCGGAAGCAGTAATCACTCCACGCCGCGAGGCGGAAATCGGCATCGTGCTCGACTTGGCGAACAAATACCGGGTTCCTGTGACGGTGCGCGGGCGCGGCACAACGCTCATGGGTTCGGCAGTGCCAGTGGAGGGCGGCTGGGTCATCGACATGCTGAAGTTGAACCGAATCGAAATCGACGAGGAAGCCGGTCTGGCACTTTTGCAGGCAGGCGCGACGACCGCATCCATTCAGCACGCAGCCGAAAAACTCGGTTGGTTTTATCCGCCTGACCCGTCATCGCGCGAATACTGTACCATCGGCGGCAACATCGCCTGCAACGCCGGTGGCATGTACGGCGGCAAGTACGGGGTGACACGCGACTTCGTGATCGCCCTGCGCGGGTTCTTGCCAACAGGCGAATACTTCGAGTGGGGCACGGCGACGAAGAAGTTCGCAGCCGGTTTAAACCTGCGCGATCTATGGATTGGCAGTGAGGGCATGCTCGGGGTGATAACAGGCGCTGTTCTAAAACTGATTCCGCAGCCGACAACGCGCTGGACGCTGCTCACCGCCTTTGAGGAAGAGGTGACGGCGCTGGCAGCAGCAAGGGCGCTTTTCCGACAGCGGATCCAGCCGGCGATCTGCGAATTTCTTGATCGCGAAAGCGTCATGTGCACCGAGCAGGCGACAGGAAAGACACTTTTCTCCGGTGAAGCTGAGCGGGCCGTAATCCTGCTAGAACTCGCGGGCAGTACAAGCGAATTAAATGAGCTCAAACCGACGATATTGGCGTGGGCACAGCAACAAGCACTGGCGTTTCGCGAGACCGGTAGCCTCAAGGAAGCAGAGGAACTTTGGGCGGTACGGCGCAAGTGCTCCGGTGCGATGTTCGAGCTCGGCGATACGAAGCTGAACGAGGATATTGTGGTGCCGATGCGAAGCTACGAAAAGTTTGCAAAGTTTTTGCTGGGACTAAAAAAGAAGTCGCGCCTGCCGATTCCAACCTTCGGACATGTCCAGGACGGAAACCTGCATGTGAACATCATGTTTCATGGCGACAACCCAAAGGAAACAAAAAGCGCCGAGGCGGCGGTGCAGATGCTGATGGAAACGGTGGTAAAGCTCGGCGGCGCCATCTCCGGCGAACACGGCATCGGACTAGCAAAGACGCCATTTCTGCGCATTCAACACTCGCCCGCGCAAGTGCGAGCAATGCAGGCGGTGAAACATGCGCTCGATCCGCGCGGGATCCTGAATCCCGGAAAAATGTTCAAAGAAGTCCGTATCTGGAAATACCCGAAGCTGAAACTCCGCCTGCCCTGGGATGATAAGTGATCCAGCAGCGCAGCTGGAGCCTCGCCAGGAAACGCCAGCGCGTTACGACTGCGGAATCGCCAGCATTTGCACGCCAGAAGGAGCGTTGGGGGCAATGGCGGAGGCCTGTTTGGTAGCCGGGTTTAAGGCTTCAGGCTTAGCATTTTGGATGTCAGCGAAGATCTGCGGGCTACGGCCAACGAGACAGAACCATACATACTTTACACCTGCACCAAAATGCAGCAGCCCGTGTGAAGCATGCTGGCGAAGTCGGACATTGTGAAGTCGATCTACTCCATTTCCCCCGTTCGAGCGGCTCGGGCTTCTCTCGGCTGTTAGCGAAGTTTTTCACGAAATGGCTCACCGCGGAGAATTTTTCATAACCGCCAATCCAAACCAGGGGTATTACGAATGCACTTGCCTTCCTTCAGCTGTTCCTGATCGAAAATAATCCGATAGCTAAACCTCGATCAACTTGCTAATGAAATCGGGATCGGCCCCGGTGAAAGTAAAAATTGCGGAAAAACCGGATCAGCGGTCATGATATCGACTTCGAGCGGTCCGACCTGGAACGTGAGAGCATCAAACCGCTGGGAAGTGAAACGCTGGTCGTCTACCATGACATGAAGTTTTGCAGCATATTGTTGGTTGTATAGCTCGTGAACAAAACCAGGTATGCAGAGTTATTGACATAACTTGTGCTGCCTTCGTTCGCGCCGAGTAGGGTCAAGCTGAAACCGCTGGAATAAAAGTAGAGCGTAGATTTCTGCGCAGGATCAAATCAAGTATTTGGTCCAGACGTTGATTCCCAGTTTCGAAGACATAGATCCCCCCTTGGCTAGGTCGGTAGGCTTGCCTTTTAGACAATGTTCGAAGAACGGAAATCGGTTGCTCTTTTGGAAATACTCAAACGTTTTGGCGTTAAGTGTCACATTGCCGAGATTATCGTCATCAGCCGCGAGCCCAGCGATCGTGTACTCACGTTGCCGACAACGAACCGGTTTCCGATGTCGGGATTCTCTTCGCCAGCAGAGCGGAAGACGGGAAGCAGGTCCTGCAGACCTTCGGCATCGAACCAACCGCCGGACCGCAAGGACAAGTCCTAGGTCCTGAAAAACGAAGATATAGCGGGACTTATCGAGATTTTTACTCAGCCCGAAGCATTCGCGATATTGGTTTTCGCTATAGGGACCGACGTTGTTAATGTGTGTGTGCCATGAAAAAATGGCATTTTTGCGATGGGACCATCCGGGACATAGACGGCAGTAAAAAGCCGTTTATCGTTGTGCATCAGAATACAGAATTGGTAGCTTCCATAGTTGGCTTTGACGTAGCCCTCCTTTGGTTCCTCGGAAGCAACATCGGCACTCCGGAAAGAGAATTGGCGAGCAGAAACAGATAGGACAGGAAAGCGGTGGTACGGAAGGCTCTTAAGCGGAAACAAATTGGTTTTATCATGTGGCACAACCCGCGCCGTATCACTGCAAAAACTTCTCTGGCTGCACGGCGGCTGGGGGTAGAAATCGCCTTTACCCGAAGTGCGCGCAAACGTCGCTCGCATACCTCTCCGTCCCTTTCGTATCGCTGATAAAGTTGTAGTGATCGTGCTTCTGGCACGCTTGTGAACTAACGCGATCGTGGAACAACCTTGCCAAGGAGATATCGTGCGCAAACTGCTGTTGAAATCGGAATGGTTTCTAGTTTCTAATGACCGAGGAAAGTCGCAAACTGATTGTCGACTTCGCCATACCGCGCTACGAGAGACACCTTGGCTGGATCAACTACCTCGCGGTGCGCCATTGCACCGTCGGCACTAGCTAGGACGTCTGTTGGTGGCGAAGGCGAAACAGGTGCTGCATGCCGCCGGCTGTCCGAAAACCAACCTGCAGGTACGGCTCGACAATCGGACAACGATCGCGCTTTATAAGCGGATCGGTTTTGCGGTAGAAAGCACAACCAGTCTGGGAAAGCGTTTGGAGCAGGGCTGAGCGAAGCCGCCCATAATCAAGCGACACTCTCGGACTCGGCGTCTCTTGGGGCGTGGACCAACGCTAGTGACTGCTAACGTTGTTATTGTTGCGGTTATGCCGTCCCCAGAAGGGCAGCAAGAAAACGGCGGCCAAGGTTCCCATAATGACAAAGGAGTGATGCTGCACGAGAATGACTTTGGCTGAGGTCTTTTGATCGAGCCCGCGCAGAAACCAGCCCGCCGACGAGCAAAGCGAATGCGGCACCGGGCATCTCAACAAAAGGTCTTGGGGCCGTGCTGGCGATGCTGCTGGCCTTGACCGCATCGCGGTTGTCGATGTCAGCGCAGGTCAACAAATTCATGCTCTTGAATTGCAGCGAGATGAAAATCCTTTATAGGAGGTAAACGTCAAAGCCACCCCAGTGTGAGGAACCGAACCAAATCTGGATAAATGAGAAGGATAGCCACGCGATAAACAGGGTGTTGGTGATGAAAATAGTCTGATGGCCAAATCACCAAAACAGCGGCAAGTTACATATTTTCCATAAACACCGACTGCGTTTGCAGTCGACATGGTAAGCAAGCGAGCCTGCCAGGGTGGCGGGTGGTGCGTAGCCCAAGCCGATCTAGTGGAGCAGCAGCAGAAAAAAGGGCATGCCGCTGACACTAAATTTGGTTACAAAGCCGCCGATAACGCTGACGATAACATAGCAGAAGGCTGGAATGCGCGCGTCTTGAAAGGCCAGAGCGCGAACACGGGTTGGTTTATCAGCGTACTGGGCGTACCGTTAGATGCAGATTGTCAGCAAATCCAGCGAATCTATGGTCTTTACCGCAAGCTTTCTCATGGCGAACGTATTTTTTTCCCGAAAGTCCTCAGAACGCAGGAAAACAAGGGCAACGTCAGCGCCGAACGGGAAATTGATAAAAAAATCACGAGCCAGTGCAGCCAGTGAGCAGTCAACCTAGGTCTACCCTAAAGAGGGAACGATCAACGTAAGAATGATGACATAATTTGCCGTAAGCAAGAGCTCCGAGCGGGGAAACACCCGCACCAGCGTGATGAAGCCCACCGGTGTCACCATCGCTCCACCGATGTCTTGGACGACGCAGGAGGCAACAAACATCGGAACATTGAGCAGAATCCCGCAAAGTAATAAAGAGAGCGTAAAAGCCAAGACCATCTGTAAAAGACCTTCTGGTACCGAATCGGTCTCTCTCCCGTCCAACCGCTGATCGGATAAACAAAATCAGGCTAACATATAGCTGGTCAGCACCCCTTCAGGACCAGCGGTTTGGAACGCAAACTTTCCGACATCACCATCACCAGAACCACCTTGTTTACAATTATAGTTATAGCAGTTATAGCGTCGAGATTTTACGTAAAAAACTCCATCGCAAACATCCAGGGTAGGTTAGCTCTTCGCAAAGTGGGCAATGGGCAAGAGTGTTGCTTGCCCCATTTTACTGATAGTCCAAACTCGAGACACTCCAAACCGATGAGGAGATAAAAAGCAGTAACCGGATTCAAACGTCAGTAAAAAAAACATTATCTTCGATCAATAGAACCTGGAACTTCCCTCATTGTGCCGCCAAAGAGTGTTCCCTCTAATTTTCCCTTTTAAGCTAAATGTATCTCAAGACACTCAAACTTCAGAGCTTCAAAAGCTTTGCTGACGACACGACCCTCAACTTCGAGCCGGGCGTAACCGCGATCGTCGGCCCCAACGGGTGCGGCAAGAGCAACGTCGCCGACGCTATCCGCTGGGTGCTGGGCGAGCAGAGCGCGAAGGCCCTGCGCGGTAACAAGATGCAGGACGTTATTTTCGAAGGCGCCGACGCGCGGCAGCCCGCACAGATGTGCGAGGTCGCGCTCCTGTTTACGAATTGCGAAAAGCAGCTCGGCAGCGAGTTCCACGAGATCGAAATCATGCGACGCATCGAACGTGACGGTTCGGGTGAATACTTCTTCAACGGTCAGGCCTGCCGCCTGAAAGTCATCCGCAAGCTTTTTATGGATACCGGCGTCGGCCATATGAGTTACTCGATCATGGCGCAGGGCCAAATCGACCAGATTCTCTCATCGAAGCCTGAGGAGCGCCGTGTTGTTTTCGAAGAGGCCGCCGGCATCACGGAATACAAGAGCCAACGCCGCGAGGCGATGAACAAGCTAGCGCTGACCGAACAGAATCTAGCGCGCATTTCCGACATCATCAATGAAGTTGGTCGCCAGATCGGCTCGCTGCGCCGCCAAGCCGCAAAGGCGATTCGTTACAAGCACCTCAGCTTCCGGCTTCGCAAGTTTGCGCTGGCCCAGGGCAGTTATCAATGGAAACAGCTCAGCACGATGCTTAACGAAGTCGAGAGCCGCATATCCGGCCTATCGGGCGAAGCCGATGCTCGGCACAGCTTGTTGGAAGAGCTCACGCGTTCGCTTGGCGAGAAGAAATCCGAGCGCGCTTCGCTTGCCGAACGCTTACAGGACGCACAACAAACGGTGTTCGATCTTCGCTCGCAGCGGGAGCAAGCGAAAAACCAATCCGGCCTCATCGAGGTTCGCCATAACAGCTTAGTCGAGCGCCTCGATGAGTCAAAAGATAGCCTTGCCGCACTCGAGATGCAAATCAAGGAACTCGCCTCGCAAGCCGACATCGGTGTGCAAGACAAGCAACTCCAGCTCAGCCTTCTTGGCAGTTCCGATGCCGCGTTTCAGGAACGCAACCGCGAACTCGCGGTCGTCGAGGGCGAGATAGCCAAGGCCGAACAGCAGATCTGCCAGGAACGTTTTCAACTATTACAAGCTGGGAATCACGTCGCACGTCTAAGAACCGACAGTTTTAGCTTCGAAGTCAACGCGCGCACGAGCCAGAGCCGATTTGACCAGCTTACAGTCGAGCTCGGCCACCTTAGCTCCGGCGTCGAGGCAGCCTCCGCGATAATCGCAAAGGCTACACAGCGTCTCGAAGAAGCGCGTGCCGACCAGAGTCGAATCAACAACGAGGTGCAGGTCAAACAGGCTGCTTTGCAGGAAGCGACACAAAAATCTCGTGAAGCCCAGCGACGGATACAGGAAATCGACCGCAGCCTCGCGCAGAAAACTGCTCGCCTAAAGTTATTCCAGCAACTGCAGGAACAGTGGGAAGGCTTCGGCGAAGGCGCCAAGGCGCTTTTGTCGGGCCGGCTCGCTGCGGGCGACCAAAGATTTACGCCGATCACGCAAGGACTCGAAGTAAAGCTCGAAGACACAAAGGCTCTCGAGACGTTGCTCGGTTCGTCAGTCGAAGCAATCACGGTTTCCGATCTCGAGATCGCCAAAAAAATTTTCGCTCAGCTCGAAAGCGAGCAGATCGGTAGCGTGCACCTGCAGGTGCACGCTACCGATGAGACGAACGTCGAAAATGAGGTCGAATTACCAGCATTTTTGCGGCCAGCCGCGTCAGCGGTCGCCAATCTCGACGGACATCCCGCGAATATCTTATTGAGTGCCTGCTATCTGGCGAGCGATTTGCAAACATTTCTGGATTTTTGGAAAGAAAATCCATCGTTCAGTTTCCTGTTTGTGGCAACGCCAAAGGGAGATCTGGTCGACCGCCGCGGCCTAATTTTCGGCGGTTATCACAAGAAACCCAACAACAGTCTACTTCAGCGCGAGGCCGATCTGCGCGAGGCCGGCAAGGCCGTCGTAGCCGAACAGGCAGCGCACAACGAACAACGCGCATTGGTTGACCAGATCAATAATGTGCTTAACGAAGCCGAACAAACACTTGAACAGCAGCGCAAAGACATGCTCATCGCTTCGCAACACACCGCGGCCTTTACCACCGAGCTGAAGAACGCCCAGCGATCGCGCGAAGAAGAGGAAAGCCGGTTCGCCCGCATGGAGAACGAGCTTAGCAATCTCAAGCGCAACCACAAGGAATCGCTTACCAGTCTCGCGAAGGCGCAGGCCCAGTTTGCGGAGGCGGAGGCGGCCATTACTGTGCGCAAACAACACATCGCCGAGATCGAAGCATCGATCAACGAGAAACGCATAGATCGCGACTTAAAGAAGGAGTCACTGGCCCAAGCTCGCATCGAACTCGCCGAACGTCGACAAAAGGTGGAATTGCTGGATCGCAGTATCAGCGAAATAGAGCACCGCCGAGTGCGGTTTTTCGATTTGCACGACCAACACCAGATCGAAATCAAAACCTGGTCGGAACAGATTGCGCAGCTCGAGCAGGAAAGCCGGGCACAGCAGCATCGAATCGAGTCAATCGCCGCCACGTTGCAGGCAGCCCAGAAAAATGTGGAGGGTATTTCCGTAAAGCTGGTTGAGGTAGAAGGGAAAATCGTAGATTACGAAACCAGTCTAGACTCGATTCGGAGCGAAGCTGAATCGGCAATGGGAGAATTGTCACGCAACGAGGTTAAGGTCGCCGAGACGCGCGCCCGCGCCCAATTCCTCGCTGACGAGATTGCGCGCGAATTTCAAAGCAAAGTTTCCGCTCTCGATTGGAAAAACCTCCTCTGGCATGCTGACGACGAACCGGAGGAAATCAAGGAGCTCGATTTGAACGAGAAAAAAGACAGAGGGCAGCTGGAACTCAGCGCTCTGCTCGAACCAACGGCGATAGAAACATCGGTCGCAATCGAAGATGCTCCCGCGACCGAATCTAAACCGAAGTGCCAGAAAAAAAAAACAAGGCCGAACCCGACCGAGGCCGATCTTGCCGCCCTCGACAATACGGATTGGACCGAGGTCAAAACGAAAGTCGATGCACTCCGTCAGCGCCTCGGCAGCATGGGCGCAATCAATCCCGTAGCGATCGAGGAGTACTCGGAGCTGAAGCAGCGCTACAAGTTTCTCAAGGACCAGAACGACGACCTCACGAATGCGAAGGCGCACTTGCTCGAGGCGATTGATGATATCAACCGCACATCGTCCGAGCAGTTCAAGGGCACCTTAGAGCAGATTCGTAAAAACTTTTCCTACACGTTCAACATCCTCTTCGGCGGCGGCCGCACGGAAATTGAACTCGTCACCGCTAACGATCCACTAGAGAGTGGCATTGAGATCGTAGCACAGCCCCCAGGAACAAAACTGAAGAGCATCACCCTACTTTCCGGCGGCCAAAAAACCCTCACGGCGGTAGCGATACTCTTTGCGCTCTATATGGTGAAGCCGTCACCATTTTGCTTGCTGGACGAACTTGACGCACCGCTCGACGAGTCGAACATCGATCGTTTCACGAATCTGCTGAAGCAATTCGCTAACGAATCGCAGTTCATCATCATCACGCATAATAAAAACACGATCGGAACAGCCGACGTGATTTATGGTGTAACGATGCAGGAACGCGGCGTTTCCCGCATGCTATCGATCAAGTTCGACAAGATAAAGGGATAGACATAAGCTTCCGGTAATGATAGCCGACCCAGCGTACAACACGGAGGCGCCATCATAAGTCACGATACGCGGGTAGGAGAATTTCCCGGATCGTTCTTTCGGGGGTACCAAGGCGCCGTTGAATTGGAAACGGCGCGGTCAGAGGCTCCAACGCTGCGCGCACAAAAAACATCTCGGGGGAAGGCCACTGGGAGACATCATTCAAGCCTGACGTCTAAAAACCCAGACTCTTCCACACCCGGTGAAAGGTTGGGAAAAGTTGACAGGAACAAGCGATGTGATAGCATTCGACCTCTTGCCCTTTTCAAGGGCAGCAATTTCCAATCACAACCGTGTGCTAAGTAAAACGCTCAAGCCGAGCGCAGCCAGCGTCGGCATGCTGAAGCGCACAAAGGCCGAGTTGAAGAAGATACTTCGTCGCGCCTAAGAAGGAATAAATAGGATATTTTTATGCCCCATAATGTTCTTGAATCAGTTCAAAAAAAGGTACTATATTATTCTTCTACAACCTCTTCCTGCGTTCAAGAATCTCCAGGACAGACAAAAAACAAACACTGATCTGGTATATTTTTCTCCAACTGGCCGGGCTCGATTATTCGCCCACGGGGCAATTGTATGCGATCGAAAACCTGAGGAGGAAGGAGATTATGTTGACAAACCCGAACTGCAGCAGCTGCTGGGAAAATTATGCGCGTAGCCGTGGAGAAACAGGCCGCATACTGCTGACGGCCTTTATGGGCGGCAAGATAGACCGTTTCAAACTGGTTTCGAGCCTCACGCTGTTTTCCCTTATTTGCCAGAGCTTCTGGTACAGCAAACGGCTAATCCGAAATTTCGGACACTCGGCTAGCTTCTGTGCCGAAACGCTGCAACTAGTATGATGCCAGGGCTTCGTCTAATACAAATTTACCCGCGGCCAGGTAAGCCAAGACCTATCTGGAGTAGGCCGGGCGATAGGGGGTAGCTCCACCAGCGAGGAAAAGCCGACTATCATCAAAACTGAAAAATCTTCGCAACCCGGAATTACGAAACGAATACGAATCCATAGTATCGGCATCTGTCATGGCAATTTATATCCGCTGCGGCAGTTTAACCGAAGACGACTACGTCGGTTTTGCTCTATCTCTCCAAAACAGAGCACCTGCAGATTTACATGCAGTGGTTTGACTAGGTTGAAGTAAGCCCATTTCCCCACACTATTCAGCGCTGCGACAACGTCGCCAATTAGATTACCCAGCCGGCAGCGAAGTCCATCTTCGACGTGAAGCTACAGCGTGTTTTTTTCGAGCGATCAAAAACCACGGTCCAAAACAAAGCGACGGAGCGGCTTCTTTGTACAGCGCAGCCGATCGCAAGCTCGGCGTCTTTCTCCTACCCATGTTGCCGAGGTTTTCGCCCGACAAGCGACGCGTTACCGAACTCGACTTCTTTTGATCAAAAAATTGCGCTAGCGCTTACCCACTGTCGAGCTGGAGCATTATGATTAGCTCGAGGGAAAGCGACGATTGCGCTTTGAGCGACTCCTCCAGCGAGCCGGTGTTGTGCAAGCCGCCCGGCGGCCCACGAATCGGGACAGATGGAATTCATGTAAAGGGGCACCCCGGCCTCACAGCTAGGATAGGCGATAAGGGAATTGGCACGGGGGGGTCGCGGGCTGTCAGGGAAGCGGTAATCGGCAACCTATCCGCTGACTAGAGAAACCGCGCTGCAACAAGCTGGCGGCAGTCGGATATTTTGTCCGCTTTTCGCACCAAATTCCATGCACGTCATTTCTGCCATGAAATCCTACCGTACCGTAACATACGGTCACGTTTGCGGTCCGCTAGCTTCAGCCTGGGAACAATGATCCTCTCAGGCTGCCAACACCATTCATGGAGTCGGAGAGGATGTGCGAGCACGCTAGCGAAAAGATTCAGTAGAATTAGAATGCCTACAACAACAATTAAGCCAGAGGTCATCCGGCCGACGGCGACCAGTAGCAGGTGAACCTAAACTCCACCGCTTTTGTTTGGGTGATCCCCCAAAACATAACATGTCAGTCTATAGTCTATAAAGACTGGCACGTCGCCCTACTAAGCCCTATTAGTAATGAATAAACAAAAATGTCACAGCCGACGGCAAAAACCACCGAGCAGATAAACGATCAGGATGATCAGCAGCGCGAAGGCGCGGCCGCCACCACCGGGAAAAAGAAAGAGCAAGAGGAGGTTCACGTGCCTGCCGAGAACAACGCAAGCCAGTAACTGGTACCACCCGGTCCGGTTTTGAATGGAGCACACACGGAAGGATAATTTCCCCGGACCCAGCGTCGCCAACGGGAGGACGACTGTTTCGCCCTGGCCTGGCGTGGAAGCCGATCGTGACTTCCTCTTCGGCAAAGATCTCTGACTATTCGTCCTCGGACTCCTTCCCCTTCTTCAGGGCAAACTGTTGGGCTTTAAATCCCATCTCGGTTCCTGCACAGAACAGATCGAGAAGGATATGCAGTTTCTCGACTAGGATATAATCAAAATATAGATTCCCGGGTGCTCTTTCGCGTCATTTTTCACGAAATTGCCATCGGCGATGTGAAGCGGCTTGTCGCAGCCCGGCGCGACAGCGCCACGGTGATAGATTTCACCCTTGGTCGGCAGCTAGACGTAGGGTCTGCAAGATCCAGGCGGAAAACGTAGTCGGCCAACTGCATGGGATGGATTCGAAGTAGGGCACCTCCACAGTCAGACCGAGCGATTTGGTAAGGGTTGTTTCGTGACCAAGCAGGGCGGGCGAGCCGCAAAAGCCGACGAGATTGATCGAGAGCCCAAGTAACGGCTGCCCAGGACTTAGAGCGAACTTGAGCGAGTTCGGGCGCCCAGCCGAGCGGGAGAGGTGACGTCGTCGGTCACCAACAAATAGCCTGGAGTGAATGGCGCGGATGGCAGCACAAGGACAAGCGAGTCAAGCGCAGAAGCAAGGAGGGTAAAACGACAACCCGAAACAGTAAACATGGTGGCCCCCATATAACACGGATTGTGCTAGGGGAAGACTAACACTGCCCTATTGGATGGCGCAAAAGATAGCGAAGCCAAGCTAAGCGTGGTCATAAATAGGGGTGATTGGAAACAGCGGACTTAAAAGACTCCGGCCGGTTCTGCACACCCATCATAACGCAAATTCTCTCCGTCATGCAGGTTTTATTTTTGCTGTGGCTGCCGATCGTAGTTAGCTCCGTAAGTATGTTCGCTATCAGTTCCCTTGTCCTTTTTAGATTTCTAGAATACCAAGACAGCGACACATAACGCTGTTTCCAACAAAGGCGTCATCCGCACGGAAATCAACGCCGGCCAACCCCGTGTCCAGCCGCTACGTAATCTCAATAAATTGCAATAACGCAAAAGACATGGGCAATCCCAAGAGGCTAAAAAGTGTCAGGAAGGGCCGGTAGTACATTTTACCATCCTGCGGAGCGGAACGCAGAACCTTGAAAAACACCTCGGACAATAGTTCATCTAAACGATGATTGTCGCCACGCTTTTGTGCTACCTTGCTTAGCGAGCTTGCGGATTTGACCTGGTGCAAGCTAAAGCCGAAGCCGACCGATCACGGCGCGCCAAGTGGGCAATGGCTAGTAGCATTCATCATGCACAACTTCGGGACCGTCTAAGAATCGACCTGCATGGGGCGTCCATGGTCATTGTGTGTGAAATATTTGACAAATGTCGCGCTCTACACATGCTAGGAACCCGGCGGTGTGTTTTTGTGAATGTGGCATCTGGCGCTCTGCCCCGAAGATTGAAACGCACTAAAAGACGGACTCGGACCGTAGAAAGATAACCGTTTTATCGATCGGATTCCCGGGTAAAATTTAGCCTCGAAGCCCGGAACAAAAGCCAAGGGAGCAACCTGGCATCGAGCCTCAGACGTTAGGCTGCCGAGCAACACGCAGCGTAGCCTGAGCCCGGCTCAGAATAGGCTCACAAGGTAAGTCGGAACACAGCACATGTGGGGAAAGGTTCGCCCACGCTCAAGTTTGTCGCCGCCATTGCCACCCAGAAACCGCTGATGATCAACAATCCGAAGCCGGCGTTGCACAGGATCAGGTACAAGTACAGGGCAATTCCTGCCAAAAACGCCAGATCGATGCTGGTGATAATCCCCTGGAAAAATCCCAGTTCCATCATGCCCTTGAGCACTAGCACAGATTTTACCAGGTTCATCACGCCAGTCCATCAGCATAAACAAGACGACGAACGTGGTGAAGACGCAGCTGGTTCAGAGAGTGGCCGTGTAGGGGGAAATGGTCTCGCTTTCCATGCGAAGTAGGGCTGTTCGGCTTTGGCGCGGACCTACAGGGATGGGCGACAACTTGAAGCTCGAGTTGCGTATAAAACAGCGGACGTCTATGCGGCTGCCGAGCTCTTTCCAGCTGAATTCGGCGACAAGTTCGGTCAGAAACTTCTTGAGGGGGGATGTCGTGAAAGGGGTCGGACATCAAGAGGAAGCCAGCTTGTCGCGGAGGCCCCCCAAGTTCAACTAGTCAGCAGCAGGCACAGCAGATCGCTGGAGGTGGCCGAAAGAGTACAGTGCAGACACAGCCAGAGCGAGGTTACCCGGCCAGTCCTCGGTGATGCGCCAGAGATTGAAGTGCGCGAAGGGACAGCGTGTAGTGCAAATCGCAGCAGGCGTCGCAGAGAAATTAACGGAAGTCGTCGACGCTTCTCGCTGCCGAAAAGGCAGCGACAATCCGGCACGTGTCGCAAAATCATCGATGCGGCGAGTTACCTCATCGTTTCGGAGTCTTTTACTCGCAGCACGTAGCTGCGGGAAAAGGATCGAAGCTTCGATCAGGGCGCTGTCAACGTGGTAGGAATAGACGTCTCTCAGCACAACGCTGCAGAGCGTCGTTGCGGAGATAGCCATAGCCATAGGTCAGGTTCAGCTCCGGAGCACATCATGTAAGGTTGCCAGTAGTCGCCATCGCCAGTCGGCCAGCATCGGGTCCGCTGCCGCCCCGGCCGATGTTCGCTCAAGTCGAGGCGGTACAACCGCTCCTTATCAAGATTTACGATACCTTCTCCATCACCAAGCCGGGCTGCAACCTCGTCAAAGTCTCCGGGGGAAAACGTCCTTAGCAAAACGCATTCACATTGCGCACAGATGAGGTGTCGCCAGTAAAGAGAAACTGGCAAGAAACTGGCAACTCAGTAGATACAACAGGATAGCCCGTACTTGTAGTCAGGGATTGGTACGCTTGAGTCATTGGAACGGATAATGGGTACGTAGAGACGTAGGACATCGAACCAGTTCCGTAGATATGGAATTCGCGCGGCTCCGCGCGGTTCCAGTTTAGCAGTCGCATTTGCCCGGCGAGGCACAGCGTGCGATTCTTTAGGTAATCTTTGGTAGTAGGGCAATTTTTACCACTCCCTACGGGGCAGCCGTTTGGTCAAGCAACCCATCGATGTCAACATCGTAGTGGTCTGGAGCATTGCGTACGCAGGCGGCTTGGTCGGGGACAAGGGTAAATAAAACCCGCGTTTCACTAGGACGTCCGCTAAATAGCAGCATCCCAAAAAAGCCCAGGTGTCTTCTTCCAAAATTAGTTGTACTTAGTAAAATGGAAAAGATCGGCCACGAAGTTAGCGTCCAAGGAAACGACACTGGTCAGGAAATCGCAGTTTTTTTAGCCTCCTTAGACGCCCCCAAAATCAGCTCGTCGGAGCGTTGAGTAGTAAACGAGTAACGCTATGCCGCTGGGTAATCAGATTTTGCGGGGTACCCGACCATCAAAAAAGAAGATCGGAGAGTATTGGTAGGTGATTGACAAAAAAGAAACTAAGTTATGGAATTTGATAAGCACCGCTCTGTTTGAGAAAATAGAATACCAATTTCAGCTGTTTGTAGTCGGACCACTCCAGGGCAGCAGATTGTTAATCATAAAGAGAAATATCGGCAAAAGACAGGTCGAGTGAGCGCAGCACTTAGTTGGGCAAGCACTGTTGATGGCCTTAAAAAAGAACGAGCGCCAGCCTGGGCAAGACTGGGTTGAAGCGGGCGGCTTGGGAAAAGATAAATCTCTTCCGTTGCGAGGTAACCCGGAAGCAAAGCCTGTACCTGGTAGTCGGGGTTCTGGTTAGAGGGCAGAGCGGAGCTAAAATCGCTAAAATCGCCAGAATCAGCGCTAATGCAGCGGCTCCTGGTGTCCACGAGGTCGACGACGGTCCACGTGAACAGACTGTCAGCAATGTGGATTTCGCTGTTAAAAATGGGGATTCAGCATGTAGGCGACATGGCGATAGCGAGCGCGCCAAAAACGATCGTGGCCAAGAAAATTCAACGCAGGGATAGCGTGTAGGCTGGGCTGGGTCGACCCTCTTGACGAGCGACATCGTAAATGACATCGCTTCCGGATAAGAGTATAAAGGATCGCGAGCACGAACAGATTAGTGACCTAGCGAGGATGTCGAACGTAACAACCCATAGGAGGCACTACCTGCAAAGAAGCAAGACTTTGGAGTGAGGGCGATTCCTTGTTCGACACCGCCGTATGAGTCATACCAAACACCGATCCAAGGATAACTCCAAAATCGAAGCCCGCAACCCGATAGTGGAGAAGTAGGGACTGGCGCGATCGTTTTCTGGAAAACACCTTAACCGCGGCGAAGACGCGTTTAGCCTCGCTGCCGCAAGCCAGGTGATCATCTTCCCGAATTTCTGATACTTTGTTGTCCACAGGTAAGTCTTTTGACCCCAGAATGGAGCTTGATCCTTAGCTACGATATACATTGAGCCGCAGTCTTTCAGGCTGCTCTTCGTAAAGGATTGCTAGAAAACTGGAGTAAGTCCACGCTTGATGAAAATCTTCCTCCGTTTAGCTCATGCGCAAATGTTCTTCGTGCATCTCAGCTCACGGAACATGAGACGAAGCTTTGCTAGATTCGGAATAAGTTCTCTTTGCTGAAATATTTGGTCTTGGCCGCCTTACTTAGCCTCTTTGGTTATAAATTCACGCAAGCGCTTTTGGGTCCAAAAAATCGCGATTTTCTTCATCCTTCTCACAGGATGAACTAAGCGCATCATCGAAGCAGCCTCCTTAATCGCGAAAAAACTGTGGTGCACCATTTTCACCGCAAGGATCCTGGTATCTGAAAAATAGAGCGTTTCGTGGTCTTTCGGTCATGCAAAATGAGTTTTTTCATGTCAGACTCCTTGGTTTGTTCACGTTTTTCTTGATCCATTTTCCTTCGGCATTGCATCGCAGCTTATAAAGCGGGAAAACATATTGGCTGCAGCATGGGTCATATTCCCACGGGGATAATCTTCGACTTCGAAAATTCCCGCTAACAGACCAGACTGCGAATTTCCACCGACCATGATTCGTGTTTATTAACGGTAGCATATTTTCGGAGCAGCGTTCCTCCGGGAAGTTTTTATCACTACTAGTAGCCGCAAACAACTTCGACACGCTTTTTACCTTCGCTTGATGTGACAGCGGAGGTTACCCAGATAGCTTTTTATCTACTTCCGCAGTTGTAGTTTTTTAGTTTTAACCAAATAGTCGATCAGTTCATTCCTTACTTCGACGCAAGCCACGATCTTCTAGGTGATGATGAATGGATATGAACGGAGTTTACTTAGCAGCTGGTAGTCTTCTCTGTTCTTCTGGTGAATAACATAGGGTTTCTGCCAGCCATGTGCTTTGTAGGTGCCCTCGATCTTGTAGCTCGGCTTTTTGACGACCTTTCCGGAAATCGCCTATTTTTAAAATCCATAAAGATAAACCACGTCTGGAAAGTAGTCGTTCTGAATGTAGGATATGCCAGTTACGTCGGTGGTTAAACGAAAACCAAATTAGCATGCTGCACAAACCTCATCCGCTCCTTCAGCCATTTGTCGAGCGAGCTTAATAAGCTTTACCGTTTAGAATCAGTGTAGTACGCGTCGTTATTCTTAAAAACTGTTTCGGATAGACGAGCTGCTGTCCTCTGTAAACAGCATAGATGTTTTCTACGCACATATCACAGCATGAACAGTTTCGTTGCTTCGCTTTATGGCGAGTATGGATACTGCTGCACCCAATTTCTTTGTGATGTCTGTCGACTCACTATTGCCTTACATAAACGTGGACTAAGCGAACAATCCCTCCTCAATTGTCAGAGGTAGACAGAGCACCAGCACGCAGTCGACCGAACCTTCAGCCAAGGCGATTGTGCTGGGCACATACATCAAAGCTTCTTGCCTGTGCCCGTAGCGAGATCCAGCAACGTGGCCTTGATTGCTTTGGGCGGCATCTTGGCTGGCGAGATAGGCCTCCAAGCTTTTGTACAGCTGGCGGATCGCCTCGAGACAACTCCAGTTTTCCCAGACCAGCTTTTCGAGATCCGGATATTTTTCGGAAACCAAGCAGTGCAGCGTTTCGAACACGGCTTCGCGCTAGAATAGCTTCGCGCTAGAATACGTAACGGTCTGCGCAGAGTATGAGTTAAAGAATACGTCATATTTCTGTGCAATCACTTGGACGGTGTCACGTTTGTTATCAATCTTTAGGATCTGGTTAGTGCCTGCAAAATTGCAGGCTTGTTTGGCTTTCCCCTTCCTTCTTGGCTTGAGACTCAGCGGCCTTTGAGGAAGCTTTGGCTGTACTTTTGGAATTGATTTTCTCTAGTTATTGAGTGACTTGCTCTCGTTTCTGTAGCAGCCGTAGGGGATGACCATCATCTGCTCACTGGTAAAATCAGCCTTAGGAATACAAGTTTCCAATCATTCTGTTTTCCAGCCCGCCCGCCGCGCTTATTCAATTTCTCTCCTCAGAGCACAAAATTTAGCTGAAGCAAGCCACCGTCGTAACCGGCTCCGAACATGGCCATAAAAAATCTCGAAGTTTTTAAAATCTTCGAGACCAATCTCGAGAGGAGTAGGCGCCGAATCCCAAGATCTCCAAAACATGCTCTTTTTGCGCAAAGAGCCGTCCTCCATGCATAACGTATTTGACTTTCCGCTCTACGAATGGCTGGGAGATGAAATCGAAGCTGATCGCGTCGATTGCCTTGTTTACGTCTCCTCCCTTTGCTGGTTGTTTGAGCACCACTTCTAGAGATTCTTGAACTTCAGCAGTGTCTTTTTCGGCGGCAGGAGAAAATTGGAGACAGGGGAGGAGCACCGCGACGAGCAACGTGCGTCTGCTCAACAAAAGAATAGACTTCGCGATAGCGTAGCGTAAGAGAGGAAGAGGAGAGAGGGGGACTTGAAGCTTCAATACGAGGGTATAAACAGCAGAAATGGATGCGAGAAAGCAACTCTGAGAAGAAGGGTAGTAAGCCGCTGTAGATTTGTGTAGTAATAGGTGATCTCGAAAAATTTTCCTCCGTATTTAAGGCTAATAGCCTTTATTAAGTTCCTATATAGTCCATATTTCCATCGATATTAATTTAAAACCTAGAAACAGATTTAAAATTTTTTTTAGCGAGAGGAAAAACGGTTTTCGGAGCGCGACAAAAGCAGACATCAAGGCTATTTGCCGTCCCGCCAACGGAAGGTTTTCTGATGGAGAGCTTCCGGGACACGGTTTTTAGGGCCTTCTCCGCGGGGGACTGGCTGGCCGGGCTCTTCGAGTTGGTAACGGTAAATTTCCGCTAGTTCTCGGTCAGCAGGTCGCGAACGTGGAAGGACGTAAAGTATTGCTAGCCCATCTGGCTAAGTTTTATTGCCCTCGAAAGCGCGGAACCAGCTGCCTAGGTAGAGGGGGGGAGAAGAATGCAAGTCGCGTCCAAAGAGGCCAAAACTCTGAACAGCAAGCTCCAATGGAGCTTGCCAGCAATCTTTTGTCTTTGGCGAAATAGAATTGGTTGTTAGCCGACTTCGGGATCGAAGACGGGATTGTAGTGTTGTAGTATTCGGCATAATCGCCGAAGTTGCTGTCCACGCTAAAGATGATCTCAAAGTCACGCCAGCTAGAGAACCCACGATTTAATTGGCGAGCGGTCAGCCAAATCTGCCCGCGAAGGCGCGGCATTTGGGACGTGATGGGGTTGACCTCTTCGTCTGTAAACATATTTTTTATAAACAGATAAGCTTCTGACTGAGGATGGTAGGGGCGGGATCGTCAGCACACTATAATTCGCTCGCAAGTTCTTTGGCGGACAGCCCCGCCGAGCGCAGCAAAGTTGGTTGAGGGTCCTTTCGCAGATAACGTTAGCGCTGCTTGTCACAAAAAAGTGGGTATAACGCTCGCCTATTTGACGAAACGGATGAACTCGATTTCGCTTGGTATTGCTTCTGTCTGGGCGGCGTTGTCCCAACAATTTCAGGAGTCGTCGTAGTTTGTTGTAGTAACTGGTAGTAACTAGTACCGGTCTTTATCTGGTAGATGGTATAGTGGTATAGTGGTATAGTGGTATAGGCAAAGTTGTTAAGGACAGCCTGGTTTAGGTCAAAGATCACGGCCTATTGGAAAAACATGCTGGATGTCCAGGCGCTGTTTTAGCACGTGCCGAGCGAGCTGATAAATTTGGAGACAGACGAGGACATATTCGACACTGGTTTGAAACAGCACCGCGTGGAGGTTGTTGTGCGCGGTAATTTCGCGCGGGGTTGCCAAACCGAACTTTTGGGCCCCGCAAATTCTCACGAGCAATGGGGTTGTGGGTTGTCGTGGGAATGGCGCAACAGGGAGTTTTGTTGGATTCCTCAGGAAATGAAATGTTGCGCTACACTCACGTGGATCGGCGGTATGAACCGCCAAAAGAACTAAGCTGATCGGACGGAAAATGAATGGGAACACTTTCATATACATTCAGGATTAGCGATTTAAAAACGTGGCAGCGACACGGAGCAGCGAACTCGGTTGCAAACGAGGGTAGAAGCAAGATTGACAATTCCTTGTAAAAAGCATTATATTTATTTTATATTTTATGAGTCTGTTAATCAGTGTTTTTACCTTTGTTCTAATCCTTGTATCCGTATTCCTGATTTTGGTCGTGCTGATGCAAAAGGCCAAACCCGGTGGGGGGGTAACGGCCATGGGCATCAGTATAGTTGAATCCACTTTCGGCATCGAAACCGGAAATATGTTAAGCAAAGCAACGATCAACGCCACGATTGCATTCTTTCTCATCAGCTTCGGACTTTATCTCGCGACCATCTATCAGGCAAAACACCACGGCCCGAACGACCCCAAGCTTCCTGCCGTCATAGCTACACCCGCCATCACGGCAACTGCAGCGACACCATAAATCCACTTCGCCAGCGGGTGATCAAAAAAAAACCTAAGTTCACGAATCCAGCCCGCTGCTGGGCTCTTTTTCTTCTAGGCATTGCTCTCTTACTCAAACTGGTTGCACCCGTCTGTTTCGCAGCATTTCATCCCAAGCCACGTTCGTTAGCAAGAAATAAAGCGTCGCAGGAAGAAGTCCGTTCAGTGCTGAAAGCCTTCGAGGCCGCCGGCGCCACCGATAATTGTTGGCTCCAATTTGAATTGCACGTGATGCCGCACCATGGCGAAGAGCGCACGCTCCACGGTCAGCTTTTCTACATACCCGACACAGCAGGCCCGCTAACTCGCATCCAAATCGGGGAGCACACCTGGCTCGTCCGAAGCGGATCGCATCTCCAGGCATGGACCGTTGCCGGAGGCCAAGTAAGAAAATTGAGCGAGGCCGAATCCCTTCAACCTATTGAGGGCACAAACTTGACTTTGTTCGCCTTACAAATGCCGTTTCTCTATTGGGAAGACTTCGCCTACGAAGGGATCTCCAAGATTCGGGGGCGACAGGCTTGCCATTTTTTAATTTATCCGCCAGCCGATCTGGCAGCAGTGCATCCGGATCTCACAGGGATGCGGGTGGCGTTTGATTCGCAATTTCAAGTTCTGCTGCAAGCAGAAGCGCTTGGCCCCAAAGGCGAACCAGTCCAAAGCATCGGAGTTCTCAGCCTGAAGGAAGTAGGAGGTCAGTGGCTGGTGAAATCGATCGACCTCCGCAACCTCATGACACGAGACAAAACTCGCCTCAGTTTTACCGCTGTTGCGCTCCAGTTGGAGCTTTCCGCAAGTGTTTTTACGCCTGAGAGTCTGACCGGAGCCCTGCCTCCGCCGCCAGCCAGCCAGATTCAATATCTATGATCTATGATCCCATATATTCATAAAATTATTATCCATAATATTATATATTTATAATTTATCCAGAAATTTCCTTTTTCGATTTGATCAACAAGCCGGTGGGGAAAAAGTGAATCAAATCCGTCGGGAAGTTGGTGTGTGCTGCACTGGAAAAATGCAGCTTCAACAACATCGTGATCCTGCACCCAGCCTACGCCCCAATCTTAGTGCGGCTGCCGCAGGAAATCAGGAAAATTGTTTAAAAATCCCCCACACAAACCACATCAGAACCCAGAATCGAACAATTCGTCCACAGCACAGTAGAGAACTACCTGCCGCATCTGGAATAGGGAGAAAAAGCCTCTTCCCAAGGAACAAAGGCCAGAAAACTGGAAAGCCAGCCAACAAAGGCGGACAAAGCGGCCCCGGGAAAGTCAAACAAGTCGGGTTTCCTCTCGTAAATCATAACTTCCTGGAACCGCTTCGTCGCCTAGGTTGTAGCAAGTGCAAAGCTTGCTTTCAGAAAGCTCCGAGCATTATATCTGTGCCTTCATGGCCGCACTACACCCGCTCTCAGTTTGGGCCCGCAACATCTCACCATCGCCCACCCTTAGCATCGACGCAAAAGCCAAAACCATGCTCGCCGCGGGCGAGGACGTATGCAGTTTCGCCGCTGGCGAGCCGGATTTCGACACACCAGAGTTTATCAAAGAGGCGTGCATCGCCGCCATCAAAGACGGTAAAACCAAGTATGCTTCCACGCCTGGCCTTGAGCCGCTACGCATAGCCATCGCCGAACGTTACGCGGACGAATACGGCTACAAGATCGCACCCAGCCAGGTCGTGGTTTCTCCGGGTGGAAAATACTCCTGTTATCTTGGCATCCTAGCCATCTGCAATCCCGGTGACGAAGCCATCATTCCGGCTCCTTTCTGGGTCAGCTACCCTGAGATGGTAAAACTCGCCGGCACCACGCCCAAGATCGTCTTCTGCGGTGACAAGACCGGCTTCAAGCTAACGCCTGCGCTGTTCGAGAGCTCTATCACGCCCAAAACCAAACTGCTGGTACTCAATTCGCCGTCAAACCCCACCGGTGCCATCTATTCCCGCGAGGAGCTAGCGGCTCTCGCCAACATCTGCGTAAAGCATAATCTCTACGTACTCGCAGACGAGATATATGAGCACCTCATTTACGACGGCAAGTCGCCTTGTAATTTCGCCACCCTCGGCCCCGAAATTGAGAAACGCACAATTACCGTCGCCGGTTTTTCCAAAACCTATGCGATGACCGGCTGGCGCCTCGGCACACTCGTCGCTCCGGCCCCGATCGCCAAGGCCTGCATCGAACTGCAAAGCCAGACGTCCTCGAACGCCACTACCTTTGCCCAATACGGCGCCCTCGCCGCGTTGAAGGAGAAGGCGAAGGCGGAAGTCGCACTCGCCGAGATGAAAGCCGCCTTCGATCGTCGGCGCAAATTCCTCCATGCCGAATTAAACAAAATTTTCAGCGTGAACTGTCTGCTGGCTGGTGGTGCTTTTTATCTCTTTCCCAACATCTCAAGTTTCGGTCTCAATGATCAGGATTTCTGTGCGCGCCTGCTCGGCCAAGAAAAAGTGGCCGCAGTTCCGGGCTCGGCCTTCGGCGCCGAGGGCTATTTGCGTCTGAGCTATGCGACATCCGACGAAATCATTAAAAAAGGCATGGAACGCCTTGCGCGCTTTTGCGCCTCGCTCCACAAGTAACCACCGCCTGCTGTACGACAGCGCCTAGTCGCTGCCCGTTGTCAAAGGCCATCAGCGCCACCAACGCGAGAAGGACGAACACCGCAGCAATCATCGCGATTGCAGTAAGTTACGGCCTTCGATGGTGAAGGCAAAATTTTCACAGTCTGACTGTCCTCGCAATGGGTACGTCGGTATCGACTGGATCTCCGCCGGAATCGAACTGATAAGCCAGATCGACCAGTTCATACTAAAGTTTTTTCAAACTTTTCTCATAAGAAAGGGCACAAAATTTTCAGCAGCAGCCAAAAAACAGGGCTCAAATCGATGGAAGAAGTGAATAGTTCATAAAAAACGGAACCACGCTTCATCTGCCAGTGCTTCGACGGAACGTCTTGTCTCTCGCTCGACAAACCGTCGTAAATTTTCCACCAGACGTTTCATGATTCGATTTTCTACCGGCCTCGCCACAAAAACTTTGAGAAGGAAACGTACTCAATTTTATGAAAACACCCACCAACTCACCAACCAGTCGTCGTTTCACTTTCTTCTGCAGTACCGGTCCGGAAGTTTATAAGTTGCCTTCTCCAGAACAGCAGCGTGACACCGAGCACTCGCCCTCCAGCACTATCAGCTCCGGGTATCGGGAAACGTAGGGTTCAAACAGCTCGACGTCGTAATTTTTAGGTTGCAGTTCGGAAGCAACGACGTTGACTATGTCATTCTGTTTTAAATTTACATCACCGTACGTGAAGATCCGAGGATCCCTCGAAAGTAAAAAAGAGCACGTACAGGTTGCTTCCAATTTTTATCCGCGTACTGATAAACTCCTTGGAATCGACTCCAAAGCCGAAAATAAGCCACGCTTTGTCGAGGAGCCGGACATGCTGCCGTTGGTACGGATACTGGAGTCACCGTATCCTCAGCTATCGTACACACCGACTGAAGCTCGACACTAAAAATTGTCCCAGCTCCGCTTCCGGACAGCCTTCGAGTTTGGGCCCGAACATTGTCAACGAGTGATCCTCCCAAAATTTCTCTGGTAGCGGCGTCATCTCCAACCGGCCTACACCGAGCTATTTTACCGATGACTTTAGCTCGAAGAGGAAGTAATAGTAGTGAAAGCCGCACAGCAGCAAAACATTGACAAAGTGCGACCCGTCTAGCAAAATGGTTTTTTAGTTAAAACTTCTCTTTGGGCATTAGCCATCCCATCCGGGCGTCAGAAGTCAAACAGCCGACAAGGGTTGTTGAAAGCTGTAGCGATGCATCTTCTGTACGTGTTTCCTCGCAATCGTTGCCGCAAAAAGTTTTTCGGTGTCCGCTGCGGGCAGGAGCACGCTATCACCCCGCCACGACCTTCTCTTGGAGAAAGGCCGACTGATCGAGCGAGTAATAAGCTTTCCCCTTGTAGATAGTGTTTTGCATTGTGATCACGTTGTATATGAAAAGCAAGTATTTAGTGAGATCGAGCTCGTCCGCACTATAAAAAAACCATTAGCAACCAACGCAAAGGTCCTTCAGTCACGAATTTTCCGTTTAAAGAGGTGGTAAACGCGTGGGAACCGCCAGCAGCAGCGTCACAGGGTCAAAACAAAAGATCCACACGGCTGCGTAGAAATCGACCATGAGATTCGTTTCGCACTCGCAGCTATGCGGGCTAGAGCAGGTTGGTCAACAAAATGAATTCATCGTCTGAGTTCCGGACTATCTGCGCACAGCTTCAAAGTTATAGTGAACAAATACCAACAATATAGAAAATAAAAAGATGGCGAGGAAACCGCAAGAAGAATCGATGCAATAGAGTAGTTTTTGACTCTAATGCGGAACTATAGAGTCACGTCGTCTTCGAGGCACAAGTCTTTAAATTATTGTGTCGATATTTGGATCCATGTCAGTTCCGTTTCGTAGGCACGTCAGCTGCCAAGTTAAGAGAAAGTCATCACCGCAACCGCAGACTCATAAAATTCGCGCTATAACTTCTTTGACAATTTCCTCGAACGGTTGCCCGTCGACCTTTCTGTCGTCGGCAAACACCACCAGCCCCTGAATCACAGCAAAAGCTGCAGGACAACAATAAAGCGCATCAAAGACTGCCCGAAAATCGATCTGGGCATCGTCGCGTCGATGTGCGTGATATCGCAGATTTGCACCTTCGCGCGACAACGAGCCCGATCGCAGCCGGTTACCGTTTTCTGGCCGCCAGCACGGTCCTCTTGTTCCCACAAACCAAGAACCTACTATGGGAGAAACTGGAAGTAGAGGCAAGCCGGTCTCAGTCAGCACGCGCACATTGTCCGGCTGACTGGCGCAGCTCTTTTCGGCCTTTAGTGCAAAGCTGGGCCGATTGCCTAGCAGCTCGACAATCGAAAAGACCCAGCAACGAAAAATTCGGCACCTGGCATCTGCTTCCTCGGTCGCCGCAAGGGCCAAGGAGCTTATCCACACCACCCCCGGACGTTGATTTGTTACAGCGCTCAAGGGGTCTCCTGACCGCGTCACACCGCAATCGCGAATCAGCGCGCGTTTAGCTGTCCAAAAGGGGAATCTTGTTGCCATCGGAAGCGTAATTCTTTCTTTCTCCAAGTGCCGCCAGCGCGATACTAAAATTGTTACACACGGAGCAAGATAGCAACGTTCGCCGAAGGATTTCTCTGTAGCATTCGCCTCCGTCGAGTGTGAACCGAAGACCAAGCAACTCGCCGTGGTGTTGATCTTGCAGTAATAGCCGCTTCGACTTGTTTCGTTTTGAAATCGAGCTTCGTTCATACTAGTCTGGAAAATTTTACATACTATTTTACATACTAATATGGGTCAATGGAAACCGCGCCAACACACTAAATCTTGACCTCGGAGCGCTTCGCCAAAGACCGCCGACGAGATCAAAAACAAAAGGTAGAGACAGGGAGATTTTTCGCACAAAGCAGATAAAGGTGATTATCGGCTCGTTCGTGCTGGGTTCGATTGAGGGGGCGAAGCTACCCTTTGGGCCAAAGCCGTCGCTTGCATTTTCCACTCGATCGGACCATGCAAGAAACTCATCCGGAAAAGAGAATGATCCTAGTACTGCAACCAAGTATGCGCCGATGGGGAATTCGCATCGGAGCAGAGTAGACTGCCGAGCCTATGAACAAGAAAGTGACTACTTTATCGTATGCTAACACCAAACCAATGAAGCGTTAGAGGCTTCAAAACTTCTCAGCCGCAACGGCCACAAAATTGAGCATCACCACCTAAAAGCGATGAAGATCAACACGGACTAGAAAGCAAAAACTAGTAGCGAGACACCGCAAGATCTTGATAAAAGATAAGCATCTGGAGAGCTATGGCGATTTACGGAAGCTGCTTATTGTCAAATCCCCCTCGCTCGGCGTGCCCGGGCGTCCCAGGTTCGATGAGCTCGCACCACCATGAGTATGAACGTAGCCCTGATCAGCTCCAAGAGCAAGACCGCGATCCGTGTCAGGCCGCAGCGTCCGTTAGTTTGTTTTATGAATAATGGCCGATAGCGGACAGGTTTTGGGCGACACTGTGTTTCATCACCGGCAACAGTGGCGGTTTGCACCGCGGAATGACTATTATTGGTTCGTAGTTTGTCGGGCACCTACAACGATGTAATTAAAAGTTCAGGATGCCCTCGTATAGGCTTCGTTCGAAGTGGGAAGCATTCTCATTTTTCATCCGACGGTGCAGAGCGTTCTGGTGGTGGACAAACCCAGCCCGGCTCACCAACACATTGTGAAGGTCTTCGCCGTCCTCTGTCTTAATTACGTCTCCGACAACAACTATCACCGGAATATTCAATTACGCTGCAAGCGCAACGACCCTTTTAAATGTTTGTGTAAGATCGAGTTCGTGGAAAATCTCTCCAAAGCTACCAAATGGCAAAACGTGGCGCGCTAAACTTAAACTATGTGTTTGCCAATGTTTCACCGCAGCATGGGGCGACAACAAAAGCTCATTGGTTTGTCTACGTTTTGTCCAAAACCCAAAGATAGACCTTTTTTTAGGGAAAAACTCCGGAACACGCCGGCTGGTAAACGAGGCAGGTTTCACCCTTCTTCCTGGCGTTGCGGGCGCAGTAGACAATAGAATTGGCTGCTTCGGAGTTCCGGAGCTCTCGCTGAAATCTAGTTTTCCCTTGCTGAAATCAGTAAAATACTGAGCCTGATTTAAATTTTTCTGGCGCGCCCTCGCGATCTTGTAGCTCGCGTCTGACGCGGCAACAAAGCAGAGTTCGCCGCTGGAGGAATAGAAATCGCGTCCTTCCAGTCGTGGAACTTGGGACTTGGCACTCGGTTTTCACGGCTATCCATTGGTCGCCCGGTTCAAGCTCTACAGCACATTGTCCGATGACAGAGGCCCACCTTCCTCGACTAACTACGATGACCCCGTAGCGGACGAATTGCAGAGCATAAACGGGTGGCCGCACTTTTCCCCCGGGGGGATTTTCAAATTTGTCGCAAGGCTGTGGTCGGGGACGGATCTACCCTTGCGCATTGCTTTGATCCGGAATCAGATCGAAGAATCGCGACAAGAAAACCGCACATGCATAGGGTTTCGGAGAGAACGGTGTCAGCCAAATCTGTCGCGAATCGGCCATTATCCAAATTGGTATCACCATCGTTAAGCTTTCTATAAGCGAGACGAAGACGAGCTGCACGTTGCTGTCCACACCCCTACACAGGGGCATTTCAAGTCACGTATTTCTAGGTAAACTAGCTTAAACGCGGAAGTTGCGCTGACGGTACTGAAGACAAGCACGGCTGGTGCCACGATCTAGGTAGCGATGCTAGAAATCATGAGGATCGTCTACCGACTGTCTTGACTAAGGAAAACGTAGGAGCAAAGCGCCTTAGCGCTAGGCAACCAAATTGTATCGCACAAAGCCTATGGTGAACGAGCACACATCACGCAGTTTTATGAATCCGAGCAGACACATTATTAAATGCGACAAATAGCTACAACACGCGGATGACTCGCAGCCCACTTGGGGGCGCCTTGCCCAAGCGGTGGTCAACGCTATGTCGAAGGCGACAGCGAAAATCGCAGCGATTGCCTAATACGTTTGGTCATTCTTAGGGTCCTGGCCTTTGCCCAGCACTACTGCTTTCCATCTGGAAGCAGGCTTCGTACAACGTCAACCCTGTCGCCTTGTGATAGCGTGCAATCATCTCCTAGTTTAGCACCTCGTCCGCTGTCACACAATGTCGCAGTCGAGTAAAGCGGCAACTGGATAGATCTTCGCGCATGATCCGCGAAGCGCCATGCCGGGAGCACACCACGTTGGATATATCTCCAGCACATGAAGGGCAACCGAGGGGTTAAAATCACCGAATAGGTATACGCAAAGATACCAGCGCCTATCTGTCAGGAACCGTATAAACTGGACAGCGCAGCTTTTCTCCAACCGAGATCCGGGATGTACCAACCAATACAGATTGTCCGGCATCGCGGACCACAGGTCACCCGCAAAGCGATGTTACAGCGTATAACTGGCCTGCGTGTAAAACCACCTTTGGCTCGCCCGTCGTGGAACTAGCAAAGTAGATGATGTCCGGATCGTCGCTGCTGATCGACTCATCCACAAAATTTCATAAAGCGCTCCGCAGGACCTTCGTCATAGTCGATTCAACCCTACAACGATTTCTCGGCAAGGATACCGCCCGCCGCCGTAATTGTCGATCTTTCCAATACCAATCATCAGTCGTAATTAAAGGCCGAAACCTCCCCGGTGGTAACGAGGTAGAGAACTTCCAAAGCAAAAAGCAGGAGTGGAGCAAGTGCGAGCACGGCACAGGAGAGGGACCGAATATCGCCGTTCACCATTAGGGTAGGTAGGGCAGCATCACGAAGATACGGTCGCCCACGCCGAACGCCGAGCATCGGAAATCTGGAGAAAATTCGCTGCTCGATAAATCAGGGTCAAGGCTCCAGCTAACGTAAACTTGCACTCTATGCTTATAGCGTAGTCGGCCCACCACAAATCGGGAACCTCCTGGCGGCTCCGCGGCGAAAGCGCCAACTCTACCGGCAGACCAGTAGAAAACTATATAACTTATTATACAAAAACTTTTTAAAAACATCGCTTAGCATCGTCACTCAAAAAAAACGGTATAACTATTCTTTTTCTAATAGTAAACAGTCACTCCGCCGCCGCTCTACAATGTCAACCGGGCCATCCCCAACAAAAATCTCACCGACGGGAAGCGCTGCGGGATGGGAAGGTCGGGGGGGGGACTCGCCTACAGTGTCGCTAGGATTCCATTGAAGGTCTTGCTCGGACGCAGGGCGGCATAGGCTCTAGCATCATTGAGCTGGTAGTAGCCACCGACGTCAGCCGGCTTGTTCTGCACAGCGAGAAGTTCGCACACGATCTCCTGCTCGTTGGCAGCGAGCTCTGCATAGATGGGAACGAAAAAGCGGTACAATTTTTCGTCAACGTGCTGGGTAGCTAGCGCCTCTGCCCAATACATTGCCAGATAAAAATGGCTGCCGCGACTGTCGATCGCGCCGAGTTTGCGGCCTGGGGACTTGTCGTTCTCGAGGAATTTTTCGGTCGCAACATTAAGGGTGTGAGCGAAGATCTTGGCTTGCGCGTTTTTTTCGACGATGCTCAAGTGCTCAAGGCTCGCAGAGAGAGCGAGAAATTCACCAAGGGAATCCCATCGCAGATAGTTTTCCTGTTGGAATTGTTCAGCGTGTTTCGGCGCAGAGCCACCAGCGCCGGTTTCGAAGAGGCGGCCGCCGTTCATGAGGGGAACGATGGAAAGCATCTTGGCACTGGTGCCCACCTCGAGGATTGGGAAGAGATCAGTGAGATAGTCGCGAAGGACGTTGCCGGTGACAGAAATCGTATCCTGACCCTTGACAATGCGCTCGAGCGAAAGCTTGCAGGCTTCTGCGGGCGGAAGGATGCAGAGGTCGAAGCCGGTGGTGTCGTGCGTCGAGAGATATTTGTTCACCTTGGCGATGATTTCGCGGTCGTGGGCGCGTTTCTCGTTGAGCCAGAAAATAGCGGGCGTTTTAGACAAGCGAGCGCGATTGACAGCGAGTTTCAGCCAATCCTGTACGGGAGCGTCCTTGGTCTGACAGGCGCGCCAGACGTCGCCCTCGGCGACTTGGTGCTCTAGAAAAACCTTGCCAGACGCGTCGACGATTCGGATGGCGCCGGCAGCGGGTGCCTGAAAGGTTTTGTTGTGGGAACCGTATTCCTCGGCAGCTTGAGCCATGAGTCCGACGTTAGGAACAGAGCCCATCATCTTCGGATCGAGCGCGCCGTTCCTTTTGCAGAAATCGACGATGGCGGAGTAAACGCTGGCATAGGAACTGTCGGGAATGACGGCGAGCGTATCGGCTTTCTTACCGGCGGCATCATACATCTTACCACCCGCGCGAATCATCGCAGACATCGAGGCATCGATGATTACGTCGGACGGAACGTGAAGGTTAGTGATGCCCTGATCGGAGCTTACCATAGCGACCTGCGGGCCAGCAGCGAAAGCGGTTTTGATGTCCGCCTCGATTGCAGCCTTCCTGTCAACAGGAAGCTTGGAAACTTTTTCGACGAGGTCACCAAAACCGTTGTTTAGGTCGACGCCGATTTCAGCAAAGGTCACGTCGTGTTTCGTGAAAAGGTCCTTGAAAAATACTTTCACGCACAGGCCAAAGAGAATCGGATCGGAGACCTTCATCATTGTGGCCTTGAGATGGAGCGAAAAAAGCACGCCATCGGCCTTGGCTTTCGCGATCTGCTGCTCGCAGAAGGTGACGAGAGCCTGCTTGCTGATCTTGGTTGCATCGAGAATTTCACCTGCTTTGAGGGGAAGATTGGACAGGAGGACCTTGGCTTTGCCACCCGTGGCGGGTAAAAATTCGATTTTTGTGGTCGTCGCAGCAGCGAGGGTGATAGATTTCTCGTTCGAGAAGAAGTCGTCCCTACCCATAGTAACAACAGACGTCTTTGAGTCAGGCGACCATTTGCCCATGGAGTGCGGGTGAGTGCGGGCGTAGGCCTTAACAGCCGCGGGAACACGGCGGTCGGAGTTGCCCTGGCGGAGAACAGGGGTTACGGCAGAACCTTTCACCTTGTCGTAGCGGGCCTTGATGTCCTTTTCATCGTCGGTCTTGGGCGATTCGGGATAGCTAGGTACTGCATAACCGTGCAACTGGAGTTCGGCGATGGCTTTCTTGAGTTGGGGAACGGAAGCGGAAATATTTGGGAGTTTGATTATATTGGCTTCTGGCTTGAGTGCCAGCGCACCTAGTTCAGCGAGGTCGTCGGTCCTTTTTTGATCAGCCGGCAGCTTGTTGGCCATGGCGGCAAGAACGCGGCCAGAA
Organism: Candidatus Didemnitutus mandela; assembly: GCA_002591725.1. Classification (GTDB taxonomy): domain Bacteria; phylum Verrucomicrobiota; class Verrucomicrobiia; order Opitutales; family Opitutaceae; genus Didemnitutus; species Didemnitutus mandela. The sequence continues at coordinate 48,496 of NJAL01000005.1, read as the reverse complement.
AGAGAGATGTCACGAGTCTCGACGTTGAGGCCAGCGGACTTCATGAAGGCCTGCACGATGGGCAGCAGGGAATAAGTGGCAAGGGCCGGCGCTTCGTCAGTGATAGTATAGATGATCGTGGGTCTTGCGGACATATAGCAATTAGCGGTCAGCAATGAGCTTAAGCAGGAAGCTGGAGAAAGAGCACAAGCTAGGAAAGCGGCCCGCACGCGGTCAAAAAGAATTCGCTTTCCCTGAACGAGTTAACGGTTCGTTTTGAACGCTACGAATATAGTTATTGTCTAAGTCCGCCAGAAAACAGAGAAACTGTCGATCAAAACTCGGTGGCCATCATCAACCCGGTAAGCCCCTAGCCAGCTGGTGGAGCGGGCATAACCGGGCTCACCAAAAACGACAGTGTAGCGACTTTCGTGGACGATCGGTTCCAAAGCTCCATCACCCTCCCTCATAGCCGCCAGCGGCGTGCCCCGTGTCGACAGATAGGCGATAAGAAAACCCGAAAATCCGATAGCAACGAAAGGAAGAAAGAAGAGAGTAAAGAGGTTGATCACCCTAAAAAATCTGGAAAACGCGATTTAGCCGATATCCGGACAGTCTCCGAAACCCGCCCTAAAAATTACCGTACCCCCTTTAACCGCCACAGAACCTATCGGGCTAAAGACACTCCGAAACGGAGCCACCGCCTCAAATTTAACTGCCGGCTCAGCCCAGCCCCAGCCAGCGAAGCTGGCATCCCTAAAGTGAAGCAATATTTCCAGACGACCCAGTCGCAATCGTCTTCTCCGTCTACCGGCATTTGAGCGACTGTCCAATCTCGGGATTGCAGTCCGAGCCAGGATTTTCGGTCCCCTCCAGCCAATTTGTGTGCAAGGTAAAGCGCCCTTCCGGATCGAGGAGAAACCAGTTTATGCGTTCCCAAAAACATATAAAACTCTTTTTCAGCCGTTGTGCTAAGCAATTCGGGAGCGTTTGCTTTCGGATTCCCCAACCGCATCTAACACAGGCAGCACGCAGGGGCTGCAGCGGCTTCCCAGTCGCGCGAAACGATATCCTAGGGAAAGCCGAGAATCGCCGCGCGCACCAACCGTTTAAAGCCAACAAAACCACGTGTAATATCAAAAATCACCAGGCAACGCTAGCTTGTTCGGAGTGCGGTCAGCTACGAAATTAGGATTGCGCAATGGCTTCCCACTCCTCGAGCAATACTGGAATCTTCATTGCAGATAAGTTCGTAAAAATAGTCCTCAATTCCAACACCAGTTCGGCCTTGAAGGGTTCCGAAACCGCCTGCAACAGCACCTTAAAAGTCTGCATCATTCTGCATCAGGTGGCACAGTAAACAGGCTCTTGCTGCGCTTTAGTTCATACCAGCAGATGTAATTCAGCATAGCATTCCGCCATTTCGCGCGCAATCGATTCTAGCCGCGCGCTTTCCCCAACGATCCACGGATACGCTATCGCAAAAGCATTGAATGTTTCATAGAGAAACTCGCGCATCGCTTCGGGATGTTCGATGATTTCCTAGAACTTCTCCCTCTGTTCACCGTAAGGCATGCCCGCAGCCTTCAGCTCGGCTGAGTTCTTCGGTTTTCAGGGCGGTCGATCTGACGGCCAGAGAGTCTGCTCGAGATCTTCGACAATCGCCTAGCAAAGCGTCAACAACTCGAACGAATACCCCAGACTAGTGCAGTCGAGTTTCGACAACGTATCGATTAGATAGAGCGAAAACGCCTGGTGCAGCGAAGAATTGTCCTAAAACTAAATGTTCACCCAAAAGTACCCGGCCGATTGGCTGTCGCGGGACAATTTCAACAACCTTCCACTCGAGCAGGGCGCAGAACAGCTGCCAAGAACGGCAACGCGATGCTTTTTTCTTAACTGGTTTTTCATGGCTATCGCAAATGATTTTCTGCATCGCGCGACAACCATCGGCATCGTGTCAAAGCACAAACAACAGTATGCCTATGCCATGCGAGACACCAAAGCGCGAAACAAGCTTTTCGAGCATCTTCGCATCCCAGCCAACCGATCTTCGGGTGGCAGACTTCTTCACGAATTATTTCTTCCGGGCCGGCCCGGAAGCCGACTTAACCTCAGCCACATTATTAGCAATGATGTATTCCGGAAGCCTAAACGACCACATAACCCGTCGCATCGTAGCCCACGCGCCCACAGCTCGGCCCACAGTCTAAACGGAAATCGCGCACATTCAGCATCGGAGTCTTTATTGCCGTCGTATTTCCAGAATTATGTAAAAGCCACGGTGTGAATCGGAGCGTTAATGTCAGCGCCCAGTGTATCGGTGCCACAGATAATTTTTAGCCGGCCTTTTTGCGCAAGCTGCTCGACGAAAATGCGATATTTCGGCAACAGGCCCGCCGTGGCGCAAACCAATGTCGTGGCGCAACCAGCATTTCATGTCTTTCCCGTAATGGCTGTTGAATTTCAACAGCTCAAGGTCCGCGGCGAGCGCAGCCTTTCCCTCTCTCAAGCAGATGCTCAGGTTCACCAGAGCCTGAGCTACCTTCGACGCGGCGCGTTGCGTAAAATGCACCAGGTAGACCCAGCTCGCGATTCATCGCAAGCAACTCTCCCAGCTTTCCCAGAAGGGCGTCTCCGAATATTCAAAACTAAGCGGCACCGGACGGCGGTTAGGTTACTACGCACAGTAATGCACAGTAATTGCCCACGCCCCTGTCAGCCCCGTGTAAGATCTTTTTCGAAAAATTCCGTCAAACTCCAACGTCGCGGACACCAAAAAAAAGCGCGTTTTCGGAAACGTGAGCAGCGGGACTTGCGAGACGTAGTGGCGCTTCGGCATCGGAGTAATAGTAAAACTCGTCCATGATTATCGCGTAAAAATTGATGCACGGTCGCCATGAGCAAGAGCGATATTGTCGAAAATTTCCGCCGTGCAACAAAGCGCCAGCGCATGCGGATTCATAGATGCATCGTCTATCATCAGATCGACGTTTTCCGGGCCAAAGTCGCAACAGAGGTTGAGGAATTTTTCGTTCACCAACGCCTTGATAGGACAGGTGTAAACCCACTGGACCCACTGGCGGCCGATACACAGTTCTTTGGAATGTAGCGACGCAGCCACAAAGCAGCAATTTACCGAAACCGGTGGGGATGTGTTCAAAATGACGTTTTGCCCATCCAAAAGCAGCTAGGACCGGGGAATCCTCCTGTTCGGGATACAGCGTTATGCCACGCGCCACAATCACCGCGAGAAAGCGATCCATCGCTGCGCTCGCATAAAGAGTGGCGACACAGACAGGGAGAAGGGATCGGGTAATGGCGGAAGTAAACACGACCGGCTTAACATCAAAGAAGAATCGCCCCAAAAGCCAGCAAGAATCCTAGCCTTTTCGGTTTGGCGGTTCGTACCGCCCGTACTGCCTTACCGGTCCTGGGTGTCAGGGGTGATTGATAGCGAAAATTTGGCTCCTCCTTCAGACACGTCTACACGCACTTTTTGAATTGAGTCGGTATAGGTTACAACAAATGTGGGAATGGCTCTCATTGCCTCGGAAAAATTGGATACCGCGCCACCCTTTTTCACGCTGAGATATAGTATAATGTCGAACAGTGCCCCCCACACTAGAATTTCGAAGTCGGGTTGTCTTTTGGGGCTGTAAGCAACAAGGATCAAGGGATAGCAAAGCAACCTTCATCGAGCTCAGCAAAATAGACTTTTCCGAGCGTGTCAGAGATGGAAAAGCGCCCCCATCTTTTTAAAGCCGTGAGTGTAGCCCCAAAAAGCGCAAACTTTGCCCACAATTCAGCTGGGTATTATGCGCCATCGGCCTTTCCATCCATCTAACTGATTGCATCTAGCTGATTAAGTCAGAAGCCCGTCTTCGCGATTTGCGAGGGCATACGCACCGATAGGATCACTTTGTTCCAGGGGAAGCTCCTTTATCTTTTCTCGGATCGTGGTGTCTGGGTTGGAAATCCATGGCAGTAATCGCCTGCATCTCCTTGGAAAAATCCCCAAGGATCGTGTGCCATAATTTTCCACGATATGTGTAATCGTAAGACTAGCCAAGGCGAGGTTCTCAGCAGGATAGATTGCAGTGCGATTGTCGTCAGTATGTCCGCAAAAGAAGTTTTCTCGAGGGATTCAACGTGAGCTCCACCGTCGAAAAAAGTCCTCTCTGCGACACAACATAACCTTCCACACCAAGTAGCTTTACCGGTTCTAATTTTTGACGCAAGCATTCTGTGACCGCCGTGCCAACGGCCAGCCATATGATCGGCGAACGAAGCCACAGCAACACCGAGTTTGGCCCAGGCTGGCGAGAACTAGGACTCGCCTGGGGTATCGCTTGCGAAGGGTCTCCAAAATGTAAGGGCTCACGGCTCTGCGAGAGGCCAAAAAGCAATGACATGTTGGTGCCACAACGCTTGGATTTTTACACTCCCAAAAAATTTGTTTGCTTGGAAGAAAGCCGGGCGGGGCTGTTCCTTCCGAGCTCGGTCGCTCAGCGTGATCCGTCGCCGCAAATTGCAACCACTTTTTTTCGTCGGATAAGTGGATAAGCGCAATACAATATATTCTAGGAAATTGAGGGTCGTCGCAATATTGCGACGTTGGATCCAACGCTGCAACAACGCCATCATTAACCATTTCCCTTCATATGCGCGATAATTTTGTTTGCAGCCGCCTTTTGTAACAGTTCGTAAGCATAATCTATGCAAGCCTATATGTCGGACGCGACAGTTGACATAAGTAAAAAATTACCCTCACCCGGCGGGCGCTCACGCCACATGCCTCGTTATTCGCATAGGTGCCTGCCCTGATGATCGGCGAGCCACATCTACAGAGCCGGATTTCTTGTTTATAATCCCACCCGCTGAGGTACCGGAGGATGTAAGGTGCCCTATTGGTCAGGGCTGCCAAGTAGCCTATCGTGTCGTATTGCAAGGTACGAATGAAATTCATTTCGGCCGCCGAGGTATTTTAGGCACTTTCCCCAGGGTCTGTTTTTTCAAGCTGATCGCAGTAAAACTCGGGCTAAAAAACTTCGTTAGACACGAGTTTGTAGCCAAAACTCTGCACGACTTTCTCAGCCCCATTGCGACCTATCATCACATGCAGTAACTTTCCCATAACAATGTGCGAGAAGCTGGTCGGATGCTTGATATGGTAGATGCAGGCAACCGCTACGAGAGCGAACGTGGATCTGTTTATAATCGATTAATCGAGTTCGCACTGTATTTCGTTGCTTAATGCAGCACCGATTCCTGAATAGGATCGACAGATTCCTTGAGAATCTGGATAGTGGCCGTGACCGAATCGAGGGCAGCATCGAGCGCTTTATTGAGTTTGGTTCGATAGGCTGCTTCTTTTTCTGGAGACATGTCTGCCCTCAGGGTGGCATCGGCGCAGGGATGTCGATTGCAACAAAACTGGAACCAAATAGGAACACAGAAACGAAAATTGAGCGAAAAATGGGGGATTAATTAAGACCCAGAGCAGTAAGAAAAAAGGCATAATCGCGAGCCACATCGTGCAGCGCATCGAAGCGTCCCGAAGCGCCGCTGTGGCCGGCACCAAAATTTGTATGTAGCAGCAACACACGATCCGGCGCCGTGTTGAGTGTTCTGATTTTGGCTAGGAACTTCGCGCCCTCCCAATACGGCACCTGGCTGTCGTGAAAGGAAACGTCGACAAGCAGATGCGGATAGGCCACGCGATGAAGATTGTCGTAAGGACTGTAGTCGCGCATCCACCGATATTCGGCGGGTAGGTTGGGGTTGCCCCATTCAACGTACTCCTCTGTTGTTAGCGGCAACGAAGCATCGAGCATGGTATTAATCACGTCGACAAACGGAACGTGCACAAGCGCCGTACGAAAAAGATCGGGCCGCAGGTTGATGCACGCGCCCATAAGCAAGCCGCCGGCGCTGCCGCCAGAAATGACGAGTTTAGAGGGAATCGTCCAACCTTCGTCAACGAGCCACTGGCCACAATCCACGAAGTCGGTAAATGTGGTCATTTTTTCTTCCATGCGGCCCGCTTCGCGCCATTCCTCGCCCAGTTCGCCGCCGCCGCGAATATGTGCAGTCACATAAACGACGCCACGATCTAGCATGCTTACGCGATTCAAGCTGAACGTAAGCGGCATGCTGATGCCGTAGGAACCATAGCCGTAGAGAAATAAGGGTTGCGGTTTTGAACGATCCAGGTCGGCACGATAGACGACAGAAAGCGGAATTTTGGTGCCATCGCGCGCCACAGCCCAAAGCCGTTCGGTGTGATAGTTCCTAACATCGAAACCACCAAGCACTTCTGCTTGCTTGATCATACGACGTTCGTCCGTCGCAAAATTGGCCGCAAACGCCGACGCCGGCCGCACCAGCGACTGGTAATTAAAACGAAACTCCAGTGCGTCGTAGGTCCAGTTGCAGCCGGGCAAGAGCTCATAGGTCTCGTCGGGCATCGCGATCCGCCGCGATTGTCCAGTTTTAAAACTGTAGAAACGGATTTGGGGTAGTCCTCTCTCTCGCTCCCAAATCACCAGCGTCGAAGCGAACGCGTCAATGCTTTCCACCTTCACTAAAGGATCGTGCGGCAAGACATCGGTCCAAACCGCGGGTGAAGACTCGGAAGCCGAAACGACCTTGTAGTTTTTGGCACTCGCGTTGGTAACGAAGTAGAATCTCCCCTCGTGATGTTCAGGGAAATATTTACGGCCGGCAACGCGCCCGGCGAGCGATTGAAACTTCCCTGTGGTGTCGCCGGACCGTAGCGCAAGTTCTTCGGAGGTGACTTTGCTCTCCGAATTAATAAAGAGCCAGCAGCCGTCGTTGGACTTGAGCACCTCAACATTAAAAAGTGTATCGGGATCTTCATAAACCAATTCGTGCCTAGCGGTACTCAGGTTCCAGCGGTGCACTTTGTCGGAACGCTTGGCTTTGTTTTCCGTCACATAGTAGAGCACATCGTGTCCAGTATCCCATTCGAGATCAGAAACGAAGCCGATCTGCTGCGGTACGGATTTTTTTGTAGCAAGGTCCATGACAAAAACCTCGTATTGGCGGTAGCCGGTCCAGTCGATCGAATAGGCTAGCCGCTCGCCGTCGTCGCTTATCGTGTAACTACCAACTGCAGCATAAGGTTTTCCGCGCCCCAGTTCGTTGAGATCGAGAAGGACTTCCTCAGTTCCGGCGGAACCACCCTTGGAGCGACAATAAATCGGGTGTTGTTTATCCTTTTGGGTACGGATATAGTAAGCCCAACCGAGATAGGGCGTCGGCACGCTGATATCGTCCTCTTTAATTCGCGCCCTCATTTCTGCGTAAAGTTTGCTGCGAAGATCGGCCACCGGAGCCATCACCGCCTCGGTATAGGCATTTTCCCGTTCGAGGTAGCTTTTTACCTCCGGATTATCTTTTTCGCGCAACCAGAAATAATCGTCAATCCGACGGTCGCCATGTAAGGAAACATCCTTGGGCCGGCAGGCTGCCACCGGAGCCTGAGGGCCGGCAAGATCGAAAAGAGCAGAAAGAGCGGAAAGGGATGAAGCAGCATACATGGTGAAAAAGCGAAAGATAGACACGTTTTTATTTCCCCCCACAGATTCGGCAGCCCGGCGGGCGAAGTCAATACGGACGGCGACTCCTACGGTTTCTTTGCCACCGAATTCGCTATCGGGGAAAACTCTAAGAGGACCGCCAAACTGATCAACCGCTTGCACAAGGTCTTGTTCTCCTCACCAAATATCCTGTTATAGGCAGAACCTCGGGTCACGCGCTCGGCAAGTTTTAACACAAAAGCCTATTAACCACACACGGGCACCAAGGCACTGTGTTTGGCCACCGCTAATGTCGACGCCGAGCCCACCTAACACCGGATTCTTTCCCTCGAAAAGTGATCAATCCGGCAGTAACGCATAGCTGATTAGGACGCCGTTCATCGCGGACGAAATGAAATAAAAAACGGTGGTATCGATCTTGGTGCTAGGAAGCCGAACCTGGAAATTCTGTAGGACGAAATTGGTGAGATATCCCTTCGTCCCACGGTTGTCCAATTCCCAGCGCGGGGAGACATCGAATTGGGAAGCTGGCCAAGTTTATGTAGAGTATTGAGCGAATTGTCGAAAATGAGAACATTCTCCTATATCATGCACCTCGCACCGCCCAGCTCCGGGAGCACGGGGACCCTGTGCGCGATAGTAGGCTTAGGCTACCCGTGTGACATAAACAGAACCCTTGGGCGTTCCATAGAGGCTCATAGCGTCCTGCGCTAAGGCAGCCGCCGCCAAAACTAAAGAGGAGAGAAAAGACAAGGCCTCCTGAGCAGTAAACGTAAGGACGTTACGCTGACAAAAAAGGCCATTTTTTAAACACAACCACGTCGGTTAGATGTACAAGCGCTGCCAAAGCTGCGGCGGGATATCTTCCGGGCGCACTCGTGCATCGAATCCGGCAGTCGTCAATTCGGAGAGCCAGGCGGCCCCATGGTTGGGCAGGCGATCCCGTAGGAGAGATCCGATCTGTTTCCTGCGCTGCTGAAAACACGCACGGATAATCTGTTTTACCGGCGGTTCAAAAACAAACGGAAATGGCCGGAGAGCAAGATTAATCAAGTAAGACTCGATACCCGGTTTTGGATAAAAACAGGCCGCGCCCACCTTATGGCCTCGTTCGACCACATAGGCAGACTGGACAAAAATCGAGATGACACTGAACTGTTTTGTGCCGCACTTGGCTACGCAACGCTGCGCGGTTTCTTGTTGCAACATCAACACCATCCGATTCGGGAGCGGGCCACTGAGTATCTCATCCATCCATAGTGTGGAAATCGCATAGGGGAGGTTGGCGACAACCTTAAAGTCGCCAGCACGCTCCGCCGTCAGACCAGCCCGCGGGTGCTCGAGCGCATCGCCTTCGAGCAGATGCAACGTAGGAAACTGTCGTACCAACGTATCGGCAAGGTAGGCGTGCAGATTGCGATCCTTTTCAATCGCCCAAACTTCAGCGCCAGCTTCCAGCAAAACCGAGGTGAGCGTACCAAGCCCTGGTCCAACCTCAACGACTGCAACACCGGGTTTAACTTCGGCCAGTTCGAGAGATTTATGGACGATATTTCCGTCGACTAAAAAATTCTGTCCGAGAAACCGTTTGGGCTGTTGACCCAGCCGTCCGAGCAAATCCCGGGTCTTAGACGGGGAAAGCGGCATATTGGCGAGCAACCGTACAGTATCCTCCGTCTTCATCAAGGTTTCACCGACATGATAGCGCTTCTCCTTTATTAGAGCACAGAAAATCCCTTGCTTTATAGCGCCAATCGACGGGAGCGACGTTTGATTTTCGAAATGGCGGCCACCCCCACCAAGCAGGCCGGAGCAAGACCGTCGCAAGCAGAGGTAGAGCTAACAGCCGCACATTTAGCACCGCAAGCTCTTTGGGTGAAGCGGAACGCCACTAGTAGGACAATTTTTACTCGCTTATGAGCCACTATCTCGGCCAGCTTATAGGACATATCCTATCCACCGCAATAGCCGCAAAGCGCACCGCCCTGAGCAAGAAGTAATCTCCGTTTAAAGTCTTCCTTTTCACCGTTTTTGCATCTTTTCCCGCCTAATATGACAGCCATCGAAGGATTCCACCAAGCAGCCGCCCGCCTCCGCACGCCGAACGGCTATCTTTGGGACATCGAAGAGAAACATGCCAGTCTCACTCCCTGTACTCCCTGTTGGACCGACGAATGCAGCGAGCTGCTAGAAGCCGTCGATCACAGCAACATTCCGCAAATACAAGAGGAACTCGGAAACATGTTGGTCCAGGTGGTTTTCCAAGCGCAGATAGCAAAGGAAAGCGGGTTTTTCAAACTCGAGAATATCGCCCGCAAGATAAACCAAAAGCCCATCCGCCGCACCAGCATGTCTTCGGCAAAAACAAGCCCGGCACGTCGGCCGAGATCCTGGTTCAGTGGGAGAAAACCAAGGCCCAAGAAAAAGCTGCCGCCGGGAAGACGTCCGCCACAGTTTTTACAGTACTGCCGCTGTGGTTGCCTGCGCTAATGTTTGCCAAAGCCGTCGACAAACAGACCGAAAAGAAAAAGCTTCCGACCGACACCGCCGTCGATCGCAAGCGTATCTCGCAGCTGGCGAGCCAACTTACAGAAAACACCGGGCGACAGTTCTACGAACTGGTTGCCGCCTGCCCTGCCCGCAGCTTCGATTCGGAAGCCGCGCTACGCCGGAAGACAGACCATATGATGCCTCATGTCGAAGCCCGTATCCCCGCCTCCTGACGCGCTTCCAGCAGAGATCGAGCGCAAATGGCTGCAGCCGTTTCTGGATTTCTTAGCCAAAGAACGCCGCTACTCCATCTACACAGTGCGGAACTACCGACAGGCGGTGGAAGACTTTTATCGCTGGGCGAAAAACGCAACGCGGTCACTTCCAGTAGCGAATGCCCGCAATTTCGTGATCGAAAGCCAGCAACGCTTCGGCCGGCGCACCCTGCACAACCACGTTTCTGGCCTCCGCGCTTTTTTTCGTTATTGGCAAACCCGCGGGGAGGTGGCGCAAAATCCGTTTTCCAGCGTGTCTTTGCCGAAACTGGATCGGACACTGCCGAAGTTTCTTACAGAGTCGCAAATGCTGACCTTGCTGGCCGGCCCGGAGCGTTTGCGAACAAACGAGGTAATCAGTGAATTTGCCGCGTGCCGGGATCTGCTCGTCCTCGAGCTGCTTTATGGCGGTGGCTTCCGGGTAAGCGAGCTCGTGAGACTCAATTTTAGCGCAATCGATTTCGCCGCCGGCAGTGCCCGAGTAATCGGCAAGGGCAAAAAAGAACGCATATGTCCTTTCGGGTCAACCGCTCTCGCCATGTTGGAAAAGTTTCGCACCCAATTTGCACGAAACATCGCTCCCAACGATCCGGTGGTCATCACCGATCGACACCAGAGAATGCCGATCAGGACGGTGCAGTTACTGTTCAAAAAATATCTTTTCTTGGCAGGTCTTCCACTAGATCTTTCCCCTCACAAAATGCGGCATTCCTACGCGACACATTTGCTGAACTCCGGAGCTGACCTTCGAATCGTGCAGGAGTTATTGGGCCATGCAAGTCTGGCAACAACCCAAGTCTATACGCACACCAGCGTCGCCAAGTTGAAAGAAGTCTACTCGCGAGCCCATCCGCGGGCCTGAGCTCCGGCCATCGCCGGAGAGAGCTTCCCCTTGCGCTCAGGTCGCCCAGAGCCAGACTACACAGGTTCCTCGGGCTCCTCAGCTCAAGCAAGGTGAAGAGCTCTTCGAGAAACAACGGTTACTCGATCTCGCAGACAAAAACCGGTATTGCACAGCGGCGCACTCAGCAGCGAATAGCGCTTTTTGCCCTAAATGCAGGATCGGCTCGACCGGTTGATGGACGTGGAAAGGGAGAAAAGGGGGATTGTGATCGCCCAGCAAAAAAGTGTCGTGCAGATGCAGCGTAGGACCCAGAATAAGAACAGCCATGCTGTTAATGGAGTTTGGTAAGCCACATCAAATGCAGATCGTTTAGACGTCCCAGCACCCTGTTGCAAATGAAGAGATCAAATACCGGATCACACCCCGAGTGTGTCGGGGACAGCCGCTTGGACCTCCAGACGTTCAAAAGTGATCGAAGGGTAGTTTTTCAACCCTAGCAAGCCACAACAGCTCTGCGCTGAAATCGATGCCGACACACTTACTGACTTGTCCCCCAAGAGCTTCCGCCCACCGACCGTGCCGGAAGTCAATATCCAAGCCCCACGCGAAGCCTTTCAGTCGAAGCATCAACACGATTTGCGTAATCATTCGTATCGTTCGTGCCATTGTGCCAACCGAACACGCTACACCAACGATTAGAAAGCACTCAAGGGACAGAAACGGAAAAGATGATTTTACTATTTTCGAAGGATTCAGCCTACAAACTTTTTAAATCTCCTTATCATATTTTTCAGTTTTCTCATTGGCGAACTGGTATCGAGCAGACAAGAACTAGCTCCAGTGGTATGGGTATCTTTTTACAACTTTGCTCCCAAGACATCTGCTTACTTCCAACGTTCTAATCATGTATGACTGAAGATCCCGATTCAACCTATTCAAAAGCAGTGCTATCGTTCGCTGCCACTTAGTGATTAACGAATTAATCAGAAAATCTATTGCTAAAAACTATCGTTTCCAGGTTAGCGGCTTGTGTTTAAAATGAGAGCCATATAGCTAATCTTTATACGCGCATCAACCTAACTATCACCGTTCTAGATCTGGTGCTGCCAGAAGTCTTGAGCTTCGAGTTACTCGACAAACTGCGCGGAGGTATGCCCCATCGGCTAAAGATGTCATCTTCTCTCCGGCAACCTGACTCTCGCATTCGTATACAACGCGCTGACAGCCAGGGTGCAAGCTATTGTTGGCAAGATGTCCAACTCAGCAAATTCAGGCAGGCTGTGTTTCGCGGCAGCCGAAAAGCCTACTTCAGCCTACTTCACTCTCAGTCGGAAAATCGTGGGAATCGACTCATAAGATAAGAGATCTGGTCGTCCAGACTCAAAAAAAGCCCAAGTTCGGAAGAGCCCGTCGACGCAACTTGGGAAAGCTGTGTTCCGCTATCTTGCCAAAAAATTAATTTTCAAGGCAAAAGCCACCGAGCTCGGCATCAGTTGTTGATACTGTCTAGTCAGTAATCCGCAGCCAGCTGATGAAGAAAAACGAGCTGCAGCGCCCGCCGCTTGATCCAGTTTGTCTTTTACGCCGCCACCCTAAAGGCTTGGTGTCTTCTTCATCGATACATCCCTTCCCGGGCACAGCTCATGCCTGAAAAAAGTTCGGGTTCGTTCAGTCGATTAGCTTGCTTTGTTCCTGTTTCGTCCGCCTTGCTACCGGCTTTCGACACAACAGAACTGCACGAACAACAGCCTTATTTCGTTACTGAAAACTGGCCTCCAGAACGATTCACGCGACCAGCAACGCGATGGCCGTGCCGACATTTAACACCGGAATAGCCCTCAAAAAAAAAGGCGTCAACAAGCACGTGACCACTTTGGAACCATCGAAGGCTACTGCGGAAATGTGCAGCGAAGCTACGCCTGCTAGTGGTACTCGATTCCATCATTGGCCAAGATCCCTCTCAGAGCCTTAGTGGGAATCCAATGCCCCGCGTACTGGTAGAATTCTTTCCTGTCCGCTGTGTATCGAAAAAACTCCGTCGACAGCCCACGGGTTGCAGCCGATTTAAATTACTATTTTTACATTTTAATCGAGTTGTCAAATGCTCGCGATGCAAGCAAACGGCCGATCAAAGACATTGTCATTCACACTAATCGTATGCCGAGGGATGGGGTTGAGTTTCTCGAAATCGAAGACCGCTGGTTCCGATCTTCCGGTTAGTTGCCCAAAACAAGTTTTACGGGCTCGATTCACGACCAACCCTGGGGAGCGCCAACCATCGGAAATGGACTGCTGCTGGTTCGAAACTTCGCTAGTAACATGAACTGGGCGATTGGACTCACTTTTGAGTTCAGTGTCGGTAGCTGCGTGCGTATTGGACTTGCGTTTTTAAAGTCCCGCCACGAACAATGTCTGAGCGGGCTAATTCAAAATCTGTTTTCCCTAGAGTTCATACAACCAAAAAATCCTCTCCAGGTTCTTCCGTGTCCGGCGCTATGGAGGCTGGCCTCTCGTACAATTGAAATTATTGATGACAGCCTGAATCTTGCCCGCGTCACCTTTTATAGGTATAAAGTAGGTATATGAGCTACAGCCGCATGGATACCAAATAATCATCGCCACGCCTCCCCAGGCTGATTGGGAAATCATACAAAAAAATCTCTGATGTGATTCTTTGCGATATCAAATACCAACATGCCCGAAAAGTGGAAACCGACTCCCGGAGGGTTTTCCGCACCAATCCAGGGCTAGCCGATAAGCCCGCTCGTGTTCATGACCTAAAAATCTGTCTTCGCCCATCTCCCGGCAGGCGATAGACATAGGTAACGACAACTTTCTTCTAAAATCTTTTCCCTGACAATGTTCGCATCGTGCGCCAGCGTGCGGGGATGAAGCGCACCAATATCGGCTACACCGTAAAGGAGCTCATATTGCATGAATCGCTACATTCCTTTCAAATCCCGCTTCCTGAAGAGCTTTTCAAAACGACCTCCAGCACCAGTTGGAGTGACCGAACTCTTCGAAAGCAAATACCGACCGGGGAAGCACTGCCAAGCCAGTGCCGACATCAGCGATTCCAGATAACTCCTCCATCGCAGCATGCGGGAATACCTTCCTCGCCGCCTGGACGAAAGTCGCCGGCAACCGAAGAGCAGGCGTCCAGGTTGCTTTTCCCTAACCTCGTAATGAAAGCTCTAGCGAGCGTGGGGCATTTCTCATCACTGAGCGCCATCAACACACATTTGACCTTCAGGTTTAGTTCGGTGGGGCGCCATTGCAGATCAGTGTTACCGAACTCCGAATTGTAGGGGAGGAATTTACGAAAAATGCTTTGGCTTTTTTATCAAGCGGTACCCCATTAAGCCCCGGATACCTGTTCGTGAAGTCCATTTCGAATTCTGCGTCATCGACAATGATCAAGACATGACAGCTGTAGCAGCTGTTGATAGCTTAGACCCGTCTGAACCAGTCTCCAGCCGCGAACAAAGTGGAGGATGAGCGGCTAGTCTCGGTCTCAAGCTGGTTCACAAAATTCTCCGACGCTGAAAAAATGTAACTAATTAGCATCCAACAAGTAAATAAAACTGCCGCCGTGTTCTTTCCGATAGATAGTTGATCGTCGGACGCCGACCGTTCACGATTATTGAAGCGGAATGCGACACGAGGCAAAGTTGTCGTTGTGATCATAGCGCAGCATTTCGACAGATATGGCGCTAGAGGTGGGGCAAACGGAACGGGAGGGGGGCTCGATCTGAAACCGCTCGCTTTTCCCGTCAAAAATGTTTCCATCAGAAACCGGGTATGCTTGTCCATACCGTTGTTAAGTACAAACTCGGAGCGACCGAGCAGGCTGAGCCAGTTGTGCCTAGCAAGGGTCAATGCCGATTCGTCGTCCCGTTGTTCCGCTGAGGAAGAATCGATGATCGAAGGCGTCCGATCGACAGTGAGATGGTCGGTTGCAAACATATAGGAGAGGCGGTCCTTCGCCAGGCGTGGCTACCTGTTCGTTGACCTTCAGGCAGATAAATAGACCCTTTCCCAGCCAATGCACCGGCCTCAAATTACACGTGAATATCAGCACGTTCGCACTGCAAGGTCGGTCCATCTGTCGCTGCCTTCGGGACGCAGCGAGAAGGCTTAGGTGAACCGCCGTCTGGATCGGAAACCGGCCGACAAACGAATTGTGTGCCCGCTTGGGGAACTACTTAACTCTTAAGGAAAGATCGATTTGCATTTGCCGGCGGGATCGTCTTTTATAAACTAACTTGGGAAAGCACCTACCCGATCGTCAAACTCTATTCCAATCCGATTGGGCACGGTGGCCAAGCCAAGATTGTGTAGAAAAATTCTAAAAATCGTTTAATTGCGGCTGCCAATTTTGCGGCAGGGAAAACACCGTCGACTTTGTCGATCTGTGTATCGGGTTTTTCTGGAAGCGCCACGTGCAATCGCGTACAAATGGTCCCGCAAACTCTCCAAACCCAATAAAGCCATCTTCCGACTTCAGCTTCAAGGTAGTCCCCAAGACCGACGAGCCCCTCGATGGAGCTAGGGTAGGGCCAAAGTTAGTGCAGACTTCGCACCTTCATTCCCGACGGATCACGCCTGCGAAGACAACCAAACCGCACGACACTGATCTTTACCGACATGCCGAGATCAACGTTGCGCGTTTGAATCGACCTGATCTTCGCGGGAATAAATACAACGAACCGGGTCTGGGAGTGTTGTTCTTATTTCCTTTTTCCGAAGAATCGGCGACGACTCTGCCACTCTGCAGCGCCGCCAGCTGCAACACGTTACGATCGCAAGTTTTCGAAAACCCCGCGCTCTCGCTGCCGTAAACACCTTTTCACCAGGGCCGGCTTGGTACCGTTACCGAACCCCATCGCGCCGAAAATTTCTTTAGGTCGAACCAATAGATTTTCCTTTCGTTTTCCACCGGAGCAAGCACCGTGCCGCAGGGCAACGGAAAAAGTCGGACACCGAATACAAGGGCATTTTCCACTCGCACGAGAAGCTTGCCATCACGTACCAGGTAGTACTGCCGCCATGGGTAACATGCCAATCAAGAAAGAGACAATCGGACAGCGGACAAATAGCAGCGACTTGGGATCCTTTTACATCGGCGACTTCTTTCACACGATATTTTTCTCCGTCGATCTCAAGCGTTACTTCCATCACTTTCCGTCAGGTCCGGTTTTAACGAAAAAGTATTATTACCCGCCGAACGCAACACCCACCAAATCCCCGCAGCGATGCACCGTCAAAATCAGCGAAAACCGGCCCCTTGCAAGCGTTCGACCACCAGAACGAGCGGCGAAGCCTTATAGATTCCAGCTCGCCGCATTGCGCGTGAAGTCTATGCTGCTATGCTGATTTACTTTCTGCGGCCGCCGCGAAGGCGGTCATGGCAAAAGAAGCTGTGAATATCGCCAGAAGAAAGAAGTGTAGGAATCCCGAAATTGCATGGCATGAAAAATAGTCGGAAAGCTAAGCTTCGACAATATTTCTGGGAATAGCGACCAACAATGCCTAACCAACCGCTCAGACCAATTTTCGAAAAAGGCCGATATATTCGTAGAATACCTCGGAAGTAGGCGATCGGCATATTTGTCAACCGTCCGGTCAGCTCGTCCAAGGCCGAACCTGGCAGAAGTATGACATCTACACCCTCGCCAACCCAAGCCGGATCGACAGAAATCTTAATTATCTCGGTGGATGATCCGGTTTGGAACGCAATGTCTGTTCAATATCGCCATGGACCCGTCGCGCCTAGTTCCACTTCCTATCGGGGAAGCTGCACCATATCGACATAGCCAACGGAAGTGATGGCAGAATTGTCTCGACAAGAGAAATTAATGTGATGTGATCACGAAAGATACGCTCATAAGGGTTCACAGAGCCACTGCTCAAGATTGGTGGCAAATTCGCTAAAATTCTGGGTTAGAGGCCATTGGACGCTAGTATAAAATGCGGTGAAACATGAGGGGAGGGGGATTGTTCGCCCGGGAATTCCACGGCCGTAGCCAAACGGAACCAACGGGTGAAGTCGGACTTATTCGATCCTGTCACAGCTTGCACGGAACCGGCAGCGGCAGTCACCGGCAGGAAGTGCCCCTGCGGAACTACAGGGAAATGCAGGCCCTTTCGACTAGCCGCGCCGGCAATTCAGCGCTGACCGACACTAGTTTCCAAGCTCGTCCAATTTCGCCGTAAAAACCAAAAGCGATCCTGACTGGAAAGGGCCGATAGTCTGGCCGGTGTTGCTTGTTGCTGGCTTTAATGGAATTAAGCTAGCCCGTTAGAATCGACACAACCTTGGCGCTTGGCCATCGGCAATTCGGTAACATTGAGCGAGAGCCTTCCGATGGCCGAAGGCGAGAAGTACACTTCCCTTCGACGTAGGAAACGGTGCAAGTTGCGGCCATGGTGATATCGCCAACCGAAAGAACCGCGGCCACGACGTAGGTAGCCCAGCTTGGGAGATTTGTTTCCATACAGGCGGAAAAGATAAAATTGCGATTAAAAAATGATACGGTCTGCGGCGAGCTGCGTGTGCTGCCGTTGACAGGAGTTGGCGCGGGTAGAACCGCCAGGTCGCGCCTGACCTTTTGGACAGGCTGTTCAGCAACAAGCTGATCTCGAGTGTGCCCTTGATCGGCGTGAAAACCCGCATAAACACACAGGCTCGAAACGCTGAATCTGGTAGGATAGAACGCTCCCAACCCTGCCGTCGATGTAAAACAGACTGCCGCTCATTCCAGCCGTCGCACCTGAAAGTGGGTTAGCTCGCAAAATATCATATCCTTGCCCAGGCATCCGAAAGGGATGCTTTGGGTCATACCGCTGACCTCGGCGGAAAATTTTTCCACTTTTTCGCCCATAAAGATCGTCCAAACTTCTCTTTCCCTCTAGATATAGCTCACACTTACGGTGGGTGACGACGAGAGCACCCACCTGCTGAGCTAGAGGCTGAGAGAGAAAATAAGTCCGAAGTTGGGAATAGTCATCGTTTTCTGAGGGCAAGAATCAGCATGGACCGCTCCGCTTTCAGAGGTGACAAATCGTCCTTTGGATGATTCCAACCGCCCGCTCGATGGCCGGCCCGTTATGAACAGTGTTTAAAAGCCACGCTTCGCAAACGCTGGGAGGTAGGTAGACACCGACGCCGTTTTGAAGACAAGCATTGAAGAAATGGCCAATTTTTTTGTGTCTGAAGTAAGCGCAACCTGGTAATCGCGGGCAACATGAAGCGTGAAAAATAGACTAAACATCGACCCGAAACACAACGACTGAAGCGAGATTCCTTTCTCTTGCGCCACCACGAGCACTGTATCGAAAATCAGCGCGCTCAACGCCTCGAAGTTTGGCATAAGAATTAAGTTTATCGAGTATCTTCAGCGATTCGATACCCGCCGCCATCGCCAACGAGTTACCACTCAACCTGCCCGCCTGATAAACTGATCCGATTGGACCGAGCCGATGCACAGTCTCTGGTTTTCCGATTTAAATAATTTATCTACAACAGTTTATTATCGATTATTTTGCCTAATGCGGTAAGGTCACGCGTGCTCTTTACCAGCTTCTGCACGACCTCACGCGCAAGTCAAAAACCGGTCATTACCTCATCAAAAATCAACAGGGTACCACAACTCGGGATACAAGCGCCGGAGCATCTGCAGATAATCGGAATCGGGTTTGGTTGCCGATATAAGATTCGAAGATAACGCACGCGATCTGCCCAGGGTTCGCCATGGAACCAGCCATTACCCCCTACGTCGTTCTAAGGCAGTATCCTATGCAAAAGAAGTCTACACACAGGCGCTGTCCGGACTGTCGTATACGAGCGCTCCGGAGTTTCCGCCGCCTTAACCAGGAGCAAATCGCTGTAACACATGATAATAGCCGGAAAATTTGATGATTTTGTCGCGTTGCGTAAACCCACGTGCTAGCCGGACCGCCAACATCCGTTGTACTTTGGTGCCGCATGTTGCACATGCGAACTTTTTAAATCGACGAAAAGAACCTTACGATCAGCTCGGACACTTCCACCTCAACCTCATAGGGATTCGGCGTCCCGAATGACGTGTCAGCCTCGAGCGCCTGAGCACTCGAGGCTTTGATCCGCAGGTGGTTGTTAGCCCATGGGTCGCCAAGCCCCCACGTGTACACAATTTAACCAATTCGCAGCCGTCAACGGTCGTCAGTGGTCGCGCCTTGCGCTAGCTTGATGAAGAAAGGCGAGCATTTCACGAAACTGAATGCGGGTACTGGAGAATTAACCCCACCTGGGATGAGTTTCTTGGCAAATTCGAAAAGATCGGAAGAAACAGGCATGGGGTGCTGACACTTTTTACTAAATCCGCAAGCCAACACCGAAAGCAAAGTGGGAGTGATGCACAGCCTGCTTGCGTTTGTATTCGTTCAAATCGACCTTATCGAGCGATATCATTTAACATTATTGTTCCAAAGCCACGCACTATCAAATTGTAACAACGAATGTCTATCATCTATGTAGCTGTAAAAATCGCATCGAGCAAATTGTAGAATAACAGGATGTCCTTGTCGGTCTGGTCTAGTCGGATCGCAACTCCGCGCTCGGTGGCTTCATTATGGAATTAGCAGGAATGACCTCTCGCTCGCCGTCGGTCCAACAGGAGAAAGGTACAAGCCTGTGTTTTAAAAACATCGCTGGTAGCCGAAAAAGCCGCCGCTTATGTTGCCATAAAGCGCTCAGGTTGCCCATCGTTAGCAGCAGTGCTTTAAGTTTTTTTGGAATCGCCATTAGCAATGGCATCACGGATGAGGGCTTGGATATTTTCCTCGGCAATATTCCGGTTTCGGCCAGCAAAAATCGGAGCCAGCGTCGCCTTGGCGACACTCACCAATGTTGGCGACAGATAGGCTGTAATATTTTGCGCCGAGGTTGCGCGCGGCCACAGAGGAATCGTCTCGCAAACGCTAGCTGGAAAGTATCGAAGACAGACTGACACTGATGGCGTTTTATGTCCGGGGGCCGCGCGCAACAATCACCGCCGTAAACACCGAACCAATGCCACCGGAAAGACCACAAGAGCCACTTTTTTGGAACCGATCTTGTGGGGTTATGCACGTTCCGAGCGCAAGTGTATAGTGTATCAAAGATGCCAGTCTATTCGGTCTGGCCGTACAGTCGGATGCTGCACCGCACCTCCATAAGTCACGCTTATCGCATCAGATTGATGTCACAGTATCAGACAGCGTGTAGCTCCTTCGCGAAACGGTGCAAGACAAAAGACAACTTCGCCTTATGCACCACAAATGACGCTGCACCCATAGAAGAAGCGGCTCGTTGTTCCCGCCGATGGCATTCCCCCCAGGCAACTTGCCAGGCCCGTGCGGCAATCCCTGCACCAACATTTCTTTCACGCCGTTCTTGCCACCATTCGAAGGGCTGGCCGAGAGATTCAACAGCGCGCCCGGTCCTTTGAGCAGCCAGCTGTTTCACTGGATCAAGCCCGTGACAAAGCCAGCAGGTGGAAGCCGTCGGTTGGAGCATATTCTCTCGCAGATCTTTAGACCAGCACGCTTGCCACAAAACTGTCAAATGAACAGGACGTCAGCCGGCTCGAAACAACAAGCCTAATAGAATACGTCTTAAATCGGCAACAGGCCATTTGCTAGCACCGGCAACTATTTTACCATTCCGGCAAGCGGCGGCGTAATCAAAGGCAGTGCTTGTTCTCCTTTTTTCCAAATTTTCTTCGGTGAAACCACCGAGGATTGTCGGAGCCTTACCGTTTTCCACCGCGATTGCACAAATTGTCTCTTTCACACCGGCAACAAACTTCGCCCGAAAGAGCAAATTGCGTATCGGGGCGGGGGTGGCCAAAGACGATAAGTTCAAGACACAAAACCACCTCGACACCCCCTACATCACTAAAGCCCGGCAAACATCGACAATACAGATACGATTACCAGCAAGGTAGCCAACGATGATTTTGCTGAACAAGATCAATACGCATGTAAAGTAACAAAACTCGCGACAGCTTGACGCAGCTAAAACTTTCAAGCCGCTGATGTTTCCCCTCCGTCGATTTTCCGCCGCACCTCATTCTCGCCTCAGTTTCACCACACCGCCGCGAGTCCAGGTCAGTGTGAGAAGCTTCGAAGCCAAGGTGGTCCAGGTCATCGGCGTTTGATAGGCACGAGACAGATCGCCGACATGTGGTCGCACATAATGCGGCATTGAAAGCGGATTGAGTTGCACAGCGGCCACCCGAACGCGACAGTGCTGGATTCCGATACCACTACCACTGTATTTATCGACCGCACAGGACTCAATAAACCGCGCGATGTCCGGACGATGTTTCGTCTGTTTAGCGGGCTCACGTACACGGTATTTACCGGTCTAGCGTTGCGCGGGCTCCGGGGCTATTTCAAAGTCGATAGCGGAGCGGCCAGCAAAGTAACCTTTTAGTAACTTTTTAAACTATTGACTAGACTAGCGACCAGCATCGAAGAACACCTTGTATATTCGATAAAGCTGGCAGCTATGAAATCTAGAAGCATAGCTAGTTTATCGTCGCGCATTTTATTTTAATAGGTTCGCTAAGTAGGTAATATCTTAGGATTTCCTTTGGAAGAGATGGTACAACCTTTTAACTCAGGCAGATCTAATAGTTTGATTTTCGAAAAAACTGTGCCGACAAATCCTAAATTTGCCTCCTTCACGCACCACGGTGCTAAGCCATCGCCACCATATTCTTCCGCATTTATGTGCGACGACAAAAGGAGAAAAAGCTCCCCAGCGATCGGTGTTTTTTACGCGCTGTTCTTCTGGCTGGCGCCACACCTCCCAATCAAAAATCTCGTCAACACACACTCCAATCTCGGTTCGATCAAGCTACATAAGATAAAAGCTTTTGACTTCCAGGTCGAACCGCTACCCGAGCCCGGACAAGGCCAATCCGATGGAGCTCGTTAAGACGAACCCGAACGCCCCTGACAACGAGCAGAAGAAGACACACAACATCAACAATCGCAGCCAGCAGTCCTCCACCCAGAAAGAAGCGGTCAAGGAAATCGATCTCGGAAATCCCCCCACCTTAAAGGGGGGAAAGATGAAAGATGCTTCTTCATAATCAATTCGCTGCCAGCGACCATACCCAGCCGCAGCAAGACAAAACGGATTCGCCCGTTCAGGCCCAGCAGGTCGCCCGCGCCAAACAGATTCCCCTGAGCAATCAGGAGAAAGCCGAGGGTAAATCAGAGACCGGTATCAAGACCAATGTAAATATAAACAAAAACGAGCGTCCATTGAGTCTCGCCCCTACTTCCCTCGAGGGCCTCGTAAAGCTCCAAGAGTCCGATCGGAAGCACCACTTCCCCCCCAAAAAACAAACCGAGCGAGTACAACCGCGTCCAGTCTCTCCGTGTTTCTACCCCGCATCTTAACATCCTCTCTGATCGTAATCGACCAGCCGGAACATCCAATATTTGCGTATTCGGCATCGACGCCTGTTGGGACGAGTATAACGATTATCTCAACGAACTCATCGAAATCATTGATTCCGAATGGCACAGCATTGTCAATCACTTCGACGGCTACATCTCATCCGACAGCTACTTGAAGGTGAAGTTCACCATCAACAAGGATGTATGGTATTATGGTATTCCCATTTTTAACATTAAGCAAACCGCCGTGCAGGTTGCCTGCTAGGCAGTGCCAGGGGCCGCCATCAATCACTAACCGCCAATCCTACCTCAAATGGACGGAGCAAATGACAAACGTGCTCGGAGACCAGTAACAGGTCGAGCTCAACTTTTTCTACTACTAAATTGAGTGCGAAACTCGTAGACTTTTGGGAAGCGTTACCGCTTAGCAACGGCGTGAAGCAGCTTGAAACGGACGCCTATGGTGTCGGCGCCTTCGACAAACCCGCCGGCATTCTCTCGCACCCAAACAGAGGGGGAGATCAGGCTCGGTCAATTCTCAATGCCCGCTACGACGAGGTCGAACAGTGTTACCACTGGAAAGACACCAGGAGCCAGGAATTGCGTTTATGGCTTCTAAACCGGCTCGATGGTGCAACCTCTGGTGTAATCCTCACGGCTGCCAGCAAACCTCTCGCCGAGGCCGTGCGTATCCAATTTGCGAAAAAGAAAGTCCGCAAAATCTACCAGGCGCTTGTTTTCGGCCAGCCGACAGAAAAATCACAACTCTGGTGCGATTTCCTCGCGGTACAGAAAAAGGGTAGGCAAGTGCGGACCACTTGTTCCGGAAACATTCCCGTCACCACACAATTTCAGCTACAACACCACAGCCAGGGTGTTTTTTCGACATCCCTGCTTCACCTCGAACCACACACGGGGCGCAGCCACCA
The DNA here is from genome assembly GCA_002591725.1 of Candidatus Didemnitutus mandela. Lineage (GTDB taxonomy): Bacteria > Verrucomicrobiota > Verrucomicrobiia > Opitutales > Opitutaceae > Didemnitutus > Didemnitutus mandela. Next base: position 24,978 of record NJAL01000005.1, on the reverse strand, counting down.
GCTCCGTGTCCAGTGCATCAAGCGCCATCTACCAATCGTCGGCGATAAAACTTACGGCGATTTCGGGCTCAACCGCACTTTCGCCAAGGCGACCGGATTGAAGCGGCTTTTTCTCCATTCACTCGAAACAAGTTTCAGCTACGAATTCGGCGGCCGCTCCCAACATTTTAGGGCGAAGGCACCACTGCCTCCGGATTTCTTCAAGAGATACTGACGCAGTCCACGCACCGGGAGCAAAACGTTCAAAACAAGCTGAGCTGCGACTCGTCTATTTTCTCCACGCTGATCTTTTCCTTCGGCTTTGCCTGTAGCGCAGGAAGTGTCACGGCCACTTTTTTGGACTCGAGTTGGGCCAGGATCGCCTTGGCTCGGTCGATAACCGACAACGGTAAGCCCGCCAGCCGCGCCACCTGGATGCCATAACTGCGATCGGTCGCACCCTCGACCACACGACGGAGGAAAATAATTTCATCATTCCATTCCTTCACAGCAACCGAGTAATTTTTTAATCGGGACAAATACTTATCTAATTTCGTAAGTTCTTGGTAATTAGTAGCAAAAAGAGTTCGTGGTCCACGCTCCGTTGAGCGCTGGAGATATTCGACCACGGACCAAGCGATGCTCAAGCCGTCGTAGGTCGAGGTACCCCGGCCAATTTCGTCAAGAATGATCAGCGAGTGTTCTGTCGCATTGTTGAGAATATTGGCGGTTTCGCTCATCTCGACCATGAATGTTGAATTGCCACGGGCGAGGTCGTCGCTCGCCCCAACGCGGGAAAAAATGCGATCCACCAAGCCGATGCGACACTCCTTCGCCGGGACCCAACAACCGATTTGCGCCATCAACGTAATCAGCGCCACTTGTCGGATGTAGGTCGATTTGCCCGCCATGTTCGGTCCGGTTAGCAGGAGAATCTGCTGACCGCTCGCCGCGATTGTTGTGTCGTTCGGCACAAAGGTATAGTTTCCGGCCAATCCGAGTCGTTCCTGCTTCATCATCTGCTCAACAACCGGGTGGCGTCCGTCAGCGATCGCAAGCACATCACCTTCATAGAGATCGGGCCGGCAATAATCCCATTCGCGTGCCAATGCAGCCCAGCCAGCGAGCACGTCAAGTTCAGCCAGGGCATCCGCGGTTTGCGATAGCGAAATGGATTCGTCGAGCACGGCCGAGACAAGGGCAGCGAAAAGTTCCTGTTCACGCGCGAACGATTTCTCCTCAGCCAAGAAAATTTCATTTTCCTTCAATTTGAGGCTTTCCGTAACGTAACGCTCGCCATTCACGGTCGTCTGCTTTCGCACATAATCGGCGGGCACAAGGTGGACATTGGCTTTAGTAACTTCGATGTAATAGCCGAACACAGAGGTAAACCGGATTTTTAAGCTCCGTATGCCGGTGCGTTCCTGTTCTTGTCGTTCGAGATCCGCCAGCCAGCCCTTGTTATCCGAAATCAGACTGCGCAAACGATCTAGCTCCACATCGTAACCGGCTCGAATGTAGCCGCCATCGGCAAGATCGTTGGGCAACTCGTCAGCGATGGCACGTCCAAGCAGCTCGCGGAGCGCAGGCAGATTGACCAGACGCGCCCGCAGCCGAAAAACTTCGCCGCGATTGCTGCCAACGAGTCTAGCGTCGAGCTGTTCAAGTACGGTAATAATCGCCGGAATTTGGGCTAGCATATCGAGCACCGCACCGAGTTCGCGCGGGTTACGAAAGCGGTTTTGCAGCCGGCTGAGGATACGCGGGATGTCGCGTACCTTACTCAAGAGCTCACGTAATTCACCAAGACCCATTGGCTGGGCCACAAGTTCGCCCACAACGTTCTGTCGCCGCTGAATTTTATCGATATCAAGCGCAGGCGCCGCAAGCCAACGTTCGAGCATTCGCGCACCAGCAGCCGTTGTCGAGCGATCGATCGCACCAAGAAGTGCGGTGTCGCGCGTACCTTGGACAGATTCGAAAATTTCCAAGTTTCGGAGCGTCGCCGGATCAAGGAGCAAAGTGGAAGCGCTGCGATACTCCTGGACCGAGCGAAGGTTTTCCGGCTTCGCACAAAGATTTTCTGTCGCATAATACACCAGCGCACCAGCAGCACCGAGTGAGGGATGCGCATTAGAGAGTCCGAAGCCCTCCAAGTTGAGCACGCCAAGAGTCTCCATCACGATCTTTGCGCCATCGGCGATCTCGAAGTGGTAGCCAGGGAGCTCCGAGATCGAACGTTCCGCACAAAAATGCTGCAAGGCAAGGCACGCGTGATCCTCGTGCGAAGCTACTTTCCAACGTTCGAGTTCGCCCTCGACCAGGATTATCTCGGCAGGATTGAGCGCGATCAGCACTGGCAGCAAGTTTTTCGGGTGGGTATCGGTCGCGACCGAAAATTCGCCAGTGGAAAGATCGAGCCATGCAGCGTGCAGGCCACGTTTGCTCAATTCGAGTGCGGCTAGGTAATGGTTTTTCGCCGGATCTAGCTGATTGGCCGCAAGCTTGGTGCCCGACGAAAGGATGCGTGTAAGCTGCCGCCGCACGAGCTTGCCAGCTTTCGCCGGTTCGGATTGGTCGCAAATCCCGACCTTTTTCCCCGCCGCAAGCAGCTTCGACACATAATTATCCGCGGTATGAAACGGGATGCCGGCCATCGGATAGTCCTGCCGTTTCGTCAGTGTGATGCCGAGCAGGCGCGCACCGATTTCGGCATCCTCGTAGAACATTTCGTAGAAGTCGCCCAAGCGAAAGAGTAGAAGGGTATTCGCGGGCAGGCCGCGTCTGATTTCGGAGTACTGCTGCATCATCGGGGTGAGTTTTTCGGACATGAGCGGTGTTTATTGAACCATTCTGATGCAAAGGGGGCACGAAGAAAACCAATAACGAGGCTGGCCGCAAAATGCCATTTGTCAGCGCGGCTATTCCCGGCTTTTCGCAGACTAAACTATGAAACTGAATTTCGTCGGCTTTGGTTATGCTGGCAAACCGCCGATGCTGGTCCTCCAAAATCATTCTGGGGCCCTCGCACAGCTGACAGAAGACCAGTCGCGACCTCAGAGCTGGCCAACCTTACATGCTTCCCCCGACGTCCACAACCACGACAGTCCACCTCATGGTCAGACGATTGACTACCCAACCATTATGGCGGGCACCGCCATTTCGATAAAAGATCAGCAAATTCCACGCACCATCGCCATCAGCCACAGCATAGGCCGAAAAACCGCGATGCAATTTGCCTGCCGTCATTCTAAGCGGTCGGGAGCGGCTGATCATCGTAGATGTTACGCCCAAAGATTATCGCTGGGAGACACATCGTTACAAATCATTGGAGATGAACGAACTCGACACCGCCAATCTACAACCGCATACTGATGCTGAAATATGCTTCGGAGCCCGCCTGGCAGCCTGGACATGAGGAAATTTCTTGCGACAAATCTCGTGCGCCACAACAAAGCCTGTACATAGAATGCCACACAGAACTCGAGCACGCCGTGCTGGATTTTTGCATTTAATCATTCCACACGGTGGGCAGCGTATCGGAGAGAGCCTGTTCGCGACTCCAGCACACGTCTACTTCTCAGACATCATTACAGCCCAAATTCCCATAAGGTCACAGCTGGCCTTGATGCCAAGGAGCCAGAAGAGGGAGACACTCAGAAAAGAGCACGATTTGAACAGAAAAACCCGAATTGTTGATGTAACTTACCATTTTAATGATTAATATATTTAAAATATTCCCTAGCTTGTACACGACTGAAAGTCGTAACAAAAACGTGCCGAAGATAATCACGACGAACATCATGGGGGGAAAGTCCAACAGCGGCCCTGCGAGCAGGAGGGCCGCGATAAGAATAGCGCCCGCTGTAATTAATCAGCTACGTGCAAAACGCTGCACATCATCTTGCGATACGCTTCGTCGAACTGGCTTGCCCCCGTGAGCTTGAGCTGACCCAGTAGGATTTCCGTGCTAAAACCGGCTAGATTGCTAAAAAGCACTACCAACCGCTGTGCGCTTTCGACATAGGTCATAAGGTCATCTTATGACAGTTCCTCGGCCCCTGAGCCAGGGGGATGAAACTCGTGATAACCATTAGCGAGAGCCAGTATCTCATATTTTCGCCGACTGCAGGCAGGCCGACGTGCAGGATGTGTTTGCGCGCGAGGTTCAGGTCCGCCCCCGGGGCCTTCAGCATCAGTTCAGGCGGCGTTCGAGAAGAATGCCACAAAATGATGTTCGCCGACCACGCAACTAAAAACGCTAGCGAACGCCACGTCAGAAACGCCCACTTTCGGCAGACTAAAAGAGGAGCACGGAGCTGCCAGCTGATGTTGCACACGTTTTGAATGAAGGTAACCACCACCGTGGCCCGAAGGATAGCCGTGCGCACGCAAAAACACACCGATGGCAATGTTTATCGCCTCGATGAAAAGCGTACCGTCCATAATCAAAAAAAGAACAGCTGGCACATAATTTCATGAGCTCCGGCGGCAGCACATTTTTTTGCGCTTTTACAATCATTGGAGCCAACATGGTGCTCATCACGATTATGCTTATGAAATCGAAATAAATAACGCTAAAGCTATGAACTGGCTGGCCGCGCCCAATGCGGCAACCGTGTCGGCCGACACATGCTTGACTACAATAAGTTAATAAGTGCCAATCTGTCAAGTGCCAATCTGTCGAGGAGGTGCTGAACGTCTGCTCGATAAAAATCGGCCAAGCTATACCAAGCTATACTGAGAAGCGTCGGTTTTTGATCTCTGAGGTTTTCATGTCGCTGGAGGACTCAGCAGCACAGAAGCTCGGTTTGGTAAATCGCAATTTCCGGAACGGTTGGTAAAAACACAAAAAAACCAACCTGGCCGAAACCGGCCAGTTGAATTGTAATTGTAATCAATTAATGCTGAGACCAAATGCTCAGCGATGCGAGCAAAAAATTTTCGAGCGCGGCCGCCTCATTCAGATTGAGATGGAGCATGCTAATATTATATTCTAATTGTTCGATTGAGGCAATGAGCGCCCGTCGTGCAATTTCATCTCCGGCAACTAGACGTTCACGCGCGTAGCTATGAGTTACCTGTTCGATTTCCGCAAAAAGTTTTAGGCGCATACCGTTGCTAATACCACTTTGGATCGCGTCAACTTGGTCAGCGCGGAGATCATCCAGCAGCTCTCCCTTTTGCTGTTTCCAAATCTGACCGGTAATAGCGGCTAAAACGGCGCTGAAGCGCGTCACAAAACCGTAAATGCTCATGACTTGGTCAGCGGTGACCTTTTTGTCACTCAAACCTCCGCCCAGCCGCGCCAGCCAGTTTGAATAGTCAGCACGGAGCCGTCTCCAGGCTTCCCGCGCTGTTTCAGTCGCATCGCTGAGCGCTTCGTATCCAGCGTCGGTAAAGCGGAAATGCAGACAGCGGCTGTAGATCGTCGCAAGGAGCGAATGCGGACGCGTCGTGAGCAGCAGGATTGTCGTGCTCGCAGGAGGCTCTTCGAGAGTTTTAAGAAAAATATTCCCGACCGCAGCATGCATGTGGTCGGCCTCATAAATAACCGCAACCTTGCGGATGGAGACTCGCGGTGACACATGAATACGGTCGATCAGACCACGCATAGCCTCAGCCGAAATCTGGTACATCTTCCCCTCAGGGCGGAGGGCAAAAAAATCAGGGTGATGCTTGGGCGCAAAATACTGCGAGGGATGCCGCGGATCGTTCAGCAAGCGGTCGGCGATGCCGTGAGCTACTGTGGCAAGCGTGGCAAGATTTTCACCGTGCAGAAGCAGGCTGTTCGCGAGGCGCTGCCGCTCGATAGCACGCTCGATGACGGCAATGGTCAGCATGCCGGCTATTGCTTCAGGCCACGGGACAGGGAACAACGAATCAGCCATGCACCGCACCCTCCGTGCTGATTAAGAGACGCTTTTGGATCTCCGCCCAGATTTTATTTTCAATTACCTCTGGATCCAGCATACCATTAAAAATCACGACTCGCTCCGGCCATTGTTGCACGAGCAATAGGTAGCCTTCCCGCACCTTGTTGTAGAATTCGATGTTTTCGCGTTCCATGCGGTCCGGCAGGTTGGAAGCGCGCAGACGGATACGCTGAAAGCTGACCTCGATTGGGACATCGATCACGATGGTGATGTCGGGCATTACATTGCCCACGGCGAAACGATTGATTTCGCTCACCGAGCCGGATGCAAGATTCCGGGCGATGCCCTGATAAACCGTCGAAGAGTCATAAAACCGATCACTGAGCACAATCACACCGCGGGCAAGAGTAGGGGCTATCACTTCGCGAACAACCTGGGCGCGGGCCGCATTGAAGAGCAGCAGCTCCGTCTCTGGACATATTTCGTTGCCCTTGGAGTTATTAACAATGATTTTTCGGATCTGTTCACCAATTTCCGTGCCGCCCGGCTCGCGTGTCGCGACCACCTCCCGGCCCATTTTCTGGAGACGCTCAGCGAGCCGGGCGATCTGACTCGACTTGCCGCTGCCTTCGGAACCTTCGAACGAAATAAATTTGCCGACGGATTGGAGTTTATGATGCATAAGAAGGCCGCTATCCGCCAACCAAACAGGACCGAAGGTGTCTGAGAGCAACCAGATTTGTTCCGCCGTCACCAATTCTCCATTGATCACGCTGGAAAAATTTCTCAATGCTCACGATATGTTTGGTTTTGCTCCGTATTTTCTTTCCACAGTCAATATTATGCAGATTTTCGCCCACTGCGATCCTGTCGGACAAGTTATTACCGTCCTGTTGATGATTTTTTCCGTCATTGCATGGTCGGTGATGATCGGGAAAAATGGGGAACTAAAAAACTTTCGCCGCATCAACCATAACTTTGAGCGTCGCCTCCGCGAAGAGCGTCGGCTTCTCAGTTTGTCGGAGCCGTTCCACAACATGCGTTCGATTCCCTATGCCGATCTCTTAGCCGAGGCCATCGACGCCTATTGGCGTGCAGCTGCCATCGGTCAGGAAAAAGGCGAAGACAGCCTAAGCGCGCGCCTCGAGCACGCAGAAAACGCCATTGCCCGCGCGCTTGCCGGCCAGGTCTTGCGCTATGAAAAAAACATGATCTGGCTCGCCACGATGGTCACAATCGCGCCGTTCATGGGCCTACTCGGAACTGTCTGGGGTGTAATGGAAGCCTTTAGCTCCGTCTCGCTTCAAGCCACCGCAAGCATCCAAACGCTTGCGCCCGGCGTCTCCGCCGCGCTGCTCACCACCATCTCCGGACTCATCGTTGCGATCCCATCCGTCGTCGGCTACAACATCATGTTAAACAAAACCAAAACGCTCACGACGGAGATCGAAAACTACGCCAGCACGCTGGCCGACCGTATTGAACTCGAGATGCAGAAATAAACCATCATGGCCCGAACTTTCCACCGACCCCGCGCGAGCTATCCAATTTCCGAGCTGAACGTCACCAACCTGATTGATTTGGCGTTTACGCTCCTCGTCATCTTTATGATCGCAACGCCCCTCATCCAGAATGAGCAGTCAATCCCGGTACGGCTGCCAAAGGAATCAAAAAGCGAACAGAGCAAGCTCGATCTCGACACCAAGTTTGAAACTATCACGATCCAAGCCAACGGCACCTGCCGTCTCAGTTCGCAACCCGTGGCGCTCGCCGACATGAAGGAGGCTCTCGCGCCCTATGCCGCGCAGAGCAAACAGATCGTTTTCACGATTCGCATGGATACGAACTCCACCGCACAACAATTCGTCTCGGTAATGGACGCACTGAAGGTAAATAACCTGTCAAAAATCACCTTTGCAACAAAAATTGGCAAGTAGCCATCCAGTCTACTTCTCCGAATCGTCGCCGCAAGCCCGGAACAACGGTTGCTTTTCGCAGGCTTTTTTCTGTTCGGTAGCGCTGCACGTCGGCGCGGTCGGCTTGATCACTTTCCTGACTTATTTCGCCAACCTTAGACATGAAAAAGTTCCTGTAGTCTTCGAACTAGTCGCCGGTCCACCGATGGCCCTGGACAAATTGGCGGTACCATCCTTGGGCAACACGACATTCCAGTTCAACGTGCCACACGCCGAGCTGCCGCCGAGTTCAGTCGATGCGTTTCCCGCAGTTAAAGCCAATCCTGTGTTACAACCCAAGGCAAAGAAGAAAACGATACCTTCGCCGGCCAAAAAGGTCGTGGGAAAGCCCAATAAGAAACGGAAGCCCGTAAAAAAGAAAGCGTCTCCTAGAAATGCCTTCAAAAGCTCCGTAAAAAAAAGCGCCAAGATATCGTATAACGATTACCTTCGCGCCCACCCAGCGCAAAAAACTCTGCCCGCCAGCAGCAAGGCTCCAATTCCCAAAGTAAAACTAAAAAAAGTCGACATGATCGGAATTGCGGGTGGGGTAAAAAGTATCTCGTCTGCCAACACTCGCGGCAGTGGCAAAGGCTTTTCGCACAAACTTCAATCTCAGGAAGATACTTATTTTTCCTTGCTTATTCAGGAAATTCGTTCCGCCCGCGACAAATTCGATAAGCCAGCTGTCAGTGATCGGCTGAAAGCGCAGATTACTTTCGAGCTTACCGCCAGCGGGTGCATTTTGAACCCGCACATTGCTCGTTCCTCCTGCAATTCCGACTTCGATAGTTTCGCACTGCAAGTTTTCCGCAGGGTGCAGCCGATCGGTCCTACGCCCAGCGGGAAAGGCGACACCATCACAGTCACCTTCGAGATGGTCGACGACAACTAAGTTGTTAGGCTTCAAAAGAAAACAGCCAGAAAACTGACTTAAATTAATGAACCTAGTAAAGCTCTAAATTTTTCTCTGTAAATCTAAATTAGAAAAAAGAGGTGTTCTTTTCAGCCATATTTTCCGCTAAATCGATCAACCAATGATGCGGACGTATGTTTGAACTAATACTGAAAATACGCTGCATCAAATTCCGCCAAACCAGTCATAAGTCAAATCCAACCGCTAACTACTTCAGAAAACAATGCTTTTCTATGGCTACTTCACGCTGCCGGCAGAGCGGAACTAGTAGTAACGATCAGTTTTACTGTTTATTTCTTAGTGGATAGTAGTGGATAGTAGTGGATAGTAGTGGATAGTGCGACTTCAATTTCAGGAACTACGGAAGCGGTTGTTCAAACGACCATCGAATTACCCTCAAAGTAAGGGTAATGGAGTCATTCGAATATATAAAATAATAATATAATATATCTCAGAAACGAAAATCATGAAGACTATGAAGAATTAGTTTTGGTTGTGAGACCGGCGCCATCGATCCGAATATTGATAAAATTACTTAATTTTGTTTCCCCCCTTCGAGGAAGGTGGACTGTTTTTCCCAGTTCTAGTTCTGTAACTAGAAGCAATCACGATATTGTTCATCTCAATCTGAAAGGACAGTACAAACTAACTCCCTAGGGGAGTCCTCGCATTAGACACCAAGTCAGCTAAAATTTTAAGGATTCAAGCCAATCGCTAATTCAAGTAAAAGTTTTTGAACAAATGTTGCCGGATGATCAGATGCACTCCTTTCCAAGGAGTGCTTGTAATAGACCGAAAACCCATTTCAAAAAAACCTATTCATAAGCAATTAAAACTTTAGATTCGTGCCAAATGTACGCGAAAAAGTTTTGGCAGCGGAGACCTGATATAGAAAGCCGATGTTTTTTAGCCTCAATTTTTCTAATGCATAAAAGCCATCTCTCAGCGCAGTCAGAAAAATCAGGATATCCAGAAAACGTGCTAGAATTTCTCGCCATTTAATTTACCAACCTCCCTGTAGAAAATGTATAAAAACCCATTACTCTCGAAATGGTGGACCCGATCAGATTCGAACTGACGACCTCCTCAATGCCATTGAGGCGCTCTTCCAGCTGAGCTACGAGCCCGAAATAGAATTCTAAAAGATTATTTTGAGCGGTGAATGCAAGAACCTTTTGGAAGACCAGCAAAACTCTTTAATTTGGCCCGAGGCCCAGCAGCGGCGGCTCTGTTGGCGGTGGTTTGCTGATCCGATTTGATCCGCAGAGCAACCTCCCGCCAATAAACCGCTTCTCGTTCACGGCGAAGGAGAGTTTTGTATTCAATGCCGCCAGCGAAAAAGATGAAAAGGAACAAGGCCGCGGTTAGATAGGTATGAAAATAGAACGCCGCCAGCCCGGAAAAAGTAAGCGCGAACACTTTTCCGATTGTCGCCGCCCACCACGTCGCTTGCAAATAGGGCAGTCTCATAGCCAGCAACGCACGGAAAATCCGGCCACCATCCATCGGGAAAATTGGTAGAAGGTTAAAAACACCCATAAGGCCGTTAGCCAACACCAGTTGCCTGATCAAATTCCTCCATCCCAAACGCACCACCACCTCGTTGTCAAAAAGAAAGCTCCAGAAAAACAGCAGGCCGATAGCCACGATCACGCAATTCACAGCCGGGCCGGCGATCGTGATCCACAACTCCACGCACGGTTGTTGGGGAATACAGTCAAATTCCGCCATACCACCGATCGGCATCAGAAGAATGCGTGACACATGCACGCCATAGCATCGGGCTGCGAGAGAATGTCCGAGCTCGTGCAGCACAATGCAAACGAAAAGCAACGACACCAAGCCCATGTTGAACCACATTCCGAACCAGCCCCCATCGTTCCATCCCTTCGTGCCAACATACGCCAGAAGAAGTAAAAAGCTCGCGTGGACGGCAAGCTGAATACCAAAGACGCGAAACAAGTTAATCGACCACCCGAGCATATCGCGCAAGTACATAACACAAAACGCTAACTATTTATATAAGTTTACCCACAAGAACAACGCTCCACCATCCTGGTCGTCAATGATAACGCGGGAGTGTGCTGTCCCCTAAATCGCATCCAAGAAGCAGCGAATGACGAAGAAAGTGTCGCAGCCGTCAAAAACAAGCGCCCCGACGTCGTGTTTGCGATAACCGACCGGCATGACCAGCCTGGAGAGGCTGCACACACGTCCGCACCGCCAGTCCGAAATCGCTCGTGATTTTCATGACCACCTGCAGCACCGTTTAGACAGCGACCAAAGCGATTAAATGCGGTGGTTGTGATTATATCATAAACCTTTCCAACCAGAGAAGTTGCTCGTCCCGGTCGAAAGCGCGCGCCGCCACCGTTTCCCAGCCGGCTATCAATTTTGACGAACACAAGGGAGGGATTGTCGGCAAGCTCGACGGCCATGCAGTAGGTGTTCAAAACCATCGGGCAGAAAAACCTCGGCACGCTCATACGCATGAAGCTACCTTTGTTGCACGAGCATACAGAGGATGTGCCGAAAATTGCCGAATTTTTCCTATAAAGTTTCGCCAAGGCAAAGAAAGTTCGCATATGCAAAGTTTCCCGGGGATTCTATCGGGCTATTTTGCTGTTATCGCTGGCCAAACAACGTGCGCAATTCCAAAACGTCGTTTATCGGCAGCGCTATTGCTACAAAAGGGAAGGTTCTCGCTCAGGATTTTCCCGAAGAGGTGTAAGCTGCCGTAGAGACGCCAGCAGTCGCTCCCGTCGAAGGCAGCGCAAACGCGGATCACTCTCACATACTCAAGCCGGTACAAGCCCAGCCTTTCGCCCAATGGCTTCTTGCCATCGATTGGCGAGCAATTTCACGGTCAAGAGAGCAAAAAAATCTCCGGAATTGCTCGGAAAATTTGGTAAATAAATCGCTAAAACGGCCAAAAAAAGACCACTTAAGCTTTGAATTAAACTTTCTGGCCACCTTAGCCGTCTGGATAACCTTGGTGCCACCCGCCGCGCGGTCTTAACAATCAGCTCAATGGCTTTGAACTTCGAAATCCAACCGAGTCTACGATTAGATTTGCTCGTATGGGCATAAAGCGCCAGCAGATCTCCCGCACAACTGAGGGACAAAGCTAGCCGGCACCTTGAGAATCAACATTTCTCTACCGCAGTGGTAACTTCCTTAGCGGAAGTCGGCATACCTTGTATCGAAATTGCAAAAAAATTTCGCTCTGGGTATGGGTATTATGGGTATCGTGAACTTGTCGAAACCCGGGATTTAGCCTTGACTGAAGTAGTCAGCATGGATGTCGTCGCGCTGAGAGGTCCCGTCGAACAGTAAATAAATCGGTGCCAAAATCTGCAGGGGTAGGGGAGAATCCCTGTGCGGACATAAGATTTCGAACGGGATTAAAGATTAAATGGACTTCCGGTGTTGTTGATATTCGCCAATCGAGCCGTCTTCGCCCGCAGGGGGGGTCGAATTAGCTGGAAGAAGAGAAGCTAAACCCTTATATCAAGTTTCGAGCACGTTTTCGACGACGAATGTGGTCTGGCTGTAAGGATTGATGGGCGTGTCTGCGGAAACTCCTCCGTGCTCGAGCTCAAGGTGAAAGCGGTGTTGTTTTTGATAGATACCTTAAGCGGGATTGGTTAATAGGACAAAATAGGTGGCCAAAACGCACTACGAGATCGACTTTCTCCGCCGCAAAAGGCAATCTAAGTTCAGCGCTGTTGCCAAGCAACGCATCGTGGAGTTTTATATCCTTATTTATATCCAGCGCGACAGCTATCTGGTGGATCTAGACGAGACGTCGAGAACGACCGGCTCATAGCACACCGCAATAAGCTACCAAGTTTATCGATCTCCTCCAGCAAACAAGCACTCTTGTGATTAGGACGAAAGACCATTGAGGTTGCGTTTTCTTTAGCTGCTAAAATCTCCTTTCGGATTTCTCGATATTGGAATAATAAGACATGAAACTTGCGCGCATCGTCATCACTGGTATTGGCCTCACCGCACCGAATGGCAATAATCTCGCCGAATTTCGCCACAATCTGCTCAATGGCATTTCTGGCATCGACTGGATGGACGTACGCTACATGGGAAAATGGCCAGCGGGCCTGTGCAAATTCGATTCCTATCGACATCAGAAGAGGAAAGACGTCCGAATTGGCACACGTGCCGGCAGCATCGCCATTTATTGCGCCCGGGAAGCCTTGCTAGACGCAAAGGTAAATCTGGATACGCGCGATCGCAGCCGCATCGGCATTTACCTCGGAATTACCGAACACGGAAACGTCGAAACGGAAAACGAGGTTTATAATATCTCGCTCTTCAACCACGACACAAAGTTCTGGACGCACCACCACAACCCAAGAACGGTTGCCAACAGCCCGGCAGGAGAAGTCTCACTCAATCTCGGCATCACCGGCCCAGCCTACACGATCGGTGCGGCATGCGCCGCTAGCAATCTCGGCCTGATTCACGCCACCCAGATGTTGCGGCTAGGGGAGGTCGATTTTTCCCTGGCCGGTGGCGTGAGTGAAAGCCCTCAAAGTTTTGGCATCTTCGCCGGCTTCAAGAGCCAGAATGCGCTAGCTTACCACGAAGATCCGAAAAAAGCCAGCCGACCCTTCGACAAGACCCGCAACGGGATTGTCATTTCCGAAGGCGGCTGCATTTATGCGCTTGAGCGACTCGATGATGCGCTCGCCCGTAGAGCAAAAATTTACGGCGAAGTCGCTGGTTACTGTGTGAATTCGGACGCGATCGATTACGTGCTGCCCAATTCCAAGCGCCAGGCTGAGTGTGTGCAATACGCCCTAGCCAATGCGCACATGACCGTGAACGACATCGACATCGTCAACACACACACGACGTCCACGCCACAAGGTGACATCCAGGAATGCCAGGCAATCGCTTCGGTATTCCGCGAGCGTAAAGAGCCAGCGGCCATCAACAACACCAAGAGCTTCATCGGCCACGCAATGGGCGCCGCGGGTGCACTGGAACTCGCGGGCAATCTACCAAGCTTTAACGACCTCGTAGCACACCCAACGATCAACGTAGACGAGCTTGATCCGCAGTGTGATATTCCCGGCTTGGTTTTGAGCCAACCTCGTCCTTTGAAAAAAGTTGACTCTATACTCAACAATTCTTTTGGTATGCTAGGAATTAACTCGACACTTATCATCAAGCGCTACAATGCTTAAAATGCACTTCTCATGACCAAAGAACAATGCCAAAAGCTCGTCATTGATATCATTTCCGACATCGCACCGGATGAGGATATTTCGAGGATCAAACCCGAGCTCCGCCTCCGCGACCAACTCCAGCTCGATTCGATGGACTTTCTCGATATCGTGATGGAGCTCCGTAAACGCCATGGCATTGAGGTTCCCGAGGCCGACTACATACAGCTGGCTTCGCTCGAAAGTTGTGCAAATTACCTAACGCCGAAGTTCGAGGCCAAAGCTTAAGCCGTTCGGGATCCGGCTTAAAGGGGAGAGAGCGCCGACAACCATGAAAAAATCCCATTACGACGTTGCTATTATCGGTGCTGGCATGTCGGGTCTCGCCGCAGGGATCCGGCTAGCCCATTTCGGCCAAAAAGTCTGTATCTTCGAACGTCACAATACGCCAGGAGGACTGAATAGTTTCTACAGCATTGCTGGCCGGAAATTCGACGTCGGCTTGCATGCGATAACAAATTACGTACCGCCGGGAGTGAAAGCCACGCCGCTCGGCAAACTCTTACGCCAGCTCCGTATCGATCGCGACGAGCTTGCATTGTGCCCGCAGAAACAGTCCCGAATCGCTTTCGGCCCTCGAGGGGAAATAACGCTGCGCTTCACAAACAACTTCACCGTGCTCGACGCCGAAGTCGCCGCCAAGTTTCCCCACCAAGCGGATGGTTGGCGAGCCCTCGTGCAATTGATAAGGGCTTACAACGACGTTTCCCTCGCAGCGAAACCAATCTCGGCCCGAGAAATCATCGCCCGGTACCTCACCGATCCGCTACTGACTAACATGATCTTCTGCCCGGTTATGTATTACGGCAGCGCCCAGGAACGAGATATGGAATTCAGACAATTCGTAACGATGTTCAAAGCCATCTTTCTCGAGGGCTTTGCCCGGCCGCTAGAGGGCGTCCGGGTGATCATCCGGGTACTGCTCGAGAGATTTCGCCAGACCGGCGGTGAACGCTGGATGAAATGCGGTGTGGCCCGGATCGAGGAAGAGAAAGGAAAAGTCGCCGCGCTCGAACTCGACAACGGCGATGCCATTACCGTCGGCCACGTCATTTCCTCGATTGGTTTTCCGGAAACACTGCTGCTCTGCGATGCCGCACACAAGGAAGAGGCCGCAGCCAACACCAGCGCGCTGTCGTTCGCGGAAACGATCGCGGTCTATCGCGAGCCGCCAGCAAACTGGGGCTGGGGCGATGACACCATCGTTTTCTTCAACGACTCCGAACGCTTTTCCTACGAACATACGCGGAAGCCAGTGGACACGCGCAGCGGTGTGATCTGTTTTCCCAATAATTTCGATTACGCGGAAGATAAGCTCGGCGAAGGGCTGATGCGGGTAACTAGTCTCGCTAGCTACAACGCGTGGGCCAATCAACCCAACGATAGGTACCAGGAAGCAAAGCGTCTCTGGTTCGAGCGCATGCAGCAGAGCGCTCGGCGGTTCCTGCAGCCAGTCGCCAATGAGATCCTACCCGCCAATCAGGTAACCACCGATATGTTTACGCCGCGCACGATAAAAAAATTCACCGGGCATCTCAACGGCGCGATCTACGGCGCACCTCGTAAAGTTCGAGATGGACGCACGCACTTAAAAAACCTCTACATCTGCGGCACTGACCAGGGGTTATTCGGGATAATCGGCGCCATGTTCAGCGGCATCTCCATAGCCAACCTTCACGTACTACAAGCGGAAAAGGCCCGCCGTACATAACGCAAATTCGGCGTTGTCCTAAACGGACACGTAAATTTATCATATACGCAAGATAAAATGGCTTACGACTGGCTCAAAGATATCGAAGATCACTACGACATTGTCGTGATCGGTAGCGGCTTGGCTGGATTGACCAGCGCCAATGTGCTCGCGAAATGCGGCCACAAGGTGCTGCTTCTCGAACACCACTACCAACTCGGCGGCCTGGCGACTTGGTTTACCCGCAAAGGGGGCCACATGTTCGACATTTCTCTCCACGGCTTCCCAGTCTGGATGATCAAATCCGCCCGAAAGTACTGGAGCCAGGAAATCGCGGATGCAATCGTGCAGATCAAAGGCATCCGATTTATCAACCCCCAGTTTCAAATAGACACCACATTCGACCGCGAAGACTTCACACGGATTCTTATCGAAAAATTCAAAATCTCCGCAAAAACGGTTGAACGCTTCTTTACCGATCTCCGAGCAATGAATTTTTACGACAACAACCCAGAAACCACCGGTGAAATGTTCGAACGCTATTTTCCCGGCCGCGACGACGTGCAGCGACTCCTCATGGAGCCGATCGCCTACGCCAACGGCTCCACGCTGGAGGATCCCGCAATCACTTTCGGTATTGTTTTCTCCAACTTTATGAGCAAGGGCGTTTACACCTTCCAGGGCGGGACAGACACGCTCATCAAGAAAATGGCCTTGGAGCTGAAGGCTAACGGCGCTGAAGTGCGCAAGCACGTAACCGTTGAAAAAATCGTCACAAAAGAGTGCAATGGACGCTGCGTAGCCACCGGCCTTGTCGCCAATGACCGGTTGATTCGCTGCGATGCGATCGTGTCCAACGCCAACCTAAAAAACACGATTCTTCGTCTCGCAGGGGAAGAAAACTTTTCTCCCGACTTCGTGGCCCAAACGAAAGAGGTCCGTATAAACACAAGCTCCTGCCAAGTTTACCTCGGTATTCGGAAAGGGGAAACCCTTCCTCACATCGGCGACTTGGTATTTGCCTCGGAAGAGTCCAAATTCGCGAGCGAAAAACTGGTCGGTAAGCACACGACAAGCCGCGCCTTTTCGGTGTATTACCCAGACACGCGGCCGGGTAGTAACCGTTACACTGTCGTCGTTTCGGTTAATGCGAAATACACCGACTGGGAGACCATGTCCGACGAAATTTATCAGCAGGAAAAAATGTGCCTCATCGAAGAATCGATCACGGCGCTGGAAAAACTTATTCCCGATATCCGCGCAAAGATCGACTGGTCCGAGGCCTCTACGCCGTGCACCGTCGAACACTACACAAAGCACTGGTCCGGCACCTCGTTCGGGACCAAATTCGAAGGGCTCAAAGTCTCAATGGAGCTACCCCAGCAGCTGCCCGGACTTTACCATACCGGCTCCGTCGGTATTATCATGTCCGGTTGGCTCGGCACGATCAACTACGGGGTGATCGTTGCCAATCAGGTAGATAAATTTCTCGCCACCAAAAGACGCGGATCACTCGCCAGCTCTCCCTTGTCATGAAAAAAGTTAAACAGCTAATTCCGCATCGGCCGCCGTTTCTTTTCGTGGACGAAATCCTCTCAAGCACTGACGACTCCCTCGTTTCCCGCCGCACCTGGCGCGCTGAAGAGGATTTCTACAAGGGGCACTACCCCTGCACACCCATCACGCCCGGCGTATTGCTATGCGAATCGGTTTTCCAAACCGGAGCGCTACTGCTTTCCGGCAAGCTCTCCGCCCAAGGCGGAAAAACCAGTGGCGTGCCGCTGCTCGCCAAGATAGAAAACGTCCGTTTCCGTAGCCCTGTTTATCCCGGCAACACGACGACGATCGAGGTAAAAATCAATCAGACAATTAACGGCCTTTATTTGATGTCCGGAGCCGTGAAAAATGGAGAAAAACGCGTGATCAACGCCGATTTCTCCGTAGCGTGGAAAATGCCGGAAGGCCAGGTCACAATAGCGATGCCGACGGCATGACCGATTTTCTCCAACTTAGGGGGAAAACTTTCCTCGTGCAAGGGGTCGCAAACCGCAAAAGCGTCGCCTGGCTGATTGCTAAAACCCTCGAAGAGCAGGGCGCCCGCGTCGTTTACTCCGTGCGCTCAGCCAAGCGGAAAAACTTTCTCGAAGCCCTGCTCGCAGGAAAGCCGGTTTTTATCTGCGACGCAGAAGACGAGTCTGCCACCGAGCAGCTTGCAGCTAACGTCACCGCCGCCGGCCTTGTGCCCTTGCACGGACTTGTGCACTCGATCGCCTTCGCGAACTACAATGAGGGATTCAAACCATTCACAGAAACCAAACGAAAGGATTTTCTGCAGTCAACCGCCATTTCGGCGTTTTCCCTCGTGGAGCTTGCGCGCGCTTTTAAACCACATCTGGTACCAAACGCCTCAGTGATCAGCATCGGCATTTCTTCGCTGCTCGCGACTCCGGACAACTACGGTTACATGGGACCGATCAAGGCCGCGCTCGATTCCTGTGCACGGTTTCTAGCAAAATCCTCCAGTTCCGACACCGGCGTGCGCTTCAATATCGTCGGCTCTGGCCCGCTAAAAACTAGCGCCTCCGCCGGCATTCCCGGGTATTTGGAAAGTTATCTTTTTTCCGAAAAGCTTACATTTCGGAAAAGGAATCTCGAAACACAGGAAGTAGCCAGTGTCGCTGTCTTCCTACTCAGCGAACGCAGTAGTGGCATTAACGGTAGCACCGTGATCGTCGACGCCGGACTTGGCAGCAACTACTTCGACAAAGAAGTCATACGTCTCACCATGCGGCCAGAAAAATAATCCATGCGATTCCGTCATGCTTTCATCGAATCGATCGCGGTTGCGCTGCCAAAGGAGTGCTGGAGTTCGGCCACGCTCGAGGAAAAGCTCCGTCCAACTTATGAACGACTGAAGCTGCCGGCCGGCCGCCTTGAGTTCATGACGGGCATCAAAGCGCGCCGGATGTGGCCTGCCGGAACCAAACCATCCGATGCCAGTGCCATTGCCGGAAAGGCTGTGCTAGCGAAATCGCGGCTGGCCGCCGAGCAGATAGAAACCTTTATCCACTCCGCCGTTTGCCGCGATATGCTCGAGCCAGCAACTGCTTCATTCGCCCATCATAAAATCGGTCTCGGCCCGCACTGCCAGGTTTTCGATTTGTCGAACGCATGCCTCGGCTTCCTCAATGGCCTCGTAATACTTGCCGCCATGATCGACGCCGGGAAAATCCGCTGCGGTTTGGTCGCTTCCGGAGAAAATGGACGGCCGCTCATCGAAAAAACCCTCGTACATTTGCTCACCACACCGCTGGGCCGCAACACGATCAAACCATTTTTTGCCAACCTCACCCTTGGTTCTGCCGCTGCCGCTGTGATCGTTTGCCATGAGAACATGCTTCCGACCAATGTGCCGCGGCATCGTCTGATTAGCAGCGTCGGCCAAGCAGCTACGCAATTTAACGAGCTCTGCCAAGGCAACAGCATCGGTTATGAGCTCGAAATGCAAACCGACTCCGAACAGCTTTTGCTCGCCGGCGTCGAAGTGGCCAAAAACACATGGGCCGAATTCGAACAGGAGACGGGTTGGACCCGAGCAACGCCATCTCGCGTAATCTGCCATCAAGTCGGGTCGACGCACCGGAGTAAACTCTACGAGGAGCTCGGACTCGACCTTAAAAAGGATTTTTCAAGTTTTGAAACGCTGGGGAATACAGGATCGGCGGCGCTTCCGGCGACACTCGCTCTGGCCGACGAACAGGGTGCGATCAAAGTCGGGGATAAGATTGCCCTGCTCGGCATCGGAAGCGGACTGAACAGTTTGATGTTGGCGGTCGAGTGGTAATAATCGTGGCCAAGAAACTTCCGGACTGGCTGAAACAGTTATATCCGTTCACACCAAAAACGATCGATGTCGGCGCGGGCCGAATGAGTTACCTGGACGAAGGCAAGAGCGACAAAGCCGTGTTGATGGCGCACGGGAACCCCACATGGTCGTTTTTCTATCGCAATGTCGCGCTAGCTCTGCGCCAAAAATTCCGCTGCATCATTCCGGATCATCTCGGCTGCGGCCTGTCGGACAAACCCCAAGATTACGCCTACACACTTCCGAACCACATCGCGAACCTTTCTTTGCTGCTCGAACGTTTTCCGTTGAAAAAGATCCATCTGATTCTCCACGATTGGGGTGGGCCAATCGGCCTAGGTGCGCTGTTGCCACAGCCGGAAAAGCTCGGTCGCGTGGTGATTATGAATACAGCAGCATTTGCAGACACGCACATCCCGGCTCGGATTCGACTTTGCCGGGCTCCAATTCTCGGCGAGCTGCTGGTCCGCGGTTTAAATAGTTTCTCCTGGTCAGCAACGTGGATGGCAGTAACTCGCCCGCTGCCGCGCGACGTGAAACGCGGTTTTCTTTTTCCATATGATTCATGGACGAATCGCATTGCGACCCACCGCTTCGTCGCCGACATCCCGACAGGGAAAGGCACGCCAAGCGACACCGCACTAGCACAAATTGAAAGCCAGTTGCTGAACCTGCGGAAAAAGGATGTACTGATTCTCTGGGGCGGAGCCGATTTCTGTTTCAGAAAACGCTATTACGAACGTTGGCTCGAGCTACTACCCGAGGCTGAGGCCAACTTGTTTCCCCAAGCAGGGCACTACCTGATAGAGGACGATCCTAGCATCGTCCGACTGATCGAACGACACTTTACAAAGCCAGATTCCTAACTAAGTAAATAATAGAATAATAGATTAGACATAATATTGATTGTGCGTTTAAAATTCCAATACTCGGATTGGTTTAAACTGTTATCGCGCTGGACCCCAACGACTCGTCAGCGGATAATAGATAAACAGAGGTCGACCGACGACGTCCTTCTCCGGAACGAAACCCCAGTAGCGGCTATCGGCACTCTCCGGCGAGTTATCTCCCATCACGAAATAGTTATGTTCCGGGACCGCGACCTGATGTCCGGGAATCAACAAACGTACAGCGGTATAACCAGGATATTTTTCTCCCTGCATGGCATTCTTTCGAAATGCCGCCGCTCCCGTAATTGGCGCACCATTGTGCCATAGCTCTGGCGCCTTGACTTCGAGCGTGTCCCCAGGGGTTCCAACTAGCCGCTTGATATAATATTGGCGGATTTGCATACCGTTGAAATTTTCCATTTCCGGGCTGTGGATATTTTCGGTCTTAAAAACGAAACCTTGTCCGACCTTCGGCCTGAAAAAATTATATGTTATCCGGTCCACGAACAGCAAATCGCCGGCCAGGATGTCGAACGACACAACCTTTTCCCCAAGTTTCACCTGCTGACCGGTTGGAATCCAGTAAACTAGGACGTTCTTCGATACGCCGTCCATCGCGAACGGCATCATAGATGTCTCAGGTATCTTACCCCGGCATATGTAATCCTGCACGATTTCCTCGACGCTTTTCCCGTATTTTTCTTGCAAAACCTTATCGAAGTTGAAATCAATCGGAACCTCGATATGCGCGTAATCGCTGCCGACAGAAACAAGGTATTCCCGCCGCGTTGTCGGAAACACACCGAAAATCCGACCGGATTTCTCAGTACGGTAGAGAGTAGCCGTGTTGTAGCTGCCGTAAATCAAAACTGGAAGCCACACTTCGCCATTACACGGCGCAACGGCTTCGTGGTGGATGGCTCCAAAAGCCGCCAGCCTCCCCACTTTTTCCAACAGTCCCGGTTCAGTCGCAGGCGTAAAAAGCTCGTACGTTATGCCGTAATAGGTCGGCCACATTGAGTTCGTCGGAATCTTGAACGGCTGCACAAAATAGGCACGTAGTCCAAGGATAACGATTGCCGCCACAAGGAAAAATTCGACGTTCCCAACGATAGCATCCATCGGATAGTGCCGCCCACCAACCTCGCACAACAACGTTTCCAGTTTCTCGATCCCCGTCTTCAGCTTGTTCGCGGCGGCGCGTTCCTTGAGTAGCGTTTTGAGTTCGCCAATCGCCGCCTGCAACCGTTGTTTTTGTATATCGTTCAACCGATCGCGCCGAAATTTGTACACACGACTGGACACCGCGAGGAAGTTGGCCGCGTGTTTGCGCATCTTGCCTTGTTCGGAGAAAAAAAAGTAAAACACACGCGTCAGCTTTCGTTTAGTTGCTGGATTTGAGCACTTGGATGAAGGCGTCGGGCGGGATCGAAACACGGCCGATCTGTTTCATTTTCTTTTTGCCCTCTTTTTGCTTATCGAGCAGTTTGCGTTTGCGGGAAATGTCCCCACCGTAGCACTTTGCTGTCACGTCCTTACGTATTTGGCGAACGTTGTCGCGAGCAATAATTTTTCCGCCAATGGCTGCCTGCACCGCGATTTTGAACATCTGCGGTGGAATGATATGTGCTAGTTTTTTGCAAAGGGCACGCCCTTGAGGTTCCGCCTTGGTGCGGTGCACGATGCTCGCGAAAGCATCGACCTGGTTGTTGTTGACTAGAACTTCCATCTTCACGAGATCGGAAGCACGATATTCGCCGAGTTCGTAGTCCATTGAGCCATAGCCACGTGTAATACTCTTCAAACGGTCGTTAAAATCGACGAGGATTTCGTTAAGCGGGAGCGTGCAAGTCAGCATGATGCGCGCACCATCGAGTGTATGCGTATGATCACATGTACCGCGCTTTTCCATCACAAGGGTTAGGATGCCGCCAATGGATTCATTCGGGATGTGGATTGAAGACTTAATCGTCGGTTCGAGAATTTCCTCGATGGATGCCGGATCGGGCATGTTTATCGGATTGTCGATCTCGTCAATCGCACCGCAGTGCAATTTCACTTTGTAGACAACGCTCGGATAAGTAGAGATGATCTCCACAGCATATTCACGCCGGATCCGCTCCTGGATGACTTCCATGTGCAGTAGTCCGAGGAAACCACATCGGAATCCGAAACCGAGCGCTACCGATGTCTCCAATGAGTAAATCAAGGCAGAGTCATTGAGCCGAAGTTTCCCGAGTGCAATTTTGAGTTTCTCGTAATCCGACGACTCAAGCGGATACAAGCCGCAATACACCATCGGACGCACTTCCTTATAACCGGGTAACTTGTCCGCGGCCGGCTTGTTCACGAGCGTGATGGTGTCACCGATTTTGATTTCGTCGGTGTTCTTTATGTTGCAAACAATGTAGCCGACATCGCCCGGACCGAGTTCGGCAACTTTTTCCATGTTTGGCTTAAAAACGCCAACCTCCTTCACCTCCGAGCGTTGGCCAGTGCTCATCAGCAGCATCATTTCGTCGGCACGAATCGAACCGGAAAAAACACGCCCATAAGAAATGACCCCGCTATAGGCACTGTATTTCGAATCGAAAACTAGAATGCGCGTTGTTGGATAATCCGTCCAACGCGGCGGTGGGATGCGCGTCACGACAGCTTCCAAAATATCCTCGATTCCGATGCCGGCTTTGCCGCTGGCGAGGATTGCTTCTTCCGCCGGAATCGCGAGAATATCTTCGAGCTGTTTCATGCACAGATCCAAATTCGCGCTCGGGAGATCGACTTTATTGATCACCGGGATGACTCGCAGATCCTGCCCGAAAGCCAGGCAGGCGTTCGCGACTGTTTGCGCCTCGACGCCTTGGGCGGCGTCGATGAGCAGCAGCGCTCCCTCGCACGCCGCGAGCGAACGCGAGACTTCATAGGAAAAATCCACGTGGCCGGGCGTATCGGTCAGGTGTAGCTTGTAGGTCTGACCGTCTTTGGCGTTGTAGTGCATCACGACCGGGTGCATCTTGATCGTGATGCCCCGCTCTTTTTCGAGATCCATCACATCGAGATGCTGTTCGGTCAGCTCCCGCTGCGAAACAGTATTTGTGTATTCGAGCAGCCGATCGGATAAAGTTGTTTTTCCGTGATCGATGTGCGCGATAATGCAGAAATTACGAGTGAACGGAGCAGCGAACATCAGGTGTGATATCGATATATTTGACAAACTTCCAAATCTGCGCCGGTTCCATCAGCCGGTTTGTGATAGGGGCCAGCGGCGTTCAGCCGAAGAATTCCGAACAGAGTTCGACCACTTTTGCACGCTCCTCGCTGATGATCGCCAACCATGAAGCCTGTTGGTCCGTCCTTCTTCGTTCGTAAAGCTGAATGCACGTAAATCAAAAGTGCTAAATTAAATGCAATCATAAAAAGATTAATGTTAAAAAGCGCTTTGATTTTCTCAGGTGAAGTGTTTTGCCTTCTCCGACCTATTAAGGCCGGTGGAGTTCGAGCCTCGGGTTTCGTTTCGTTGCAGGCCGAGCCGCCGAGGAAGCTCCTGTCGGAAAATGGGAAGAAGCCCCACCAATTTTCAACACCCGGCGCTGTGGTTGCTAAGTCGCCCCACGTCCGTTGGCGCTTCCCGTGCCAGAAGCCAGTTAGCGACAAAAAACCAAGCATCTCAAAATAAAGATTTTGTCTCGCTAAAGTTTGGACGGCCAATCGCTGGAAAAACGGAATTTTCTGCCACTATGGTCGCTGCCGGGTGGAAATATCGCATAATTTCCTCTACAAAATCGTTTTCCTGCATTTCACATAGCTCGTTTACTCCCGATCGTTCCAGATTTCAGCCGCTTCTCGGCCAGCTCAGTCTGTTGTCTATGTCTAGTCAGAAAATTCGTCCAGCAAATAGATAAAACAACACCAAATTCCCTGTCGCCATTTTGTCGGCGTCAGCCCTAGTGTCTCATTAGGAACCAAAGGTTTCCGCAGAAAAAGCTTTTCCACTGGAATTTGCACCGAGTTCGTGATAGCTATCGACTAGCCAGTTTTTCGCCATAACTTTTCAGATTTGAGCTTCGTCTCTTGCCCTGCCCCTGCAACGTCACACCAACTTTGTCTTATTGGAAAGCAGGCTAAGCGATCGGAAGGCGACCGCTGTTGGGCAACAAGACCGCTTTTCTACTCGGCCTTTGATGATCTCAGGGCTCATTTGCTCAAGTTGTGCTTTTTTACATCCGCTAGTAATTGTCTCCTCATCAGCGCTGTTCAAGCAGTTCGCGAAGATCGGAGCAACTTCGCATCAGTTTTGAAGAAGGATGCCTCTTCAGGTAGTCGAACCAGCCGCACTCACAAAAGTTTCCATTCTCGGCATCGAAGAGCAATTGTGCGCGAACGTTGCCGCCGATATTGTCATTGTCATGCCGTTCGCCGCGAAAAGGCTTCGATAAACGGACAACTTCCATGTCGAAGCGCGCAACAAGAATATCTGACGAGTCTGTTGCACGGTCTTTGCTTGCTCAAAAACGCCGCGGTGGGCCCGGCGCCCCCCGCCCCGGCGCCCCCCCGCCCC
>NJAL01000004.1:186045-319645 GCA_002591725.1 Candidatus Didemnitutus mandela | reverse complement strand
ACTAGAGAAAAAGGAAGCTACCAGCTACTCACCTGGCTTTAAAAACCTTCGTGATGGTCTTTTGCAACATTGGAACCAACCAACTCTACACATTGCGCGAGTGCGTCAGCACCGTACCCGTCGTCGATGAAATCGAGAAATCTTCGGCGCACTCTCGGTCGTTCCGATGGTGAACATTAACATATTTGCAGTTGGCTATGAGCTCCGGAAATCGCAGCGAAGGCGGCGTTTTCACGCTGGTCCACGTGAAGCCCAAAAGGCCACCGCAAACGCAACTCGGCATTTTTCAGCCATGATCCTGACAGAAGCCACGCTGTTTTATAGTAATTGCACCATCGCGCCAACGATCTCGGTTCTCGGCGCAGTCGAAGGTCTTAAAATTTTCATCCCTGGTTCACTAACAAGGTCCCGATCGGCACAGTAGTCACCTTGATCATGTTTTTCCTGTTTCAGCACAAAGACAGCAAGGTGTTGAACGGCGTGTTTGGGTTGGTCATACTGTTTTGGTTAATCGCCACAACTTCGTAGATGGGTGGCATTCTTTCCCACACGCCCGGCATTCTGTAAGTTTTCACCCCGAAGCTGAACATCAAAACCTGCTCTTCGATTTTCCCGGCCACGCCACGGCAACCCTCGGCATAGTGGTCATGACCACAACCAATGCCAAGACACTTTACGCCCGATATAGGCGACTTTGGCCGCCGCGCGAAATCGCACCCCTGATACTTCGTCACCTTTTCCGACTTACTTCTGAACTATTTGTGTTAGGGCGCCCTATGTCCTCGGACACCCAACAAACATCGATAATCTGTTTTGTGTTCGTTTAGGAAGGCCTTGCCTCAGCTCCGCCTACATCGGTCTTTCAATAGCCGCGGCGGGCCATCGCCAGCCAAGCTATGACCAGCAGAATCTTTTTTCTCACCCGCCAGGCCATCCAGTTCAGGTTTCTTTCACCGCCTGAAGGTCCACATACGCTAACTGCAGCCAGACCGGATAAATTTATTTCCAGCTGGCCAGCATCCCCTCGCCCTCTGTTTGATCTATATTTTGCTGATGCTTGGCTTGATTTCAGCGAGAAACTGGTCGGCGCTTACGGCATTGCCGTCACCAGAACAATGGCCATCTCTACCGTTGCCTTCTGGTGCGTAGCGCGGCGGCGCTCGAAGTTGTCGTTTTGGAAGCCGGATCCGCTGTACCCCCCCTCTTTTTTCTTTTCGCGGAAACCACCCTCTTCGATGCCAACGTCCAACGTCGACAAATCTTCACCGGTTCCTGACCTCCGGCCTCCTAGTTTTCCTTCTTCTGCTGACCATGCACACATTGAAGATCAGCAAAAATTCCCGGCGCATCCACACCAATGAGATTACTGGATCACTGAAGACTAGCTTCGCGACATCACCAACAGCAATTGCATGGTACGCGGCATCGACGTCTTCATGGTTGGCAACCCGTAAAACACACTGCTCGTGCTGTTACTTCATCGCGTCAAGGATAACAAGACCCTTCACGAAACCGTGGTTCTGCTGAGCGTTCCAAGAGGGAAACCAGCTCAAGGTGCACAAGATCGGCCACAGGCATCTGGCGCGCCAGCGCTCACTACGGCCATATGGAACTGCCTAGCATCCCTCCCCCGTACTCATCTCATCGCAGCAGGTTCGCGCAGCCAGCGTACTTTTTAAAGCTAAGGAAGATACCTGCTATTTCAACCATGAGATGGTCAATCGCAGACAGCGATGTCAAAGTGTAAAAGTGAGAGAAGCGAGAGAAACGCTTCTATATTTTCTTCAGCCGTAGCGTCTCCCTCGTCCACGATTATTATAGCCTGCTACCAATTCAAGATCACTGAGGGCGGCCATGCCGATCTAACTTTAAGCACGCCAGGTCGTCCGTAATCCCTTGCAGGTCTCAACCCAATCGGTCGACAAGTTCCGCGAACAGTTTTTTACGAAAAGCCGCGTCGCGCTTCCGGTCCGTGCGTAACTCCAGCACATGCACGCCCTGTTCCGGCAACTTGCGAACGAGTCGTATAAAATGCACCCAGTTTTTCACCATGGTATGTTTAACTTCGTATGCTGCACACAGTTTGGCAAAGCTGACAGCCTGCGGTGTCCCAAAAAATTTTTCGAACGGTGGCTCAAACTGAGCCACGGGTAGGTGTTCGAAAATGCCACCACCAGTGTTGTTAATCAATACAATCGTCAGGCTCCCGGCCAGCATACCGCTTTGTAAAAACCCATTCGTATCGTGGAGTAGCGCAAGGTCGCCGGTCAGCAACACCACCGGCCGGCCATGGTGCGCCACCCCGAGCGCCGTTGAGAGCGTACCATCAATACCATTGGCGCCACGGCTGAAATAAAAATGGTACTCCTTCTTCCCCTCCGCCCAGAAATATTCCACATCCCGCACCGGCATGCTGTTGGCAACAAAAATCGATGTCTCCCGCGGCAATTGCTCGGCCAGTAACGCAGCAGCACGTCCTTCAAAAAGCCAGTCGATGCTACACAAACGGCGCTGCAGGCTGTCAGCTGTACGCTGTTCTAGCGCGTCCCAGTTTTCACGCCAGCCCGCTGGCGGCGTTTCTTTGGGCAAGGCTTCAGCAAAATCCTCCACCGTGCCGCGCACCAAATTTGTTCTGGCATGAAGCGCGTCGGGGTTCTGCCCCCGCAAACTCACAATTGTTGTGGCAACATCTAGTGGCTCAAGCCACTGGCGTAGCGGTTTGCTGATCGGCCAATCCTCAAGACACAGGATGCGCTCTGGAACGAGGACTTCGCGCCATTTCGGCGAGCGCGCAACCACATCATACACCGTTACGAGTCCAGGAACAGCCTCGGTAAATCCGCGCAAGCCAGAGAGCGGATCCGCAAGCACGGGCCAGCCCAGTTTGCCTACAATTTTCCCAACCGCCTCGGCATAGAGTGTCGCATCCTTAGGTTGCGTCTGACCCGCAATGATCAAACCCCGGCCACGCAGGCGGCTAGCCGACGTAATCTTCGCTACGCTGCGAAAGGCCCAGCTGACTTCCGCAAAAAACTCTTCCCCGATTTTCCCTTCCAATTTTTCCGCACGGCCATCAGCAATCGGCGCCAGCGGATCACGAAAAGGCATGTTAAGATGCACCGGTCCGGCAACGGGGAAAAGCGAGCGCTCGGTCGCGTGGACGAGCATCTGGCGCAAATATCGCAACGCAGGCAGCGCCGCTTCAGGCACGCTCAGCTCATGATAGAAATTCACGTAGCCGCCAAAAAGCTTTTGCTGGTCGATGGTCTGGCTCGAGCGGCACTCGCGCAGTTCCGGCGGCCGATCAGCGGTTACGATAATCAACGGTACCGCGCTCTCCCGCGCCTCAATCACCGCAGGAAAATAGTTCGCACCAGCCGTACCGCTAGTACATACAAGGATCACAGGCTGCCACGAACGCTTCGCCAGGCCGAGCGCAAAAAAAGCCGCCGACCGCTCGTCCAAAACGGGGATCGCCTCGAAACCCGGATGACGCGTCAGGGCCATGGTCAGCGCCGTCGATCGCGAACCAGGCGAGATCACCGCCTGCGTTATGCCGAGCCGCACCCCTGTTTCTACCGCTACACTGCACCAGAGGCTGTTAGTGTTGCGAAAATCTAAGAAAACGGCGGAGTAGCGGTTCATAAGGTGATCGTAAACGCTTCGATCAGAGCTTTGAATTTAAGCTCGGTCTCCGCAAATTCTTTCTCCGGCGTCGAACCTGCGACAATGCCAGCGCCGGCAAAGACCGTGGCGTAGTTTCCTTCGATCAACGCTGAGCGCAATCCGACAAAAAACTCACCCTTCCCACGTGAATTGACCCAGCCGATCGGCCCGGTATAGAGTCCGCGGGAAAATGTCTCCAACTCGCGGATTGCGGGCACCGCTTTGCAGCGCGGCGTACCGCCTACCGCCGACGTCGGGTGCAGGCGCTGCACCAAGTCGAGCACATGAACCCCAGCAGGCAGCGCCGCACTTACAGGAGTGTAGAGGTGTTGAACGTTCGCTAAACCGAGGATCCGCGGCTGCACTGGATATTCCAGTACCAAATCGAGGTCCGCCAACGAATCGCACAGTGATTGCAGCACGAAACGATGTTCGCTCAGCTCCTTTTCGTCCTGCAACAAAGCACGCGCCAGGACGGCATCCTCACTGGCTGACTCGCCGCGAGGCGCCGAGCCAGCCAGCGCCTCCGTGTGTAGGCGGCCTTGGGCAACACGCACCAGCCGCTCCGGGCTCGCGCCAATAAAGCTCTGGCCGCGCGCATTCGAGACTAAAAACGAACAACAACTAGCATAACGCTTCCGCACGTGATTCAGTATAGCGAGCGGATTGAATACCTCTACCCTCGTGATCTGTTTTGCCCAAGCAAGAACGATCTTCTCGAATTCGCCAGCAGCAATCCGCTCCAGCCCGCGTGTAACCGCGCGGTGGTAGGCGCCCGCACCACCGAGGTCCACAACCTCACACGGAACGAACGGACGACGGCTAGCCGACACGGCGGAATAATCGAATGTTTTCAACTTAACGTATGCCTTCCGCACCTCCGCTGCAATCAGTTCGAGCGGCGCGTCGACGCTGACGGGAAAATTCGCCACCGCCACGGAACTGTCGCCACAGCACGAGACCTGCCAGCGCGGCACAAAAAGCTGCAAGGGGACAAACGGCGCATCCGCCGCAGCCGTATCAAAGAAGCCTCCTGCGACAAAAAAGTGCGGACCTGAAAACGGCTCGTCCAGCGGGCCAACCGCAATTGCATCGGCCAGCGTCGCTACAATAAAATCGCGCGCTGCAATAAAACGATTCGATCCTTGCACCTCGTAATCGAGGGCCACCTTCGCGCCTGCGACGGCAAAGCCCTGCGTCGAACGCTCCGCGTAGAAATGCCGCTCGCTCGGCTCGAAGATAGACTCGAGCACGCCAAGCGGGTCAAGGTTCTCGACCGCCACGCTGATGCTGACTAGCCGCGGACGACCGGCTTCACGCGCAAGCACGACACACTGCTCCAGAAATTCGCGCAGCACCGCTGGATTTGCATTCTCGGTCAAGTTGGCTGGAAAGATTTTCACGGCACAGGAACCGGCTGGGTTTTCGGGAACAGAATTTCCACGGAAGTCAATTTCACGCCATCGAGCCGGTTCGTCCAATTGAGTTCGCTTTCCCAACGGGCAAGTGCCGGCTGGCCAAGACACGCGCGAATCTTATCGGCAACTGTCGGCATGACCGGCCATAGAAGCGTGGCCGCGAGGCGTAAGGCTTCGGCCGTCGTGGCAAGAGACGTGCAGAGCAGCGCCTGTCCCTTGGACGAAGTGTCCTTGGCGAGCTTCCACGGCGCCCGCAACTCGGCATAGCGGTTGATCGCCTTCACAAAGAAGAATATTTTTTCGAGCACCGTGTGAAATTGAAAATTTTCGATAAGTTTCATCACTTCGTCGCACGTTTGCACCCAGAGCGCACGTATCGTCTTCTCAGGATCTTCATCGGAATCGGCCAGCGGCACTACGCCACCGGCGTAGCGCTGCGTCATGTTCAGCGTGCGATTGACGAGATTCCCCAAATCGTTGGCGAGTTCGCCGTTGTAGCGTTTTAGAAACTGCTCCATTGAAAAGTCACTGTCCTGCCCGATCACCATTTCGCGAATCAAGAAATAGCGCATCGAGTCGACGCTCCACTTGGAGCAAAAGTCAACCGGGTCGACGTAGTTGCCGGTGCTCTTTGACATTTTTGCACCATTGATCGACCACCATCCGTGCACAAGCAGCGTGCGCGGAACCTCAAGTTCGCAGGCCTGCAGGATGATCGGCCAGTAAATTCCGTGCGGCGGGGCCAAGATGTCTTTGCCGATGATATGGCAATCCGCCGGCCAGCGGCCCTTGCCAGCGACAGCCGAATAGTAATTAGTAAGCGCATCGAACCAGACATAGGTCACATAATTCTCGTCAAACGGTAGAGGAATCCCCCACTCGAGGCGTTCGCAGGGACGCGAAATACACAAATCGTTCAGCGGCTCGCTCAAAAATTCGAGCAGCAATTTCCGGCTATGCGCGGGAAACACAAAGTCTTCATGCATTTCGATGTGCTTGATCAGCCAGTCCTGATAATTTCCGAGCTTGAAGAAATAATTAGACTCCGTAATCTCTGTAACATCGCCGAAAGTTTCAGGCCAGTGGCCACTCGAAAGACGGTCCTTTTTTTGTAAAAATTGTTCCTGGCGCGTGCTGTAGAACCCTTGGTATTCAGCGCGGTAGATTTCGCCTTTGTCATAGAGTTTCTGCAGCAAGTCGCACACAACTTGTTTGTGGCGCGATTCGGTCGTGCGTATGAAGTCGTCGTTGGAAAGATTGAGGAGCTTCGTAAGCGCCACAAATTCCTGCGCGATACTATCGACGAATTCCTGGGTCGGCACAGCCTTGGCGCGCGCGCTCTGCTGGATTTTCTGCCCATGTTCGTCCGTGCCGGTAAGGAAATAGACGTCAGCGCCCATCATCCGGCGGCTGCGTGCAATAACGTCCCCCAGCACCTTTTCGTAGACATGTCCAAGGTGTGGCGATCCATTAACGTAGTCGATCGCAGTCGTGAGATAAAAGGACTTCATAAAAAGAGTTATAAAACCGTTAGCAGCCAGCCGCAATTTGTCGAAAATTTTGGCGCAAGATGGTTTGTTTTTTTTATTTATAACATCTATAATATTTCTTTATTTAATATCCTTTGCTCACCACACGTTTTTCTGTTTCCCATTTCCCTCGGAGCCACAGCAATAATGCAAGTCTGGCTGCAGCAGGAAACAATACTTCTTCGACAAAAACCATCGTTTCCGTTTCCACCAGGAAGCAGTAAACCATTCGAGAAGTTTTCCACACAATAAGACGTCAGAGATCCAAGCTATGTAGAGGTTTTGGGTAGAATGCAGAGTAGCACGGACGGTCCTTCCCGTTCGAGAACAGGCCGTAACCGCGCCTGCCTATAGCAGCCATCGTCTCCGGAGCGCTGTTCGATTTCGATTCGGACGCAGTCGCGCAGCTGGCTGCTGGCGCCACCAATTTTGAAAAGATTGCAACAGCTCCGGCATCGCACGCTGGTGGCAACCCTGCTCATAGCCGACTTGCTAGAACTCACATCGACTGTGATCAGCTTGGCCGGTGTGTTATGGTTTAGCCAATAGCTCAGCTCGGCAGCATGCAAAAGAAAATGCAAGCGCCCCCACTTATCGAACAGCGACTCAGCCGCAAAGTCTGCGGCCGTCTTGCGCGAGATCGCTCCGAGCGAACTGCGCCATGAGGCCTTTGTCGCTACCCTGAACTCGATGCTAGCGAGCCTTCCACTAGAGCAAAACGTGGTACTAGAAAAACCGCTTAAAAACAAAAGCTGTTACCCTGTTCGCACCGCCACCGGAATCGTCAGCATCCTGCGTGAAGCCTTGGCAACAGTCTGCGCCACGCGCGCCCCACGAAGATAACTCTTCGCGCTGAGGAGCTTGGGCGCCACACTCCGCATCGTTTCGATTCCCGGCAAGGGCACACGCATGCTGCTGACGTTTGCCGCCATTCCAATCGTCTAAAAATACCTTCGCTCTGCACCATTCGACTCCTGACGGTCAACGACAGCCCTTTGACCCAGCTCGGCCTTGGTGGGTTTCTCCGACATCGAGATTGTCGCCGAGGTTGGAAACGTTGCTGAGGCTATCAGCACTGCCACAGGAAGCAGCCCGAAGCAGTATTGCTCGATTTGCAGTTGCCCAGTCGCAAGACAAACCAGAAACGTAACGTCTTCAGACCAACGATAGTTACTCGCGTGATAGACCTGATGCGTCGCAACCCTGTACCAACCGAGGTAGAAAAGAAGTAGGAAGTAGAATAATGGAGGAAGTTTTGCTGCAGAAAAAACACGTCGTCGCGCTGCTGCTGTCCGAAAGTCTAACCAACAAGGGAATTGGTACCAAACTAAACCTAGCCGACACGACAGGACGGTTAAATACTACCTCGCCGCCGTTCTCACCGAAACTTGCTGCCACACATAGCAAGCAAATAGCAGCGATTTTTTCCATAGCGAAAAACCACCCCCATCGTTCACTTCCCAACCACTCGGCTATAATAGAAAGCTTCTGGCTGAAGCTGAAGTTAAAATTTATGACAAGCGGATTTGTCCATCAAGGGAAAACTTTTAGAAAATCAAAAATGGCAACCACACCACTACAGAGAGCCAACCTTCGCTGCGGAAAAGCAATGTTTTTCCGGCTCAGCGCCAAAATGACTTTGGTCGAGGTAATGCGGACAATGTTGATCATGGCATTGTCCATGTTCGTGTTTCATCAGCGCCTACTTGCAATCGCGGCGCACAGCAGAAAGCAGTATTATGGACGCCACAGCCACCTCGCTCGGAATCATCGAACAGGTTAACTACACCAACCTGGTGCCGAGCACAAACACCGACTCGGATCAGACAAGCGAGGATGTAGCCTTCCAGAGGTTCTCAAGCAAACTGTCACCCTACATCCGCGCTTTGAGTCAATCAGGACCACGTAACTTAGCTGCATTTTTACTACACGACATACGCCAGCTCGCCTCAGGCGCCCACAAGGGAGGCTGACGTCTTCTCCAGAAAATCCAGCTTGAATGTATCAGACAACACCATCAACTCGCTCGTCCTCTAAAGTGTTTTAAGAGCGACCTCACAGACGTTGTCCACGCACATCGCACATGTGGGCGTAGTTTATCCTTTATGGCATTTCCAATAATTAATAATTATATCCAAAATCAAACCCGCAACGATCGTCTACAGCCGCACCTACAACAACAGCTTGAAGATCCGCACTATCATAGATCGTAAAGTCTTTTACTACACACGCTCTACAACCGATGAGACTGGACGCTTTGTTTTTCTTCGCGCCACAGGCCACATTTCAAATCGCGCTGGATTCACCTTATTTGGAATCATGGTCAACATAACGATTTCCGTGCTAGCCACCGGTCTCGCTTTGGTAGCTGGTGTCCATTCACCAATGGACTGAAAGACGATGTATAAAGAAGCCCATTGCCTAAACACAAACCAAGGCTTGCCCTATTTCATCTCGCATATTTCCCAGAAAACGCCCTGTGCAATGGGGCTTTACATTTTTCCACCTACCCAACCGCTCGGGAGAAACGTTAACATTACCAATGGCTTCTACACGCTGCAAAGCGATCCCTACTCCGTTTGCAGTAGTTGCCTCTTGTTGGCCGCCCGTGTGAGCACCGACGACACTACTACAAACGCTCGGCGGTTCCGCATCTATATTACTGTATGCGAACCACCGCCCAAACGGCATAGAGCCAGACGCCGATTCTCTACTTCTACTACAACAACGGAGACTACGGCAGAGACAACACCCCCACAATCTGACCAACGCTGTAAACCTGAAGAACAGCCTAAAAAACAACAGCTCCATCCAACTGATTTTTCTGGCCACCGGCGGCAATCAACTTTCCAGCTCCAGTTTCGTTTCAACTGCACCATCTCGCTCCGAAAATGATGCCATAAAAACGACTAACCCCATATCTTCTCAGCCAACACAGCTTTGTCTTAGTTAGCTTTGCTCACCGGCAACATGGTACACAACACGCCGCCAGCGACAGCCCCCCGTCCAGCGTGTCCGCAACCTCAACCCCGCCAGTTTTCTCCGGTCTCAACGCGACTCACCTAACCACCCAACACCCGGCTAACCAAAAAACATTCGGCGTTCTCGGACACCGAAGCCTACGCTGGGCTAACCGACTCGACCAATTTTGCACTCGTGAGCGACACGACCAGCCCAAAACACACTCCCCAAGTCGCTACAGGCAATGTAGCCTATCATTATCAAATCGACCATAGCATATCCAGCAGCCGACTCAGCAACCGCTTACACCGAACAACAACTAGAGGCGAACAAGATTTCCTTGTTTCTGCTCGCCATTTTTTACAACCAGAGCCTCGAGCTTTTCCCAGGTGCAAGCATATTCATCAGCGGTCCCGTCCACGCCAATAGCAATTTCATCGCCCACCGCCGTTATAGGCTTTCCCAACACGGTTCACTTTACCGACCGCGTGACAGCCACCAGCAGCTTTTACACCAACACCAACTACAAAGATACACTTTTTTAATAACAAACACGACCACTCCTCACTACTGTTTCTTACCCACTCTATCTAAAACACTACGGCGCAACCAATAAATACGGCCACAGCAACCGACGAACGAGCAAACCAAGTTCAACCCCTTTGCCACGAACATCTATTATACCAGCAATCTCCGCACAAGCATCCACGAAGTCACCAAACTGGTATTCCTAAGGATCGATTACGTCTCGGACAACAACGGTTACTACGTTTTTTAGGCTCCCTCGGCGGACAACACTGACACTTGCCGGAATCATCCAAAGTAAACTCTTTCACCGAGCCAGCTTCTAGATTATTGCCAATCCAGAAAAAACTTGCACCAACACAGCGACCGTGAACATGCACACCCTGCTACGAAGCAGTGCTGCCCAGCCAGCCCAGCTTCGGGCCAAGTAAAACCCTATGTAAAATACACCACCACATCGATACCTCATCCAGCTGATATTAAGAAGTACTCCGCATTCCGAAAAGCTGTATGGTCGATCCCACCAACATAGGATACGCTTACGGCACCACACCTTCCTATTTTGAGCAACATCTACACTTTCCAAGATGTCTTTTCTACAACTTTCGACGCTCCAGTAGAAACACTGAACATCCTTTTTCCCCGTTCCTTTTCCAATAAACTTTATCCGTGCCCCCATCTCAAAAACAGATTTGGAATAACACGTTTCGAAATGATGGTCTATCGGACGCTAAACAGCGCGACCACCAGCACGGTCTTTAATCCCAGCCGGCCCAATGCCACCAACTGAAAGCGCCTCCGTTTTCAATGTATCGGCATCAATCGCCAGTCTTGGGTTAAAGTTCTGTTTTCCTGCAACGACTTCGTCAACACCGGTTCCGTCCTAGTCCTATAGCAATCACAAATCTCGTCCCGCGCGCCGGTCTCTATCGTTGTCAGCAGCTCTAAAAAAACGTTAGCGGAGTTTCAATAACTAGCTTCTCCGAATATTTCATTTTACGGTCACCGAAACGGCCTATCACCAACTACTACGACATGAGTAGAGTAAATTCTATACTTCCTCGACTGATAAATCAAATCACAACTATACACCCATCACAAGGTATAAATGGATTTAGCATCACCCAATGCCTCGCCGGACAACTTCCACCCCCCAAAAAGCTGATCAATTAGCAGATTGTACCCTTTTACAATTAAATTCCGCAGGAGCTAGCACCGTAGTAGCTTCGCTCTCTTTGCAATCGTTTCGTAGTGCATTTCAGGAGCACGACTGTAGGCTTTCTTTTCACTTCCGTTTACACCGAAAACACATTTACGTAGATGGCGTAGATAACAACGCCTAACTGGATGGCTCAATATTTACACTTTGGCGGAAATCTCTAAATATTGGTTTTGGTGGCACCAAAGCCAACGTTCATCAGTAACGGTTACTATGGGAATGGCGCCAGCTACAGCCTTTTCTGGCTAACTGGAATTTCAACCTCTTTCAGACATTGCCAAAGACACTGCTGCGATTCGGGTCACCAAAGGCTCAATCACAATTGATCGTGTTTTTTACTGGCTCAAACAGAACAGCTACAGAAGCACCATTATGTCACCCAACAACAACCAAAGCGCATACTGGTTGGCCGCCCGACCACGTCAATGGTGTCAGATCTCTCCCGAATGTATTTTGCCACTTTCAATCCGGCTACCGATCATACCAGTCCCCTCGATATCGCTCTTCTCTATGGGCACACGGCATCTTGGCTCGACATCATCAAATAGTTTACATCGACTCTGCAGAAACGGAAAGTACGCTTGGAAAGCGTAAAGAACTCCTCTTATGTTCCTGCCCAGCTCAACTCCGGAGTACGTCTCATCAATCTCATTCAAGGGATGCTGGCCAGTCGCCTCTATCACAACCTCCGGGTACAAAGCGGGGTTGGGTTTCGCAGCGAACGATGCTACGTTTTTAGCTACTTGAGCACAAACGGGAGAATCAATCCGAATAGTAATTCAACCGAAACCGGCAGCTATAGCGGTCGCTATCCAGAGTCGACAATTTCGTGTTTTTCCGCAGTCATATCCGACGAGATCACCATTTTTCAAAACCCGTCTATACGCGCAGCGGCAGTGGCAACACAACGAGCCGAATAGCTTATAACTTTCATTCAATCGACCGGCTGGTACGACACTTTGAGCGCCAAAATCACTCCAACACGTCGAGCGCTCCCTACTCCAGCTTCTGGCAGACCACCAGCCCCAGCTCGAGAAACAACATGGACGACACCAAAACAAGCCGGCTATCTCAAGCCACTCCTTTTTCAAGAAGCCAACACCAGCGGAGCCAGCAGTTCGACAGCCACAGTAAAACCTTACTTCGACCGCAACCGAGGTCTTCACATATCTTCTTGCCAGCATTGTATCCACCGATTTCCACCAGAAGAGTCGCAGCGTGCACAACTAGCTCCACCTGTTCAAAGACTGGGGCGGCAGACTCTACATCCGCGGCTCGATAGTCGCGATATTCTCCAGCGAAATCGCCAAAAAGAAAAATAGAGCATCCGCATCTGGTCTGGAACGGTCATTATTGGAGGTTTTTATCCAAAGTCTGCAGCCGGCCAGATACGGCGTGCTGGTCGAGCCTATTCTATTGAATCGCACAGCTAGCTGTAATTAAAAACAACAGCCTGAAAGGCACAATTAAGGCGCTCTCCAATTGATCCCTTTTTCTGGAGGCCGAGCCGAGAATTCAGCAGATTTGATTTCAGCGTGCTTTCAGCCATCCCGTAACTTTCGCCCAAGCGCGGGCGCGATGGCTGATCTGATTCTTCTCCGTTTCGCTAAGCTCCGCGTAAGTGCAGCCGAAACCGTCCGGCAAAAACAACGGATCATAACCGAATCCTTTTCCTCCCTTCGGTTCGTAAACCAATGCGCCATTGCATTTCCCCTCAAAAACATGTTCCTCGCCACCGGGACCGCGTGCCACTAACATACACACAAATTGTGCATCGCGTCTTCCCTCCGGAACCTCGCGCATGACTTTAGTCAGCTTTTTTAGGTTCGCCGCGCTGTCGTGTTGTGAGCCAGCGTAGTAGGCCGACTCTACGCCCGGCTCGCCTCCGAGCGCATCCACGCACACGCCACTGTCGTCGGCCAGCACCCATGCCTCGGTCTGTAACGTCGCTTGCAAGGCCACGGCCTTTTTAAGCGCGTTGCCAACAAAACTCCCTGTGTCTTCCACTACGGTTGGCATCGCCTTCGCCGCCAGCACGCGTACAGCGCAATCCGACGCATCGGCAAGCGCCTTCATTTCCTGTATCTTGTGCACATTGCCTGAAGCGAGATGAAAAACAAAATTCATTTCGCCATCACCCGCCACGTGAACAAGCCTCGTCAACCACCATTTTCAGGATAGCGCACGACCCCACTCACCAGCACGTCGTCATCAAACGACTCGTGTCGAACACGATCTAAAGCGCACTACGTTTCCCAGTTCTTCCGTGCACAGTCCTCCCAACACGCTCCGCCCTTTGTCGTCTGCAAAAAGCACCGGAACCTGATACGAGAAAAATAATCAAGCTAGCGCCCCTACAGCTAGCTGCGCGCCACCTTCGAAAAACACGCCTATCATTTCATCCGCAGCGCAACGTTGCCGAAAACACGCAAAGCTCACCTTGGTCGCCGTCGATTCCAGCATCCACATGCAAACGCCCATCGAATTCAGCTTGCGCACGTAGCCAAAGTCTGCCGTATGGTATAGAGATAGGAGATAGACGACGATCGTATGCTCGTGCAGCTCGCCAGTATAAACCGCCGCTTTCGGTTTATTCAAAACAGTGCACAACAACCAATCGAAGGTGAAGCGCACCGAGCATCACTCACCGCGCGGTCAGTCGCAGATTGTCGACCATCACCGTGCCAGTGTCGACTGCGATAATCGGGAAATACTGCCACCAGCGATGCGCATCCGCGCGCGCCGCCTCGCCGGTAATCCATTGCGAGTCGCCGGTCCACGTCGCCACCTTGCCGTCGAACGTCACCGCAAACTTTTCCGCCAGAAGCGGTATTTCCTTAGTGATCCAGTGATTGAAGATCAAGTTCAGGTCCGCACAATCCTCTGCGGATAAGCTCGAAACCACCTTGACACCAGCCAGCCGCGCACAATATATTTAAACTTATGGTTAGTGTTCGCTGGGCTCGGATCGGTCGCACCACGCACCAATTACTACGCACAAGACTCCAGCAGCAATTAGCGATTATCCGTCCCCGTATATAGCGACGTGCGACCGTGCGTGCAGCACGGCTCCAGCGTCATGTACAGAATCGCATCCTCCACCGGTTTTCGACCTAGTGCACGCAATGCCTGTACCTCGGCCTACGGGATCGCCAGCACGCGCATAAAAACTTCGGCCACAATTTCTCCGTTTTCCACCGCAAGCGCTCCTACCACCGGATTCGGATGCGTGTTGCCCCATGCCATGCGCACAACACCCAAAGAGCGGCGCATGAAAAACTCGTGGCTGGTCGTTCATGGCGTTGAAATAAAGTGAACCCCCTTCAGACGGCCGCTACGTAAGGGTTGCCATGTTTTTCGGCCTCGACCGTCGTACGCTGGCCGTGACCCGGGAAAACAATTGTCTCCTCTGGCAACGTGTAAATCTGTTCGCGAATCGACTTAGCTAACACTTGAAAGCTTCCACCGGGCAAGTCCCAGCGGCCAATGCCGCGGTTGAAAAGAGCATCGCCCACAAACACGAGCTTGGCGGCTGCGGTATAAAACAAAACGTTGCCCGAACAATGCCCCGGTACGTGCCTCACCTCAAATTTCAAACCAAGCGCCGGCAACTGGTCGCTCTGTTCAATCCAACGATCAACTTGCACCCCCTCGAGGCCCAGCCGCGCGTTCATGAAGCCTTCCATGATTTCTGGAGTCTCGATCATCTTCTGATCGGCCCGATGCGCGAACACGCGCACACCAAGTTCGCGTTTCAACTTTGCGGAATCCTGAGTATGATCCCAGTGGCCGTGTGTGAGCCAAAGCTCTTTTAGCCGACAGCATTCCTTCGCCAGCGTCGGCTGGATTTTTGCCAGGATGTCGCCCGGCGAATCGATTAACAACGCTTCTCCTAACTTTTTATTGGTCAATAAGTAACCGATCGTCTTGATGGGACCGGAGGGCAGCACGTGGATTTTCACTCATCCTTAGATGCGCAACAACCTGTTGGCCCGCAAACGTAAATTTCAGCACGGCACCAGCATCTTCCTTCTTGCGCCCTCGCCCACGCTGGACTGTCTTCTTCCCTATTTGCTCCGAAATGACTTCCGCCGAAATCCGCCAGTCGTTCCTCGATTTCTTTGCCTCCAAAGGCCATACGATCGTCCCGTCGTCATCGCTAATCCCGGATTCGCCCGGATTGCTCTTCACGAACGCCGGCATGAACCAATTCGTGCCCATCTTCCTTGGCGACCGTGCGCCCAACGTTTCCAAATGGGCCGGCGCTAAACCCGCCAAGGACACCCGCGCCGCCGACACCCAGAAGTGCATCCGCGCAGGAGGAAAACACAACGACCTCGAGGACGTCGGTTTTGATACCTACCATCACACGATGTTCGAAATGTTGAGCAACTGGTCCTTCGGCGACTACTTCAAAAGAGAGTCGCTCACTTGGGGCTGGGAACTCATCACCAAAGTCTGGGGCATTCCCGCAAAGCGTCTCTTCGCCACGATCTACAACCCCGACGAATCTAAAGGTAATTCGTCCGAGCGCGACGAGGAAGCCTACGCCATCTGGGCCGAGCTTTTCAAAAAGGAAGGACTAGATTACACCATCCACATCGTCAGCGGCAACAAGAAGAACAATTTTTGGATGATGAGCGACACCGGTCCCTGCGGCCCGTGTTCCGAGATCCACATCAACCTGCTCCCCTCCGATGACGAGTCTGAGGGCCGCAAGCTCGTCAACAGCTCCAGCCCGCGCTGCATCGAAATCTGGAATCACGTCTTTATCGAGTTCAACGCGAACGTCGACGGCACTTTTACCCCTCTCGCCGCCAAGCACGTCGATACCGGCATGGGCTTCGAACGAATCGCCGGCATCTGCGCCACGACGAAAGGCTTTAAAGATTTTTCCGCTGTCCCTTCGAACTACAACGCCGACCTCTTCGCGCCGCTCTTTCAAAAAGTCGCTGCACTTTCCGGGAAGGCTTATCAAAGCACCGTTCCCACCAAACGCGAAAATCTCACCGAACAAGAAAACATCGACATCGCTTTCCGCGTCCTTGTCGACCACACGCGCTGCATCTCGTGCGCCATCGCCGACGGCATCATGCCCGGCAACGACGGCCGCAATTACGTCATCCGCAGAATCCTCCGTCGCGGCATTCTCTACGGGAAAAAAATCGGTTTCCAAATTGGAAACTTCTCCCAGCTAGTAACGCCCGTCGTTGAATCGCTCGGCCACGTTTTCCCCGAACTAAAGCAGCAGCAGGAAGTTGTCTGCCGCGTAATCGCGAACGAAGAAGGATCGTTCGGTCGGACGCTGGATCGCGGTTTGGCTCTGTTTGAGAAATACCATGTTGTTTCAGATACCCTACGTAAGCTAAAGTCCAACACGCGATCAGTTTTTAAGGGATGCTATGCATTTGAGCTCTACGACACTTACGGATTTCCATTGGATATGACCCAACTGCTAGCAGCTGAGCGCGGGCTTATAGTCGACACGAAAGAGTTCGACGTTGAAATGGAAAAGCAACGCAAGCGCACCCGCGCTGCACAAAAGAAAGAAGTCTTCGCCGCCGTAACCACCACAAGCAACACCACTATCAAACTCAAGCCAACGACTTTCCTCGGATACACACTCACGGAAACTATGACCGGCGGACCGGCGGCACTCATCGGCATCGTAAAAAC
The DNA here is from genome assembly GCA_002591725.1 of Candidatus Didemnitutus mandela. GTDB lineage: Bacteria > Verrucomicrobiota > Verrucomicrobiia > Opitutales > Opitutaceae > Didemnitutus > Didemnitutus mandela. The sequence continues at coordinate 302,651 of NJAL01000004.1, read as the reverse complement.
CGAAAAGGACACGTTCCTGGTTTTTGACCAGACTCCCTTCTACGCCGAGATGGGCGGCCAAGTTGGCGACACCGGACACGCGCTCATCAATCACAAAAAGTTCGAGATCGTCGATACTGTGAAAGACAAGGCAGGCCGGCATCTCCACAAGCTCGCCATTGGTTCCACTGTTCCAGTTATAGGGATGTGGGCAAAACTCGTCGTCGATGCTGCGCGCCGACGCTCCGTTTCCCGCCACCATTCCGCCGCGCACTTGATTCACTGGGCGCTGCGCAAGGTTCTCGGCACGCACATCCGCCAAGCCGGCGCCTCGAAGACGCCGGACCACATGCGCTTCGACTTCTCGCATTTCGAGGCGATGACTGCCGCGCAGGTTAAGGAAATCGAACAGCTGGCAAACAAGAAGGTGCTCGAAAACGCCGTCATCGAAACCTACGAAACCGAATTCGACAAAAAGCCAGAAGACACCCTCGCTTTCTTTGGAGACAAGTACGCCAAAATCGTCCACATCGTAGACATCGGTGGTTACAGCCGAGAGCTCTGCGGCGGCACGCACGCAACCACTACCGGTGAAATCGGCCTCATCAAAATCGTCGACGAAATGGCCATCGCCACCGGCACACGCCGCATCGAAGCAGTCGCCGGTCAACCTGCTTATGATTTCGTAGCCGCTGAGGAAAGCGCGCTCAAAGCCGTCAACGCCCGTATCAACGCCAGCGTCCAGGATGTCGCGCAAAAACTCGAAGCCGTGCTCACGCGCCAAAAGGAGCTCGAGCAAAAACTCAAAGCCTACGAAGCCAAAGCCTCTGCTGGTCTCGCCGAAGAGCTCGCGGCGAAGGCGGTTGAGAAAGAAAGCCTTAAGTGGGTATCTGCCATCGTTCCCGCCGATAACCTTAAATCGCTTCGCTGGCTCGGCAGTCAGGTTCTAAACAAGCTCGGCGAAGGCGTCGTGCAATTTGGCGCTTTGTTCGGCAACAAAGCCGCTGTGGTCGCGTTCTGTTCGCCCGCTGCGATCAAAGCCGGCCACCAGGCCGGCAATCTCGTTTCCGCCCTTTCAAACCAACTGGGTGGCAAAGGTGGTGGCGGCCCCGATTTTGCCATGGGCGGCGGGAAAGATGCCAGCAAGCTTGCTGACATTCTTAAGTAAGCTGACAAAACAGATCCTCACGACCGGCTTTTCTTTTCCACCACAAAGACACAGTGAAAAAAGCTTTGATTCGCTCGCTCCGAAGCGCAAACGATCGAACTGATTTTCGGTGCGCACAAGGCGAGAAAAAAATCCGCCCAGCACCGCCACGGCAACAAAAACGACAACGTAGACGGCCGGATCGGCCAGTCTTTACCTCTAAAGGGAAACCTCTCATCGAGTGACTCAACAACAGCACACCAACGAGGCCGATCACTATGCCGTTTCCCGTTTTCCAAATTCCCTGCTTCAAAATCAGCCCGACGATCTGCGCTGGCTATGCTCCAATCGCCCCCCGTACACACCGACGACTTCCTTTGTGTGCTGCCAAACGTCGTAGGCACACACACCGTAAGATACCGAAGGCAGACAAGAACAGCGCTAGCCCCGTAAATGCCGCAAGCAACAACATCATAACTGAACGCCGGTCATCAAACGAACCGCTGACGTCCTTTTCGGGTCTATTCGCATCGAAAAAGGCGATCGCCGGGTTGATAAACTTTACCTTTTCGTACAGCGTCGCGATCATGACGCCCGATGGACGGTTTGTACGGAGGGGAAAGAACTATTGTTCTCCGAACAGCCGCCCTCTATGATCTGGCAGGTTAAGAGAGACCAGTTCTTCTCTTCCACGCCACTTTACAGCACGTCTTTTCACAACGCCAATGATAACCAGCAACCCTTTATGGTTTGTCCGGAAAGCCCCTGAAGAAAAACTATTTGCCAACTTGCCGAACCTTTCGGGAAAGAATTTTCTCGAAATTATGGCCAACGACGGAGTACTGTTTACTCGGAACCAGATCGGTTTCTCGTAGAAACAGCCTTCGAAAAGTTTCAGCCCCATAATCTAAAAATAACCAGGTGTCACAGCCACGAGAAACACCGCAGGCTGCAGCGAACCCGGAGAAAAGATGTTATTTATTTAACGTGAACGCGTTAGAGTCGGAAAACTACCTTAAAACGACATAGCAAAACAGAGCGCAACTGAACTGGCTCCGGAATCTTGAACACCGTCTGCAATATGCGCCCGCTGGTTTTGTTGGCCACCTTGCCGCTCACGAAATAAGCCCGCGGGCAGGGGCCCCATGCGAGCTGTCGCCACATTCTTGAAGTTAAGGGCGGAGTCAGCCTGCAACGCTTCCATAAAGCTACGAATTAATAGGTCGGTACAGGTTCGGCTCGGCGAGAAGCATCAGGACCACTGCCACCTACGCCATCATAAGCACGCTGCCCAAGGCACAGACGTCTTTCCCGGACGAAGCGCTAGGTGAGCTGTGCTAGATTAACCTTTTCCAAGTTGGCCCGTAGGCTTTGGAACACAGACAATAAATTCAATAAGCATGCTAACAAGCAGCAACAATACCACTGGAAAGGCCAAAATCCGCCAGTCCAGCAATGCTTGTAAAGATTATAGCAGCATTTTGTGTAAATAGGAATTAGTCACAATTGAACGTTCTACTGATCATGCTCGACTCCCAACATGGGGCCGAGCATGGCCAGCAGCAGACTCTAGAGAAAAAGCTAACGGGCGATCGTACCAAGGGCAGAACAGATAGCGAACTTGGACTGTGCACATTTGCGCTCACTGGATAGATCCGCTATTGTATGCCTCTAACGTTCATTGCCATGCCCGAACGGTCGGAAAGTTTTTTCGCTGGGGGCCGGCGATCTATCGATCGAGACGTAGCATTTCTCCAACGCCTTGGTTTCCACATCAGCCGCGGCGCATTTTTGTACTTCGTCGTAGATGCAAGCCTAGCATCCTAACACACCAGCGCTTTTGCTAAATTGGGTCCGCCAATAGAATTGAGTGAAGACGATCACCTTTGTCCTCACCGGGGTTATCTTACCTTACTACTTGGTGAAAAACTAAAAAAAGCGGGCTCTTACAGCATTCCAAAAACAAGGTCAAAAGCACGATATTTTCAAAGAAGGCGAGCGTTTTGCGAGTAGTCGAGGTAGAGCAGCACATTCACTGGCATGTGATTCTAGGCTGGCTTTCTTTGCTCAATTATAGAGCACCACAATAGCCGCCGGATTGCGGAATAGCAGCAGTTTGAGCAGCAACGAATAGATTATCGGGAAAATTGCAGTCGTGGCAACAGTGCACAAGGCGAACGTGATCAGAATTATGGCGGTAGTACCTTTGCTTTTCTACAAGAATCGAAAAGTATAATGCAAATCGCCAACCAATTTCGGAATAGTGAGGAAGAGTTTATAAAGGTAATAAAAACTCAAGCCTACAGAAATAAGTGGAGCGAAGGATAAACCGGCACGAAGCTGCTCGGTCTTTAGAGTGTGCCAGCGAGATATTTTCCATTGGAACACATCAAAAAAATTACAATACTTACAGTATTAATAAGCATAGATCTCGATAGAATCGTAAACCACAATCTGTGACGAAAATCACAATTTTTTGGTCGACGTGGAAAAGCGCGACGAGACCCAGACAAGAGTTTCCGAGTAGCTTACAATGAACCTCCCAACCTTCTATCAGCTGGCTGTAAACGCGTAACCGACCAAGCCATTAGCGTCTTCAAAAAGAAAGCTTCTTCAGCAGATAGTGAGAGAGACGACACAAAAAATATGGACTGCATCGAAAGCCGAGAGCGAGCTAAATTTTTAGATGAATATAACTCACAAACTTGGGGAAGGTTGCGAAAAAATTCAGTAATTCAGTCAAACTATAATTCTACCATATTTCCTTACCAAGCGACCAGCCTTTTTCAACACCCACCACGCAACCCGCAGGCACAAGTTGGTAGGTGTGCGGTGCTCTCCGGTTTTTTGATAAGCTCCGCCCCTGCGCCTACATCCCCGAAAAAATCGGCCTCTACAAGTGGAATAACCCGCTCAATCAACGCCTTTTCGACTTCCTAGCATAACGAACCTGACCGATTCCTCAACGAGACGCGCCAGAGCCAAACCGACACGGCGACACTCGACTGAGTGCAAGCAGTTCCCCGCTTCAACGCAAATTTTTAGAAATCATAGCTTAATCCCAATTAGTAAAATCGCTAGCCTAAGCGGGGCCATCCGCTATGAAATTTCCGTCAATTACATCAAAAAGCCTGGATCGGAGATATCTCGATTGCCTTTGGAAAATTGGAGTTGGACGAACTATATCACCTTTCAGCGGCAAATTCTAAAAGAAGAGTGTCCCAGCCATAATTCACACCGCAACCACGCTGTTTCGTGAGAGCCGGCCGGATCAGTTTTATATCCGAGAAGCCGCCGCACTCTCCCTCATGAGTTTATGTAAGCTTTCCTTCTTTTTTTCGATGCAAGCTCTTATCACCCGCCCCATTCTTTTCTCCTAGTTGTTATCTACAAACAAACTGTTTTGTTCCGTTTTTTCCGCCATCAGCGATATTCCGACGTTTCATTGCATACACTGTTGAGCGTAGCAGCATGTCGTCAATGCCGTACAACCTAAACGGCATTGACGACATGTCCAGCCCCGTCCTTTTCAATAAGCCGAAATGGCATTGTGGTTCTGTACAACGGTTTCTTGGTTATGGCGGATTCGGCCAGTAAAGTCCTCCCAAAAGCAACCCTATGGGAACGTTACAACCACCTTCTACAGCATCGTCACCACAGAAGATACAGACCGGACACGTCATTCAATTTTGCAGCCCACAGGGAGACCTATGGAAGGTCTAGGTTCCGTTGAAAAACATCTACTTGGCCAACTACGGAAGCCACACACCGCAGCGGGTGTTATAACGACTCGCGCAAGTGCCGGTCCTATCCACGGGCGATGCCAACAACACGAACACGGTAGCCCGTTTTAATCTAGGCTTCCAGCGTAGGCGCCTATACAGCTCTTGCTGGAGGCGCCTATATCGCCGAAATCAACAGCCGAAACACTCGTATCATGACCTAAAATTTTTCTATCAGGCGCTTGTCGATTTTTCAGGCGTCGCCAAAACGTCCGATGGAGCCACCTTCAACGCATTTTTCTTTCTGTCGAAAGACGTCCATGTCGGCGCGGACATCTACCTTTTAACTATATTGTTTCTATGTTGTAAACACGGACAAATAGTATCACCCGTCGTGCCAAAAACGCAGGTATTCTAATAACCGTATCGGGCTTATCCGGTGTATCCACCTAACGCAATTCCTCCGATGACACTCTCCTGTTAAACCAGCCGCAGGGGGCACAGCGGATAAAATTTAATCAAGTATCATTTCATTTATACCGCCGACATTGGGAACTCTATAATCCGCAAAGTCGCCGCCAACAGTACAGTAACAGCGCCCAAGCTCACCATCAGCACCAGCACCGGTTCCATGACAACAGCAACCTCGCCCGATAGCGGTAGCACCATCAGCCCCACTGTTCTTCCACTACTAATATTGCTAACCTTCTTGGTCGGCAATGGTTTCCTCCGGAAACGAAACATCGCCGCATAAAGGACATCAATTTTTATTTCTCAATTTCACACCATATCAGGTGCGAATTTTTTGCCCTGATCTCCTTCTCGTTTCAGCCGTTGACCCGTTCCGCTTTTGTTGTTTTTTTCTGGTTTTCTATGTCCGTCTCCTCTTCCGCACGCCCTACTATACTGCTGCTCGCCTTTAACTCCAGCAATCAGCTGGCTGTAACGTCGACTCTGGAAGGTCTCAACACACCGTTTGCTACCGCGACGGAAGAGAGTGCTCAATCAGCGCTGCAAAACTGTTTCCCGTCTCACACCGCTACCATCGAGTATTTTCAGGTAGCTTATCCCAAGCCAGCTCGCGTCTTTTTCGTCCAGGTTTCGTCCACGCCTCCCACTGGCGTCGAATTCCATTCGCTGGCTGGACTCGCCGCCGAGCACAAACACCTTAGCCCGCAACTCACCGCCGCACTTGACAGCATCGAACCCTTTCTCGCCGAGATTCCTTATCTCCACCTCAGCGAGAACGACTATATCTACAAGTTCCGTGTCGAGAAGAACCGTAGTCGTGCCATTTATCAGCAAGACGAAGCCGCACAGAGTCTTTACCAGAGCAAGCTGTGCGAAGCGATCAAAGCCCTCTCGCGCACCAATGAGCGATCCGCCGCCAAGCCAGCTGTGCTCAATTTTGGACTCGTGCAATATATCATCCCTAGCCACTTCGGATTTTGCCTCGGAGTGAAGAATGCTATCGAGCGCGCCTACAAATCGCTCGCCGAGAATCCGCACCGCCGCGTGTTCATGCTGAGCGAACTAATTCATAATTCTTTCGTAAACGAAGACCTGCTCCGTCGCGGATTGCGTTACCTACAGACCGGGGGAGGAATCCCCTTCACGGTTTCAGGCCGCCCGGAAAAAAAGAATGGGGATAAAACCGAGGCCAGTCTTTGGGACACGCTAACCAGCGAAGATGTAGTCATCATCCCCGCCTTTGGAGCGACCGATGGTGACAAGCGACGGCTGATCCGAAAAGGAATTTGCATAGCGAAACACGATGCGACCTGCATGCTCGTGGAAAAAGTCTGGAAGGCTGCCCGAGTCTTCGGTCGCCAAGGTTTTACCATCATAATTCACGGGAAAAGCGAGCACGAAGAAACGAAAGCCACGTTCTCAAATGCGTGTCGTTATGCACCATGTCTGATTATCCGAAACATTGATGAAGCCCGCCTGCTTGGCGGCTACATTGCCTCGCCTTCCGAAGAAAAATGTGCAGCAATGCTGCAGTATTTCGTCGGCTTGTACACAGCCAATTTCGATCCAGTTCGTCACCTTGAACATATTGCCATCGTGAACCAAACAACGCTCCTGATGAACGAGACTGCCGCGATAATCGATTATTTCAAATCAGTTTTCGTGGACAAATATGGCCTCGAAGCGGGCCCCAGCCACGTTGGCGGATCCGGGAAAAAGAACACTCTCTGCTACGCCACACAAGTCAATCAAGATTCCTTGCACTGGGCGCTGGCCGAACCACTGGATGCAGCCTTCACTATCGGCGCAAAAAACAGCTCCAATACCTACCAGCTTTATCGCCTCTGTAAACAAAAGCTGGGCGATAAAGCGTTCTTCATTCAGTCGGAGGCCAACATCCGCTCGCGGTGCGAGGTCGAGAACTATGTGCTTTCCGCCGCCGGCCATGACAACGGGGGCCACTTGGAAGTGTGTCCGCTATGGCCAGCCCATAATCTTTCTCCACGCCGGGTCTTGATTACCAGCGGTGCATCGTGTCCCGACGGACTGATCCAAGCAGTGATCTCACGAATTAACTCATTCTTCCCCGCCGAAGCGATCCGGAGTATCGACCAAGTGCTCCAGGAAGTGGCCGCCGCCTGAAACGGAGACGTCGCAAACGACATAACGTTCCTTGCCAGAATTTAAAGCTGGAACCATTCTTCTGGATTCCGCCGGAGTTGCTAAGAATGGACCATGGCTGCACAGCCGAAGCGTCATCTAACCGAAGCTGCGCAAAGGACTGATAGCTAACACCGATAAAAAGCCCTGTCCCTTCATGACCTGTAGCCGCACGTCGAGATCCCCCTACCCTAGCCATAAAAAAGCCTTCTTGGAAACATCCTCTGTAACGGAAACTGTTACCACGATATCCCTTATATAAATATATAAGCTATTATTTTTTCAGTAAAATCTGTTCCGATATAGGCACAAGCAAAGCAACCGCCTACCACCAAATCGATGTGTCCAAGCACGTGCATAGCCACCTGCAGTCCAAGCTGTGCACCATAGTAAGTATCTTTTACCTTCATAGCGACCGTTAACTTCTACAATGTCTGAACGGTGTTCATAGCGATTGCCTACGTGGCACAGTGCTTCCATAATCCACGGAGTTGATCGAGCAGTTCGGCTACACAAAGCTCGGATAAGTCCGAGCTTTGTAGCAAGTGTTGTTGAAATGAGCCAACGGAACCGCCACCTTACCATGGTCTGGTAGGTATCGAAAAGGACATGCAAAAGTGGGCAGGCAGGTCATGTTGCCAGCCGTCTTCCTGTTGATTGGGTTTAAGGGGAAGCCGTCAACGATGCTGTAACGCGAACCTTCGCGCATTCGAATTCGAATGAAGCTTGGCTGCATTTAGATAAATAAATGTGGCGGTTCCCGCTGAGCTCCTCTCCCTAGCTCTTCGTCGAGTATTGGGTCATGCCATTTGCCAGCCATCGCCAATAATTCGGGTATTTGTAGTGCATCCTAAAATAACAGGGTTTCCTGTCCGCACAGGAAACGAAATTGTCAAAAATCAACAAATCCCCATTTGAATCCAAACAACTGCTGTAATAACTGCTGTAATCGTAGCGGCTACCAGAAGTAGAGGCCTGGGTTCCATCGCTATTCACTTCAGTCGACCGAAAAACATCTGTAGCCAAATAACCGTTGGTGTAAGTGGTCTGCACCAGTAGTTCTGTCGGTGGAGCGGAGCTCGGACTGCGTTTTTGAACGTCATCTGACCGCCCCTGGCTCTTCTGGAAACCAAACGGTAATTTAATTTGTCGACGCTTCATAATAAGCCAGCACCGGAAGAGAAACCCTCGTCTTCGTCATCTTCCGACTGGGCAGACAGCGACAAAGGCAATGGCAATGGCAGCTAACATTGCAACCAAAGCCAAGTTAAACAGGGGAGCAGAAATTTATAAAGGATGAAGTGAAAGCCAAAGAACCGATTAGAAAAATAGGAAAAGAGAAAAAACGCCTTATTTTTATGTCTTTTCAATTGGTTCATTCGGCGAAAATTTTCCCAACCTGGTCTTTTTCGCCAAACGGCGTAAATCCTCCTCTTCTCCTTTTGCTCTAATTCAGCCTCTATTTTGCTGCTGTTCATCCGTTTTCCAAAAAGTGCGATTCCACTCATCTTAACACACTCCTCTGTTTTTTTCAACGTTTTCCGTTGCTCTTCCAAACTCGCCTGACAGCGATCGAGTTTCTCGTTGAATCCCAACAAAGCCAATCGCTGTTCCTCCAGCAAGTGTTTGGCGGCCCCGCCGGAGCTACTTCTCTTGGCGTTGCCGTCATGACCCAGGCTTGTATCAACACCTTCTTTTCCGGCCAGTTTTTGCCCCGTCCCGGGTGCCAGGCCAGGCCAAGACCTGGTGTTGTTCAACTATCCGAGTTTCCAAAATATGGAGAGCGCTTCTGGGCTTCCCCTGCCTCAACTCCTCACCACACAAATATCCGGTGTGATGATTCCCTCTGCAACCTCACCTAAGGGCAAATTGCTACCACGTCGCAGCAGGAGAGAGCATCACCCCCCAGCAGTGCACAGGAACGAAAGAGCGCCAAAAGCCGGCGTCGCGAAGGGGAATATGCCTCTCTAAAACGACAGGTTGAACGGAGAAGAATTCTTCGCAGCCATGATTAGCGACCAAACCAACAGGACAAAAAACCTTTTCTCCTCCGCTTCGCTAGATCTTCCTTTCCCGTGAGCGCTGCCGCAAACAATTTGGCCTCAATTCCTTCTTGCAACAGGTCGGCCACCAGCATGAGAGATCAGAGTCGATTCGACGGGCCAGCACAGGGGTTCCAACCAGATCTGCTGAGAAGCCGCAAACCAAGCCAAAGTTTCAACTTCTCTCGTACGGTAACGGGCCACCAGCTTGTCGCGTTCAAGCGCATTCCAATTCTTGGGCAGCATCTTTTCGCCCACCAGAACATTGACACCGATGGCCCGGACGAGGGTCAGTTTATCCTGAAAAATTTCAGAAACGCCAGTCGCAAAACCTCTGGAAAATACAGACCAATTGCTCCTATGCTAAATGGCATGGAATTCCTACAGTGCCAGTTTCACCTCCGCTGGTAAAAATATAGAATTCGAAAATTGCCACCAAGAACAATAGCGCGTGAGAACCTCACTAGCTGAGCGTAGCAAATTTTTCCACCGTGGACAAGCCTTCTGATCGTCAGACCAAGCGGAGCGGATGCCATCGCTCAAAAAAGACCAGCGAAAATGGGTAATCCTCCTGGGTTTTCAGCCAGGCGAACGCCCTCAAAATGGAGTTTCCCCGTTCTACTGCTTCCTCGATCTGGGAGATCATATCGCAAAACGGATCGTCAAACACCAGCGTTTCCTTGGCGATTGCGATCAATTGTTCGGCCCGTTCACCGCACCTACCAACTTCTGGAAGCAGAAATAATCTGGAATAGTTGTAATCGAAATACCTTGCTAACTTCTTGCCCGGGCCGGTCAGCGGCCCATCTGCGAGGTCGAGGTTCTGCGCGAGGCTGGTAAACGGCTTTGTCAGCCAAATAGTAGACAGTAGACCATAATGGAGTGACGGCATTTCTTCCGCGTATTATTCCAACCTTCAGTGGCTTGATGGGACATAGGTTCTCTCCAGAACTGGAGCATGTGAACTGGAGCATGTGCGATGATTTCGTCGGCAAGTTGCAAGTAGTCGTGCGCCACGTTACCAGTCTCGACGTTCTATTGGCCGACGAAAACACCGGCAGCTTAAACATCACCGCTTGCTGCACAACCATCGCATCGAGGATCTTCATCGAAAGCTTTTCGGTACGATTCCACACCACACTTCTGCGCTTTGAATTGATTCAACCGGCGCTGCATTCGTATCTTCAGCACCTCGATATCCACGTCGGCCTTGACCGGATTTAAGACGATGCCGTGCGCCCTGGGCAGAAGGTCCTCCCTATCGCCGCCGTGCAAAAACGCTCCGATCCTTACTGAAATCGCAGAAGCTTTTCAAGCAACAACGTAAAGCCGACGAGGCTCAAAACATCGGGATTGGCGAGTATGTAGATTCCCTACAAAAATCCCATTTTCCAAAGCCCGCAAAGTATTCAGCGGACATTCGGGAAGCACTACATCGCAATCAGCCTCCGCTTCCACAAGTTGTTCCTGAAAGAAGACTAAGACGCCCCCCTGGAATCCGGTTGATGTTAGCCCTCCAAGTCGACAAAGTTGAGTATCGTCAGCACGAGATCCAACCAGCGCAAAAGCTTCTTCACCATTCTTTTCTCCAACCATGTCCTTGATGATCAGGCCCCGCACCACTGTGGTCCCAGAATCGGGAATCCAACAAAATACTCCCTCGCGGTTAGCGTTGATTGTGTTCCAGCGGCTGAGCTTGAGCAGTGAGACACTGGCGCGGGGCTGCGTATAAAAGTCTAAGAGAAGTCTAAGGCTGCACGCACAGCTTCCGTTTTTCCAGCAACACAGCAACATTGACGATGAAGGGGGAATTCCTCGTTTTTTGTAATTGATGAAGGAGATTCGGCAATGTATGCAGCACGAATTTCACCATAGAATGCCGGGAAAGGGAGGAAAGTTGCGAGGTCAAAACCCAGCCAATTTCTTTGGTGTCACAACTTTTTAAGCTTCTATTTTGCACGAAAATCGGTACCTATGTACACATAGAATAGCGCAGTCTCCAAGAAGCTTTTTTACCAAACGGAGTCTGGCGTCTGCTTTGGTTGTCGCCAGGCCAACGACAAAAGGACCTCGCATCCGCATTTTTGCTTGTGGCGCACTAGACCGCATGACAAGACTTTCCAGACATGTTCAAGCAACATCATCGGCTCATTCCTCGATTGCTGCTGGAATTGGACCGCCGCGCTGCCCTTCAAGATCACGACCGGCTGTGCGATCAAATTTCTACATTTCACCCCAACTGACGCCCTGGTCGTCGACTCGCTGATAGCCGAACCAACATCGAGGGAAATCCTCGACGTTCGTTATCGGAAAGCCGCGGGCCATTTTCTGAGGGGCCTTTGTGGTCCGTCTGCCCCGGGCATACTGCTTATCATCGCCGGAAAATTTTTGAGGATGTAACGTTTGTAACACGAAGTCGCCACGCGCCTCCCCCCTATAACTCTCCCATATAAATTACATAATCGCACATAAGCACCAAGAGCACTCTGGCTCTCGACGGCGAACCTGTACCTACCGACCTGACCTAATCAGCTATCACCTGCAACCAGCTGGCCATAACTTAATAGACGGCTGCCAACGGCTAGAATGCCTTTTCATAACTGTGCGACCGATGCCCCAATCTGATCCTCTTCGACCTCATTCTATCCGATTTAGACGGGTTCTCCTTTTTCAAAATAATCCGGTACGACGCCTCGACCGCAACAGTCCCTGTGGCTATAGTGTCCGCCTTGGCATCGACCAATTCGCATAACCTAAGTCTTGGAATCGGAGCCCTCGACTACATCACGAAGCCGTTTAGGCCAGCAGGTTTGGTGCGGTATGTAAATCTTCTCGTCTCGCAGTGCGCAGGTTGAATAGCCCCGTTCTTGTCGCTGCCCCTTAGACTCGAAAATCAACCGGAACGAACATGCAAAACGGAATCTGTCGGCCGCTTTTCCAACCTCCTTCAAGCCGCCATCTGCGCGTGGTTTGCAATGTTGCTTCGCTAAACCAGAGACCTTATGCTGCCTCGCCACCCAAGTACGGATCACTTCACCTTTGATTCTGATGTCGAATTTCCTAAAATTGATATTGTTGATCCTATAGTATTTCAGCTCAATAAATAAGTTTCCAATGCTTACATTATTCGCTTCCGGAAAGAGATCCAGATCGCCGATTACGAGTGAACGGATGTCCCGAATAAACTGTCTCTTAGGCACATTCGGGCCCAGCAATTCAGCGTAACACTCAGGAGCAATGGGTCTGGATTCAGCTATGACTCAGTTATGACTCGACAAACGGGACACTCAACTCGCTCGGCGTCGTCGACCGCAAACTTTCCCAAAGAAGCGGTATCGGCAGCGACTCCTCTTGTGGAAATTCGATATATATCAAGAAGACTTCGATAATCTGTTTTTTCAACAAAGAAGCAGGAATTCGCCATAAACGCCATAAACGAGAGAAAGAACGGAGCGTGCAATCCCGCAGTCAACCCAGTTAGCAGAGTGTAATCATGGGGACCTCGTAGCTATCCCACAGCCAGCCACCTGCTTTCTTAAGCTAGCGATAAAGGTTATTTGCCAACAACTCCCGCAGTCTGTAAAATGCAGCATGGTTCGCCATCTGTTTCCTCTGGCTATTGTCTTTACCAACACCGCCGCCTTGGGGCTGCCGCCGTGGTTTCACGCTGCGCTCGCTAGCTTCAACTCCAGTGCACCGTTCGGTTGGGCCTACACCGTGTCCAGCACGTGCGGCAGTAAGACTTCAGTCGAACGCTTCGACCCATCTCTGTCTCCCGAAGCCCAGTGGTCGCTTCTCAAATTCGCGAAAAAACCGCCATCAGATGCCGACACGATTCGCTACCGCAAATACCGAGCTACGATAAGTTCCGGCTCCATGCTGCGAGCCACCTTCGTGCGCGACGATATCAACGTTCCAAGTATGAAACTTGTGCGCGAGAACGGAGAGCAAGCCGAGTTTCGCGGACGCTTCCGCAACGAGTTGAAAGATAAACTGCTGGACCACCTCGAGCTTACGCTCACAATTCACAAGAAACCGGTGCCGTTCGTCGAAAAAGCAATCCTGCACCTCATCACTTCATTCGTACCGGTGATCAGCGCTCGTATCGACGAACTGGATGTAACGATGACTTTCTCAGCGCCCACACCCGAACTACCTGCTCTGCCGCTCCGCGTCACCTCGCATTTTATTGGGCGAGCGTTCTGGATCAAATCGATCGCCGAAGACATCGAGCTCACTTACTGCGGCTTCAAACGAATCCAACCGCTCCGCCAATCAAAGGATCGCCCGGCAACCGGGGCCCCGTCCAGTAAAAGGCAAGCGTGCTTAGGCCGGGAAGCGTCAATATCAATACTAGCGACTGCCACCTGACGTCGCACACATCCAGCTCCATCGCTAGTCCGCCATAGTTTCCCATATCATTGTCGTAATAGCGCATCGAGTCGGTGTTGGAAGTTTCTTGCCAGTAACCTGGCTGCGGCATGCCAATATCGATAGTCTTAACACACGACCGGCGTGACGCGAATAAAACTGATTATGTTCTATTTTGGGCCATACAATTTACCTAGCGAAAACTCGCGGAGATCGAAATCCCTAGCACCAAGCGCGAGTTCGCGTTACAGGCTGTTGATATTGGCCATGAGCTGTTTATAACCTTGCTGCTGCGGCTATTCAAGAAAATGCTAATAGAAGCTCATATCTTTGTTCCACTTCCGCCGCTGACCAAATTCGGCGCCCATAAAAGGCATTTACCCGGATAGGTCCAGAATACAAACGTAAAATGCCAGCAGGTTCGCTGCTTTATCGAAAAAGAAGCCCGGGCATTTATCAAATATCAAGCTTTTCTAGGTGCACCACCTCGTTGTGCGAATAGACGGTGATGAAGTTTTCCCGACTATTGGTAATCTTAACTTGTTGTAGATGGTTTTCCGGGACAGTGGATCGTACATCAGCTCCATGTTCCACTTATGGCCGAAACCAAAACCACCGTCCCCGACCGCCCCGGCTCACGAGCGTAAATGAGGTCGATTCCTCCGCGATCACCACTGTTCCGAGATGAAGTTCGTCCACGATCATTTTGGTCTCGTAGATGAAACCAGTCTCCTCGAAGTTCTCGACACCGCCGTAGCAATTCGGGTGCCGTTGTCCTTCACCACAGGAGCGATTCCGCTACCGCATCCATGCGCAGCCTGTCGGATGCGATAGTGGTCCAGTGAAGAAAACGCGCTGGCAACAAAAGCACACCACATCTTATGCCAGCCGTGATTAAAAGACCAACGCCCCAAATTCTAAGCTAGAAAGTTTCGCGTTCGCAAGGGCGCGTATCATCGACTTGCACCAGCGCGAAAACATCTCGTGGGAAGTGCACCGACACAAAATCGAGCAGCACATCGATGCCACGTCAATGCAAGTAATTAACAAAAACTGGGGATCCGCCGGTGTGCCGAAGCGATGCGTGAGCGCAAAAATACCCGGTCACTTGATGTTCCCGCTAGCCCGTGAGCAGCAGCAGGAGTTCGCAATAATCCAGCTGGCGCCATCTTCATCGGATTTGCGCCACCACAAACCGAGATGAAATTCGAAAACTAACATGGGTTGGTCAAATCGCCCGGTACCAGCTCATCTACCCCATGCCACTCCACTGGAATGGCACGGGTTGTCCCAGACATCGAGGTTTGTTTGGGCGAGGCCTCGAAGTACGCGCCATACGGAGTCGTTTTCATCCTAATTTCTCATATGGCCAGCCCCTTGTCCCAAGTCGCCCCCTCGACCAAGCCTGGGGCGAACAACTCCAGACACCGGAGGCGCCAAGCGGGCTCGTGTCCAGCCCCATTGTTGAAATTTTCTACCAGTGAAACATGCGCTGCCAAACAGCACCCAGGCCGAAAAGCCTAGGCCGGGCACATAGCCCAAGATGCACACGTAAGCTGCCAATTTTTTATAGTTACTCCATTCCTGTCACTCGTTAAACAAGTAAATCGCAACCCCGAAAGCATCGGCAGAAAGGAGTAGCCGTTGTAAACTTGATCATCCCCCATGTACTTTTCACGCCGCAGCTGATGTCGAAGGACATCACGACCTTTGATAAAACCTTAGAAGAATCCATCGGCCGGAAAAGCTAGTGCATCAGAAACACCGCGGAGAGCTGAAGTCGACGATCCAACATTTAGGCAGTGTTGCGCAGAAAAGCTCTCACCACGGTTCCCCACTTGCCTTCGACGGAAGCCGCATGAATATCTAACCAGTCGTGCGGCTGAGGCTGATAATTTCCTAAAAATTCACTTCGAGCCCTTGAAGCCTAATAACAGGACAAAAGGCAACCATCGACGCTGTTCGTGCACAAAACGCGCATCTAGATAAAACACGAAGAATTTTCCCGGGAAAGCTCCTCCTTGGGATTTACATTGCGACAGCTCGCACCTCTTAACAATCTAGTAGCCTAGTGTGATGTTTTTTTCTTCATCATGAACTGCTCATGCTTGCTACTTCACTAGCCTGTCTCGCTACAGGTACAGACCGCATGCCTACAGCCACGGCCAAGTCCACCTCTTTCGATACGAACACCGGGGTGGTCGCTCTCGAGGGAAACGCCCATGTCGCCTACGGCGACGTGGGCCTCGCCGCCGATCAAATCCAGCTCAACCAGAAGAGCAAAGTCGCCACCGCTAAGGGCCATATGGTTCTCACTAAGGGTAATTTCCGGCTAGTCGCCGATGAAGGCACCTACAACCTAGTCACCGGAGCGCTGCACGTAAAAGGCCCACGCCTCGGTGTTTTCCCGATCTACACGATGGACGGAACCCTCGATCACATGGAGCTGATTGGCGCCACGACCTTCTTCCGCGAAAACACCCGGTATGCTCCATCAATTACTGCAAATAAAATCATCTACGAGCACGGCAAGATCCTCTCGGGCGAAGGACTCCGCCTCGGTTTTCTCGGCGCTCATTTTTGCCATTGCCAAGCTATCAGTACGACCTGCAGGCCGAGCACGTTTCCTACCTCACCAGCCGCGCTGGGTTTCGTGACAACCTCGGCATATTTTCCAAAGTAAAAGTCCGTTTGCCCATCAGCAGGAATCTCACGGTCGGGGGCGACGTCAGCGTCTACAGCAAACGCGGAATTATGATCGGGCCAGCCGCCACTTATGCCTCAAGCGACAGCGATGGCGATTTTTTGCGCGGCTATGTTCGCTCCGGCTATATCAGCGATCACGGCGACCGGCTGGCTGATGCCATCTGGAATGGCATTCCCCAAAACCGTGGATATTTCGAGTGGGAACACAAACAGCGCATCCACGGCCACATCGACCTCCAAGGATCATTCAGTTATTGGAGCGATCCGGCGATAGTCCGCGAATATCGCCCGAGATGGTTTTATTCGCAGCAGGAGCCTGACTCGTTTCTTGAAGGAAGCTACGCGGGGGAAAACTACGTCCTCAGCGCCTTCGCACGCTTGTCCCCTAATCGCCGCTACCTCGACCAGAAGCGGCAACCTGAGATCCGTTTCGACCTGCTGCCCACAGCGATTGGCGGCGGCGTTTACGAGCGATTTAACGCCAGTTTCGCGGAACTTGAACAGCAGGACGCCCATGGGGGGGCCTACTGCAACTCCGATCCACCCGCATAGACATTTACTACGGCCTCGAACGTCCTTTCACCCCCACCAAGTCGCTCAGTATCACGCCGGTTGCCGGTGGACGTGTCATCTATTACGTAAACGCCGTGAATGGACGCAACACCTACATGCGCACCATAGGCGAGACCGGCTTTGATGCAACACTCCGCGCCATCGGCACCTTCGATTACAAGAGCCCTCTTTGGAAAATCGATGGCTTGCGCCATCTATTCGAACCCAAAATATCCTATCGCTACTCGCCGAAAGCCGCCGATGGCGCCGCTTACATTCCTACCATTGACCGGGATACGTTCACTACTTACATGGAACCCTTTTCGATCGCCGACCAGCGCAATGTCGATGAGTTCAGCCGGATCGACACCCTGCGCATTAGTTTGAACAACACGCTACAAACCCGCAGCAAGAGTTACTGCTCGCGCGATCTCGCCACTTTAAACTTTTCAACAGATTATCGCTTTTCGCACAATCCCGGAATCCGGCCGCTCTCCGATCTCTATACAGAAGCAACCTTCTCACCAACCCCGTGGCTTCAATTGGAAGCCTGCCAGCGCTACGATTTCCACCAGACGGAACAAAGTGAACTCAACTTCAGCATCAGCATTATGGATCAAAAAGCCTGGAATCTTCGTTTCGTCTCCCACTACCTCCGCGACAACTACCAGGAGTCCCTCTTCAACTATTCCCAGCGGCTAAACGAAGTTTTCGACATCTTAACCAAATTGCGCTATACGAGCTTTCAACCAACAAAGCTACGCCTTATGCCAGCACGTCGGTCAGACTTGGACAATCTATTATGAGCTTTCCTTTCCCGAGAGCAATCGCCAAAAAAATTCCTTCGGCTTCAGCGTCGAAGCCAAGTTTCTGAAATTCTGACCGCTATCCAGCATGAACCATGAATCGACGCATCACCGCCAACAAGAATTGGACATTTCTGCAGTTGCTTAGTTAGATCCTTCCAGACTTGCGCAAAGGCAGCAGTACGTGCCGCCAAGGAAGCTCCTCAGCTGCAACCACGCCTTCAGCTCACGCGACCGCCGACCTTTATCGCGAGCTGATCTACACTGCGATCCGCTTTTTGTCCTGAATAAAGCCCCTGTTCGTCGCAACTCTCCAGGCTGGCTATGCGCTGCACCGCCCACCTTGCGCCGGATTTCCCGATACAAGCCGCTTTCCGCACGACAGAGCTCGGCGATTGGCCTACACCAGCAACCAATGCTAACCTTGAGCAAAAATCGGCTTTTCTCGGTTCCCAAATGGACCACAAATTTTGCTCGCTGTGCTGTTACCCGAGTAACTTCGCGCACAATACTCCAATGCTTTCGAGCCCGAAGAACTCGTCAACCTCAATTCACGCGCCCCACTTTGGATCAGGCTGAAAGCCGCACACCCGGGGAATAGTCCTCGAAAAATTTCGCACCCGCAGCTGGAATCCCCAAAGATCGTTTTTGCAGCCAGACGCGGTTTTCTTGCCATCAAATGCCGAGGTCGTAAATACGGGAAGCTATCGACGCGAGTTTTGCAAAATTCAGGACCTCGGCTCCCAGTTCGTCCTGCACCACGCGACCGCAAGTGTAGGCGAGTATTGGCTTGATGCCTGCGCTGGCGGGAAAACGCTTCAGCTCGCCAACTTCGTCGATCCCTCTGGCAGCGCCGACATACTCGACACGCGAATCGACGTTCTCGACAAGCTTCGCGAACGCGCCCAACGTACCAAACTAGTGAATGTTGATACCAGCCGGCCCCAACGCGAGAATTACGACGGTGGGCTGGTTGGTGTTCCCTATTTCGGCAACAGCCACCTGGCGGCGGGGCGCGCCCACCGGCGCTGAAGGACTTCGCGCGTCTGCAACTCGAAGTCCTTACAACAACTTCCAACACGGTCGGCCAGCTGGTCTATGCCGCCTAATCGCTCAATCGAACTCAAAACTGGGATGTCGTCGGCGCCTTTCTTGAAAGCGAACACACACTTTCCGCTCAATCCGCGCCTTCGTTGCCACGGACAAAGCCACACACCTTCGGCTATACGCTGTTCCATCGTTTTACGACACCGACGGGTTCTGCATCGTCGTGCTGCACCGGAACAGCTAATCCCTTCCGGCGCCGTAGAGGCGCGATTTCATTTTTCCAGTTGCGCCGCATCCAGCACCTACCTCGAGTAACACCGTGGTTTCCGAAGACAATTACCGCATTAAGCTTTCCATCTACGAAGGTCCGTTGGACCTGCTCCTTTTCCTAGTCCGGAAAAATGAGCTCGACATCTACGACATCCCGATCGAATCCATAATGCGCCAGTATCTAGAAATCCTTTATGCGATGAAAAAATTCCAGCTCGAGACTGCTGGTAATTTTTTCGTCATGGCAGCCACGCTAATGGAAATCAAAAGTCGGATGCTTCTGCCCAAACACAAGCAAACGGCCGATATAAGTGGCGATGAGGAGGAATTGGGCTCGTGCTGGGAGTTCGTACATCACCTCATTCAATATAAAAAATTCAAGGAAGCTGCGCAGAATCTCGGTAGGATGGCTTACAACGCCCAAAACATGCTCAGTCGATCCGCGCCCTCGTTCATCCCCATCTCGGATCGGCCGCTAAAACATGTCGACCGCATCGAACTGTGGAACAAATTCAATCTCGTGCTGCGCCGTCTCTCGGAAAAGCTCCGCGGCGGCGAAATCCACGCTGAGCAAGTGACTGTCGCCAACCAAATGGAATATGTGCTACAATGCGCCTCGACCCATCGCGAGTTTACTTTTTCCAGCCTATTCGAACACGAAGTTGCCCTGCGGCGTCTCATCACAACTTTTCTCGCTGTGCTCGAGCTCACGCGTCTAAAAAAGCTCAGTCTGCGCCAAGACACCGCCTTCGCTGAAATCTATTGCGCCTCCATCGGAGAGGGGAAACCGCTTGTAGCTGCGTCCGAAGCACCCACGCTCACAGTATGAGAGTATGAGGAAAATGCTCAAGCGCCGCCGCTCCGCCAAGGGGAAAACTCATTTGCTTGGCATCGACTTCGACAATCAGAATGGGCGCAAATGCTAAGCTTGAGCCGAACAATTCACGATCGTTGACGGTTGGGAAAAAACGCATAACCGCAATGGCCGGTAACATGGTACAAAACCTCCGAGGGAACTAAAGAATCGCGGCAAAAAAAATTAACGCCATCGCCTTACCGAATTAGCGAAAGCCATCCACAAATCGTCCCCGTGTTAACCTTGCGTTGTTTTTCTCTCAAACTCATTTTACTTACTCAAATGTCTACCGGCACTATTCTACTCGACAAGAACAATTTCAAAACCGCCATCTCCTGCAAGATACCGACACTCGTCGACTTTTGGACACCGTGGTGCGGTCCCTGTAAGGCAATCGCTCCCATTCTCGAGGAACTTTCCGCCGAGCTCGTCGGAAAAATCACAATCGGTAAGGTCAATATCGACGAAAACAGCGAGCTCGCCTCGCAGTTTGGTGTGCGTGCCATCCCAACGCTCCTTCTTTTTAAGAACGGTGAGGTCGTGGGGCAATATATCGGTATGATAGACAAAGCTACCCTAAAATTGAAACTAACGAGCAACATCTGAGCCGAGCCGTACCACTCGCGATCTTTTTTTATTTCCAGCCTTATCCTCAACACCCCAGTTTAATTAGTGCCTGCAAGCAACACGCCCGCGCTTAGAAGCCCACCGTAGAGGGCCAAAAACTTCGCCGTTTTCCCCAGCAGTGCGATCTCTTCGCACGACTCACACGACCCATCAAAGCGCCGCAGCAGCATCGCCGCCTGCGGCAACAACAGCAACGGTAACAGAACGGGCAAGCGGTACCCCATCGCGGCCAGGGCCAGTACGGTCGCCATCGAGAACCAGATCGAAAACGAATACTGCACGACGGCAAAACCGCGACCAAAGCGAACCACTAGCGTGCGCTTGCCGGCAATCGCATCTGTTTCCATATCGCGATAATTGTTCGCCACGAGAATATTCGTCGCCAGCAGACCAATCGCCGTAGCCGCGAGCACAACGTCGCACGTAACGTTTCCGGTCTGCACGAAAAAGGTACTGCACACCGCCACGATACCGAAAAAAATAAAAACGAACAAGTCGCCCAGCCCACTGTAGCCGAGCGGGAATGGTCCACCAGTATAGGCCACAGCGCAAACCACGCTCAGAACCCCGACAGGCAGCAAAAACCACCCACACCTCGGCACCAGAACCAAGCCAGCGGCAAACCCCAGTCCAAGCGTTAGCCACACCGCCGCCAGCATCGTACGCGGCGCAATCAAGCCGGCAGCAACAGTGCGTCGCGGGCCGACGCGGGCGGCTGTATCGGCGCCTTTGACGAAATCGAAATAGTCATTCGCATAATTCGTGCCGACTTGTACAAACAGCGCAAAAACCAAACACACGAGAGCCCGACCGGCATTCCCCGCCCCATGCACATACGCAAAAGCGGTAGCCACCACCACCGGCACAACCGCCGCTGTCAGAGTCTTGGGGCGGGAGGCTTCAAGCCAGAGTTTCCACGACACCGTACTCACACAGCCCCCTCACACCCGTCGATTAAAAATACCACGGGATGTCTTCATCAGCAAACTCAACAACAGGATAAGCAGCAGTCCATACGCGGCCCAAAAGACGCGTCGACTAGGATCACCCGATTAAAAACATCCACCGATGTGAAGGGCCAGTATCCCCCCCGCAGCCGGTGCGCCCAGCCCGATACCAAAACCGCCCGGATAGAAAATGAGCGCAAAGAAAGCAGCCCGACGTGCCCAACAAACGACATGGGGAAACACACCCAACGCCACCCCAACCAGGATCAACTCTATCAGCACCGAGAAATGATGATCGAAGCCGAAGTAACAAAGCGCTATCGCTCCCCGTAAGCGCTCGAAAAAAATCGAGACGGTTGCAGTAATTGGCGAACTTATGTCGCAGCTTCACGAAGCAATCACCTGGATCGTCTCCACCATCTTTGGAGAAATTTTCTAACACCTCGCGATACCGCCGTTTCGAGCGTCCCAGCCTCCCCCTGCGCATCCACTTGCGAAGAAAATAAGGCATCAGCGCAGCAAAGCCAAAATATGGACCGTTAGTTGCAAGTTGAGTCATCGCGCTGCTATCCATCCGAAAAATAGTAGTTTGTCAAAAACAGAATCAAAAACACTATCGCAACCATCCTGTCAATGTCCCTCGGACGACAAGACCCTGCAGTTAGGCGAACGCTCCCGGATTTTGGTTTTTGCGCCATCCTTCTCCGTCTTTCTTTTCTGTAAAAGACAAACGCCCATTCGCGGTGCTTCGAAACATACAGGCAAGCGTTTCCGGATTTAACCTCCAAGTCAAAACCTTCCGATGTTTTCCAGCGCGGCAGCGAACAAAGCTTAGAGCTTCCTCAGCTCCGGTAACCCGTCTCCGCACGATGACGCCCTGCGATCCCCCAAAGGGAACTTTCCAAACAAGCAGATCATAAACGAGTCTACGCAGCGCGTTTACGTTTAATAGGCTTCGGCCAGTTAGGTATGCACCGCCCAACCAGAAAACTTTCTGCATAGTTGTTGCATCACGCTTTTTCCAAGCCAGATTCCCCCGCAGCTAGCGCCAATCGATCAGCAAACACCCACGCCTTCTACCTGCAAGCTGAGCAAGCTCAGCGCCAGTAAGTGTTTTTCCCAAAAAGCCCTCTCACCGACCTGCAGTACAAGGACTCCCAATCAACAAAAGCCCGAAGCAGGAAAGATGGTCCATCTTTTCAGACCTCAACACAAAAAGCGCCACACCAAGATAAAAAACAACGTAACAACATATAAAGTCGCAATCGACCATGTCTGAAACAGTCCAGTCTGATAAAGTCGAAAACCCAGCCCGTTGCCACGGGAAAGGAAAAGGAGACACCGTGTAGCGTGCGCCAACTGATGTTCCCCACCAATCCAAGGGAAACTGCTTTACAATATCAACGAGCTCCAAAGCTGCTGCAGCGGAACCGCTCATCGAATCACGAAACCACTGAACCGCAACGACCAACAGTCGGCTTTCCGATCAATGTTGTAGATGTATCCTTCCATTTTTTTCTGCATGATCTCGACCAAACCGTTGATCTCCCGCGCGGCCCCTTCCACTTCCAGCAAAACGCGGCCATCGGCCAGATTCTGCACAAATCCCGCTAGATCAAACTCCTTCGCTATTTAAAGCGTTTGATACCGGAAGCCAATTCCCTGCACGTATCCGCTGAAATAAATGATTTCGTGATGCGTTTCGGCCATGTCAAAAATGTTTATTGTTCAACACCAAGCGCTTAGCCTATTTAAACTAATTTTGTTTGCTTAGGCGCAAGACCTGCTAAAAGTAAAAACATTGTCTCTGATGAACTCATTTACATAATGATCAACCAAGATTCCGATGGGTTGTTTGAGGGCGACGGGGAAGATCGTCGCGAATTAGCTTGGACCGAATCCGAATGGGAAAAGTATTTGGCCGAGCATGATAGCGACGTACGACAGTATTTAAACCATTACGACCAACTCACCTCTACTCCGGACCGTATCGACGAGGTCGCCCGCCGAATGAATTGGGAACTAGAGCCAGTAGCCGAAGTGCAAGCTGATGAATCGGGATCTGCATCCGCGAATGAGGAAGATGATGATGCATTCGATATCGAGTGGGAGCCTTACACGTTGCACCGCAACCCCGTCTATATCGCTACCCGGGCGCTCTACGTGAGCCTGCTCGCCAATTGGAAACGCATCGCCGTCCATCCCGAGCATGCCTCGCCTGGTTTGGCAATGGCAGTTCAGGCCTCGCTCTACAACGGACGGGAAAACGCCTTACAAGCGGTGCAAGCGCTCGATCTCGGTGACTATGCTTTGGCGATCTGTTTCTTCAAGCGCGCCCTGCGCGCTTTGAATGATTCGCTAGCGCATTTAGCTAATCCAAATTGTTCGGACAGGGAAATGGTTACCCGGTATCGTGATTATGCGTTGCCGCGTTTTTTCGATCTTCGCGAGATCTGGCTGCGCGTCATGGGCGAGTGCCGCGACGCCCAAGGCGATCGCTAACCCTTCCCCTCGCTTCCTCTGCTAGTTCTGATGACGTTTCGTGCGATTTTTTTCGGGCCGGTATGGCGGCCAGGCATGCCTGCGGACAGTTTTTTGTTCCTATCCTTCAGCGTCTTGACCTGATCGCGCAGTAACGCCGCCCGCTCAAACTCGAGTTGGTCGGATGCTTCTTGCATCTCGTTTTCCAACTCAGCGATCACGCTGGCGACATCATCCCCTGTTTGCGCTACCATTGGCTCCACCTGCTGGTCGCGGCCAGTACCATCGTAAACATGCAAGCTGGCCTGTTCCGACCGTTTGACCGAACGCGGCGTGATGCCATGTGCAATATTGTAAGCTATCTGCTTTTCGCGACGCCGTTTCGTTTCCTCTATCGTATAGCGGATCGACTCCGTTATCGTATCTGCATAAAAGATCACCCGTCCTTTTTCGTGACGCGCAGCGCGTCCAGCAGTCTGCAACAGACTGGTACCGCTCCGCAGAAAACCTTCCTTATCCGCATCAAGAATCGCCACCAGCGCAACTTCCGGCAGATCGAGTCCTTCGCGCAAAAGATTGATGCCGACAAGCACGTCGAAACTTCCCTGACGGAGGTTGCGCAAAATCTCCACACGTTCGAGAGCATCGATATCGGAGTGCAAGTATTCCACACGGATTTTCGCCTCCCGCAGATAGCTCGTGATGTCCTCGGAGAGTCTTTTGGTTAGCGTGGTCGCGAGCACACGTTCACCCTTTTCGACGGCAGCACCGATTTCCTCGATCAGGTTTTCAATCTGCCTTTTTGTCGGGTGCAACGTAATTTCCGGATCGAGCAATCCGGTCGGGCGAATGATCTGTTCGGCCACCACGGTCGACCGCTCAAGTTCAAGCTTCGCTGGCGTCGCGGAAACATACAACGTCTGCCCCGTAACCTGCTCGAATTCCGCAAAGCTCTGCGGACGGTTGTCGAGTGCCGAAGGAAGTCGGAAACCGAATTTTACGAGTGTCGATTTGCGGGCAATGTCGCCATTATACATACCGGCGACTTGGGGCAGCGTGACGTGGCTCTCGTCGATAAAAAGCAGAAAGTCTTTTGGGAAAAAGTCGATCAGGCAAAACGGTCGGTCACCGGGTTTCCGGCCCGTTAAATACAGTGAGTAGTTCTCGATGCCGTTGCAGAATCCCATTTCCTGCAGCATTTCCAAATCATAGGTCGTGCGCATCCGAATGCGTTGCGCCTCCAGATATTTTTTCTCGCGTTCAAAGAACGCTACGCGCTCATCCAATTCGCGTTTGATGCCGGCGATCACGCCTTCGAGTTTTCCTCGCGTAGTCACATATTGGTTGGCCGGATAAATATCGAATTCGTCGATCCTGCGGATCACTGTACCAGTCAACGGTTCGAATTCGGTGATCGTTTCGATCTCAGCACCGAAAAACTCCACTCGCAACCCATGTTCGAGATACGCCGGCATCACGTCGACCACGTCGCCGCGCACGCGGAAACATCCGCGCTTCAATTCGCAATCGTTGCGCTCGTAAAGGTTGTCAACAAGTCGTTCGAGCAACTTGTTCCGCGCCATCATATCGCCGCGCTTGATCGCAATCCGCATCTCCGAGAAGTCTTCCGGCGAGCCCAAGCCGTAAATGCAGGATACGCTGGCAACCACGATGACGTCGCGCCGGCTCACGAGCGAACTGGTAGTTGAGATCCGGAGACGCTCGATCTCCTCGTTGATTGAAGAATCCTTTTCGATATAGGTATCGCTCGACAGCACATAAGCTTCTGGCTGGTAATAATCGTAATAGCTTACGAAGTATTCGACGGCGTTTTTTGGGAAGAAATTTTTAAACTCCGAATAGAGCTGTGCTGCCAATGTCTTGTTGTGTGAGATGATCAACGTGGGCCGTTGCACTTGCGCGATGATGTTGGCCATCGAAAAGGTCTTACCTGAACCGGTCACGCCCAGCAGCGTCTGATGCCGATTTTTGGCCCAGATCGATGCGACCAGCTTTTCTATCGCTTGCGGTTGATCGCCAGTAGCTTGGTAATCGGCATGTAGTTTGAACATCGCTCCAGTGATGTAGCCAAACTTTGCCAGCCAGCAACTACGCAATCAGGTGTTTCCCTTTAGAATGGGGCTACTCTTAAAAACCAAGCGTAAAACCAAGCGTTCTACCGTGGCGATTAGGGGCGATGTCATGACCCAGTAAGTGTGTTAAAGTCCATTGCCACGGTGCCAGAAGCGACCATCCTAGAACACAGTCAAACGAACTATCCCCGCCCTTCTCTCCATGTCTCTCCAAAATACCATCTATCAATCGTCTATTTTCCTGCAGGCCTGTCGTCAATTTGATCGCGCCGCCGATATCCTCGGCCTTCCGACCGGCGTGTGTGAACGCACAAAACAGCCGAGACGCTGTGTAGTCGTTTCCCTGCCCGTGCGGCTCGACAACGGCAAAGTCGAAACCTTCGAAGGTTACCGCGTGCAGCACAATCTCTCCACAGGTCCAGCAAAGGGCGGCATCCGATTCCACGAGCATGTAACACTCGGGGAGGTTGCAGCGCTAGCCATGTGGATGAGTTGGAAATGCTCGCTCGTCGGCCTTCCTTACGGCGGAGCCAAAGGTGGTGTTATCGTCAACACACATAGTCTGTCTAAACCGGAACTCGAACGTCTTTCCCGCCGCTATATGCAAGAGATCGCTCCTTTTATCGGACCCAATGTCGACATTCCCGCCCCTGACGTCGGCACCGATGAGCAAGTCATGGCATGGATGGTGGACACCTATTCGAATCACGCCGGCCACTACGATCCCGGCGTTATAACCGGAAAACCCATGGCTATTGGCGGCTCCCTCGGCCGCCGGGAGGCAACTGGCGAAAGCGTAGCTTGGTTTGTTAAAGCCTATCTCGGCGACCTAAGAATCAAGCCGGGAGAAACCACCGTCGTTATCCAAGGCTTCGGCAATGTGGGCAGTGAAGCCGCCCTGGCTCTAGAAGCCTGGGGCGCCAAAATTATCGGCATTTCCGACTTCACCGGAGGTTTCCACAACCCCAAGGGAATCAACGTCCGCGAAGCCATCTCACACGTCGCAAAAAACCGCACCCTGAGAGGCTACATGGGTGGCAACCCCCTCACCAATAACGAGCTGATGGAGCTTCCTTGCATGGTATTGATCCCAGCGGCACTTGAGCAGGTAATCAATGAAAATAATGCCGCCAATCTGAAGTGCCGCGTCCTCGCAGAAGGCGCCAACGGCCCCACCACTAACGCTGCGGATAAAATAATCGACGCGCGCGGCGATATAGAAGTCATTCCTGATGTGCTCTGCAACTCCGGAGGCGTCATTGTATCCTACTTTGAGTGGCTTCAAAACCTGCAAAGCTACTATTGGAGTAAAGAAGAGGTCTTTGAAAAGCTGCACAAGCAGCTCGCCAAGGCAAAAGCCTCTGTCGAGGATAAAAAATGCCAATACAACTGCTCGCGCCGTGAAGCGGCTTTATTGTTGGGCATTTCGCGAGTGATCGAAGCCAAGACAAAACGCGGTCTATTCCCCTAAATCATTTCTGCTGCCTTCGCAGGCATAAAAAACGCACATCCGTCAGACCATGTTCTTTTTTGTTTTGCTAAGCTAGGCTAAAATCAAATGTTGGCCAAACAGCAGCCTGACGATGGCAAAATCGCCAACAAGGTTGGCAGGCTGAGTTTAAAGAGTACATCCGAAGAATGAAGATATTTGTATGCAGCATTCTCGGCAGTTTTTTACCATAAATTTGAGCCCATTGCGCGATGTATGTAATCGCGCCGAAGAAAACCGCATCCAGACTCGTCGTCACAATAAAAGATGGGTAGTCGATCATCAACCTGGGTCACCATAGCTTGGCCCTCGATGCCATCGAAAAAATGCTAATCTGGTAAAGCTTGAAAAGGTCCATATAAGTCAGCGCATTATCGATGCACCGCGGACAGCGAGCCCGCTACGAAATAGCAATACAACAGATAAGCTGAATCCACGCTCGAAACCATACTGTGAGAGGTAATCGAACACCGGCATAATCGTCAAAGAAAAACATCAACAAATAGCCATACAATCTTGTATCCATCAGACCGATGCTAAACTTGTTTTCACCATCCGCATTTTTCATGCATAGGGAAATAACGATGCTGCTCCAACGCTCAACACAACGGTTTCGCTCACAAAAAACTCGTTGGACAGAAAAACTGTCCGATCACCACCAACAGCAACAGCACATTGATGCCGCTATCGAAGCGCAAAGTGTCCAGTTCCTCGGCATTAGCGCGAACGCGGAGTTTCACCTTGCTATAGCTCCACCGATCAAAAAGGTAAAAGGTCAAAAGGATCAGGCCGGCACAGACCATCTTATAGCAGTATAGCGTATTAGATCAGCCAGGAAAACGGTAGCCCCGCGCAAATGGCCAAGAAGCAACGGGAATCACCCATCGGCGTGAACGCAAAACCGCCATCTTAGAAAAAAATAAAGAAAACAATGTAAAGGCTTTTTTCGATATTTGTTCATCCAGGTTCACGGCCGTACGAGAAGTGTCAAAGAACCAGTAACACCGATAAAATTTGTCGCGATTGCCACGACCACCAGAAACACGACATTGCTTATCTATGTGCCTTCGCCATTCACCTTGTTCACCTTGAGGTAAAAGGCCTCTCGCCACCACGAAAAAACAACAGATCAAACACATAAAGCAAGCAATAGCTCTCAAGGATTTACTTAATTCTGTGTCTGCCACCGAGAATCCAAAATAGGTAATAGCCTAGCTCGCAACAAAAGAGCCACAACGTCAAGGCGATATGCAAATATCCCCTAAGATTTTTCACTTCAATGGTGAGCTAGCAACATGCGGCAGTCAACAGGAGAAGCGGCGCGAAAGGGATGGCTAACGGAGGATAAGTCGTGGTTACAACAGCAAAAGCGACGAATGGGACACAGGACCTGCCAAATACAGGAGGAATGCCTTCCGGAAAATGATTTAGGTCAGCATAAAAATGAGCGCAATAAGCACCGTCGGCACCGCTGCTCCGAGAAATAGACCGAGTGGGGAAATTCCCTTTGGGAAAAAGCGTCCGAGGATCAACTGGCCAGCTGGATTCGGGGCATTGGCGATCACTGTTAGGCCGCCTCCTGTCACAGCTCCCGCAACGACCGCATACTTAAGCTCTTCGCTTAAATTCGGTACCAAGGTCGCAAGGTAGGTGATAGCAGCATTGTCGTTGAAGGCTGTAAGGCCCATAGCTCCAAAAAACAACGGCACTTCCTTCAAGCGCCCAAGCAGCGGCTGCAACCACCAGCCCTGCAAACCACCATGAACGACCAAGCCTGCGAGGAAAAAGCCCACAAAAATGGGATTGCGCAGATCAATTCCATTTTGGTAGAGAGTGGTAGCTTGGATAAAGGCGAGAAAGAACAAAAAGCCTCCAATAAACAGCGCAGGATAGTTCGCTATCGAAACCGTGTAGGCAAGAAAACCCAAGTGTACGACCACCACCCAGGCCGGCACTAAACCCGTAGATGGCTCGTGGTCCACCAAGTCCGCTTTCAATCCCTTCAAGTCTCGGCGGAAAACGAAATAATAAAGCAACGTGGAAGCCGTGATACCCGCGACTGCTTTCCAGCCAAAGTGCTCAAACATAAACGCGGTGTCCCATCCCCACGGCTCTGCAACCATCAAAACCGATGGCGCAGCGAAATGACTAAGCGTTCCGCCAACAGAGACGTTTACAAAGAGCAAGCCTAGGGTGGCATATTTCAAGTTTCGGCCCGGCTTCAGCGCATAAAACTCTTTACCAAGCAACAGCGCACTGATGGTCATGGCCGCCGGTTCCGTAATGAATGAGCCAAAAATCGGCGCCACAATCAGGATGGCCAGCCACCACATCGCCGGGCTTCCCCCGCCAAGCCGTGACAGAGCGCGCAGAAAACGCTCCGCGAGCTGCAAAATAGGCCTCGTGGAAACAATAGCCATTACCACTACGACAAAAAGCGCCTCGGTATAGTTTACATGTTTCCCCAGATAATTAATCGCCGTCGGGATGCCCTTCGTCAAAACGATCGCGAAAGCGAGAGCGACAGCCCAAATGCCAAAGACAGCCTCAGTCTCTGCAAAAAAGTGCAGTATCTGCCCACTAAAACTGACTGCATGTAGGATCTCGGACTCTTTTCCAAGCGGCTGGAGCTTCGTCTTCAGCTTCTGCAAATGCTGTTCCTCCACCTTGTGTGCCCAATGTCGGATACGCGCCGTGAAGAACGTGTGCACAATCGCCGCCAGAAAGATCACCGTCGCAATCAAATTTAAAGGATCCTGCTCCACCCGATCTTGTAAAACCTGCACGATTCCGCTTCCGGAATTCCGATACAACGGAAGCGGCGTGGGAAAAGTCTCTTCCAACGCCGGTGTCGACGGAGTCGGGTTTTCCGGAAAAACAGCCGGAGCCAAACCAAAGGTGAAGATCAAAATCGCAAAAACACGGCACATAGTTCCATGCGTTGGACCGCTTCGATGGCGATGACAAGCCGAAGCGAAGTGTTTTCAGTCTAGCAACGCCCGCAGCTTGCTTAAGTTTTCGGACGAAAACATACGCTCCTCCCGCCTCGATTTTTAGACAAGGTGTAAAGCAGCCGAAGCTCACGAAAAGATTCGCCGTGTCCTTCATCTCGAGATCGTTCGCTCCGTCGCCAACCATAACGACACACGCCGTGCTGAATTATGTCTTCAATCTTTATAGGGAAACTGGCTCCCCTCGCCACCCGACTCGGCAGCGAGACCTACCTCGTCAAATCTAGCATAATGGCCGATCGATTCAAAAGAGAAACGGGATAACCTCGAATATGGCCAGCGTCGAAATAAGCGGCGAGCGATTCGATCGCCTGCCAATAAACACCGATTACAACCACTGTTGTCCAGCCCACCTTTTTAGTTTGATGATCACCGAAGTGCCGTTGGCTCCACCACTTGGATTGGATCCACTATCTCAATGTAGATGTAGAATCTGCGGACTCTTATACAATCCACATCGCCCCGGACGAGTGATATCCAGCCGCAACCCAAAAACCTCATCGAGCAAAACAACACGTTCCGTTGCTTCGCACGCCATTTCTTCAATCTGTTTTAGCACCGCCAGTCTATGCAGCCAGGCCAGTTTATCGACACCCTCAATAGAGCTGGATGCTGTTTCGTAACCGAAACAAACAAGTTTGGGTTAGCCGGAAAAATTCCACGATTTACGCCTGAAGGCATGCGGCTTTACAATGAAGATTAAGCCTTTATCAGCCGGAGTTTCCTAGAGGTAAGCAAGCATGCGCCAATAAAAACTCCTCCGGAGTTGAGAACTCGATGGAAGTCGTTTCGAAATGAAGCCTTATTTAGCTTTGCTGCTGCGCTTGAACTTAGTAGTAAACTTTTCGATACGGCCAGCCGTGTCGACGAGACGCTTCTCGCCGGTGTAAGCGGGATGCGAGTCCATTGTAACATCACGCACGATTACGAAATAGTCCTCGCCATCGATTTTCTCGATGCGGGAGGACTTCATAGTCGACCTGGTGAGGAAACGCTTACCGGTCACAACATCGAGGAAACAAACGTTGTTCAAAACGGGATGACCAGAGGTTTTCATGCGGTTAAAGAATTAAAGTCAACCTTGGCGTACCTTATAGCGCGAGTCGGTCTTGTTGATGACGTAGATACGTCCCTTGCGGCGCACAACCTGGCAGTCAGGGTGACGCGTTTTTGCGGATTTTATCGAGGAAACAACTTTCATAAAAAGGAAAAGTTAGCAAAGTCGGCTGTCAAAGTAAATTCTACAATATTTTTTAGCAACGCAGACACCCAATCGCGTTATTTATCCTTTAGCAAGTTCCGTAAGTCTTTGGTCTTTTTTCGCATTCGCCCGTTCGTTGGCTGCTGTTTGGACGATAATCCAACCAGCATGAACACCGCCTGGCCTCTACTTTCGCAAATGCAAATACGAAGGCACTTGCAAGATCCTGCACAAAAAAAATTTCCGATCGCTGATCGATACTTCCACTCCACTGCGGACGATCTACAAGGTCGTTTTCACGACCTCGTTCTCAAATGTGTCATTACACACGATTACAGTCTGCACCTTGGGATCCATATTTTGTACGCGTTGCACTTCGATTTTGAATCACTGGCCATGACTGACTCATTTGATTTCCGCATCGATAAACGTCTGCCATACCTTGTCGAGTTTCTCTTCCCAGATGATGGCCGTGACCAGCAGCAAACCGGTACCATTCACGCCAAGCGCCATCATTCTCCGTACAGTCAATAACGTCCGTCGCCGTCGTTAATCGCCACCAAGCCGGCAAGAAACCCCAAAGCGAGACCAAGCGTCCTTACCCTCCGTTACACGACCACTTCCAATAACTCCCAATTCAATGCGCCTGCACGCTACCTGCGTGCACCGTCAGCGCACACGTTGTATCGAGATTCGAAACAGCAGCCGAGCGGGCGCGCTAAGACCGAATCAGTCACCCCCAGAACAATTGCCATACCTGACAGAACCATAGAGAGATTGTTCGGCAAGGTTCGACAGCTTCGGATGCCCTAGGCGTTTACAGAGCCAAAACCAGTCCGCTACCCACGACCAAATATGGACCACCGTGCCGCCCGCAAAATCGATTATCCCCCCTTCGCCGCCCCAGGTTGAAAAAGTAGCCATCCAGCGCTTTCAGACCCAGCGCACCAGCGGCGCATACACGAGAACGCTCCAAAGCATGAAAAAACGACCTAGCTGGCAAAGCCGCACCCCAAATCAAAGCCGACGAGATGATCCCAAACTTTCTCTGAAACACTGCGAACACGTGTTCCAGAACGCCGGCCATCAGGATCAAACTGCCAAAACCACGCAGAAAAATCCGGTTTCTGAACCAGTTAACTCGCCGAGCGCATCGCGCCAAAAGTTAATTACATAACCAACCACTTACAAAAACTCCCCCACGACTGCCATACAGGTAGATGAAGGAATTCACCATCGTGCAGAAAACGCTTTTCATGCGCGCTGACCAGCCGTAATTAACAGGGCGCCACCCCCGAGCATCATAAGTAGCACTAGCACCTTTCGATGCGAGCATCCAGGCCGTAATTCCAAAAT
The DNA here is from genome assembly GCA_002591725.1 of Candidatus Didemnitutus mandela. Classification (GTDB taxonomy): domain Bacteria; phylum Verrucomicrobiota; class Verrucomicrobiia; order Opitutales; family Opitutaceae; genus Didemnitutus; species Didemnitutus mandela. Next base: position 269,317 of record NJAL01000004.1, on the reverse strand, counting down.
TAACTGTCGAAAAGCCGGGCGTACGATATTTTGAGTGAGTATAAGCGAGAGATTGGGAAAAGTGGCTAGAAAAACCGAGCCGACCCCTGGGAAACGGCGAGATATTCTTCATGGATATCAATAGTAGATAGGGCCGTCCGCTTGCGGGAAAAAAGCGAGCTCAATACCTCATACAAAAATCTTCTAATCAATTGACCGACGGGGCACTCGGATCGTTCGGCAGCAACTTAAACTTTGGATCCAGCAAGCCAAAAATGAGCTGCCACAAATCGCCCCTCGCTCACATCCAAATTTTAGAGAGGATTGTAATGAGAAACCGGTCTCACAAACCACCCATAGAGTTTAATTCCATTTTCGGTCCCCAGCTCCAGCCGGAGTAATTGAGAAATGTGAAGACCGTCAGACTCGGCTAGCCGAGCAGTTCCACGGACAGTTCCGGTTCTAGTCCAAAGTGAATCTGAAATTTCTTCATCTCTTCCCTCCATTTCCAGACAACAATAAAATAGGCTTCCTCTATTAGAGAGGTCCACGGGGGACAAAGCGGCACGCCTGCCAACGACGTCAAAGCAAATATCCGGGCCCAGCTCGCCCAACTATTTTCCCAGCCGCCGGGTTCAGCACGACAACCATGCCCCCCCCTACTTTTGTCGTGCACAGATGTCAAGATCGTCGTTCTGACGAAGTTCCGGTTCTTCAGCATAAAATTAACAAACAGCAACTATCCCCTTCAACGTCTTTACCTTCATCTTATTGTCTTTGGTTTTGCGACACATGTAGAGCTGGACACCAAGGTCCATTCGAGGCTTTGCTACAATTTTGTCAGCTTCACGCCGGTCTCGACGAGCAATAAAGCTATCAGCCAATCATTTGAATAGTTGTCGTAATATGATGCTTCACTCCCGAGGTGTTCGCTGCTATTTTTTCGCAGATTAATTAGATTAGATAAGAACACATAGGTCTCATAAGTCATTCAGTCGTCTACGCTCAAGCGGCGGCGCGTCGAATCGGCGACTGCGCTTTGCTCCGCACGAACCGTCGCCTGTTCTCGGTTATCGCGAACGCACAAAACATGCTTCCTGACCAGCAGAAAGCCGTCACAGCCACCAGCAACGATTGGGTTCCGGCGTTCGCCCGCCATCGCCATAGTGCATTCCATCTTAAGCCGTTGGCAATTCGAGCGTGAGAGAACCAGGTTTAGGGAGCGGAAGCCCACTAGATAAGCCACTAGCAGCTCATAGAGCACTAATAACTATTTTCCAACCAATAAATAATATATTATTATATTGTTATTTGTACTATATTTTTCCCTTTCTTCCGCCACCTTACCCTCCGCATACAGCGCCAGCTCACCCCGAAACTTTTGATTCGCTTCCGCCCTATAGCCCCAACATCCATAAAATTTGATACAATTTACGTATTGCCAATTTCCTCATGGGTAGCCACCGATGGCTTGCACATCGCCTTGTCCCCTTGTCCGAACTGGGCAAACGCATCATCGATGGCCAGGGCCGGAACCGGCGAACTCAGTACCTATCTCGGCCACCGGAGATATCGTCGCTAAAAGCCTCGATCTCTGGCCACACCAGGGTAGCTGGCCAACAAATGCCGCTGGAATCGAGCCGACACCATCAGCTTCGACGACTATACCGATTACCCGATCGTCATAGTCAATTTGCTTTTCCACCAATCCCCCTCAGCAGCACCGCTAGCGGCGCTCGGCGGCAAGCTGCAAAATATCCATCTCGTAGTCGCGTGTGAACCGCTTCGCCGTCGTTTGTCGCAATGAATCTACTCTGTACTCGTGCCACTGTTTGAGGCGAACCTAGTGAGTGTTCACAATGGGAAAATGAACATGGCTGCGGAATTTTGCTAAACCGAATTGCCGGAGCTTTTAGTTTTCCTTCGGATAAGTGAAGTTGCCAATATTATGATATTTTTATCTTATCGAAAGCGACCAATTTGACCGCCACTGCAGATAGAACAGCAGCCTAAAAAGAAACTCGGTTCCCCGCAGTTTGGGCTTGGTAAGTTTCGGTATAGGCGTTAAAATACACATGTTTGTCGCTTCCGGATTTGGCGAATCTGACTTTATCTATGCTTACCGAAGTTGTTGCCTACTGCGATTTCCGTACCAACCGTTCCGCTTTCAAAGATTATCCTGGTGCCTGGAATGGACTGCAGGTTGCCAACGATGGTCGCATCACGCGCATTGGAGCCGCCGTCGATGCCGGGCTCGTGCCGTTCACCCAAGCCGTCGAAACCGGCGTGGATTTTTTGATTGTGCATCACGGGCTCTTTGGGAACGGCGTGCAACCGCTCACCGGTCCCGTCTACGAGCGCCACGCCTCACTAATCCGGGGCAACTGCGCTGTCTACTCATCGCATCTTCCGCTCGATGCCCACCCGGAACTCGGCAATAATGTGCTGCTCGCACACCAGTTCGGGCTGCGCCCGGGGGAAACGCCGTTTGTCATCAACGAAGGCCAGTCAGTCGGTTGCATCGCACCGAACAAATACAAACGCTTGCAACTTCGCACACGCCTCAAGGAACAGTATCCGCGTGTCATCAGCATCGAGTTTGGTAGCACCTTGCCCCATCTAGTCGCCTTTTGTTCGGGTTCTGGCAACAGCGCCATCACGCAGCTAGCGGCGACCGGAGCCGATACCCTTGTCACCGGCGAATTGCGCGAGGAATGGTTCAATTACGCGCAGGAACACCGTCTTAATATTTTTGGCTGTGGCCACTACGCCACTGAAACGCTCGGAGTTAAAGCTCTCGCCGCTGATGTCGCAAAAAAGTTCCACCTACCCTGGTCTTTCATTGACACTGAAAACCCCCTGTGAAAAAGTTCGCTATTCTTAACGGTCCGAACCTTAACCGTCTCAGCAAGCGCGAGCCAGCCATCTATAACGTCGCCACCCTGCGGGACCTCGAAAAGATCGTGCGCACGGAAGCGAAGAAGTTGGGGGTAGGCGTCGTCTTTTTCCAATCGAACCACGAGGGCACACTCATCGACAAAGTCCATGCGCTGGCCGACGCAGGCATCGCTGGTTTTGTAGTAAATTTTGGCGCCTACTCGCACACAAGTATCGCCCTGCGCGACGCCTTGAGCAGCGTCAACCTGCCTGCAATCGAGGTGCATATTTCCGACATCAAAAAACGCGAAAAATTCAGGCACGTTTCGATGACCGCCGGAGCTTGCATTGCGATGATCAGCGGCCGCGGCTTTCCCGGCTACGTCGAGGCCCTGCAGCGGCTCACCGCCCTGTAACGATCAGCCCGCACTAACTTTTCCGCCTTACGTAGGCTAACCCTTGCGGAACTTCACCAAATCTCGTTGTTAGCCTGCTAGACAAAGCCGCGTTGCAAAAAGATTTACTGATCTAAACTCATTTGAAAAAAATTTTCGCATTAGTAGTTGACGAGTGAAGGTTCGCGACAGCGCCCTGAAGAAATTGGGAGGCTTCGTGGGCGACGCCTCACCCCCGAGAGGAACCCTGGTAACAAATGACGTGTTTCAACAAGGACTCCCTGTTTTTCTCTCCTTGGAAATCCTTTGAACTATTGCCGTATTTTTTCTAGCTCCTAGTGAAACGGAAACCTCTCCCACCACCCCCCTATATAGGGAATCACACGGCTTATGTTTCCCAAGCACCTTTCCACGCTGTTCCCTGCTTACTTTCTTGCTCTGCCTAAACGCACTTCTGCCTTTCGCGAGCGCAGCCCAAACCATGCCAGCCGCGGAAGCAATTCAGCTGTCAACAAGTTCCATAGAAGCCGATTCCACTTCCATCGAAGTCATTCTCAGCCAGATTGAAGGTTTCTTCGATATCGATCTACCATACATCAATCCGCCCAATACTTTAAAATCCAGTTAAGTCCCCGCACACGCAGGAAGTTCGCTTTTTAGTTATGTAACGGACCCGCCTGTGCAAGTTCAGCATAAAAGACCCTGTCCGACCGCTTTAACGCAGGGTCCAGAGCCAAGCCAGCACATGTAGCGACGCGCACGAAAACAACGCGGCCACAACATCATCCACAACGATTCCCCAGCCTCCCGGCCAGCGCTGTAGTTTCACAATGCCGAATGGCTTAAAAATATCGAACAACCGAAACAGCCCAAAGCCAACTATAGCCACGATCCACTCCGGCCAGATCGACGAATCGCCCGCGCGCCAGCCGAGAAACACAAGCGGTATTACGATGAATTCATCTAAGATAACTTCCTCCGGATCTTCGCATCGCAGCCGCCGTGCCGCCTCGCCCGTGAAGCCAACCGCCACATAGCTCAGCAAAAGCGTCCACACGACCGTCTCCACCCAGTTTCCTGAGCGGAACAAAAGCCAGGAATACAACACCCCTGCGAATGCGCCCCATGTTCCTGGGGCCAGCATTTTCTGTCCGAGCGGACCAAGCGTCGCTACGTTCACGACGAGGCCCGTCGGTGCCTTCTTAAGCCAATCTGGCTGTCGCAAGGTCATGCCAACCTTATAAGATTGTTCGACTGTGTTTGCAAAAATAGCCCAGCCCTGAGGCCACCGCAATCAGGCCGGAAAGAATATATAGCACCACACCGATCCAGTGCACAGCCTTAATTACGACCATGCCTTCGAGGCCAAAACGATCGCCGAAATCCTGCGCCAGCATATGCGCTCCCAACAGCCAGATAATCGCGCTGAACTGCGTAAAAGTTTTTATCTTTCCGCCACTGTTCGCCTCGATCACCACGCCTTTCGAAGCCGCCGCCATCCGCAAACCAGAAATGGAAAACTCCCGGCATAGCACCGCGAGTAACAGCCACATCGCCGCGATATTGTGACCTTGAAAATAACCACCGTTCACGAGCGCAATCAACACCCCGAGCACCATCACCTTGTCGATCATGGCGTCCATAAAGCGTCCAAAGGCCGACACCTGATTCGAACGCCGTGCCAGCCAGCCATCGATCCAATCGGTCAACCCCGCAGCGATGAACAGCCAGAAAGCCAACGTTGCCGCCCAGGGAAAATTAGCATACATCAGTCCTACAACGATAAACATCAGCGGTACGCGTGAGATCGTCAGAATGTTGGGAAGATTCATCGGAGAGGAGCGGTCCCGCAGTCGAACTATCCCGCCCTTCCTTGGCAAGGCCGCGGTTGTAGCAAAGTTTAAAATTCGCTCGCCACGTTTCCCGCGCTTCTTTTCGTTGCAGCTCGACTACGCGACATGAGACTCTGTATTTACCCTGGCACCTTCGATCCCTTCACCAACGGTCACTTCGACGTCTTGGAACGCGCAGCTAAGCTTTTCGACCACGTAACAGTCGCCGTTGCGCTCGACTCGACCAAGAAGTCGCTTTTTTCCCCCGAACGCCGCGTTGTCCTCATCCGCGAAAACATCAACGCGCTGCCGAACGTCGACGTCGTCAGTTTCGATGGTCTACTCGTCAATTTCGTCCGCCGCCAGGAAGCGCACACGATCATCCGAGGCCTGCGTGCTCTTTCCGACTTCGAATTCGAGTTCAATATGGCACTTATGAACCGCCATCTTGAGCCGCAAGTGGAAACCATTTTCGTAATGCCAAATGAATCGTTTAGCTACACCAGCTCCACACTCGTAAAACAAATCGCGAAACTCGGTGGCGACGTCTCGAAGTTCGTTCCGAAAAACGTTGCAACCTCTTTGCGCGAGACCTTCGCCACTGCCCATTGAGTTTTGCTGCACGCTGAACTTTCTCGGCCTCGGCCAGTGCAATAATTGGCTGACGAAAAACACCACCACACATTGATTCATTCCTGTCTGTAACATCGCGGTTCCTCGCGCTAACCTTATTTTTCCCTCGCTGGCCGCGCCACCGAGCCTAGTGCAGGCTGTTTCCGCTTCCCAAAGGTTCACAGCGACATGACCAGGTTTTACCGCCGAGAGCGATTTTTCGCACATCATCTCTGCAGGCGGCGTAGCACAGCAGCTATCACTCGAACTGGACTCGAAACGGGCGCCGCGCTTTCATTCAACCAGACAGGCCGCTGGATCGCGTCTCCCGCTCAGTATAAAGGGCCAATCGAAGCCTATGTCATTGTGCCAATCGATGGCGGACTTCCTCAACAGCTCATCTACGAGGGCGAATCCGCACTCGTCCGCAGCTGGATGCCCAACGGGAAAGCGCTTTACAGCATGCTCCCTTAATCCACACTGCCCTACCGCCAGTTCGTCGCCATCGACCAAAAAACTGGAGTCCAGGCATTCGTTCTGCTCGTCCAAGCCGCCGAGAGTGTTTACGACATGTTCTTCTTCACCCGCTACACATTCCAAGACAGCACACGAAGCACTACGTTCGCGACACCACCGAAAGTCTCTGGTGCCTCGACACCAGCATCAAGGAGGCCATGCAACTCCTGCACGATTGATTACAAAGGGGAAACCAAAGACCTATAGTCTAGCAGGACCGCGCCTACTTCGCTAGCAAGCAAAGCAGCACAAGTAATCTTCTGGTCGGTAAAGTTCGACGGCTCCTACCGCAAACAACTGACAAAACACACCGACTTCGGCATGAAGCGTCCGATGCAACAAGGTGGCCGAATTGTCTTATCAAAACGGCCCCGATTTCTTTCTTTAACGGCTATCGCCAGCGGAAAAACCACGAAGCTCCTGGCCATAATCACCTCCGACTTCGATCAATGACGCGACGTGTGGGTTACGAAGCCGATAGATTTTTTCACCAGCTTCAATATCTAGTCCGACGGGCGACCGGCTCGCGCTCGTTGTACGTTACGTAGCCAGGGTTCGTCGCCGCCGGCCGATCAGGGGCCGCCTCGTCAAAGTCACTCCGCCAGAGCAACCTGTATTACCGCACGGTAGGCTCCATGCCAGACATCAAATCGCTAATCGTGTTTTCCGACGAGATGGGGGAGGGGGCGAATTCTGGAGCAAACCCGTCAATCGCGTTGGTACCAGCGAAGCAATTCATGCACGGCAGCCAAAGTCCCTACATGGCCAGTCCAGTCTTTACCCGAAAGCAAATGGATCGTCCACACCCAAAATGACGAGGATCTCTCCATCAAAAACATCGAGACACATCAATCTATTAAGGTCGCACATTCTGAAAATCAGAATTTAGATATCCCGCTAGTTTGCCTGATCGCCCAACAGTCAGTAGCTCGTCTACACCATGACCAGCCCGAGCAACAACACTCAGATTTTCCTTTTCAACGCCACCTCCGGAAAATCAACCACCGCAGCCAGCGACCAGATAAATTCGGATTCGACTGTGTTCAGCCAGAACGATCAGTAGCTTTATTTTCTCTCCGAGCGATCCTTAACACCCCTTGGAGAAACACCCTGGAAGCTCGCGTCAGCCCGAGCCATTTTTGGGGAAACTGGTAAACCTGTTCAACCCGCGTTGCGGCCACACCAAACGGTCGCCGCTCCACCCCGACAACAAACTCGTCCCGGAAGCGCTCCCAAAAGCCGACGACAAAAGGATACCAAGCCCTCATGCAAAAATTATCTTCGATGGCATCTATAACCGCTCCTGAGAAGTCCCCACAACCGCTGGCAACTACAAACCGTCCCCGGGTAACCCGGGAAAGCACTCTTCGTGTTCGAAAACGCCGCCGGCTATCGCATTTCCGCCAACAAAAAAAAGACTCTCGCCAAATAAGAGAAAAGTTTTCTCATAATAGACACCGCCGCAAAGGCGCCCGGATCAAGTTCGCCTACTCGCCGCGCGAAATTTAGAAACAAACATTCGTCGATACCTGGCAGTTGCAACGCGATTGCTTCTACGACAAAGCCGTGCATAGCATCAACTGATGCCGCGAATCTCGTCAAACACTTCCCGTTTATCGACCGCGTCACCGATCGCAACGAACCCAACGACTTGCTGAACTATCTCGAAAGCAAACTCTCCGCGCTGCACACCAACGCACGCAGCGGAACCTCGCACCCAATCTTATCCGTCCACCCTTGTTGCCACGCTTAACGGCCGCTAGACGCGCGACGAATCTTCAGATTATAGACTAGAGCACTTCAACCAAAGCGATTCCGACTATAACCGAGAAACTAGGGCCGTTCTTCAAGCGCGGCTGTCTTCTAAGGGAGACGACGCCGTGATCTAAATCAACCGGCAAGCCGCACTCTCCGAGCCTGATGCCGCCATGTTGCTCGGCAACCAGACGCACCGTCAGATATTGCTTAAATTGAAAAATGCCGCGGGCGAGCCCTACTTGTGTATCGTCACGCTAGCGGAAGCGCGCGAAACCGCGGCCCTGCGTTAGACACTGGGAATACAAGCAGCGGCTCGCCATTAACCGTTGGCCAGATGGTAAGATCTGCTGCCCGCCTGCGCACGATGGGCACAGGCAACCATTACGAATAGGTGCACGATTATTGTTCGCCAGCGACGAAAGCCGGCCTGATTTTCGGTCTGCACCACAACTGTAACAACAATATCTAAAGGTGGATCACCGCCCGTCTCATGCGCCAAGCCTGGATGTGGTGGTCGATTTGCAACGGCCACACGTTTCCCAGCATGCAGCCACTCTTCCGCGGACCGTTTGTTGTGCTAACACAGCCTTTTGTGGCTAGACAACGCCAAACGGCACTCGCCATCTCAACCTCATGCGCCTCATCAGCACACACCTGGGTCGGCGGCATCTAGATGTCCGGTTCCAAGATTCTTGTCGACCGCAACCTCGCTCGCGCTACAGAATTCGATTCATTCGTACCGGGAAAAGGCTAGATCGTGAGGGCAGCGGAATCCCCACCCGGGTGGCAAAACCGTGGACAACCTTCGCAGCGCGACTTGTTTTGGTCACGATGTATAACTCGCAGTAGCGATTCAATACCTTGAAAAGAACATCGCAGAAAATCCGCAACCAACGTAGCCAAACACCGCTGTCCTTTCCGAATAAGGCACTAAAAACCAACCTGCTTGGTGCTCTGCAAGGCTACTTACCGGCAATGCAATTAGAAGGTTCCGCCCTCGCCTCCGTCAGCAAATATCGAATAACTCCACGAGCCCGATGCCACACCGAGCACGCTTTTTCTGGCCCAATAATTCTTGCTGCCGATTTATACATCATTGCCGCTGCAGAATCACCCCAATCCCCTGGTCGTTGCAATGGGCGGCTGAAGCCAAAGATCACGGCTACACAAACCCAGCTGACTGCTCGTTCATCGTGCGCCGTTTAGCGCAAATTTTCCGAGGCTCACGCTAACCGCGGTGTGGTTGTCATTGTATAGAGTATAGAGCCTGTTTTTTATCGGACAGCTTCGCCAAACGGCGCCTATGTTTTTTGGCATTCTTCGGGCTTCTCTCTTTGCTAATCCTCCTAATTTTCGAGCAGCAGCATCGCCGGACTGACGGTCGGACTAGGCGTGTTGAGGCAACGCGAGTTCACGGTAAGCGCTGCCTCAGAGTGAAGCAAAGCTGTTTCCTCGCCCAGATTATGGCTGAAAACTTCGTCTTTTTCGCTGTTGGTAGGGATGTAGGGCTGGTAGTTTACCTCTAGTTGGTCAACGCTTTTAACCAACTGGTGCCCGCTATTTCCGTATCGGTTTGGTCTCGCGTTGGGGGTGAGCCCAAGCGGTTTTTTCGCAGCCCTTTTCTCACCACTGGTGGCCTGCTGTTCAGCCTAGGGATCACTGTCAGCAGTTCCTGATTCAATTTTCTCGAAGCACTGCGACAGGCGGGACAGGCTGCGAGCGACCAACGTCTAAGACTTTTTCAGGCTTTTCTGGATTTGTAACTTACTCTAGCACTCATGCTTCTATAGAATCCGATATCGTAGCTAAGTCCTTCTTTAAGTTCACGGACCATGATCATAGTTTCCAAACCAAGCGCATTCCCTTTGTCTAGTTCGATCTGTCGAAAACCAAATTTAATAAAAACCACCAGCCTGGCGTTTCTCAATATCTCCTCTTCTCTTCGCGACAAGCATCGAACAAGCCGCCTTCACCGTCACCATTTTTCTCGATAAGCTCGGCTACGGTTTAACATCTGTAGCTTTCACTTCCGAAAAACCGCGAAGGGGGAAATATCCGCACAGACTGGAGTCCCGTCGACACCCATTGCTCTGCTCTTCAACCTTGGATATATCCGCTGTTTCATGGGCTGCACGTTCCTTATTCCAAAATAGCCTTTGGTATTCTCTGGCCAGCCCCGTAAATGAGACGCTTGCCCAACATCTTTAGACTTAATCGTAACGCCATTCGGAAGATTCTCATCGGGATTCAAAAGGGCACTTGATCGGAATCGTCGGTACCGCACGCAATGTGTTGCCTATCACTATCCCAGCAAGAAGCCGCAAACCAATCCCTACGCTCCACTCGCACAAAACTAAAAATCCCGTGTAAACTTGATTTACTAAACCCAAAGTGACGCCAGTGACGCCTTTACGAGAAAAGAGACCAGGGATCTCGTGCATCGCTTACGGCCAGCGCCAGCATTGTCCATTTATCGCGGGAAGAGTCTTGCCAGCGCCACCGCAATAAGGCTTCTTCTCCAGAAAATCCTCGAAACCAGTTCCATGGTTTCATGGTATATTACCACTGAGGCTTGCTAAGATCGTTGATCGTCCTAGCTTGCAAGCAAACGTTTACAAACTGATCCAGGAAAAGATACCCGTCTCCGTTTGTCGAATTCCGCCCAAAAGGCTCCGGTCGCAAGTTGCGTTTGTTCGCTGCGATCCTCAACCCCAAGCCTTGACTGACAACTTTCCTTCATCTTAACGTAGATCGAATGCTTTCTGGAGGTCAATTTTTGGTACCGTGAAGACGCCGTCGATCGGGCTAGTCTGCATAAACAGGACAAGTCCTCTTGTGTTGCTCGTGCGTACAAAATTGCCTAAGTCAGTCTACCTGGTGCAACCAAGACGGCCGGAAATCGGCAACCTCGACCTTCGTGTAAGTCAACTGCAACCACGCATCCGCAACCAGAACCTTGCTTGCGGCTACCAGCCGCCCTCGCACTGGCAGGTCAAAGCCCGTTGTGTGTCCAGCTCCTATTTCTCCACGGGTTTTTTCGCCATCAATGAACACAAAAACTTCAAGTCGCTTTGGGCTGTATCCAACTGGGGCCGGCTTTTGGCAAGCTAGCCCTCGGCCTATTCAAACACGAGCTGCAGCTGGTAAGATGCAAATCAACTTCGGTAAACAAGTCGCCTTTCCGCACACATTATTCTTATTGATGAGAAAAGGTCTTGGTCGCTCAATATCGCACCATCAGCAGGGCAGTCTTGGCTTCAACCACACACACGCTCCCAAAGAGAGAACCCACACCGGAAAAATCCGCCCATGCAGGGTTAGGGTCACGAAACTAGCCTCGCGCGGAGTTAGTTGTGTTACATTGCAGAATCCGAAATAATAGATACAAACCGCAAAGAAGACGACAAGCAGGGTTGCTGATCACCCAGCGGTGGCGGGAAATTTTAGCAGGAAGGGACAGAGCATAAGGAAGTAGCGTAGAGACGGAAAAGTAATATACAGATGGAGAGTAACCCTAAGAAACCCATTATCAATACTTAGAAGAATCCTTCTCCTTATCAAGTTCCACAAGACGTTTTTTAGTTAAACTGCTAACACAAATCACCAAAAAAGTGAGAACAGTAGTTTCTATTTAACGCACTTATCTGAAATTATCCCCTTTGCCGTCAGCAGAAGCCGTCTTGGCGCTGTTTTTATCTGCTTGGTTAGAGAAAACCGATTGAAAGGAATTGCTACACCTCCCTTGTTGCCTCCGAGCAATCAAGAAAATTGATGTTTTTCCATACAAACACAGCCACGATTTATCCCCCGTTGGTACCGGAATGCAAATGTACTAAGACAATTTGTCAGCCGATTATAAAAAGGAAGTGCGTCCGTCCACAAACGGACCTGCGTCAAACTCGAGCGGAGAAGCCTGCAATTCCATCCGTCCGCATCGTACTTGTCCGCATGCACGACCGTCTCCTGCGCATGGACAATTTCGTCTCCGAATCCCGATGCTCGCCATCCCCCGATACACTACTCTCACTGTGCTCACCCTTAACCTCGCAATCAGCACGAACTCCTCCGTTGTTCCCTCTTCAACAGCTTACTCTTTAAAACCGCTCGCAATTAAAAAACCCGAGAAAGCCATTACTGTTTTCACAGCTCGGGAAAGTGCCATGAACAATTCATCGTCAGCTTTCGCGCACCGAATTCTCCGCTCTGCGCGAAGAAAAACATGTTTCCAGCAAAGTCGGCCGCAGCCACTTTCGCCCTCGCTGGCGTTAGTCGCAACCCAGGCGAACTGCGCTGCAGCTTCGTTTTTCCGTGGCTTCAGAAAATTTCTTTTCACTGATAGGTGAACAGCCCAGCCGCAAACCGCTTTTTTAACGCTAGTGAACCCCACCAGAACAGCCAGCAACCCGTCGTCGTAGCAAGTTGCCGTCTCTGACAACACTGCGGCGACCAGCCGAATTTTGTAAGTCAGTTCTTCTACGCCAACAGCCGGACGCATACGGTTATTAGCGTCGCGCCACGCGGCTCAGATCGTGCGATAACTTCTTGCCAAAAAACTTTTGCATTCAAATACTCGGCAGCAGTACTGTTGTATTTTAGCCCAACGCGGTTCTCGAAAGCTCCTTTACCATCCTCCTCGGCTCGAAAAATTTCTCCCTCGCCGCCGCGATCCAACGAGGTACCCGCATGCTAAGCGTTACGTTTCTTTATGGCATCGCGGCGGACGCTACCAGTCAGCTCCCCAGGCCTGCCCTCAAGGCTGCCTACATCGATGTCGTCAGCAATCTAAAGGCTTCAAGCCAGCGACCCCACAGCCAACGGGCGCTGAAACCGTCTTTTCGCTCCGCGTCACCTATTCGTTGTGGTGCAAATAACGCTCTCGCTCGTGCTGCTTCTCAATGCTGGCCTTTTTCCCGCAGTAGGCTCCAACACAGACAAAATGTAGCTCGGCTTCAATTTCCACCAGACACCGACCAACGTATAGCTCAACTACTCACCGTTCAACACGCCGAAAGTAGATAACCTCCCGTGTATTCTAGCCCTCATTGATCGCATCGGCTGTTTTGCAAACATTGGGATAAAGTCGACCCATAGCCAGGATCCTCAGCGAGGACGAAGTCGACGGGCTCGATTCGCGGTGCTCCGTGGCTGTCGGCGGAGTTTTGACAAAGAAGCTTTTCCCGGATAGAAACGCGCTCGGCCAGCACATGAGGCTCACCCAGCCGCCCAGCAAGAGTTCGCTGAACGACCTCACGATTGTCGTAGATCGGCCACTGACACAAGGCACAAGAAAAAAACGGACGGTGCTTATTTTTCTCGTTCGCCCAGCGTTACAGCGCCAGCGTTTTCCCCACGGTTCGTTGTTTTTCCACCAACGCGGCAACGCTCACCGCGGCCCCCAACCCATTTCGCCACAAACTGCGCAGCATCGATCCAAAAGTGCACACTCGTGCAATTGCTTCCCTTCAACGGCTTACTCGAGCGCAACATCTCACTCTCGATTGTCCATTTCGGCCCCATGTTGTTCGGTGTTTTTTGGCCTACTGTCTTCCTATTGGCCGCCGTTGGGGAGTTACTGCGTCACTGCCTATGCTGTGGAACAGCGCACCCGAAAAATCGGCATTCGCATGGCGCCCAGCGTGGGGTTCCGTTCCGTCTTTTTGCCCATCATGAATCAAGGGGCGGGAAAAGCTGCGATTGCCGGTTGCCAGCGGTCTGGCGAGTTTTCTCCTCGAGGTGATTCTATTCTGATCTAGATGTGTTGAGACTTCGATCACACTGCTCGCCTGTTGTATCCCGACGCAGCGCGCTACCAATATAAGTCCGATCGCCGCGTTCGTGCTACGGAGCGAGTATCCCACCTCCTACTTTCTGGTCTCGGAAGTTCCTGAAGTTTTAGTACAGTACCTTAACGGGGATATGTTTTAGATAAAATTTTCCTTTCAATCCTTGCAACTCTAGACTTGAGTGCCTCCGGCGCGGAAGAGAAACTTTATGGAAAAATTTCTACCATCTACCAAATTGCCCCAATGAGCATCTTGCGCCTCTAAGACACCAACGGACCTATCGAGATCAGCGCCTGGGATAAAATAAAGTGTTCGTCAAAGCGGAGAAACAGCCAAACAGCCGAAAGTCGCGAGCGATCTTCAGCATATAACATCTAAAGTGTCAACGTTTCGGCCGAGTTAGCGGCGATCAGGGCAACTTACAAGAAAAAAGCCTGCTCTTCGATAGCGTCAATGCATCCGCCGTTTATCACGTAAAAACTTCCGCCGGAATCCGGAGGAAATTTAAATAGTAGCGTGACCATCGACAGCGTAACGGAGCCGATAGCCGTGGGATGGAAAATTGGAGCATCGCAATCACCGGCACCGTAAGCCCAGCTAATTTCTAAGCCAATCAGTGGATCGGTCAACGTCAACTTCGCATCGCTGCTCCTCCAGCGGGAAAATTTCACTGGAATTAGTCAACAGATCTTCCACCGCGCAAGTACCGCGTAAAGCCAGATTTGAACTGGCAGCGAGCAGGCGCCGACGGTCGCATCAATTGCACACCGTTTCTTACTCTTACGAAAAGCAGACGCTACGAGATCCTCTGCCAGGATCCAGGTTGGCAGCAGCGATCCGAAAGTTTTGCTCGAATCAGTCAGCAGCAGTCTCCACATTGGAACGTGCGGTTGATCGCCTGTTAATCGAATCACTATGCGAGAAAGATGGCACCTTCTCGGCGCACAGTCGCTATCTCGTGGAAACAAAAAGGGCCCTGGAAAAGAGGGCTCCAGTGTCCAACTGTGGTAAGTGATTGCCAAACAATTCTTTCTCTGCACACTATTAGACTACTGCTTGGTCTAGCAGGCCGCGTGTTTCCCAACGCATTTTTCTCGGTAAACAAAATTATCGATCTCATAACGGGATCGTTGCTGGGGAGCCTGTGTTTATTAAGTAAGGCCTCTTTCGCCCAGTTCGAGTATTGTCTGCTGTCTGCCAGCAACGTTCTCAGGATGTGGTTCTGGCACCGATTGCATTGGCGCTTCGTGTCCGAAACATTGCCACCGAGACAGCGCTGGCGATTAAATGGACGTTGGGCTCTGGCGTAACGGGTAAGATAATTTTGTATCCAGCCCGTGTGAGGAAGTTGTGCGTTCGCTTCGCGCTCGGAAGAGCCTTCAGAAGAGGGTCGCTCGCCGAAACAGGTAATCACGTTCTGGTCTGCCAAATAGCAACCATTCTCCCCCTCGGGAGCAACTGCATTGGCGCTCGGCTCGCCGCGTTTCCTGATTACGGCTTCCTGATTCATGTCATCGGTCCATCATCGCACCGGACGGAGAAACTGGTAGCAGATGCCTGATCATCCACCACTCTAGGATATCTTTGGCAGGGAAAATCGAATTAGTTGCGACTTCATTTTACTCGGTTTCTAGGGCCTATCCCAGCCATATTTTCGAAGAGCTTCTCGATCTTCCGTACAGCCGCTCTATCTATCAGAGACCAGAACAACTATATGTCCAAGATATATCTACATGCCATTAAGATTTTGTCAATGAGTTACTACACAAAGCTTGCGTCTGGAGTCGTAACATTGCCAGGACAGCCTGAAGTCTGCTTTCCCCGTCCAACAGAAAGACTGATCCTACACGAACAAAGCCGTCGGCCCTGGTAGCAAAAATTTTCTCCCTTTCCTTGCCCGGCACGGGCAGTTTACAGAGCCGAGGAACAAAAAACTGACATTTTAGCAATCGGGAAAATTGTGGCGCCCTCGCGGGGAATCGAACCCCGGTTTGGGCCTTGAGAGGGCCCCGTCCTAGCCGCTAGACGATGAGGGCGTAAGCAACGGAGATGTGAATTAAGCGCATCTTCCGCTCGGGTGTCAAGACGCGTAGCTTACGCGAAAATTTCCTCTGGTTTGAAGAAACGCATGATCTCTACCTTGCCGTTTTCTTCACTATCGGAAGCGTGCAAGACATTCTTAATCGCCTCAGCGCCAAAGTCACCGCGAATCGTGCCTTTCGGTGCCTTGCGGGAATCCGTCGGCCCAAGCAGGTCGCGCACCTTGGCCACGACGTTGCCGCCTTGCAGCACCAGCACAATCACTGGGCGGGAACTCATAAACTCCTCGATTTCAGGATAAAACGGTTTGCTGGCCACGTGAGCATAATGCTCGCGCAGCTGTACGGAAGTGAGCTGGATCGTCTTACAACCGATCACATCAAAGCCAGCGTCTTCGAAGCGCTGCAGCACGATACCGACGATGCGTTTCTCCATGCAATCCGGTTTAAAAATAATGAGAGTTTTCTGCATACAAATAATTTACCTTACAATTGAACGCACGTTTGAAAAGTCTGGATTTTCCCTGGAAACTCTTCTCTTTTTGTCAAAATTTTCTCTCCAGCTACCTCCTCGTGAACCAATCGATTGCAGAGTGTATGGGCCACAGTTTTTCGATTATTTTCAGAACCGCAAGAGCTCCTCCACGTGTCTCGCCGTAACCGACAATCGGCCGCAGATACGTTTCCTAAGTACGACGCCCGCCTCACTCTTTTCATCTTCCATTGCCTTCCATAGTTGATGAATCGGCTCACCCTGAAGCCGGCGCCGAGCTTTGGCGTCCAACAGCAAACACAACCGCCCTGTAGATCAAATTTCTGGCCTTCCAGGATCGGGTCAAGGATACGAAAATATGGTGCGTGGTATCCGCTCCACTGCCAGCCGAGCGTGTTGTTTGCGGGGGTCGGCATCGACAAACGTATCCAGAAACTACACTGAACACTCGCTCTACGAGGGCCGCAGCTGTTTCAACAGGAATGACCCCACAGCCATTCGCACGCGATTATGCATCCAACCGGTGCGTTGAAGTTGCCACATCGAAATATCGACAATGGGGCAATCCGTGGATCCGCGCTGCCAAGCAGCAAAATTGCGCCGCATTCACCCAAAGAAAGACATCGAAGTCCCCTGTAAGGGGGACCTCCGGCTCTTGTAGGAGAATGATAGATCAGGTGGTCGGGAAACTCGCGCCAATCGATTTCGGCGAAGAAAGCCTGCGCGTTCCAATCCGCCGAGACGAAAAAAAACGCTTCCCTTCGACAGCGCAAAGACCGCAGTCCAGATCTCGAACGGACCGAATTCGCCTAATGCAGATGCATGGGATAGTCGCGTCGTACTGTAGGTCGCAAGGGTATTTCGTTGCTCAGTATATGAGTGAGTCTTCCAGTCAGTGCACGAGGGAGCTCTTCTGTTTTTTCGCTGCGCGCCGGCCGTTCCTACGGGGCCCGGCAAGTAGGCCGGGCGTCAGCCGCCGTCGGCGGGTTCTGCGGGCAACGTGAAACAATCCTGCCAAATGCAGCATGAAAACTTGAGAAAGTCCACATTACCGATTCCGTACCGTATTGGGTTCAAAAAGTAGCACCGCATTAAAACTCTGCGTCCGAAAGCCAGCCGCGGTCAAGCCAGCTTTCAGCTCCATATCGTGCCCGGTTACGACCGGTTTCTAGCAGCAATTACAATAGACCGCGGAGACATCGGCCGTCGCAATCAATTTCTTTAAAACCTCACCGTGCCCCACTATCAGACGCGGCCCACGCTCGCATAGGCCATGCTCCAACACAGCCAGCGAGTGGTGGAACCACAAGCTCAAGACGCCGCCCCACGGCCAATTTCCAACCTATTCGTCATCGAAAATATAAATTAAAACCATCGGTTCGCCGCGCTCTTCGCGCTCCTGGGCCACGGCCAGCATCGAGGTGTCCTGCAGTCGCAAATTCTGTCGAAACCAGACGATCGTGGCACCCATTTGGCTTCTCGTGGCAGGCCGAACCCCACACGTTAAAGATCACGTGACACCGCAAATAGCCTGTTTGCGACTTTCTCCATTTGTTGTTGTCTAAGGATGTAGCGTTGCCCCAGCAGCGTTTCTTTTTATGGATTATAGTGAACGTCTCTTAGCGCTGCTCAGTCGCCGCGATTACGTACCGAAGCTGCCCGAAACCATTGCCAAAGAGTGGCGACTCAACACAAAAGAGAAAAAGCAATTTTTGCGCAAGGTCGACAACTTAGGCCGTACCGGCCAGATTCTTTTCGTCAAGGGCAAACGACTTTGCCTACCCCAATCCAAAATCCTTATTTCCGGCCGCATTCAATTTCGCCAGAGCGGATCAGCTATCGTCTTACCCGAGGAGAAAGCCAACGAACCATGCAAGGGCCCGATTCAGATCGCAGCCGAAAACTCCAACGTCGCGCTGAATGGCGATATCGTTCTCGTAAGTCTCCTCAAGGGACGCGAACGCGCGTCCTATCCTTGGCTAAAACCCAACGAACAAGCAGGCTGCGTCATCAAAATCGTCGAACGCGACAACATCACTATTACCGGAACGCTCCATCGCGGTCGCTCATATTTCTACGTCACACCCGACGACCCGCGCATCCCGCACGATATCATTGTTGCGGATCCGATAGATAGCAAAACGCGGCCGTTGCTCTCCGTCGGTGACAAAGTGGTCGTGCGTCTCGACGAGTGGTCAAACCGCAGCCGTAACCCGTCCGGAACGATCACAGAACGGCTGGGCCGTGCTTTTGAGCCGCATGCCGAGCTGGCCGCAATTTACCACAAATACAATCTTGCACCGGGTTTCCCACCGACAGTGCTACGCGAGGCAAACGCCTTGCCCGACCAAATAAGCCCAGCTGACCTCGTTGGCCGCAAGGATTTTCGAAACGTGCCGACCCTCACGATCGACCCTGACGATGCAAAGGACTTCGACGACGCTATCTCACTCGAATATCTGCCTGGCGGCGATTTGCGTATCGGCGTGCACATCGCCGACGTTAGTCACTACGTCAAACTCGGCACAGCGCTCGACCGCGAGGCTCGGCAACGCGGCAACTCAACCTACCTTGTCGGTACCGTTGTGCCAATGTTACCAGAGAAATTGTCGAACGATCTTTGTTCGCTTATCGAGGCACAAGACCGGCTTACCAAGGCCGCGATCTTCGCATTCTCGCCCAGCGGCCGGCTCAAGAAAACCGAGTTCGCCAACACCGTTATCCGTAGCCGCAAACGTCTCACTTATCGTCAAGCTTACGCGCTTATGTTCGAGAACAGCATCGACAAGATCCGCCAGCTGAACGTACCGCCCTCACATCAAACCAGATCAACAGAACGTGCCCTCTCCACGCTCGACCATGCTGAACTCGCCGATCTCCAGCGATGGGTCCGCCAGCTCTGGTCGGTGGCACGCAAACTCCGCACCGACCGTATGCGTCACGGCAGCTTGGACATCGACATGCCGGAGGTGAAAATCTTCATAGATAAAAAAGGCTACGCCGACCGGATCGAAAAAATCGAAAGCGACGAAAGCCATCAACTCATCGAGGAGTTCATGCTCCTAGCGAACGAAGCCGTCGCACGCCTCACCCGGAAGCAAAATCTTCCCTCTCTTTACCGTGTCCACGACAAACCCGATGAGGGAAAACTGATCGAATACCGCCAGTTCCTCGGCACCTTGGGCGTCAAGGTTGGCGACCTCATCCAGCGCAGGGATATAGTGAAACTTCTCGCGTTTCTCAAGGACCACCCGCAGGGCTATTTGCTGCGCACACAATTGCTCCGCAGCCTCCGCAAAGCCGCCTACCGCGTAACGCCAGACGGGCACTACGGCCTAGCGAAAAAGGACTACACACACTTCACCTCGCCGATCCGCCGCTATGCCGATCTGATGGTGCACTGCGCGCTTGAACACTATTTCGTCAAATTTCTCAACTATCCGGCCAGCCCGCATTCTAGTAGCAATAATGCGGCCCGCACCGACTCGCTCGCTGAACACCTCAGCCTCACCGAAACCAACAGCACGGATGCCGAACGCGATTCGGCAAAGGTAAAGCTGATGGAATACTTCGAGCGCGAGGCGCAGAAGAAAAAGAAACGCCACTTCAACGCCATAATCACCGATGTGCGCACAAACGGCTTTTTTGTCGAAGTCGCAGAAGCGAGCGCCTTTGGTCTCGTTCCGCTCTTGTCAATTCAGGATGACTTTTACGACCTCAACAGTTCTGGCACCGCTTTCGTCGGCCGGAAAACCAAACGCTGTTTCAAACTGGGTCATCAGGTGTCAGTCGTCGTCGGCAAGGTCGACCGGATGAAACGGCTAATCGACTTCTTCGTGTCTCAACCCCAGAAGCTGCCGGGAAAATCCATCGCGGCCAGTTGCGTTTCGCGTCAAAGCGGCTTTTGTGGCCGCTCATGAACAAAGTTTCGTCGACCAATTTCGCGGTAGCGGTGAAAGCCTATACGTTCAGCCAACGCTGCAGCGAACGTTTTTTACCGAAGAGGAAAGTTAATTCCACAATTCCACGCCACCAACAGCATCGCAGCTCCCTGCATCTCCGATATGTAGCTTCAGCAGCAATCGGAAGCTTTTCAAGACGCACGACATCAATCCCGAAGAAATTCTTAGCTTAGAGACTTGGTCTGACGCAACGAAAACGACGATGCTGCAGTCATTCTCTGGGTGGTGCAGCACAGCAAAGCTGACCAGTAAGCTTGGTTTTTTTGAAAAATCGAGCGCTAGAATGGCGCTAGAATTTCACCTACGCTGGAATCGTTTGAATTCCGGGGAAACTTACCCCTATTATGCCAACCTTTGCTTTCAAAGTAAGCATGAAGCCGCATACGCGTATGCTCAGCGTGTCCGCGCACACCCCCCCCTGCCGTGGGTGCTACACGACCACCTTGGTCTCGTCGGCACCAAATAAGGCTGGCGGTATCAGTGTCAGTCTTTTTGACGCTTGGACTGCGTATCTTGATGACACCGCTATTCGAGCCTGCCAAGTTATCGGCGACCACAAAGTGACAACTATTGAGGACCTCGATGCATCCGGTACACATCCGCTGCAAAACGACTTGGTGTGATCACGACGTGTCAAAGTGCGACTACTGTCATACATGACCAGCTGTTGCTCTGCTAAAATCAAACCCGCATCCAACCGACAGCGACATTAACGACGCTATGGACAGCGATCCCTGCCGTTTTAGCGCCTATTTGCGTACCCGAACTGCCATCAAGGACGTCGCCAAGAAAAGAACCGCTGCATGAGCCCGCCAATTGCCGCACTGTGTTTCCCGCTGCAGTTTTCTGCTCAGTACCGCGTTCCATGCACCTGATGTCTTGGCCCCACCGGGCAAGGCCTTTTGACAATATTCCCTGCTTTTTCAGGGCCCAATGCCTTCTGCGCGTCACGGCGAAACGGTACTCAGGGTGATGCCCCAAAACCCAGAAATCAGCTAGGGCATCAAGACATTGCTGTCAATGATCGTTGCCGAGGAATTCGATGTCAATTTTGCCCAAGCCAAACTCGGATAAGTGCAGTCCGATTCGGCCTATAGCGGCCAATTTGCCAGCAGCAGCACTACCATTCCGACAAATTATGCTGCCCTCCTACTGCGTCGGGCCCATTAAATCCCACGTTGCTCGTCCAAGCCGCAGCGCAGACGTGGAGCGTAGCTACCGACAGAATGCCTCACCCAGGCCGGCTGCGTTACTTACCAGCCGACAGAGCGCAAGCTGACACGTAGCGAATTCGCCACCAAAGGCCGCGAACCCCTCCCGACCCTCGAAGAGGAACCCGTTACTCTAAAAAGCTAGAAAGACTTCGCGCTGCTCTGCTCGGTTCTGGCATCGACGGCATGGATAACCCCACCCCATAGCCATCGTCACCGGGGAACGGTTTATTGGAGTAGGCCAGAAGGTCGCGCCAGCCTGCGCTACACTGTTTACTAAAAATGTCCTTCTTCGGCAGCACGGCCGTCAGCACCAATTTCGAAGAAATCAAAAACTTATCGGCTGTGCTTGACGCCTTTGTTGTCCGACAGAAGCACAAATGGTTATTATCGGATTGTTGCCAAGAATCGCCATCGTCCCGACTTCGTCCGGGCTGTCTTTTACCGAAAAAATAATTTAATGTGCAGTGGAGCCGCACTAGCCACGACGAGCAGCCGTCGGAGAGCTTCGCTTCCCAAGCCAAGGAACTGGCCGCCCGTCCCGCAAAGAGATCTCACCACGATGGCGACATCGATGTGGACCTTTCTTCCGCCGTCACCAAAGGTCGAACCGACCTCTACTCCCCCTATCTTTATCCATTCCACGACAGCGACATGAAGCTACTCGTGTCCTCGCAAGCGCGCAGCTGTGCACGAGATATCGAGAGCAGTTTGCCCAAAGTTTCGAAAGAGAAAGTAGAAGTAATCTTCACCAACATCGGTTGCCAAGTCGACCGGAGGGGTCTGCAATGGCTATGCCATTGCAAAGCCGCAGCCATCGCCCCGTGCCATTCTATACGTAAAACTAATATAAAAACTGATGTAAAGACATAAGGACAACACCTAGTACGATTTTTACTGGTCGGCAGGCCGACATTATTTTAAAGACAGCGTGGATACGAAAAGTCAAACCTTAGGCCTAGTAAGATCGCTTCGTCGCTATCGGTCTCTACAGCAACCAGCGAACCTAGTTCGAGCGTTTGAATGAGCGCGAGCGACTTTCCTGTCCTGTGCACTTCGCCCATTTTCGTCCTCGAGGAACCAGCCGTCGCCACTATACTGCTACATACCCTCACTAGTGGTCCGATTGCATTTACAATGCAAAGCTTTTCGGCGAGCTCGCCCACACAGCCACAGCCCCAAAAGGCCTACTAGATTTCCGTTTCCAGCTGCTCGGAAAAAATTGTAAAGTAGGAGGCCATCCGCGTGAGTTGCCGCTACGATGGCGGCTGAATAAAAGCTGTTTTAAAGCTCGCTTCTGAAAAAACCGGCTGGGGCAAAAAGCTGACGGACGACTCCGGGCAGGGCATCGCCCTCCATTTCAATCACCGGAGATATGTCGCCAAGGTTGGCGAAGTAAGTATGGCTCCGGATGTACGCTGCACGTGCATCGCATCACCATCGTCGTCAACGTTAGCCCAACCATCAACCGCAGTCGTGCAAAAGCCTGAAGTGAGGGGGGCGATCATTGATAGTTTGAGCACCACGTGATTGCAGGAAGTTACCATCGCCAGCAGACGCACGATGCAGAGAAACTTTCGCGATTATCCGCCTGCTGCATCTGCCCAGTGTTCCCGAGGTCGACATTCATTTTATCGAAAGCACAAACTCTGTCCACCGGGCTTGCGCGAACCAGCGCTACCGTCCACAAGAAAGCAACCAAAAAAGAAGTATCCATACGGAGGCGGAGGCCCCCACAACATACGATATGCTATAAAACAACTCAGCGGAGCTGAGAAAATAACACTGTGGGCAACTAATGTCAACACAAGCGACCCAGCTGCTCACTGTCAGCAGGCAAAGCACGACGAAGGTTTTATTCCTAAAAGTACTGCCGCTAAAAACCAGCCGGCTATCATGCTGTATGTCTCGTAATGAAAAAATCGCCAGCAGCTGCTGGAAAAACAAGTCATTTTGTCGAACCAGTTGGGTTCGAAGCCCATCTGCAACAAAATTTTAAAAGATCGGTACCGTAAAACAGCTTCATCACTCCATACTCAAACGTCAATCAGACTAAGAGCGTATCCAAACAAATGCCAGTTACACTGGGCACATCGTGAC
Organism: Candidatus Didemnitutus mandela; assembly: GCA_002591725.1. GTDB lineage: Bacteria > Verrucomicrobiota > Verrucomicrobiia > Opitutales > Opitutaceae > Didemnitutus > Didemnitutus mandela. The sequence goes on along the minus strand of NJAL01000004.1, from coordinate 245,760 downwards.
TACTTTTGTCCCAACGCAGTAGCAGCACGGCAGCCGATTAGCACAACGACAGACAAGATATCCAATGGATAGATCATCACCAAAAAAATAGATGAAAAATTCGGCCAACACAGCCGACACTGCGCCGCTGACCCCCTTCAGTTTACACTTTATGTTCCACGACCACAAAACCCACGGCCGCAAGAATCAGCACAATGAGACACACGTGAATCCGATCGCCCATGCCGCAGAAGCTTGCGCCGGCTGCGAAAAAGCGAAGCAAACGAGGCCATCGTTACCTCTCGCGCCGTCCAGCCAAGCCGACCAAGCTGGCACTACAGCACACAAGAACAGCATCCCAGCAGACCGGCTGGAAGCAGTCGCAGCTATTGTAGCTATTGCACACGACCGAGTAGACTAAACGACAACTCAAGTAACACGTCATAAAGCAGCAAGCCTTTACGACGTCGTAAACCAAACCAGTTTTCCCCAGCTCTTCCGTACAACTCGCGCAGATGCGAATAGTCGTTCCAGAGACCGTATTCGTAAAAACCGCCAACCAGTAAACTCCCATGGGAGCTAGCAAAAGTCCCCACAGGCAAGCGTGACAACCAAGCGCAAACCAGGGTGCATAGTGTGTATGCTAACAAAACGACCTTTTTCGCTGTTCCACATAGCAGAGCTTCTTCCTCAAAATGGCGAAAACCCGAGCCTACTAATAAATCGACAAAAGCACGCCGGCGAAGACAAACGAAAAACTTTTCCCGACCGCGGCGAAACTCGTGTTAGATTGCGGCACCATTAGTGCAGGTCAGCCTTCGTGCAACTCCGGCCTTACGCCGAAATAAATCGCAGCCTCCTTGAGGCCACGCAAAGTTCATATTTCGCGACTCGCAATATCGCAGAAGTGAGCAGGCAGACATTTGTCTACGTGTCAATCGCCGCCCAGCAATCGAAAGATCGCAGAACGGAAACTACACCCAGCCTCAAGCGAAGCTCGGCAGCCAGTCCAAAGCGAGGCCACTGCGCAGAAGGGTTTGTAGCGCTTGCAACGCTGCCAGAGGTAATCGGAAAAAATAGATTTAAAAAAATTGTAGCCTTCGATAAAGCTAGAACCCAGCTTGTGCAGCTTTGGGGCGAATTGGTCCAGCAACTTGAGCTTGGTAGCACCTGTTTGCTCTTCGAGCGCCAGAAATTCGTTGCGCTCGCCGCAGCCAAGCCCGATGGAGGAGATTCGATCATCGTGCAAGAGCGCCATTTCTGAACCCCGTCGATTCGCTCGCGACCGTTTCAATATTCGAGCTGACATCGGCACAGAACCCGGAAGTGTATATCCGTAAAGCAGAGCTGACGACGCTGCAGCAGCTACCAGATCTCATACGGCCGCAAAAACCGATAGCTTCTTTCCGCGTCACCTTAATGTAAACTTCTAAGACGGATAGATCTTCGCCGAGAGTCCAAGCCACCCAAAAATCCTCTTGCCTTTCAGAAAAAAATGCAATCAGCCGCCATTGCTTCGTCCAGCCAGGGGAAAGACGGGCACGCTCTTCTCGGTGCTCGATTAGCACGTCGCAATAAAGACCCGCTCCTGGCCGTCACCTCCTCTATCCTAGAACGGTTTAAAGCAAACCATCGTAATCGAGATAAAAATCAGCACCAGTCCCATCACGCTGAGCAGTGGGCGCAAATGGGCTCGGCGGTAAGCGATACCAGCGAGCGCCGAAAGACCAAGCCAGCACACCATCTTCACGATCATCCAACCACAGAAGTGGTTCTGATAGATTTTCGCAATCAAGCCGAAGCCACTAATAAAGGCAAAAAGGCTAGCGATACCCGTGATCATCATCGTACGTTTCCGGTTGATCTGATCCGGGTTAGCGAAAACCATATAGGTTTGTGCGGTCAGAACAAACAGGGAGAACAAATGAAGCAGGTAATAAAACTGAGGCTCCATGATTAGCGAAAAAAAGAGAACGACTCCCCGCTCGTGCCGTGTGCTAAAAAGCTCATGTCCTTTTTATGGTAAAGGCGGGCGCTACTTGACACGCTTCTGCTGTCTTCCGTTTTACAATCTGACATCAGCGCCATCTGTCAGTAGCCCCCAAAAATTATTAGGAAAGGTAAAAAGCGTGTATTGTATTAAAGCAGCTCGAACACTACAGGATATCGTTCAGATGCTATCGAAAAACTCTAAGCTGTCAAATGCAAAAATCTGTTTTCTTTCCAGAGAAAAAATCGCTTTAGTTTTCCAAAATTATGGGATCAAGATGCTGGATGATAAGTTCCTGCAGAGTCGCTAAAAATACGTAAGCCGCAAAGACCCGGCGCTCCGGTTCCGGAATTTCATCGAGCAGCACTTCCCCAGACTCCAAAATTTCGTCGCCCAGCAACTTTAAACGAGCCTCCCGAAGACGCAGGCGCAGCGCTGAACAAGCGCGAAGGATGGACTCGCAGCTGTTCGGATCGATTTCAATAGCACCCGTAGTGAAAAAGTCACTGCCAAAAAGGGTAAGGAGTTGACGAATATCGCTCGTCTGCCCAGCCAGCAATTCGCCACGCCACTCGTCGATAAACTCTTGCTCCGGCTCGGGCACTGCCGCATCGATCGCCAGCCGCGATTCGAGATCATCGGCAGCCGACTTGATCACATCGAGCGACGGCGCGATCGCATCAAAGTTCAGTTTGACTTTAACCCGTTTCATCGGATTCGAGAACCACTCTGAGATGCCATTGCTGCAGGGTAAAAACGAAGGCTTCCGCCGGCTCGCGAGCGCCGCTCCATACCACCGACCGTCCCTGTTCATGCACTTTGAGCATGTGCTTGCGCGCACGCGCCTCGTCGAAACCAAAGACTTTTTTGAAGACCATGACGACGTACGACATGAGGTTCACGGGATCGTTGAGCGCGACCACACGCCACTTGTTCGCGGGTTTTTCCTTCCTCGCTACCGCAGTTTGCACAGTCTCGCCAACGAGCTTTTCCGCATCTTCCAGCGGTAGTTTGCGAATTTTTTTTTCGGTGCGCCACTTCATTTCCACAAAACCTTCCTTAAATCTCTTTCCGCCCACAGTCAAACGGAGAGGAACACCGATTAAATCGGCATCCTTGAATTTTACGCCCGGCCGCTCACTGCGATCATCAATTAGGACATCAGCGCCAGCCAGCTCGGCAGCGGCGGCTAGCTTTGAGGTCACACCGTTTGCAACCGCATCCTGTGGATTGAGATTCACCAAGAGGACCTGCCAAGGTGCGACTGTCCACGGCCAGATGATACCATCTGCATCGTGACTCTGCTCGATAATCGCTTGAAGAGTGCGGCTGACGCCAATGCCGTAGCACCCCATATCCATGAGATGCGATTGTTTCTTGTCGTCGGTATAGTTCGCTCCGAATTTCTCCGAATATTTCGTTCCTAGCTTGAAGATGTGCCCTACTTCGATACCGCGGCATACTTTGAGTGGTTTTCCCGATTTCACGTCAGGATCGCCGGCGCGTACCCGACGAAAATCGCCAAACTTCGTGATCGCAAGGTCGCGCCCGACATTCACGTTGCGCAAATGGAAACCGTCCTTGTTGGCACCTGTCGTACCGTTACCAACGAGACGGATCGCATGATCAGCAAAAATGCCGACGAGCGCGTCAGGGGTTTTAATCGTGCCCTTCACAGCGCCAAGACTGCCTGGTTTCGCGCCCATCACGGGCTCGATTTCTTCGGCCGTCGCCTGGCGCCACAACTGAAAACCAAAAGCGCCAAGCTTCGCCTCCTCAACGTCGTCGCAGCCGCGAACGAGCACAAGGAAAAGTTTTTCGGAATCGACGAAGACAAGTGTCTTGAATTGCTGGTCCGCCGCCACGTTGTAAGGCGCCGCTTCAAGCGCCGCGATGGTAATAACACCGGGCGTCGCAAATTCTTCAAGCGAGCCAACCGGCGATACGTCGGCAAAGTCCGCCGGAACGAGCGCACTCGTCGCCTTTTCGCGGTTCGCAGCGTAGCCGCTTTCCTCGTTGTAGATGACATCATCGTCGCCGATCTCCGCCGGGACTATGAATTCGTGGGAAAAGCTACCCCCCATGACGCCTGTATCCGCTTCGACCGCGATCGTGACGACACCAAGCCGACGGAAGAAGACCTCATAGGAAGCCTTCATCGCCTGATAGCTCTTGGTCGTACCCTCATCTGTCGTGTCGAACGAGTAGGCGTCCATCATCACAAACTCGCGCGCTCGCATAAGGCCGCAGCGCGGACGGATTTCGTTTCGAAACTTGGTAGTGATCTGATAAAAATTTTTCGGTAGATCACGGTAGCTCGTGATTTCGGTTTTCGCCAGCGGCACCACAATCTCCTCGTGCGTCGAACCGAGTACGAATTCTGGCTCCTTCGATCCGTGTTTGCTCACGCCAGCGCTGTCGGCACGAAACATAATCTCGCGCGCTGCGGCCCAGCGCGGTCCCTGTTTCCAGAATTCCACGGGATGCACGTGCGGCATCCAAACCTCGATGGCACCGTTACGTTCGTATTCGGGACGCACTCGCTCCATTTCCTCGCGACAGATCTGCGATATTTTCTGCATCACGCGCAAGCCCATCGGCAAAAATGTATAAAGACCACCGCTTAGCTTGCGCACCAAGCCAGCGCGCACGAGCAGCTTGTGCGACGCAGCTTCAGCACCGGCCGGGCTTTTCTTCAACGTTGGAATAAACGTCTGAGACCAATATTTCATGTTAGCTCGGTAACACAGTAAGTCAACCTCCACAGTGACAGTGCAATCATATTTGCCATAAAAACCATCCAGACCTGATAAATATCGAATGACCGCCCAACGCAAAAAACTTGGCCCATGAATTTGAAGTGGATTTTGCTCTCGATTATAGTATTCATTGTAAGTTACACGGCCATTAACATTTATTTCCGTAGACCCGGGTCTCTCGAGCCCGCACACGATCTTCTCGAACGGATGGCAGATGTCCGTCTCAAGGAGGCTGGCTGGGAAAAACTGCATGTCGACGTACGCCGCTCGAAAAACAAGGTACTGGCCATCAGCCTCGCGCCAATCCACCGCGGCGCCACTGGGCTCGGTTTCGATTTTGATTCCAATTTCGTCGAAAAGCCCCGGCTACTTGCGAGCATCAACAATGTGAGCGCCCCCGCAGTCGTCGCCTCCGGCACCGACTACGAGCTGCACTTCACCGCCAGCATCGCAGATCTACACTATAAACTCAATAGCCTCACCCTGTTTCGCCGCGGCATGGAACTCGTGTTTGTCTCCAATCTCGATTCCTTACCAGACCCCAATCTTCCCAGCCAGTCGAACGACACCGAATATTGCGCCAAGTTTTCCACCCAGCCCCTACTTCCCGCCACCTACACGCTAAAGTTCGTTGCCAACGGCCCGGCCGCGATTTGGAGTGTTACGGTGAAGTGACGACTGTGCCACGATGCAAACAGTAATTGACGCGCCGGGCACAATTTTAGATTTACGCACCACTCATGGCCTCCGAAGCCGACATCAAACCCACTGATTTGCGCAGCATTCTGAAATACGTCCCACGTTTTCAGGGCCAGTTTTTTGTAATCGCACTCGATGGCAGCATTGTAGCAGACGACAATATTCCAAATCTGCTCACCGATATCGTCGTACTTCGCTCGCTCGGTATCAAGGTCGTAATCGTTCACGGCATTGGCCAACAAATCGTCGAGCTCGCGAAGCTGCGCAACATCGCCATCACCGATGTCTTTGGTACAGGAGCCAGCGACGGCGCCACCCTCGATCTCGCTATCCAAGCATCATCCAGCGTAACCCACCTTATAATCGAGGGGATCACTGCTAACGGCCTCAAAGCCGCCCTAACCAACGCCGTGCGCGCAATGCCGCTTGGCATCATTAAGGGCGTCGATCACCAATTCACCGGCCGTGTCGACCGCATTGATCGCGAATTTCTGCAGCAGCTAATCGGCTTTGGCATCGTGCCCGTGGTCAACCCCATCGGACTCGACCGCGACGGGAAACCACTCCGGATCAACTCTGATCTCCTCGCCGCCGCGCTTGCCGAAGTGTTGCAGGCAACGAAAATTATCTATCTCACACCGCATAGCGGACTCGAGATCAACGGCCAGCTGCAGCGCAACATCCCTGTAGACGTCCTTCGTAAACTGCTCGAAAGCAAACCCGAATCCATCAACGAACCGATTCGGAGTAAGGCGGTACACGCAGTCAAAGCGGTCGACACCGGGCCGCCGCGCATCCACCTTATCGACGGTCGCGAGCCCGAAATTCTCCTCGCAGAAATCTTTTCCAATGAAGGCATCGGCACCCTCATCCACGGTAACGAATACCAACAGATCCGCAAGGCCGTCAAGCGTGACGTGCGGGCAATCTATAATCTCACCCATTCAGGCATGAAACGCGAAGAATTGCGCCAGCGCTCGCAGCAAACCATCGAAAAGAGCATCGATCAATTCTACGTCTTCGAAATCGACGAAAATCTTATCGCCTGCATCTCGCTCACCGGCTATCCCGAATCGCCAAAGGTCACCGAACTCGGATCGCTTTACGTCATGCCGCCCTACAGCAACCGCGGCATCGGACAAAAGATGGTCGACTTCGCCTGCTTGACGGCAAGGGCTCAGGGCGCCGAAATAGTGATCGCCCTGTCAACGCAAGCTTACTCTTTCTTCACTTCGGTTTGCGGCTTCGAAGAGGCGGAAAAACAAGTGCTGCCCAAATCGCGTTTAAAAAGTTACGAAGAGAGCGGACGGAACTCCAAAATTCTTATGAAGAAAGGCTGAGGCCATCTCAGCCTCAGTCCTTCGCTCGCGTGCAAACCGTTCGCAAGCACGACAATCCCGTTCGCCGCATCGAACACTGGGACTAACACACGAACAATAGTTACATTCTTCGAACGCATCCAAATCCAGCCACACACGCAGCCGGATCGGAGAAGGAAAAAAGTTGAACCAGCGCGAACGAATCCCCTGTCTGATAGGGCCAGCGATGGATAACTGTCCATGCTATTGCCACTGCAGGTTGCGCAAAGCACCATGCACATACAAACTCCGCTGTCAGATGTCGCAACATCCTGCGAGCTGGTCGTGATTTCCTTTTCGAGCGCGAGGCTACCTTAAACCGCAAACTTTTCATGAGCGGGAAAACCCCGCCCCATCTGCTCCATCCTTCAAACCTAGCCTAAAACCAGCCAATACGCCGCGCTTCGTGGAGTTGGCGCAGCTTGTTCAGGTCCAGTCGTTCCTCACTCATCGCCCCCAATCAATAGGGAAACGTTCCGGTAAGTCGTTCATGAACTGGAACGTAGCAACGTCCTCCGCTTTCACCGGTTTATCGAGAACGCCGATTTCCAGAAGCGTGGCGATTTCTCGATTCAGCCGCTCGGATGTGATCTGCCCCATTTGCTCACCGCGCTTCGGGTCTCCGATCACGAGTTGGTAATCATTCATCGCCTTGATGCTATAGGCAAAAAAATCGACCCGCAGATCGTTGCGCAGCTTTAGAATCGCTTCGTTTCCCGCTGTCGGATCGCCTCTGAGATACTCAATCCAGCCCTGCACCATCGCACGCACAAAGGAATGCACGATATTGGGGTGTTCGACCAGGTACTTGTTGCTGGTGAACACAACACGATAGGGTTCGAAACCCGGCTCTGCAATCAACAATGCGCCAACCTTGGAACTGTGTTGTCGGGCAAAATAGGGTTCGTTCGTAACGAAACATTGTTGAAAAAACTTGGGATTACTAAGAAACTGGCCCAGATTCCCAAGAAACGGGCGAATGTTGAAATCGATCGCGTAGTGTTTTCGCACATAAGGAATCCAGCTCGACCGCGCACCAGCTATGACCGTCTTGCCGTTTAGGTCTAGTAGGCTTTGGACCGGATTCTCCTCGTGATACAAGATTCCCTGGGGGTCGCGCTGCATTTCCGCCGCGACTATTTTAATAGGAACACCGCGGGCGATAGCCACAATCACATCATTTCCGTTCCCCATACCCAGCTGCGCGCGGCCCGTGGCCACCATTGCCATCACCTGTGCATTGGAGCCGCCGGGCACAATCTCCACGTCGAGCCCCTCAGCGACGTAATAGCCTTTCGCCAACGCCTGATAGTAGCCGCCATGTTCTGGCTGCGGAAACCAGTCGGTTTGGAAGCGAATTTTTGTAAGACGTTTCGCAACCCCAGGTGCAGATCCCGTCTCCGTTTTCTGGAGCCCGCAACCCACTGTAAACACAGCTAACGGCATGGCCAAAGCCAAAGCCAGCAGGCGGTACAGCTTAACGGTCGCTGCGTTCGAAGGAGTCATGCCATTGATGAAGTGCAAACCAATTCAAGCCAGCGACCACCGCAACAAAAATGAATCCGAGCAGGCAACTCGTCAAAGCCGTCGCAAACAACGCTGGGATTTTAATCTGGGCGTTGTAGCTATAAACGAGAAAGCCGAGTCCCCCGTTCCCGCCTGCCGCATTACCGACAAGAAATTCGCCAAAAATCGCGCCGATAGGCGCTAAGGTAGCGGCGATCTTCAACCCAGAAAGATAATAGGGTTTCGCCGCCGGAACGCGCAAATACCACAGTTCCTGCCACCGGGTGGCATCGTTCATTTGGAAGAGATCGATCATCATTGCATCCACCGAGACCAAACCCTGGATGGTCGTTACGACAACCGGGAAAAAACTGATCAGAAAGGTGATTGTAACAATGCCCGGATAGCCCGGCCCGGCCCAAAGCATGATAATCGGCGTCAAAACGATGACCGGCGTCATCTGCAACACCAACAGCCACGGATATAAGCTAGCCCACAGGGTCGCCGATCCACCGAGCACCAGCGCTAATCCAAACCCTAACAAGGCGGCTGCGAAGAACCCCCATAACGCACCGACTGCGGTGTGGCCCGCTGCAACGATCAACCGTGCCCGTTCATGCCAAGCTGCCTGCAAAGTCTCACCAGGCGTTGGCAGTATCCAATCTCCCAATCCGCTAGCTCGACGTATAAAATACCACAATCCAATCACAACCGCCCCAGAAATCACGGGCAAAAGGACGCAACGCGACTGGATTTTCATGTCGCCTTGCTCCCTTCGGCAGCGTGAAGCAACGCCGAAACCTCGGAAACCTTCTTGTGATAAGCAGATTGGTTACGCAACGTCTGCAGCCGAGGTCCGAGAAAGTTTACCCGCACCTCCGCAAAAATTCGACCTGGATTCGCAGACATCACGAAAATTCGATTCGACAGAAAAACCGCCTCGCCCACCGAGTGTGTGACAAAGACCGCCGTAAACGGGGCCCGTTCCCGTAACGCCAGCAATTGCTCATTCAAGTGGTATCGTGTCATCTCATCTAGCGCGCCGAACGGCTCGTCGAGCAACAGCAACTCCGGTGTCAGAGAAAGCGCACGCGCAATCGAGACGCGCATCTTCATGCCACCGGAAAGCTGTCGCGGAAACTTGTCCGCCGCCACTTTTAGCCGGACAAGGCTGAGCAAATCTTTCGTTTTCTGCGCACGTACCTCCTTGGATAGCCCTCGCAACCGCATCGGCAATTCCACGTTTTTCCGCACGGTGAGCCAAGGAAGCAAAGTCGCCTCCTGAAAAATAAACGCTGCCTGTTTCCTCGCCTTTTCAGGAATCGTGCCGGCAACCGTAAGCTTGCCCGAGGTCACGGGACTGAGTCCGGAAATCAGTTTGAGCAGTGTAGATTTTCCGCAGCCGCTTGGCCCGATCAGGCTCACGAAATCGCCCCGCTTAATCGTCAACTCGATTCCTTCGAGCACGATCGGTCCTTCGCCATAGCGTTTGCTCAACGCGGAACCGACCACGAACGAGGAAGCAGCAGACATGAACCGCCAACAAAGAATGAAAGTTCTATAAAACACCAGCGGATAGCCAGTCAATCCCATCGTAGCAGTTGGCTAAAACCTCCGGAAAAAAAAACTACGCGAGAGGCATCATCGGTTACCCCAGCCGCTGCTTCATCGACAAACACCTTCCATCCTGCCCCGGTAAACATTCGCGGATAAAGTCGCAAAGGATAGTCGGACCCGAAAAGCACCTTGCCGGCCATCACCGCAGCCCGGCCGCGCTTCCATGCCTCCGTCCCGTAGAGCAAGGGTGTGGCAGCGGTATCAAAAAACACGTTTGGCAGCGCAGCGAACTCACGATCAAATGCCAAGCCGCCGCCCCAGTGTGCAAGGATAAACTTAGTTTTCGGAAAGGCTCGCACGAGCTCGCTAAAATCGTCCAGCGATGTCTCCACTCGCCCACGATATGGCAGTGAGCCCGGTTCGGTTACATGCAGGTTTACTAACAAATGCAATTCACCAGCAAGCTGCATCATCTCGCGCCAAACAGGGCTGGTCGTCTCCACATGCTGCGAATGCGGGGAGAGCTCCCCGAGCCCCAAAAATCCCCGCTCTGCCGCCCAGCGAATTTCCTCCAGCGCCGCTGGACCAGCCGACGCCTGCACTGTAGCAAAGGCCGCAAATCGATCCGGATGCTCTGCGATACAGCGCGCAAAAAAACGGTTTTGTTCCACGCAGGTTGCGTGATGATTCCAGTACCAGCCCACTAGTACCACGCTGTCCACACCAGCCTGATCCATGTCACGCAACAAACCCGCCTTGCTCGGGAACAACTGCACAGGCAAGCCGTCCTGCCGCTGGCGTGTACACATCACAGCCCAATGTTCCTCATCCCGGGCGGCGGCCCAGGCGGCCGAATTACGGCTGACCTCGGGAGGGTAGAAGTGCACATGGGCATCGACGCGTTGCACGACTCGCATTCAACCAAATCCGAGCCACAGCATCAATTATTTTCGATCTAAAATGGAAATTGGGATTGCGACTTCCCGAACGCGAACGACAGTGGAATGTAGGGCTCAAACTTGGCCGACGAACTATTTATTACACCGAGATCACGGCCACTCTCTTCAGCATGCCGTGGAGAAAGCTACTCCATGGCTCGGTCGCAACTCGTTTGTGTTTTCTTTGGTCGATTCCAAGATCAAAAAGCGCCTACTTGCCAACTATGATAAACTAGTGAAGCGCCTTCGAAGCCGGATTACGCGCCAGAAAATTCATTAACCCAGCTGAGCGAAGCACATCCCCTTGAGTTACGGCTATTCGCGTCGGACATGGGAATTTAGTTTTCCCGAAAGCTGATCTCAATGCAGCGGCGAGCAGAGGTCTCCGCTGAACGACCAGCAAAGGAATCGTTGTGCTGTGCTGCACCTTCTCGATCACGCTTCCGTACAAAAGATTACCGGTAATCTTTTGTACGTGCGAAGTCATCGTAATTGAGATCGGATCTGGAGCTCGCTAGTGATCTTCACGATTCTAATCGGTAGATTGCCAAGCGCGAGCTTACTTTCCACTAGCAGTCCCTGTAGATACAAATTGTCGACGCTATACTCAAGATAGCCAACATCAGCTTTCATTTTTTCCGACTCCGCGAGTTTCAGCTGGTCGAAATTTCGAACCATTCAGGAATCGGCCACATGAATAAGGAACAGCTTGTGGTCTGCTATATGTTGTGCCAGCTCGACCAGGTGTGCGACAGGAGCGCCGGTGTCGGCCCGACCAGTTGCTCAAGAGTTAAAAAGAATGCAATAGATACATAGCTTTTTGTCTTTGGCCAGGGGGCGGCATTATTAGCCCCCAAGCCCAAAAATGTCGAACAGAAGTTTAATGTTCAGCCCGATAACGGTCAGTGTCGTCGTCCACCCCAAAACCTTGATCCAAAAAGAGCCCACGAACTCTCCCATTTTCGCTTTATCGCCGATAAAACGCATCAGCGGCCAGCACGCAAAACCAAGCTGCATGCTCAAACAGATCTGACTCGCGATGAGCAAGTCGGTGCTCTTTTTTTCGCCAAAAAATCCGATCACCACGACCGCCGGCACGATGGCAATCGCCCGCGTAATCAGGCGGCGCAACCACGGCCGTATGCGGAGATTCAAAAATCCCTCCATCACTATCTGTCCCGCAAGCGTCCCTGTAAGCGCAGAGTTTTGCCCTGAAGCCAGTAGCGCCACAGCAAAGAGGGCACCGGCAAATGATACTTTCAGCAGACCGTCGAGCAGATGATAGGCATCTTGAATTTCGGCCACTTCTTGGTGTCCAGTTCCGTGAAAAGCAGCTCCCGCCAGCACAAGAATCGCTCCGTTTATGAAGGAGGCAAACATAAGCGAGACCGTCGAATCGATTGTCGCGAAACGAATCGCCTCTCTTTTTCCGCTCACCGATTGCTCGTATTTGCGCGTCTGCACGATCGACGAATGAAGGTAAAGATTATGCGGCATTACCGTCGCCCCGATGATGGCGATGGCGATGTAGAGCATATCTTTATTTTTCAAAATCTCGACCCGTGGGACAAGTCCGGCCAGCACGCTCCCTACGTCGGGCTTGGCGAGAAACAACTCGATCGAAAAACAAGCTCCGATCGTCAAGATGAGAGCCAAAACGACCAATTCGATGTAGCGAAAACCGCGCTGCTGCTGCAGCAACACGACCATTATGTCGGCCACGGTGATCAAACAGCCCCAAATCAGCGGAATATCAAAAAGCAGCTGCAAGGCAATCGCCGAGCCCATTACCTCGGCTAGATCGCAGGCCGCGATTGCTAGCTCACACAAAATCCATTGGAACAATACGACCCGCGGGGAATAGTGATCACGGCAGGCTTGTGCGAGATCTCGGCCTGTAGCGATACCGAGCCTTACACAGAGGTGCTGCAGCAAAACCGCCATCACATTCGAAATCACGATAACGGAAAGCAGCGTATAGCCGAAATGCGAACCACCCCCCAGGTCGGTCGCCCAATTGCCCGGGTCCATATAACCAACAGCGACAAGAAACCCCGGACCACTAAAGGCAATAAGCTTTCGCCAGAAAGAAGCCCCTCCAGGGCTCAGCATCGAACCATGTTTTTCGTTTTCGGCAAGGCCCGATCTATTGTTTTTGCCCGTCGTCCGCCAAGCCGAATCGCAAGAACGAGACCGCGGAACATCGGAGCCTTCAGATGAATCAAATTTCACGATCTTTAGATCCTTTATTAGATCATATTAATTTTGTAACTCTACTTCTAACTAACAGTAAAAAAATAAAAGCTTAATTTCATCTAACTTAAATTTAGCTTCATTGATTTACCTAGCCTGGTAGTTTTCCTGTTCTTAACCTAATATTTTTTTTTAACAAGCAAAAATTTAGGGTTGTTTGTGTTTCAATTAGCATATTAAACATTATCTTTTTGATACAATTTTTTCATATTAATTAACGATAATCGCATGTCGAGAAATTTTGCTCGAGGAGTTTTTCTATTCACGCTGACTTTGTTTGCAGTGTTTTTTTTTTGGCCTATCCTGCAAATTTTAAAGGGTGGCTTCGTTGACGCTGACAACAAGTTTACTCTAGCCTACATCTCTGTGCTGTTGCACGATCCTGTCTACACTGGCGCGCTGTCCAACTCCTTCCTGCTGGCCCTTGCCGCCACCGCACTGGCAGTTGCCATCGCTTTACCACTGGCTTTTATCTCCGATCGTTTCGTTTTTCCTGGGAAAGCCCTACTGAGCTCACTCGTCCTTGTGCCTATGATTTTGCCACCCTTTGTAGGGGCGATCGGGATTAAGCAAATCCTCGGGCAATACGGCGCGCTGAACAGCTTGATTATCGACCTTGGCCTGCGGCCGGAAGGCTGGACCTTTGATTGGTTCAGAGCAAACCGTTTTTTGGGCATCGCTCTCGTCAACGCCTTCAGCCTTTATCCGATCATTTATCTCAATGTCGTCGCATCGCTCGCCAACATCGATCCGGCTATGGAAGAAGCCGCTGAAAATCTCGGATGCACCGGGTTGCGGCGTTTCTTCAAAATCACCCTTTCGCTCATCAAGCCTGGCCTTTTCGCCGGCAGCACGATCGTTTTCATATGGTCCTTCACCGACCTGGGCGTCGCTCTGATATTTGACTATCCACACCTAGCCTCGGTTCAGATTTTCTATGGTCTGAAGGACATCGGCGGCAATCCGTTCCCCTACACGCTTGTCAGCGTGGTACTCACCACTTCAGTGCTCTTCTACGCTATAGGCAAGGGCCTCTTTGGCCGCCAGCCCATTGCGATGATGCCAAAGTCTATACATGCTGCCAGCACTCGCTCACTTACTCGTTTCCGCGCTGCGCTGTGCACGCTATTTTTTCTCAGCACAGCCTTCATCGCCGTTTTGCCGCATTTAGGCGTCATCGGTGTTGCGTGTTCCAAAGATTGGTATTCGACTGTGCTGCCGAGGGACTGCACCTTGGAAAATTTCCGCCTTGCCCTCGGACATGAACTCACCATGCCGGCTATCACCAACTCCCTCAAATATGCGAGCATTTCCACGGTAATCGATCTTTTCTTCGGGGCCGCGCTGGCCTACGTCATCGTACGCTCGAAGATATTCGGCCGGCAAATCCTCGACTTTCTGGCGATGATGCCGCTCGCCGTGCCTGGACTTGTGCTGGCGTTCGGCTACCTGGCGATGACGCAGAAAGGAGCATTGCTCGCTTTCCTTAACCCAATCAAAAACCCCACAATTCTGCTGATAATTGCCTATTCGATCCGCCGCCTTCCCTACGTCGTGCGTTCTGTCGCCGCCGGTTTCCAGCAGACCAGTGAAACGCTGGAAGAAGCCGCCCAGAGCCTCGGTTGTCCGCCGTTGAAGGCAATCTTTAAGATTACGACTCCACTCATTTTTGCTAACCTCATCGCAGGAGGCATGCTCACCTTCACATTTGCGATGCTTGAGGTGTCGGATTCGCTGGTACTTGCGCAAAAACAGTCTTATTATCCTATCACGAAGACAATTTACGAGCTCTTGCAATTGCTCGGGGATGGCAAATTCATCGCATCGGCGCTAAGCGTCTGGGTAATGGTTTTCCTCGGCACCATAATATCGGGTATGGCGATTCTGCTTGGCAAGAAACTCGGCGTAATTTTCCGGGTTTGATGGCTGACGGTTCTCAGCTCAATAGCCGATTTTGATACGGATTTTGTTTCCGCAGCACGATTTGTTTTGTGGCTTCTTTGTGTTCCCATCCCCCTTCGGCTGCGTAGATCAAAAACGGAAACTGCATTAAATTTTGTGGTCACATCGGTGTGGGTGCAGGTCCAGTTTATGTATCGTGGCCTACGGCGGAAGCTTCCTCGATACCTGGCCGGCCTGGAAGGGCTGCTCTTTTGCCCTGACCATGCCCATTTGGTTCGCTCCCCTGATCAAGCTGATATCGCGGCACGGGCGTTTATTTTAACGAATGCTCGCTGTTGCCAGCAGTCTTCACCACCGAGAGCACGACGGTAGCTGTCTACTGCAACCGCCTCCCCAGCGGCCCCCCTTAAACCGGTATTCTTCTCGTTCAGGCTCTTAAATCCTGTTTTTATATTCGCCCAAATCACAAATCACCTAACCGCCGTGTGAGGGATCGCAGTATTTTCGGTCTGTTTGCGCGTCCGAGGTTTTTTTTGCTTCTTTTCATGCTCGAAACTGGGGGTTTTCCCATCGATCATGGCCACCCAGATTGGGACTTTGCTTTATCTAGGAGTGCTGTTGTATCCGGACTCTGTTTTCCCTTTGGGATCTGAATACTAAGCAGGGGAATGCCTGCCACCTTTGCTGTCGTGAATAACGCTAAGATTCCACTCAGCGATGCCTATTTGCTATTTTTTAAAACCGCGAGTTTTCCCGTAGGGTTGGCAGCCTTCGGAGCAGCAATTACGACAGCTCCCGGTAACAGCACTGGGAATTTCTCCCCTTTTCGGAAGAGAAAAAGAGAAAAGCCGAGCCTGGCGATATATTTTTTAGCTGTCGGCATCCCGTCCGTTATGAAAGCACCCATTGCATTGACCGTTAGCGTTTGAGATAGCTCTGGCCGCCGTTTCGAGCCATTTTACGTCCAAATATGGGGAGAACACCGCCCCCTCCCCTCAAACAACGTTCCTCACCCAGCAAGATTTCACACTCCTACCCCTTGCTAATCGAAAAAACGCCGACTAGCTTATCCACTATAAATGATAAATTTATCGATTTCGGTAACCACTTTCAAAGCTGCAACAGTGGCAGTGCCTCAATCGAGCTCCGCCGGCCCGGAGCTGCGTCTTCCAGGTTATTTTTGTTACCGCTGGAACAGGGAGCCACCTGGCGACCGTCCACAAAGCGACTCAAATCAACGGGAAAGCCGAACTCGGGAAATCAATCAGAAGAGGTCACGTTTCCACTTTGACGCACCAGTTGATCCTATCCCGTTTACCTTACTCGACGTCGAACAAGTTGCCGCCGTCGTCAGTGACGAAAGAACTCCCGCCGAGCAAAAGAAGCTGCAAGACCTAATTGGTTCTCCGCGGAAATAAGTCCTCTGCCAAAACCTTCCAGCCGGAATCAAATAGTCGGCGATTCTCCGTCACGATTCGGTAACAAGATGCACAATGTGTAAATCTCTTTAAACTCAGCGAGTTTTTTTCGGGAATCCCCGCTTTCATAGGAGAAACAAGGTTCACAGATCACACGGCCTTTTTCAAATTATTCATTCCGCTGAGTCCGCATTGCGCCATTTCAAACTACATTCACAGAGAGATCGGCAATCCCTTTGAACATTGCACATGAAACTCTGCCCAAGGCCAGGAAGCGCTCCATCTCATGCGCGCGGGTTTTTCATCGCCTGCTGAAAATGAACGATCGCTTCATCCGTTAGCTCGTCTTGAAATAGCTTTTCCCAGCTCATGCTACACTCAAAAATCGCCAAGATAGTTTTGAGCAAAGGATAGCAACTCGGCGTTGCCTGCATAACGAGCGCGGCACTTCCCATTCCAAGACAGCCATCGATTCTCGCAGCTGTTTCCAGCTGCCACAGCGCGCGATTCATCGCGCAATTTGTTCCGGTAGTTTCCGCCTACTCTACCAACGTCTCTGCTTCATCCATGCGACCACTAACGCATTTTTAAACAAAACCTGCACCCCGGCATACAAGCGACCGCGTGCTCAGCACACTGAACAGAGGCATCCGACCGATTTGCCAGCAGCTGCGCCTTCTTCAAAGCGACACCAAGTTGTGCGCCATTCGAGAGAGAAATCTACCCATAACCGTCAAATAAAAAAACGGCCGGTTTCTTCGAACGGAAGGTTCTCGCTCTCTAGTACAGTTTCTTCATCGACAGGCAGCTGGAAGCTTTTCCGCAACACCGCCCAAGACGAGTCAACCGCCATAGAGAAGGTTCCATACATTCGAAGGAACTCCGCTGCAATTTCCGTTTTTGCAGCCGCAGTTCAAGGGAGGAGGGAAAACTCCGGAAACGTCCTTCTCCCTTCTCTCTACAGACATAAGCACGGACCTTACGAAAGCGGCAAATCCACGCGCGCAGCCGTTTCCAATCGCAGCAAGGCCGCGCTCACGATATCCTCGCTCTCGCCTTCCACTAAAAGCCGCAACTTAGATTCGGTACCCGAATAGCGGACAAGCGCGCGGCCACTCGTTCCCAATTCGCTCTCAAGCGCTGCAATCTCACTCGTTAGGTGCGCACAGTGTTCAAGCGGCAATTTCTCACGCACCGCCAGCGCTGCAGTACGCTGCGGAAACTTTTTTAAGTGTCGCCGCAAAAACGAAAGCGGTTGACCGGTCACCAACATAACTTCGATCACTTTCAGCGCAGCTACCAAACCATCGCTCGTTGGCGAAATTTCGCGGCAAATAACATGTCCTGACGGCTCGCTACCGAGGGCGGACCCACAAGCGGCCATGCGCTCGATCAGATAGCGATCTCCCACCCTGGAACGTACAACCTCACCGCCAGCGGCTCTCACGGCAGCATCGACACCAATGTTGCTTTGCAATGTCACGACCAGCGTTCGACTGGACAATTTGTTGTTTTTTAGCGCATGCAGCGCCAGGATGATAAAGATTTCATCTCCATCGAGAATGCCGCCGGCCTCGTCACACAGTATGCAGCGATCCGCATCACCATCGTGCGCAATGCCAAGCCGGGCACCACTTGCACGCACCGCCACCGCCATTGCTTCCGGGTGCTGGCTGCCGACGCCGGCGTTGATATTCGTGCCATCAGGTTCATTCCCGAGCAGCATCAACTCAGCACCCAACTTTTTCAACACTTCACGGCTCGTACGGTAACCAGCTCCGTTAGCGGTATCGAGTACGATCTTCCAGCCACTCAGCGCTTCCGGTGGCAGCAGCGCAGCCACCTTTGTTTCATAACGTTGCCCCGCATCATTTGGATCGATAACAGGAGCTACATTCGCAGCCGGCTCGGCCGGAAGCTGGCGCTCGATTTCAGCTTCCTCCTCATCGGTCAGCTTCACCCCTGCCGGCCCAAAAAATTTAATGCCGTTGTCGATCGCAAGATTGTGCGAAGCCGTAATGGCCACACCCAGCGCTGCCCGCGCCTCGGCCACAGCAAGCGACACCGCGGGCGTCGGCACCACTCCAGCCGAAGCCACGCGTAAACCCGCAGCCGCAAACCCGCGTGCCAGCACCATTTCGAGCGTCGGCCCAGACGCACGCGTATCGCGGCCCACGATCACTTGCGATCCCGCTAGGGCACCATTTGCCAGCACAAATCGGCCAGCCGCTTCCCCCAAGCGTGCAGCAAATGGCTCATTTATAACTGGACCTCCATAAGGCCCACGAACGCCATCGGTGCCAAAATACTTGTGTCTTGGAATTCTGGTCATTTCAAAAAAATTTCTTTGTCGCCGAAATCTTCCGAGCAACGGAGCCACCGAGCAATTGCTTGCGAGCCAATTTCAACCCTTCTGTCAGACTATTGGTTCGGCTCATGATAAATAAATAAATACATAAATACATTAAATCGGAAGCGGCATTGAACACGATGGTGTCGACGAAGCCCATCGGTCCGCGTCCGCGACCAGCGAGATCGACAAAGTCTGCCAAAAATAGCTTCAGATCGGCGGCTTGCCCATGCCACAGTCACCAGCCTTAGCCGGCCAAATCCAAATTTCTGAACATGACTTTCGGTAGTTGTGGTCATTCCATCGATTTCAGGCCCCGGTACGATCATGCCGCGCGACAACACCAAGCGAGAAGTCGCACCCACTAGAGCCTCTCCACCTTGTCCACTAGCGCGAGCGCAACATATTGCAACATATTTATATTAGATATACTTATATATACTTATCAATAGGTGGTACGTTATAAAAAAGAAAAAGCCAAACTTACGCAAGGCCACGTAGATTTTTCCGGGCGGCGCCTCTAAAATCTAAGCCCAATATCAACAACAGATCAACGCTGCCGCACTTTGAGGTAACACCACGATTGCCATGTTTCATCACGGGAACGCCAACTGTTCCCGAACACAAGCATCACGACCCTGAAAGCACCAAAACTACTGACCAGTGTCAACAGCACCGATCGCACCAGCTACCCCATGCTTTCACATGGGAATCGTAAACTTTCGCACAATAGGTGGTTTCTGCAAATGCCACTTATGCCAGTTATTTCCCCCCTAGCAGCAAAAGGCTCAAAAGGAATCGGTTCTCCGGCTAGGCGGCAACTTCGGCTGAGATAAACCTCATGGTAACAGCACAAGGATTATCAACTGAGGGGGAAAAGAGCTTATTTTCGTGAAAGCGGATAAACATGTCAAGCAAGAACAGATAGCATTGTCGCGCAGCGCAAACGTATAAAACTCGACAGTGTTTCCCGCTCTCACGAAAAGAGGGCGTGAATAAAGTCTTTCCCCTAGTCCTTTTTTGTTCCATCGTCGTTGCCAATTGCTGCACCGCTGATGTCCAGCAGGAACCTGTTGCCAAACTGAGGCGCACCGACGCGATGATACTCGGCGTGATTGAAGGCGTAACGGAATTTCTCCCCATCTCATCCACTGGCCATCTGATCATTGCCAATCACGTACTCGGGATCGACTCGGAAAACCCGCTGGTCGGAAAAAATGGCGAGCCGCTTTGGTATAAAAAAAAATCCACGAAACACCCCGAAGGCGAGCCGCTCACGGTTAAGCTCGCAGCGGACACCTACGCGGTCATTATTCAGGTCGGAGCGATCGCTGCCGTACTCCTGATCTATTGGAAGCAATTGCTCAGCATAGTTTGGGGTCTTCTCGGTCGCAACGCCAACGGTTTGCGCCTGTTTCGGAACATTATGTTCGCCTTTGTTCCCGTTGTAATTTTGGGACTGTTGTTGCACGATTGGGTTGATCAGCACTTATTCTCTGAGCAAGCGGTCATCAGCTCGCTCGTCGTTGGTTCCGCTCTGATGATTTGGGCGGATCGTCGCCAATGTGCGATTGCCGCATACGCCGTCACGTCGAGAGAACCTTATGAACTTTCCGCAAGCAAATCGGCCGCGATCGGCTTCAGCCAGTGTCTCGCGCTGTGGCCAGGCACTAGCCGCTCGATGGTCACGATCGTGGCTGCCGAGCTTGCCGGCCTGGACGCAAAAAAAGCTGCCGAATTCAGCTTCCTAGTGGGATTGCCAACGCTCGCTGGCGCCTCTTTATATAAATTTATCAAAAGCGGTACGGCTATGATCGAAGTGTTCGGCTGGACCAATACGCTCATCGGAATCGCAGTTGCACTCGTAACAGGGCTGGTAGCGGTGAAATTTATGGTCAGCTATCTTACGCGCTATGGATTAGCGCCGTTCGCTTGGTACCGAGCAGTGCTCGCGATCATTCTTGTATTTTTTACCTATTTAAATTAAAATAAAATGCCTTGACTGAGACAAAGATAAAATCTTTCTTATTTCATTTTTAAGCAACCAACGTGGTCTTCATAAGTCCATCCCTTGCGCTTCCATTATGGCTAACCCGAAACGTAAACAATCGAAACGACGCAGCGCCAACCGTCGTGCTGCCAACGCCTTTAAGACCCCACAGTTCTCCAAAAGCGCGGACGGCACCACTTTTCGTTTTCACCACGTAAATCCCAAGACCGGCATGTATCGCAACCGGCAAGTACTGGATGTCACCGTTTGACGGAGACTGGTCCACTTTCAAACTATAACCCCCAAAGCCACAAATTTCGCATCTTTACCCTCCCGCATCGCTGTGGACGCTATGGGGGGAGATCTCGGCTTATATGAAGTCGTTGAAGCAGTCCGTCTAGTACTCACATCCTTCGCCGAAGTAGAAGCTATCCTGCTTATCGGCCAGGAACCCGTTCTAGCTCCACTAATTAGTGCGGCTGGCCTGAAAGGGCATCCCAAGGTTTCCGTCATACACGCCGAAGAAGTGATTACGATGACCGACAAGCCTTTGAAAGCGCTAAAAGCGAAAAAAGACGCTTCCATGATCCGCATGATCGAGTTCGTGAAGAACGGCGAAGTAGGCGCTGCCGTGAGCTCTGGCAACACCGGCGCACTCATGGCCAGTAGCACGCTGCAACTGGACATGATCGACGGCATCGAGCGTCCTGCACTGAGTGCCGTAGTCCCGCGCAAAGGTGGGTATTTTATCCTGATCGACGCCGGCGCCAATCCCGAAGCTCATGCCAAGCATCTTGTCCACAACGCGATTCTCGGCGCCAACTACGCCAAAGTGATTTTCGATGTCTCCAAACCCCGCGTGGGGCTGTTAACCATCGGAACTGAAGAGGGCAAAGGCAACCAGCTCACAGCGGACACGCACAGACTGTTAAAAAAGATTTCTCCAGCCATCATTGAATATCAAGGACCAATCGAGGGGTTTGAGATTTTCTTTGGCGGAGTAGACGTTGTCATATGCGACGGCTTTGTCGGTAACATTCTCCTAAAGTCGTGGGAATCGCTCGCGAATTTTATGAACAGCATCCTAAAAACCGAATTAAAAAAAAATCTAGTTCGGCGAGCTGGCGCTGCACTGGCCAAAGGGGCACTGAATCACCTAAAAGCACATATGAATCCGGATCTCTACGCCGGCGCCCCGCTCCTCGGCGTCTGTGGCAATATTCTGAAGGTTCACGGTTCCAGTAACCGATATGCTTGGGCCAATGCCATCCGAGCCGCCAATAAGGTCATTCGACAAAATCTTTATCATCGCATCGAAACCGATGTCGCCAAGGCGAACTTCCTGACAACTCCCCTTGTATCCGTTCGACCGACCTCAGCAAACGTCTAACCTTTTCTCTTCATGGCCTCCGTGATTATTGCCGGTGTTGGATCTTTTCTCCCTGAACGCGTCTTAACCAACGAGGACCTTTCGAAAATTGTCGACACCTCCGACGAATGGATTCGCACCCGCTCGGGCATCCGTGAACGCCACATCGCCAACGAGGAGGAAGCTTGTTCTGACCTCGCCGTCAAAGCGGCCAAACGCGCCATCGCCGATGCTAAGATAAAGCCCGCAGACATCGATCTGTTGATCGTCGCCACCGCCTCCCCCGATTTGATGCTGCCTTCAACCGCTTGTATCGTACAGCGCCTCCTCGGCATCCCGGCTCACACTACCTGCTTCGACATCGCGGCAGCCTGCTCAGGTTTTCTCTACGCATTAGAAATCGCTTACGCTCAGCTCCAAACCTATCGCTACAAAAACACCCTAATTATTGGCGCGGAAAAGCTTTCCTCCGTGGTCGACTGGTCTGACCGCACGACTTGCGTACTTTTCGGCGACGGCGCCGGAGCGGCTGTGCTCACAAAAGTCGATCAGTCCGACATTGGCATTCTCGGTTCGGACCTCGGTGCCGATGGAGAATTCGTCGATAACCTCTACATTCCGGCCGGCGGAAGTCGCAGTCCAGCAAGTGTAAAATCTGTTGAAACCAAGAAACACTTTATCCAGATGAACGGCCGCGAAGTCTTCAAAAGCGCCGTCCGTATCATGGAAACAGTTGCCCGAGAAATGATGAAACAACACCAGCTGACCCCTGATCAGATCAGCCTCGTTTTCCCGCACCAAGCAAATTCCCGCATCGTCGACGCTCTCGCAAACAACCTTGGATTCCCTCCCGAGAAATTTTACGTTAATCTCGACCGCTACGGCAATACCTCTTCCGCCTCTATTCCAATTGCTCTGGATGAGGCGCGGCGCGCAGGCCGTATCAAACCCGGCGACCTTACTCTGATGATCGCTTTCGGAGCCGGCTTTACCTACGGAGCTACGCTCGTTCGGTGGTAAACTTTTTTTATGCACCTGCTTAACACCCTTCGCTTTCTCCTAGTTTTCGCGATCTTCATTTTCTCCGCCTTAGTAGGTCGGACCAAACTTGTATGGTCTCTAGAAACCGGTTGGCGGACAGAGAATGGTGAGATACCCATCGTAAACAACGAGAAGGAACGCAACGCCCTCTCGATAATAAATGAGGCTCGCATCAATGAGGGGGGGGGAAACACGAGTAAGGCCATCAATCTCTATGAAAAAGCCGTGGAAGAGAGTCCGGATTCGATTTACGCTGCCGAGGCACTCCACCGCGCAGGCCTGCTTTACAAAAGTATCTACCAATACCACAAAGCCTTCGATTCCTTCGAAAAGCTACTCGTGCATTTTCCAGAAACAGAAAATTTTGACTCAACCATCAGAGAGCAATACCAAATCGGATCTTATCTTCTCGAAGGCAAACGCGTCTATTTTTGGGGCTGGATTCCCGGTTTCCACAACCTCGAGCGCGGCATAGAATACTCCATAAAAGTCATCGCCAGAGCGCCTCACAGCAAA
Organism: Candidatus Didemnitutus mandela; assembly: GCA_002591725.1. Taxonomy (GTDB): domain Bacteria; phylum Verrucomicrobiota; class Verrucomicrobiia; order Opitutales; family Opitutaceae; genus Didemnitutus; species Didemnitutus mandela. The sequence continues at coordinate 222,135 of NJAL01000004.1, read as the reverse complement.
TACGCGCCGCTAGCGTTGATGAATATCGTGCGCGGTCAGAAAAAGCTCGGCAAGCCCGAAGGGGCCATCGACGCACTCGATCAAATAATCAATCTCTATCCCAGAAGCCCGCTAGTCCCAAAGGCCTACCTGGAAGTCGCAAATATATATGCCTCAATGGCCTCCGGAGCCTACTACGACCAGGCGTCGACGCAAAACGCGATGACCTTCTATCAAGACTACCTCGCTCTCTTTCCCAACGGTGATGGTGTTGCCGCTGCAGAAAAAGGTCTCTTCCAGATGATTCGCATACTTGCCGAGAGCAAATTAGTCCTCGGTGATTATTACTACAAACACCAACACAATTACAAAGCGGCAAGAATACTTTATAATGAAACAATCACCATTTCCCCCGATTCAGATATCGGCAAGAAAGCTTATGATAGAATAACCAATATCGACGCCCACTTCAACATAAAAAACCCCTCAGCAGCGGAAAAACCAAATAAGAAAAAACGTTTCCCCTTCTTTTTCTTCTGATCAATATTTTTATTGGTTCTCGCCGTTTTGAAAGATGGCTCTCCTTGGCCTCATCGTGGTCGCGCCTGTTTTTGTTAGTCGTTTTCAGAATACTTGCCAATTCTTGCGCTCACTACCACCTCCAAAACGGCGACGAGCTCACCTTCTCGACCCTCAACATCGCTCCCGTCAAAGTAAACGTGATAGTTCCCCAAGCAGAGGCTTGTGGTTCACACAAGCTTTCATCAAAGACGGACGCGTGCAGGTCGCCGATTCTCCGTCGGCCGCTGAAGCGGTGTTAGCCATCCAGCTCGACAGCTATAACCGCGAGCCCACGATCGCACGCTCTGATGACACCACGCTTACCCGCCGTTTCGACGTTTTGCTAAAAGCCTCTGCAACACTGACTCAGAAAGGGAAAACCCTTTTCGAAAATCGAAAACTTGTGGCCAAGCGCAGCATCTTTACCGACAGCGGTCAGCTGCAAGCGGAATACAAAACCATGTCCCTGCTCGCAAATGAACTGGCGAGAGCAGCCGTCCACGCAACGCTCAACACTTGGTAAGCTCCTTTATCATCGGAACGGATGGGATTTCTCGCTTTGCAGCGCCAGATCTTTTGTCGAGGCTGAGAGATCTATGCACACACCTTTGCTCGTTCCCTCTATTCTCGCCGGAGATCATGCCAAACTCGCCTTCAGTGCCCAACTCGTCGCCGATACCGGGCTTCCCTGGATTCACCTCGATATCATGGACGGGCATTTCGTGCCGAATCTTTCCTTCGGCCCAGAAGTGCCAGCGGCTTTGCGGCGTGCAGGCATTCAGCTTTTCTTTGATACCCATCTTATGCTCTCCGAGCCGCACCGCTATGTCGAAGCTTTTGCGCGCGCTGGCGCCAACAACATCAGTATCCATATCGAGCTTGACTACAACCATAACGAGACACTCTCCCGAATCCACGATCTCGGCTGCCAGTGTGGTATCGTCCTGAATCCAGACACGTCAGCCGAAGCGATAGAACCTCTGCTCGATCAAGTCGACCTTGTTCTGGTCATGACCGTGCAGCCCGGATTTGGTGGCCAGACTTTTCGTCGCGACATGTTAACAAAAATCAATAGGATCGACGGCTGGCGGCGCGAGAGTAACCTGACGTTCCGCCTGGAAGTCGATGGGGGGATCGACCTCTCCACCGCAGCCGAATGCCAAACGGCTGGTGCAGACACCTTTGTAACCGGCACGTCGTTTTTTCAGACCAAGGACCACATCCAATTTGCCCACAGCTTCGCCAAGCTAGTATAAACTGTTTTCATGGAAAACAGCACGCCAAGGCCTCACTTCAGATCCAGGGTTCCGCGATAGCGAGGCTATTTACACCTATTGCAGTCATCCACTACTAGGCCAAAGACATTCACATTCCTTTTAAAAATCGTACAGCAGCTCCTCGACGGAGCTCTGATCATAGCACTTATTCGATAGGCGATTCGTAAGTGGAAGTTATCCGTATTATCTCAGATTTTCCACCTTCTTTCCCTACCTGTTGCGATGGTCCCAAAAAGCCTTAGAAATACCATGGTTTCTAGCATTCCAAAGCTATGCTCGCCCCCACTCTAGCCCATCCGCTTTTGCATGGACTACTGTTTATTGACAACACGACACGGGTTATCAATCATTCTCTGCAAGGTGATTCCGTCTCCGGCTGATAAAAATTAAGAAAGCTACATAATTCTTCGTTTCTCCAGCATTTATTGCGCTCACCAATATGAAGTCAACGGCGGCTTTTTTCGGCAATAGCAGCCGCCCGCGCATACTGCTTACGAAATTTCGCCGCGAGATCGCTAGCCAACTGCACTTCCTCGACCTTGTTCTTCGGGTTCACCGCCTTTTTGATGGGACCGAACATTTGTTCGTAGCTAACGAACGAAATATCGCCCAACTCGTCCAATGCTACCGATGGCATACCTGCAGCAATAATCTTGCGCCAAGCATCGACCAGTTGTTCGTGCGTGTCCTCGCACATCACGCGAATGACAAGGGCCATTTCGCGAAAAATCCCGCCGGTCCAACCCGAATTGTAGAATAGCGGTTTCTTTTTCCCGAATGGATTGATTGTTGGATCGGAGCGCCGATCGGAGTAGGTTGGATTCTGATAAAAATCCTTCCGAATCGGCAACCGGCGCAACGCAAAGCGTTCCGTTCCACCTTCGGTTCCAACTTTTAAATTCCACAGCAGCTGCCCTTCCATCGACAGGCAATATTCGATGAAAGCGACAGCAACATCGCGATTCGGCGCGCCGCGAAGGATCCCTACGGGATCGGGAGAATAGGAAGTACCGCGAGCAGGCGAGTAAAAACCAAGCCGCCTCTTATTGGCGCGTCGACCAGAGACTTCTTCCTGGTAATGCCCGTAGAAATCAATGCACATACCCACGGCCGAGTCTCCCTGCAGCACGTCAATAGGCAGTTTTTGCGATGAATCTGTAAAGTAGCGGGCATTCGCACCTATGCGCTGCAACAGCCTCATACCGCGGAGCCAACCTGAACGCACCGCGTCGGCCTCGACTTCGGCCTCTGGTTTCCCGGTAATTTTAGCCAGGCGGTCAATTTCGATGTAGATTTGTTCCTGAATTACATTTTCAAATGCTTTGGCCATCGAACCGCTTTTCGTTGGGTCGCAAAGCGCAACTTCGCCCTCAAGCATGGGATCAGCCAAATCCGACCAATCATCTGGCGCATGCGTGATGCCCAGCCGTTTAAGCGCATCGAAATTATAGATTATTCCGTAGCTGCTTAGCACATCGCCAAACCAGCGCCCTTGTTCGTCCCAATAAAATTCACCGGTGAAAGTTTTCGGGATCACGTCCTCTGTAAACCATTCCGGGTGCATCTGTATGATTCCGGAGTCAACAAGGCGTCCGGCATCGGCCTGGCGGCTAAAATCGAATGTACCTCCGCCAAAGAAGAGATCGATACCACAGCCCACATTCGAGGCAAGGAATGCTTGGCGAGCTTCTTTGGCAATCGCTCCCATATCCTTAGGGAGTTTGGCATTCGCGAAAGCGGCCTGTACATCCATGCTCCACAGCTTGCCTAGTTTGTTGGTCCAATAGTTGTGGAAGGAAGCAATATATTCCGACTCCAAAAAACGGGCGATATCGCTCGTTCCGCCAACCACACGCCAGTCGATGCTCACGGTGTAGCCAGTCTTTTTCTTGTACCAACGTTCAAACCCACGGCTGAATTCGAAGCGTATCGCCTCGTTATGCGGACTCATGATGAGCAGCGTCCGGTCAGCATGACTAAATGTAGATTGTTTTGGCCGCAAAAAAAGCGGCAAAGCAATTACCGCCATCAACGCTAGGACTAGCAAAATGCGTTTCATAGCGGCTTTCGCTCAGGAAACAAGAACGACCACGTCTTCGGGCGCGACTGTCGCATACAGCTCCCCCCGCGGCTTGGAGTCAACAAGCGGCGGGTTACACTCAAAGCTTTTCAACTTCGCGCCGCTGGGCGTGATAAGTTCATACCGTGCAATATCACCAAGATAAGTAGCATCGCCGATCCGACCGCGGATGGCGTTATAGGTTTGTAACTCCTGATGAAGCTTCCAGCACTCCGGTCGAATTGAAACCGTCACATCTGCCCCTAACGCAGGCAATAACACCGGATCTCGAGCTCCGAGGAGGCCAGTGAACCGCCCGACAGCAGTCTCGACCGTGGCGTTTTCGCCATCGATACCTATAACCTTGCCCGATAAAAAATCGCTCTCGCCGATAAAATCGGCCACCTTTTTGCAAGACGGCCGTTTGTAGACCTCGCGTGGCGCACCAACCTGCAAGATGTGTCCACTTTGGAGAATCGCTATGCGATCAGCAGTTGACAACGCTTCCGCCTGGTCATGCGTCACGTATATTGTGGTCAATTTGAACTCCTTGCACACGCGACGGATTTCTTTACGCATTTCGAGCCGCAGCTTCGCATCAAGGTTTGAGAGTGGCTCGTCGAGCAAAAGACAACGCGGCCGGACCACAAGAGCCCGAGCCAGCGCAACCCGTTGCTGCTGGCCTCCAGAAAGCTGGCTGGGTTTGCGCTCCGCATATTTTTCCATTTGCACCGAAGCGAGAGCGTCCTTCACACGCCGAGCAATATCAACCTTCGGCACTTTCTGCTCCTCAAGACCGAAAGATACGTTCTCCCCCACCGTCATGTGCGGCCAGAGCGCATAGCTTTGAAAGATCATTCCGGTATTGCGCTTGTGGGGTTCGCGATGAGTAACGTTTTCGTTACCAAACCAAATTTCTCCCCCCTCGGGGATGTAGAAGCCGGCGAGCGAGCGCAGTAATGTTGTTTTTCCGCAACCGCTCGGACCGAGCAGAAAAAAAAGCTCCCCGGGATTGACTGTGAGATTCAGCCCATGGAGCGCCACTAAATTTAAAAATCGTTTGGTAAGGTTTTTAACCTGTATGGAAGTCATTTGGGCTGCCTGGTTTAGATACAACCGTCCTGGCCGCGCAGAGTCAAACAAAAATTCTATCTCTAGCGTAACAAACTGCCAATTTCAGCGGAATTCCCTTTAGTCGAGCATGGCCGCGAAGTCTCCATTTTCCGAACTCAAACACCTCGATCACGTACTGATCAGTGAAACCGCGATCAAACAGCGCATAGCGGATGCCCAGCGAAAACATCAATTACGACTACCGCGGCCAACACTAACACTTTTACCATGATAGCCACTGTCAGCGGAGCTGTTGTACTTGCCGCAGAGACCTGCTTCGACAGCTTCGTGGGCCCAATCCAACTCGATTGCATCCGTGCTTCCAGCTATTACACTGACACGAAGGCCGCCGACGGACCCGTCGTTATGGTTGGCAATCTCAAACTCACACCGCAAAGGAACTACGTGCTGCCCGCCGATCGGCATCCTCAACATCGGTAACATCCTGTCCGCCGTCCGCGAGCTACTGCTCGCCAAAAAAGCCGCGTCCGGAAAAATCTGCGTCCTCCTCGACAAAAAAATCCAACGCGCTGTACCGTTCGATACCGAATATGTGGGTTTCAAGATACCCAGCAAATTTGTGGCCAGCTACTTGGCTCGATTTCAATGAAATCTATCGAAATTTGGCCCTACATCGGAGTGCTCAAACCAAAAAACTGCCTGAGAAAGAACTAGGGGAAACACCTTGCACTCGCCTGGCGAGAGCGTTTGAGTACTGTTGAGGAGAGATGGCTGAGTGGTCGAAAGCGGCGCTTTGCTAAAGCGTTGTAGGAGTAAAGCCCCTACCGGCGGGTTCGAATCCCCCTCTCTCCGCCAGTGTTTGGGCAATTTTTCGCCAAAATACCACAATCTTGGTTAGGGAGCAGCATCGGAAATAGTCGTGTAGATCCCAACCAAGTAATGGTTTCCGCTTTGCTACCGCTCCTAAGACGGAAATGTTCAAAAGACTGTTCATCAATTCATCACCATAGCTTTTCCCTTTTCTTTTTCTGTTTCCGCCCTCGCCCTTCCCCTTCAAGCTGCTCCGGCCAAACAAAACCTAGATAATCGCAACCGCAGCAGACGTGTTCTTCGAATCGCTCGACCAAGCCCTACCCAGTTCCCTTTTACCGAACAAAAGAACGCAACCGTGGCCCACTTCAAAAAAACCGGCCCCAGCAATGGACCGCGGATAAAATAGTTGGACATGACGGCATATAAGAAAGCTTCAAGGCTGCAGCGAACGATCCTAACAACGATAAGCGCTCCTGCCAAGCGCAGACCAGATATAGGTCACAACAACAGCTTCGTTAGCGAATAATAATTATCAAGCTGTCTGGCCAAATTTTCCAGTCAATAATGAGTGTGTCTCGCCTCGTTTCCCATTCGGAAACCTATTCGGAAACCTAAATACCGAACAACGTGCAGTTGCCGATGGACCTGTTGCAAGTGCTCCTCAGTGCGAAAGACTACAAGGACAAGGATGTCATCGAACCATGGTATTCAACCATAGCTCTTGCGAACGCCGGTATATCATTTTCATTTCCCTCTGGCCCCGACGTTTATGTCTCGTCTTCGGCATTTTCTTGGCGCCAAGTTGTACAGCGCTTTGGTTGGTACAATTCAGAAGTTGTCATTTCAGGCTAAATATCGTGATCGCCGCCAACTATGGCGCACTTGCACCCACTTTCACAGACACCCAGCCAGCCACCTATATGTTTCACGGCAATCCCGTGCGGAGGCGCTTACCAAGAAAAGCAGAAAGCTTTCGCTTTGCTCAATACTTATGTCGAGAAACGGCATAAACAGGCTATTTGGACTATATAAATCAGCAATCTGGTGCTGGGTCCTAGCCACGCTGGGAAACCCATCGTACCAAAGGAGCTGAAGGCATCCGCCATAAATGAGCACCAAACCGTCTGCTGATGAACGTCATTTCGGAATAGACCAGAGTCCGGCCGTTGTATCAATCCAGCCTACACTAGCGCCCGTCTGGACGAAGCCAAAGCCGGCCTCAATAACGTCTATTCCCCTGGAATGGACAACACGAACCCGGGGAAAACAGGAACGCTTACTACCGCATCCAACAGCTGAAGCTGTTTATCAGAGTTTTCGTCAGAAAATCGGCGACAATTTATCGCAACACATATCCACACGGGTCTACCGCCAATCGTACTGGGGACTGCGGAATCACGTTTACGATCCAGTAAAGTGGTCCGAGACCGTCGTCGGCGCATTCTCCTTCTGTTGCTATCGACACTCGTTTTTTAGACCAGCCAGACGAATATTTCAAAGCCACCACCGTCTCGCTGGAGATAAAACGGATGGCGTTGCGCCTGATCCTTGTTTCAGGTGTTAGCGTCGTTTTTTCGTGCTGGCCGGCATTGACAGCGGCGAAATGATAGCCCTTTTCCCGAACGAACAGGAAGCCTACGTCAAACGCCTGGCCAACGACCTCCTCTTGAGTATCGATGGACAAACCAAAGAACTTCAGTTGATCCCATTTTCTCTCCCAACAACCGATGCCCTAAAGACCAGAGCAAAAGACCAGACCCGCAGCATCGTTCTCGAACTCGCCGCAGAACGGCTACTGCGCAACCGCCATCAAATGGTTACGGTCTAAAAACCACCACCACCAAAACGTAATCAATCATTCTATCAGATCGGTTTCAATTCGATCTGCGAGCCAGCTCAGCGATAGAGCTTCACAAACTCGCCGATCCGCTTGACCGTTCTTTAACCTAGTGCTTATGGCCGTTTGTAGACAACGCCAACTTTAACCACCAAAGAGCATTCGCTCAATCGATGCCGACTACCATGGTAGTCGGATCACCACCGATAGCGATGAGATGGGCTTCCAAGCCAGGAAGGACGCGGCCAATTTTTTCTTCAAAAGTGGAAGAGCCGGACCTCTCGATAGAGGCCGTAGCGCACAATACTTTGATCAGTTTCATCCCGAAGTCGACCATTGCCTCGAGCTCGCGGCATTGTTTCCATGCGCAAAAATACCCACATTGCTGCCACTGCAAATAGCCGCAACTATCGCCAGCGCCGCCTGAAATGCTTCTCTCGCTCCGGCACGCGAACCCGTCACCGCCAGCGTGGGGAATCAATACAGCGTCCATGCTCGATCATTTACACTCCAGCGGGCAAGCCCCACAGCCCCACATGCCCTTGCGCATCACCATGTGGACAGCCCCCGCCGGACGACCGTTGCTGCACACCGTTTCCACAGCCAATTTCAACTTCTCTAACAAAAAGCCTGCTCAGCCTAGCCGTGTGGTCCCCCAACGAAAATCGATGTAAACCTTCACTAAACCCCTCTTGTGGTCGATCTGATTGCAAACTTCCCGGATCAGCGTATCGTGCCCGTACAACTCCAACGTGCCCTGGGATAGGACCCAGTCAGCCTCGTAGTCTTTGAGTCCGCAGCTCCCTGCCGCCATGATCATGCACGGGCAAGAGAATAATTCCCTGCTCAACCGCCTGCTTTAAACCGACATCGAGCCAGCCGGCTTTCTCTGTGCCCAGATCGCAAAGGGTAGCAAAATCCGCCAACAGAGTGGTACGCAGGAGGCTGGTCGCGCGCACCATGCAGAGCGTCTCCGAGTCGTGCACCACCTGGCCATTCGAAGGCGTTTTGTAAAGATGCAGCAACACGTTCGAACGCACCTCGATATAAACTAGTGGGAAGAGCCACCCTAGTAAAGTCAATGACCAACAAATCGATCGTTGCCGCGATCTCCTCTTCCAAGCCGCCGACGGCGGTTTGGCCATCGCAAACCAACAGACTTCAGTTATCGTATAAAATCTCTCCTCTCAAAAACACGCGCCGGGCGCAAACAACAACACCGCCGGTCTCTCTGGGAAGAGCTGACCCACGATCATAAGTAAAAAAGAGGTGCAAAAAAAGCAACACATGTTTCATGTCTCAACAGCTTCCACCGGCGGCAGCAAAAATTGATACACGGATAGGATTTGCGGTGCAGCTTCCCGTCAACTCAGTCAAATGAATGACCGGATCGGATCTCCTTATCTACTGCTAAAAGTCACCATCGTCCAGAAGGGGACAATGCTGTCCTCCTAAGCCTCCTCAGTTTCGTCCTAAAAACCCACTGCGGAAAATTCACATTTATCAAGATGCTTATAAGTAAGTTCTATGCGTTCGGCAGCAACGAACACGGGTTTCGGTTCAACGTACTCGGCGAGGAAGATTGGACTATCTCCGAGCTGCGCGCACATACCAGCATCGTAGCAATTAGACCTATTGCAAAATATGTTCAGCAAGTTCGCCCTACAGCATGGTCACCACGATCACGGCTCGCAAACTCGTGCTTTCTGTTTTTTAAAGCGTCAGACTCTAGCTCCATTATTGGGGAAAGCCAAAACAGCAACGGGCTACAAACAAAATCTTCCGTTTTCTTGGAATCGATTTCCTGACCGGCCGTCCGCTTCATAAGAAAGATTAAGGAAGATTAAGGCGTCTTTCGGAAAACAGCAGCGGACGAAAGTCAGATGCGCGCTGATTCACCACCAGGAATCGCTTATACTGGACAAAAAACACCAGTTTCGAATGCGGACGCCGGGCGAGAATCCCATAATTTGCTGAGCAAACCCGCCCATAGCAGCCAAAGCCATCCTCTTCGTGATCCGCACACATTGCGAACATCATTTGTGAATCGATCGCGTGATCATGACAAAAAACGCCATCACCGTCGATTGACCTAAGGGGCAAGTTATTCACGTCGGCAAAGCTGTCACAATTTTTCAGATAAAAACTCCGCGTCGTGAAGCACGGAAAGATTTACAACCTAGTAAGTGTCTGAGGCTGTCCCTCATGCATAGCGGTGCACCGTGTCGGGAGGAAAGACCTACAGGAAAATGGCGATACTGCCATGCACTGTCGGCATGGGGCGTCGAGTAAAGCACCGACTCGCCCTTCGGTGTGTGGGAAGCTTGACCGGGCACGGGCCGTGAGGACACCGGGTTTGGATTTCCAGCCAGAGCGCCCTTCTGAGCACGACCGTGTATTCGTCAAAATCCCGGCACCTGTCGCAGTTCCAACCACCCGCTCTGGACTGCGTATGGAGGCGATGCTCGTGGCGGCTGTACAGCTGCTTACCCGACCGGAAAAGCTTCTCTATCAATTTCAGTTTATTGCCAACTCCCTAAATAAGGTTGGCTGGGAAGTGAGGATAAGAATAGAATAGAATAGAAAGGGAATATAAAAATGCCACGAATTTCTCAGTGGCGTGGTAGCTAACTTAGTAACGATAATGTTCTGGCTTGTAGGGACCTCCGACGGGAATCCCGAGGTAATCGGCTTGGGACTTCGAGAGCTTTGTTAGCTTGGCGCCAATTTTTTCGAGGTGCAGCCGGGCAACCTCTTCGTCGAAATGCTTCGGCAAGTGATAAACGCCCACCTTATAGACGTCCTTGTTCTTCCAGAGATCGATCTGTGCGAGCGTCTGGTTGGTAAAGCTGTTCGACATCACGAACGATGGGTGACCCGTGGCACAGCCGAGGTTCACAAGCCGGCCTTCCGCGAGCAGGTAAATACTGCGGCCGCTCGGCAGCACGAACTGGTCATACTGTGGCTTGATATTGATGCGCTTCACTCCCTTCGCCTCGTAAAGGCGACTGACTTGAATCTCGTTGTCGAAATGGCCGATGTTACAAACGATCGCTTGGTCCTTCATCTTGAACATATGCTCAAGCGTGATGATGTCACGATTGCCCGTCGTCGTCACATAGATATCGGCGGCGCCGAGCGTCGATTCGACAGTGTTAACTTCGAAGCCTTCCATCGCGGCTTGCAAGGCGTTGATCGGATCGATCTCGGTCACGATGACGCGAGCACCGAAACCCCTGAGCGAGTGCGCAGAACCTTTTCCCACGTCGCCGTAGCCGCAAACACAAGCAGTCTTACCAGCAATCATCACATCGGTAGCGCGCTTAAGGCCGTCAGCGAGCGATTCGCGGCAACCGTAGAGATTGTCAAATTTCGACTTAGTGACCGAGTCGTTCACATTGATAGCAGGGACGAGTAACTTGCCTTGCTCATAAAGCTTATAAAGGCGGTGCACGCCTGTCGTCGTTTCTTCGGACACACCGCGCCAACCCTGCACTATCGCCGCAAAAATCCCCTTCTGTGTTTTCGCGATTTTTTTTAGGAGTTTCTTGATCACCTGCTCTTCATGTGAACTGGAAGGCGAGTTCACCCAATTGCTCCCCTGTTCCATTTCGTAGCCTTTGTGGAGAAGCAACGTCACGTCGCCACCATCGTCAACAACGAGCTCGGGACCCATGCCGTCCGGGTGGCTGAGAGCCTTCCAAGTAAGCTCCCAATACTCCTCGAGCGTCTCCCCCTTCCAGGCAAAAACGGGCACTCCAGCCGCCGCGATTGCAGAAGCCGCGTGATCCTGCGTCGAGAAGATGTTGCACGAAGCCCAGCGCACGGAGGCGCCGAGTTCAACCAGCGTTTCGATTAAGACCGCTGCTTGGACCGTCATGTGCAATGAGCCGGTAATGCGCACGCCCTTGAGCGGTTTCTTCGGACCAATTTTTTTGCGGACCGACATCAGACCGGGCATTTCGTGCTCGGAAATGGAGATTTCCTTGCGGCCCCAACCGGCGAAACCGATATCTTTGACTTGGTAGTCTTTGGAAGATGTTTTTTTTGCTTTAGCCATGGCTTACAGTTTTAGTTATTTGATCGCAGCGCCCAAAGCAGCGGCCTTATTGGCGACTTCCCAAGACAAACCCTTTTTCCCGAAGTGGCCGTAGTTTGTGGTCTGACGGTAAATCGGACGCAACAGATTGAGCTGTGAAACGATGTCGGCCGGCTTGAAGCTGAAAACCTTGCGCACGGCTTCCGTGATCTGCTCGTCGGAAACACCGGGTTTGGCGGTGCCAAATGTCTCTACGTGCATCGATACAGGCTGTGGGTGACCAATGGCGTAGGCGAACTGGATTTCGGTGTGCGTTGCGAGGCCGGCAGTAACAATGTTCTTCGCAACCCAGCGTCCCATATAGGCGGCCGAACGATCGACTTTTGAAGGGTCTTTCCCAGAAAACGCACCACCACCATGACGGCCCCAGCCGCCGTAGGTGTCGACAATAACCTTGCGGCCGGTCAGGCCAGAGTCGGCTTGGGGACCACCGATGACAAAGCGGCCGGTCGGATTGATCAGATATTCCGTTTTCTTATTCAGCATGTTCGCTGGGAATACCTTCTTGATAACGTTTTCGATAAGATATTTTTCGATCGTTGCGTGGTCGACATCTTCAGTGTGTTGCGTCGAGATGACGACGTTTACAACTTCGATTGGTTTGTCGTTCTCGTAGCGAACCGACACCTGCGATTTCGCGTCCGGACGGAGCCAGTTTACTTTTCCGGATTTGCGAATGGAAGTGAGCTCGCGACCAAGGCGATGAGCAAACATAATCGATGTCGGCATAAGTTCAGGAGTCTCGTTGCACGCGTAACCGAACATGATGCCTTGATCACCCGCCCCCTGCTCTGTAATCTTCTTGCCTTTGGCTTTCTTTTTATCTACGCCTTGTGCGATGTCGAGCGATTGCGGCGTCAGGTAGTTGTTGATAAAAACGGTATCAGCGTGGAAGATGTCGTCTTTGTTGACGTAGCCGATGTCGCGAATAGCGCTGCGAATGATCGCCTCGTGATCGAGTTTTGCGCGCGTCGTAATTTCGCCAGCGACGATCACAACGTTTGATTTGACCATTGTCTCGCAGGCAACTCGGCTATATTTGTCCTGAGCGAGACAGGCATCCAACACGCTGTCTGAGATTATGTCAGCAACTTTATCAGGGTGTCCTTCGCCAACCGACTCGGAAGAAAAGACAAAAGAGTTAGCCATAATCGAGGAACAAAGTAGATTAGCGAGGGGGGAGACAAGGATAATATCATCATATCTTAATTTCATGATGCGTGCAAGGCACCATTAAACTGGACGCTAAACAATATAGCTTCCTCTCCTTCACCTCGCGGAAACTTCATCCCCTCCACCAACGAATGCGCTGGAGCAGATCGATTTTTCGTTTTCCTTGATGACCTGATTCATGTTCCCCGCGCTTTTCGGCCCCCCCAGACCATTGGAAACCTTTATTCGATGTCGCAGGATGACAACGGCACTTTCCCCCGAGAATTGATGAATGTTATCTAGCAGACACTCCATCCCTGCAATTCACCGAAATCAAAGGAAGCCTCGCTGCCGCCAACCTTCATCCGCAAGCTGTCGAAAGATGAACATATTCTGGGGCGCCGTCTCATCGGACGTCAGAAAACCCCGTTCTTTCTTCGCTCGCTGGCTTATACTCGCTTTTTTCAAAAAGGCCGAGATCGGAATGGAAATCAGCAATCCTAGAAGAACAGGGCTGAACCACCAGATAAAAATGGCGCCCACCACATAGAACCACAACATAAGTAAGCTCCAAAAAACAACGCCGAACAGCATATATCTTTATGCATCCGAGTCGCTTTGTACCATCAGGCCAACAATCGATTTTTCATCTCTCAACTAATGTTCTGACCAAGGAGTGTATAGATGTTATAGATATAGAGCACAGGCTTGTGTGCTAAATATCATGTTTATCGGCGCAAGCAGTCCCGGTTATCACAATTTTGTGGACGACGAGCACACACCACCATGCGCCTCGCTTCGCCAAAACCACCGCAGTCCCGTTTTAGCTGCAACCACGGAGCCGCCAATTCGACAAGAAGAGAATCAGATCGGCAGGACGAACAAAGTAAACGCATCAGGTGCTTCGCATTGGAAACGGAAAGCACCCCGAACGCAAGTCCCTTAAAATTAAAACCCATAGCCAGCAGCGACAACCCTGCTTAAAACGCAGGTCGTGAAATGTTGCCAGCGAGCAGTACGAACAGTGTCGAAGCAACCGTGACCACCCCATCGCGCCATAACAAGCCTGCCAAAAACACCTTCGAGGCTAGCGAGCAGGAAAAGTCGTGAAGAAAACGTAGCGCTGGCTTGTATTGTGTCTTATTTCAGCCTGGTCGATAGTAAAAATCGTAGACGCCATTGCTCAGCGAGCCACATAAGACACGGCTACCATTGCCGTCAGGGGAAGCGTTAAGAGTACCATAGCGCGCAGGTCTTGGACGCCTGTCGGTTGGCTAGCCAGCGACTCTCTCGAAACTTCCGACAACATACCTGAATCGGTCTGGCGCGGCATTATGCTAGGCACTGCAAGATCCGGTCCAGCCTGAGCCGAGCTCTTTTGCATCGCGCCACCGCTCCGATTGACGCCGTCGCCTGAACCGTTGGATTCTCCGGCTATGCGTTCAGGTAATTCCGTCGAACTCGATCACGAAGCGCCTAAAGACCGGTCTAAACAGCACATTCGCGATGCGCGTGGATGAAATATAACCGGCCGGCAATCGCGCCCCAAATTGGGAATTCAGTGCAACTTTTATTATAAAATCGATCAAGTACGCTGGGCACCGCAGCCCTGTGGCCGGACCCCAGGTTCCAAATGCCACAATGTTATAGTTGGTTTCGTCCGACGTGGGCAATTCGAGGAGCCGTACCTGTCCATCCCCCACTCACACTGACCTACTGGCTCAACCCACGTGCTCGTAGCGTGTGTTATAATCATTGGCCTCAAGATCATTGTAATCATTGAGCTAGAGATTACGTTGCAGCAGGCTAAAATCCTTCTGGTTTTCGTCGAAAAAGGAATTCATCCGCAACATCGTGAGATTCATCAGCCGGCGCCAGAGTCATTCGCTATTGCTGCACTCAACGAGCAGCAAATCGGGATCGTACACCTCCGACCGAAATATCACCAACGAACCGTTCCCGATCCTACCGGAGCAAAACATGCTGGTAATAAGAGCTTTACAGAAAGACCCATAAAGAAGGACCTCGGTCTCTCGTGGCAAAAAACCGTGGCCTTTACCTGGGTCACAGCTTTCTTGTTCAGCGCCAGGATAAAGCGATAGGAACCGTTGACCCTCGAGACATCCAGCAGTGCGCAGATGGTCTAGTTTTTTCGCATTTGGAGCAGAACGTTCCTCAGAACTCCTCGAAGGAAGGGAGCTCCTTCTTTGTTCCCAAATCTCCTTATGTTGATCGCCAGAGCGTGCGCGAGCATGCCAGGATGCGTGTCCTTCGCCAGCACCAGAAAGTAACTGGCTCTCTGGAATGCGAGAGATCTAATCAAGATAGCCCGGCCAGTTCATCCATAGTACACGCAGAGACCTACGAAGCCCATATTCATCGGTACAAACAAGGGTTTCGATCCGCCATAAGCGAAAAGCTGTCGAGAGAAATCGATGCCCCTGCCCCCTTGGCTTATGGTCGCCCACTTTAGTAACCTTGATCGTCTTGTGGGCAAAAGCCGACCAGAAAGCCCTCATCGGACCGAAATGGAGCTTTGGACATTTGGAATAATTCATTTTGCCAAGCGAGTCCGGGAAACGGAGTTCCGGAACGTGATAAGGCTGTGTAGCGAGGGCGCTGGCCCGGAGTTAGAGATACTCGAATATTAAGTTGTTCTCTGCCGCCCTCAAAACGGGCGCAGCAGCAGAAAACAAGCATCAGGCCCCAGAAGGACCGTTTTACGTTAAAAAGTAGCGCCTTTGTTTTTCCGAGATGGGCAGCTCAGCACGTTCCATCACCTTGAGCAAGTCCTCCCATATCATACGCTTCGAGCGGTTGCTCTGGTTACGCAGTATATATGACGGGTGATACGTCACCATGACAGGTAATCCGTCAAAAGTATGCCATCTACCGCGAATTTCTCCCAAAGTTCGGACGCTCTCCGTCCCCAGTAGGCCTCCGGCCGCCGTCGCTCCCAGTGCCACGATCAACTTCGGTTGTACAATCTCCAACTGCGCTTTTAGATAAGGCAAACAATAATTCATTTCCTTAGGTGTCGGCGGGCGGTTGCCAAATTGCAGACCGCCGAAATCAATCGGCATTTCTGGCCGCCAGTTCATGATGTTGCCAATGTAGACTTCCTCCCGCTCTAAGCCCATACCCCGGATCATTCGGGTGAGTAATTGCCCAGCGGGCCCAACAAAGGGTTCACCCTGTATTTCCTCCTCCGCTCCCGGCGCCTCGCCGCAAAAGAAGACTTGCGCATCGAAATTGCCCATACCCAATACCATCTTTTTTCTAGGACGTACATGCTGCTGACACACCGGATCGCCGAGCACTTTTTCTTTCAACGCCTCCCAACGTGCCCGCTTGTCACCCGCCGGCAAAATAAACACCGGAGCCTTTGCGGGAATAGAAGGTAACGACGAAGCCGCCGAGGTGACTAGCAA
This sequence comes from Candidatus Didemnitutus mandela, assembly GCA_002591725.1. Classification (GTDB taxonomy): domain Bacteria; phylum Verrucomicrobiota; class Verrucomicrobiia; order Opitutales; family Opitutaceae; genus Didemnitutus; species Didemnitutus mandela. The sequence continues at coordinate 205,853 of NJAL01000004.1, read as the reverse complement.
GGGCTTCTTAGGAACGGGAGCCAGCGGCGGGGAAAAAATCGCAGTCGATTCGGGAGCCAATGGCGGCTCCGCCACTTCTGGCACGACCGTTGAAGGCGCGATCGCCCGACGCAGCTTCGCGAGGGATGCTTCGGTCACAACAACGTTTTGTTCACCGTTTGCTTTCAAACGGAGCAATTCTTCTACCAACGCGAGTAAGTGTCTCCGAACATTCACAGCAGGGCAAGCTGAGACGAGGTTGATAACTTTTCGACATACTTTGCCAACAGGTCCAACTCGAGATTCACCGCGCTCCCAACGCGCTTTTGGGGAAGAATCGTCGCGGCCAAAGTATGAAGAATCAGCCAGACGACATCAAGCGTATCGCAACCGATCTGCGCAGCGGTAAGCAAAGCGCCATCGATCTCGATCGAGCCATTATAGACAACATAGTTTCCGAAGCCCTCCGGAAAACGCACGTGCAGGTAATGCCCCCTGCTCCGAGCCCCGAATATCTCAACGCGACGGACAGCATCGTTGTAGTCGGCCACAAAATGCCCTCCTAATCGCGTATTCACTCGCAAACTAAGCTCAAGGCTGACCCTATTTTCCACAGTCAATTCGCCGAAATTTGTAAGACGATGGGCCTCCTCCAGCACATCGAAACGAATCCGGCCTTCGCCAAAACCAACCGCCGTCAGGAAGCAACCGTTCACGGCCACGCTGTCGCCCATGGTGATCCCTGCCGCTGTCCGCGGTGATTAGGTCTCGAGCCGCCAGCTGCCCGTATCCGGTTGAAATGAAACGATTTTCCTACTTCTTTGATGATTCCGATAAACATGTTGAATCGAGTTTGATTCGCAAAACCTCCGTCTTGCCATCGCAGCTGGCCAGCAACACGACCTCGCGCCGCATAGGATTAGTTTCGATAGCAGCGAGTTTAGTCACAGCATCATGGTAGCTTGGAATTTCGTTACCGTCAATTTTGCGAATCCACACATTCGGCTCGAGACCAGCCGATGCAGCAGGACTATTAGGTTTCACAAACCGCACTATCACGCCGCTGTGTTCGTCCGGTTTTGTAAGATTAGGGATGCTGTCGGCTTTTAGGAATTCCCGAACAACGAAACCAAGCCGGTCAAAATAGCGATGCGCCGCCTCCCGTTCCATCTTAGGCCTATCCCCAAGCGTTACGGTAATATCCTTGCGTTCCAAACCACGTAACACCGTAAATCTCATCTTGTCTCCAGGCCGGCGGCTCAGGATTTCCTGTCCGACAAATCGGATCACCGCGGAATCCGGCCGAAAATGCGGCAGCGGTTTTCCATCGATCAAGAACGCGATGTCACGATCCTTCAGACCCGCTTCCGCCGCCGGGCTGCCTTCCATGATATCGCTGAGCACGGCGCCGCCCGACTGGCCCTGCAGTTTCAAAAGTTTTGCCACACTGGGATCGATCAGCTGAAAGCCGTAAACACCAAGCCAAGGGATCGGGCGCCCGTTGACGTTTTTAGGAATGCGTTTGAACCACGGTTCCACCACATCGGCGAGCATCACCATGTTGCTTTCATCGAAGTTCATGAGGACGACCGGATACCCGCCACCCCGCGCCGAAAATAAAAAGAATTTTTTCCCCAAAGAATTTTCAGCAAGACCAAAAAACTCGCCGGCACGGTTGAAAACTGGCAAACCAGGACCGGCAACACCCTGCGCGGTAATGGCGGTCTTATTCGACAGATTCGGAATCAGCACCACGCGCGAACTAAACACGCAGGGAATGAAATTCTCGTCCTTATTGCGCAGGCTTATGCCCCACAATTCGTCGCCCAAATCCAGTGGGACCGGATTTCTCGCCGTAAAGCGCGTTACAGGAACAAGGAACGGTAGCATTTTCGCTTCGGCACGCACAAAATGCCACTTTGTCAATGCATCCTGCCCGAGGTAGGTCGCAGAGAAACTCTCCGTGGAGTTTGGCCGGTAGACTTTAAATTCCTTCAGCTGACTAGCTGGAACCATAGAACTGACCGAGGCGCCCGGCAAAATAATCGTGCCTTGGTCGTCCGCCACGGTACCAAACGCCTTTGTCAACACCGATTCTATTTCAGCTTCGATTGTAAACTCCACCACCACAATGGACTTGAGTCGCTCCTCGAGCAGTTTGTGCAAGGTTTCAGCATGCGTCAGCGAAACAGGAATGAAAGCGACAAGGAGGAAAGCTCGAAAAAACTTCATGGTTTGAAAACGTGGAGTGAAATGCGCCGGTTTTTCTTGGCTTCAATGAGCGTTGGCTGAGAATTTTTTTTATAAGCTTCGTAGATCGCCTTCAGATCCGCAAAGTCTTTGATCGTCTTGCCCGCAACCTTTATGATAATGTCACCACAAAAGATTCCGGATTTCGCTGCCGGATAGTCGGAGAGCACGCCGATGACAAGCACGCCCGAATCATCCGCTAGTTGATTTTCGCGCGCAAAGGCGCGGGAAACCTTGCGAACACTGAGGCCCCATTTCTCGAATGCCCATTCCTCGCCTACGTGACTTTCTAGCTTTTCGGTAACAGCCGAAATCGATAGCACCTGTGAGCTACGTTTAACCCTGAGTTTGATAGTGGATCCTACAGGGAAGCTGGCAATGATATTCTGGATCGGCGCGAGCTGCTCCGGAAAACGGCCATCGATGGTGCGGTCATTGATAGCCAGCACAACGTCGCCAGGATGGATACCGGCGTTCGCCGCGGGCGAACCGGGATCGACGCCATTGATGAGCATGCCAGTATTGGCTTCGAGCGCATAAAAATCTTCAAGATCCTGTAACACCCCCGGGTCCAGGCCAATGTAGCTGCGAGTCATGCAACCGTTGTGCTCAAGCCCATCGACGACGCGGCGAACAACATTCGAGGGAATCGAAAAACCGAGATTCTCTGCACCGATGTATGCGCGGGAGTTGACGCCGATGATTTTCCCATCCTCTGTTACGAGCGGACCGCCGCTGTTGCCAGGGTTGATCGATGCATCGGTTTGGAGCCAGTTGTTGAAGGTACCAACTTCATAGCCATCGATCCCGCACGAATCTTCAAACGGACGGGCGATGTTAGAAATGATGCCGCGCGTAACCGTACGGGTGAGGCCGTAAGGCGTACCAACCGCGTAAACTGACTGGCCGGCTGCAATCTTGTCGGAATCGCCGAAGGTGGCAACGTTGAAGCTAAGCTTGCGGCGGCGGATGTCGTCCATATCGATTCGGATAAGCGCAATGTCGGTCCAGTGATCCCAGCCGACTAGCTTGGCACTGACGCGCTCGAGGTTGGCCAAGGTAACTGAAATCTCAACAGCCTTCGGGCTGGTCACGTGGGCGTTGGTAACGACGAGCCCCTCCGGCGAAATAATGGCACCCGAGCCGATGCAACAGTTTAAGCGCTTGGTGCCTTTTTCGAAGTTCACCTTTCGAACGTCGATGCGAACCACTGCATCAAGGAGCTGGGTAAAACCGGAGTTCATGCCCGCCTGGAGCGGTAAAGCAATCATCGCAAAAATCGCAAAAGCAACCGAACGGAGAAAGATTGACGGTAATAACAACGATTGGGAAAAGATTCTAAATTTCACGAGATGGCAGCAACAGATTGTAAAGATTATAATTTTTCCAAGATCGAGAAACATTGGCAACGAATTTGGGAAAATACCAAAATATTTTGCGCGGAAAATCACAGTACAAAACCAAAATATTACGTACTGAACATGTTTCCCTACCCATCCGGAGCCGGCCTGCATATCGGGCATCCGGAGAGCTACACAGCTACCGACATCCTTGCCCGCTACAAACGTGCCCGCGGATTCAATGTGCTCCACCCCATCGGCTGGGATGCCTTTGGCCTGCCTGCCGAACAACACGCAGTCAAGACCAGAACGCCCCCGGCGGTCAACACACAAAACAACATCACCAATTTCCGCCGTCAGATCAAGGCGCTCGGTTTTTCCTACGATTGGGATCGCGAAATCGATACAACAGATCCGAAATACTTCCGCTGGACCCAGTGGATTTTCCTCCAATTTTTCAAACACGGTCTCGCCTACGTGGACAAGCGCCCCGTCTGGTGGTGCCCGGAATTGCGTACCGTACTAGCCAACGAAGAAGTCGCCGACGGAAAGAGCGAGGTCGGCAGTTTTCCCGTCGAGCGACGTAATCTTCGCCAATGGGTTTTGCGTATCACCGCCTATGCGGAAAAACTGCTTGATGGCTTGAAAAAAGTCGACTGGCCCGACTCCACTAAGCACATCCAGGAAGCTTGGATCGGGCGCAGCGAGGGCGCGGAAATTTCCTTTAAATTGGAAAACACCGCGCTCGGCGACCTGAAGGTTTTCAGCACGCGCCCCGACACGCTTTTCGGGTGTACCTACATGGTGATAGCCCCCGAACATCCACTTGTGGAAACACTCACCACGACAGAAAACAAGGAAGCTGTCTACATATACCGAAACAAGGCGGCAGCAAAGAGCGATCTCGAACGTACCGACCTCGCAAAAGAAAAGAGTGGTGTCTTTTCTGGCAGCTATGCGATCAACCCCATCAACGGCGCAAAAGTCCCCATCTGGATCGCGGACTACGTTCTTATAGGCTACAGCACCGGCGCGATCATGGCGGTACCTGCGCACGACGAACGCGACTACGAGTTCGCAAGGCGATATCAACTGCCCACGACGCGCGTAATCGCCTCGGACGACGGCAGCGAAACGCTTCCTTACACCGGCGTCGGAAAACTCATCAATTCGCCGGGTTACGACGGTCTAACTTGGCAGGAAGCAAAAAAAAAGATTACCACCGACCTCGCCGCGCGGGGTATCAGCAAAAGTACAATTAATTACAGGCTGCGAGACTGGCTCTTTTCACGTCAACGCTATTGGGGCGAACCGTTCCCCATCGCATGGGTCAACGAAACGGACTACGCGCGCGCCGCCAAAATGCGCTCCGATTTCCCAGCCGAACCTGTAACTTTCCGTGAAGACGGGAAAGTGCAATATGCGCTGCCATTGCCCGACGCCGCGCTGCCGCTGGAGTTACCCCCAATCGAAAGTTACCTTCCAAGCGGAAGCGGTGAAAGCCCGCTCGCCAACGTCACCAACTGGCTCGAAATCTGGCTCCATCTCGAAACCGGCGCCGCGGTACCGGCTACTCAACCACAACCCGCCGGCGATGTTTGGGTGCGGGCGCGTCGAGAGACGAACACGATGCCGCAATGGGCCGGTTCGTGCTGGTATTATTTACGCTACCTCGATCCGCACAATGCATCCGCAATCGCGAGCCCGGAAGCAATGGCTTATTGGGATACGCCGGATCTCTACATCGGCGGCGCCGAGCACGCCGTGCTGCACCTGCTCTATGCGCGTTTCTGGCACAAGGTTCTTTTTGATCTTGGTGCCGTGCCACAAGACGAGCCCTTCAAACAGCTGTTCCACCAAGGCATCATCCTTGGCGAAGACGGGCAAAAAATGTCGAAGAGCCGCGGCAACGTTGTAAACCCGGACGGCATCATCCGCAGCTACGGCGCTGACACACTCCGGCTCTACCTGATGTTCCTCGGTCCACTTGAAGCAATGAAGCCATGGAACCCGAAAGGGATCGAAGGTGTACACCGTTTCCTGGGTAAGATTTGGCGTCAATGCCTTGACGATGAAGGCAACCTCAACCCGAGGGTGCAAGATGATGCAAAGTTATCCCCCGCTGCGGGAAAAGTTCTGCACCAAACGATCAAAAAAGTGACCAAGGATTTCGATGGGCTTCGATTTAACACCGCCATTTCCCAGCTAATGATTTGCGTAAATTCCCTGCAAAAGGAATCGGCCATCCCGCGCACGGCCCTGACAACCGTTCTCCAATTACTAGCCCCCCTTGCCCCACACCTCAGCGCGGAGCTCTGGGAACGTCTCGGCCAATCTGGCTCAATCGCAGCTACCCCTTGGCCTAACTTCGATCCAGCCAAGCTTGTAGCCAACGAATTCGAGGTTGTCTTCCAAGTGAACGGAAAAGTCCGCGGCAATGCAGTAGTGCCTACAACCATGACAGAGGAAAAACTCCTTACCCTTGCCCATAAGCACCCCAAAGTCGCCCCTCATGTTTTCGGAAAGACCATTAAGAAAGCCATTTATGTAAAAGGTAAACTGATCAATATGATTGTTATTTAACATTTTCGAGACACCCAAATAACGCAAAATCGCTTGCATAGATATTCTATATAAAAGCTGCTATTGGTATATATCAACCCGACCGGAATCTGTCATTAAGACGCTTTCTAACCTATATTTTCGTATTTGATCCGTAAGCTTGCTTTTTGTGTCAGCTCCATTTAACCTAACGCCAGCTCGACAAGAAAAATTTAGTTATTAAGCTCTGCTTAGTTGAAGTCAAAGATTAAAAGCAGAATCACCACGGGAAAGAAAGAGCTCCCTCCCCCTTTGACACGCCAGAAGCGGTCATCGAACCAAAAGAAGATACCCACCAAGCCATTCGCGTATTCGAACGGCATCGGCATGTATATAGACGAAGACATCCGCATGGAAGTGTATCGGTTGCTTCAGGAGCCATTTCAGACCGAACATAAACATAATCAACACCCAAGTCGGACCCTCCATCTCCCGCTAACTACACTTTCATTTCGCGCGGTTAATTAAGTTAGTTTGTGCACGGATCAACTGGGTTCCCGCACGACATAAACTATTTAATTTAATGCCAAAAACTGCCAATAATACATCCTCAGAGGGAAACTATCGATCAAAATATCCAGGAACAAGGCCACTATTTACCTTCCCGAAATGGAAGCGACGCCGCCGTCAAATCCAGCACTAATGTCGGAGGTACCGTCTTCGACTCAAGGGAGCACCCCCGGGGCGTCGGGAGGACTCCCGGCATAATTCAAGCCGGACCCATTAACGGCAATGCAGTGCGCAACCTTTGGCTAAGAAGTAACGGCTGCTTGCAATGCAAGCGATGCGATATACCACGACCGTAACCATCGGCACCGAGCTGAAGGAGCGGACCGGCATCACTTCCATCAAAGCCAGCGCCGTCTTAGATTGCAAGCGGTTCAACAAACACACCCCAAAGACGCTTAGGATCCCACTTTTTGTCTAGAGCTCAATAAACAATAAAATCGATCAGCCCCGCTACGGGGGACACCTTTTACGATGAAACGACCACTGTTTCCAACAGATCGACAATGCGGCCAATCTCCGCGCCAGTTCGTGAAATTGCCCCTTGGGGATTGAAGCGTCAAACACTTGATAAATGGTCGCTGTTATTTGACTTCATAGACAAGCTATCTTCGACGGCAATATTTGTACAGGATTAAAACCTCACGAATCCGACCAGCTATTCTACGGGGTCGACGCTTTATGTAATATCTACACATCGAAACTGGACTTGTTCGGCGGCTACCGTGTCCGCTACTCCGAAAGCACCCGTGGCGATACATACGTTGGACCACAATTTCTCCCTTGGAGTTTTCGTGTTGCCAAAACTCAATGGTTAGGTCCGTTTAACCTATCGAATTCTGAAACGACGGCTCGATTGACGGACGCTTCGACCAGATCTCCACCAATGCCACGCTTGTCTGGAATGCCATCCGCAAATCGCAAATTCATATTCACCAGCTAGACCGCCAGCGACTAAACAATACAACCGTCACCCGCACCTCAGTTGGCTCCTCCCCTTCGGCAACTCTTCGCACCATATATATATATTCTTTTACATGTATGTCTTTAGCCAACGCATCCAGGCCTTGCAGCGGCTACGGTAGAAAAACTTCTCGGACGTAATGTTTCTTACCGCGGAAGCGATTTTCGTGGGGCGTAGGTAGACTAAGGTTCAACAAACATTTGAGCGTCAGCGCCACCCACAAAATACCTTCACAGCTGGTCCTCCGTTCAGCACCCCCAGGCTTCGAGCAAAGTAGATTTTTGACCGATATTTCCAGCCGTTTTTGGATTTATAAAAATCTACCATTTCCTCTTCGCTTTCTGGATCGCCCTAAGCTGCACCCAGCACCCATAATCTTCGTCGACGAGGCCTCCAGCTAAAACACTACGTTCATAGCCTGCATCTGGCCTACAACTTGTAAGCCAACACCTATCAAAAACCAGACCTCACCACCCCACCATTCAGCGCGTTGATGCACGCGATAGCTAACCGTCCGTTTGTCATGAATGTACAGATCAGCGGAAAAACCTGTCGCCAAAAACCAACAAATCATCGGGAAAGCTTGCCGCAGCCGGAACCGCAGGCAACATTCAACGTCGAGGAATACCCTCCTCGCAAAGGTTCTAAGCTAAGTCCGTAGCCAAGGTCGTTACCCGATTCCAATCCAGTCAACTTTCGCGGTGGTCGAACTCGTCACCAAGCCCGGTAGCATAAGCATAGCCGGAATTGGGAAGGGCAACACCGTCAACGGTCACTCGTACTGCCAAACGGAGAAAAAGGTCATCACCGCCAACTTCAACTCTGAGATCAAAGATAAGAAAAGTAGCAAAAGCGAAGACAATGTTCTGCTCCTTCAATCAAGAGGCATTATTTACATTCCAGAACGAACCTTACCTAAACTTCGATATCCACCTCCAACACCAGCTCCGCTAAGTCTACCTCCCTGTACGGTAATGACGAATAGCTCGTTGAATATCGTTTTCTCCACGATTGCTAGATTACTACATGGTCCTGTGCAAACAGCTGTGGACCGCCCTTTTCGTTTCGGTACCCCTGGAGCTATGCATAAAGCACAGGGAACCGGAACCCCGATGCATAAATTCTAACGTCACGATCCAGTTTGAGCGCCACGAGCTACGTCATGCTGAACTAAGTAGGTGATCGATCCATCCTCTCGGATATAAGTCTCAACGCCTATATTCAGATCTTTAACCAGCAGCCAGCTGCAAATTAAAGTCGCCCAATTGCTGTGCCCAAGGGAATCAAGATTCTCCAGAATCTCCACATAAAGAAGCCCCACAACAATCTGCCGCACGCAGGCGTGTTTCTCGGCAGCGTTTCGGTCCAGCTCGTCTGCAACAGCCTCTCATCGCGATTTCCCATACGAGATCGAAATTCCGGAGGTTCGGCACTCATCGCAAATCATTAAGCCCGGGAGTTCATGAATTACCCGATCGAAAACGTCAGCAGAATTTTGTCTCCATTTCAGCCAACATCGACACTGTCGCTGGTCGGGTGAAATCCATTAACGCCTCGCTGACAGCTGCACACTTGACCCATTTTGATCTCGGAACAAAACCCAGCAAATCGAAAAACCCAAACCGAGCATAGCAACCTCCTCGAAATCGCCTACACTTCCGCTTGCACCAATATTGGCTGCTCTGCGCAAGCAACTTCGCCGAACTCATAAAACAGCAGTACATCTATCTCTATCCCAAGCGCCATTTCAAGATGATCTAACTCCGCAAATTCGATCGACGTCATCAAACAGCAAATTCAGATTCGCAAAAATGTCGGCTAGGCGATCACCGACTTTCGCACGCAATTACACCAAAACACAGGGTTTCGAAACCACTCATTCGACAAAAAATAAAAACAAACAGAAAAACAGTCAATTTTCATCTAGTCGACCCTTCAGTTGAATTCAAAAGCCTCGAAAATCAGGTCCCAGGCCAAATCCCGAAAACGACAACATCCAGGTCCTCGATCGTCTTAAGCAGACCATTACCTCGAAAAAATGGGGAAACATCCCGACCATGCCGCTCGATGCGTCTTGGCCCCCCAATTCCCAGCGTCATCATAACCTGTGTCGGACTCGGAATAGCCATTTTTTGCGGTATTCCAGTCGGCCTCAACTTCCTCGACAACTGCATCAAAAAGCGCATGCAGCGTCGAAGTTTTAATCGGCGCCAACCTCCCCGAATGATCCCGAAACTTGAAAATGTCCGGACGGGAAAAAATGACTGTTTATCAGCAACAATCGCGCCGCCCTCAGACTCCGAAGCCTTCTTGAGCATTTACAACTCGGTCAAAACTCAGTCTTTTCCTACAGCCATTCTCGCTATGCTGGCTGATTAATCGGAAGCAGTGCGCATCAATAATGTGTCATCAACTTGATAGCTTCCCTAGTTAACTACAGCAAACGCGTGATACTCATGGATTGCGAGATACAGCAGACGCACGATAATTCATCGTTACCTCAAGATGGTAAATGAAGCTGGACTCATCGCCTGGTTAAAAAGCACCGCAAAAAGGTCCGAGGCGATCTTTTGCGAATTCCCCATTGCTGGACATAACCAAAGTCGAAAATAATCTTTATCTGCCACGCTCAGCTCCGGCTGCTCGAAGCCGAAAAATTTGGCCAATTTATGGACGCCCTCAAGCATCGCTTCGATTTTTTCGTGACCAACTCGCGGCATGATGGACACAGGGACTGACGCTTTGTTGATCACCAAGCGCACCAACAAGGTCACCTATTGCCTGCCTCTTCAATCGTACCCTACCGGAAATCCATTCTTCTCTATAAAAAGAGTTTCCGCGACAGCAAAACGAACTCGGCAGCGGCATATCGTGTAATAGTGTAATGCTATTCGAGCTATCGCTACTACCGAAACTTAAAAATACTACGGACCAAGCCGTAGTCGTTTCCAAGTCACCCCCCCTACGCGGTTTTTAGTCGCACGCCCGGTGCACTTTGCGTTATTTATTTCCACGCTTTGCTATCCATTTTTTTTCCGCCTTCTTTCGACTCAAGCCGTCCGATTGCACTCATCGCCAGTCGCGGTCGCTACCCGATCATCTCCGCGGCTGCGATTCGCGCAGCGAATGTTCCACTACGGCTGATCGCGCTTGGAGGAGAAACCGAGCCAGAACTGTTTTCTTCTTTCGCTCCCAGCGATCGCATTGAGGTCAACGTCGACCAGCTCGGCAAACTTCTGTCGGTTCTCAAAAATTTCGATGTTGGCTACACCTTGATGGCCGGTCAGATAAAACCCAAGAAGCTTTTTCATAGGCTCACTCCCGACCTTAAAATCGAAAAAACCCTGCTTACCCTCAAGCGTCGCAACGCTGAAACCATCTTTGGGGTCGTCATGCGCGAAATCGAAGATATCGGCATCGTGCAACTCGATGCCCGCGCTTTTCTCGACAACCAGCTTGCCTCACCCGGGCGAATGACCTCTCGCAAATTTCCAATCGGTTCCGAATATCTCAAATATGGCATCCACATCGCTCGCAAGATAGCCCAGCTCGACATCGGTCAAGGCTGTGTCGTCCGCAAAGGCACGGTACTCGCCGTGGAAGCCTTTGAAGGCACCGACCGAATGTTGCGTCGCGCCGGCACTTTCAAAGTCAACGATTCTCTCTTCGTCAAAACGGTAAAAATCAAGCAAGACTTCCGGTTTGATGTTTCCGACTTTGGCTTCCGTACCCTCGAAACCATGCAGGAAGCTGGACTGAACGCCGCCGCTCTCGAAGCCGGCAAAGTCATCATGCTGGAGAAGAGTTTGCTCCTGACGAAGGCGAGCGAGCTGGGAATCGATCTATTCGGCTTTTAGGCCAGCATATTTTGCTGACTTGCACTTTCACCGCCCGCACACAGATTTTTAATATGAATTCGGATGTTGTAGAAGTTATTGTTAAAGGGCTCATGCCAACCGCTAATGGTTGTGCCGTGTTTCTCGGCAATGATGAAAAAACATTCGTCATCTACGTCGACCCTAGCGTTGGCAGCGCCATTTCGATGACGATCAACAACGTCAAAAGGGAGCGTCCGCTAACCCATGATTTGATCGAACACGTTTTCTTCGGGTTTGGCATCAAGCTTGATAGCGTCATCATCAACGACGTCAGCGAAGGTACCTATTTCGCCCGGGTCATCTTGAGCATGAGCAACGAACTCGGGCGCAAAATCCTCGAATTGGACGTACGACCGAGCGACTCCCTAGTCCTCGCGCTCAAGCAAAAGCGGCCGATTTTCGTCTCCCGCCGCGTCTTCGATCCAGTGGATGACATGACCGAAATTCTTGAACGTGTGCTATACCAGCAGAAGGGAAAACAGGCCAGCGAGGAAGAGGAAGAGGAAGAGGAAGAGGAAGAGGAAGAGGAAGAGGAAGAGGAAGAGGAAGACATCTGAATAATCCTCTAGCTTTGCAAACATCCTGCACAGCACGCGCTCACGGCGCTGTGCACCGATATAGGACGTGACCAATTTGCTCTTCATCCATGCAATCGCACACTACGGAGTACCTTGCTATTTATTCACGGAGTCCTTTCTCGTCCATTCAACAACCCCGTTCCAAGAGACACATTTTTCGCTCTGTCACGGAAAACCAAACAGGTCCGGCCGGTTTTTTCGCAGCTGATTCGCGAAGATATTCCCGAGGTGGTGCGGACTGCTCCGGAATTGAAGCGCTACCCTTATTGCCAGCACCTATCTAAACATTGGTTATCCAGCCGCCAAAGACCTATAAAATAACGTCGATTGTAGCCTTTTGTGTGACCAAGAAAAAAACAACTAATATCAACTAATATCCTTAGTGCGCTATGCAAGTGCCACCCTTGGGCTCTTGACGGTAAAAGTGCCCATCGGTTTCGGCCCTCCCAGAGGACTACGCTATCGTGTTTAGGCCTCGTCGACAAACAAACTGTCGGTCTGCTAAAGTATCTACAGCCGCACGGCGAAGGAGATATATCCTAAGCAACGTGCGCTACGACTTCATCGGCCAAGCTGTCTCTCGCGTGTGCTGCCTAATGCTGGCCAATGACAAAGTTACCTCCGCCAAGAACACCGTGGAAGTTTTCGCCGGAAACTGGTATCGCCCAAGCAATGAATCGGTCGCCAATCGACTCCTAGCCCTTGAATCTTCCGGCAGACGAACAAGCAGCCTTGCGACAGCTCAGTCATAAACCTCTCCCTCACCGACCCTCGCAAATATTGTCGAGCACCTTTACCGCAAAACTTGCCAACCCAAGAAACCGGAGCGCGAACATACCGCAAAGATGAAAAAGTATTTCAATTCCGTCGGGGAAAACGTAGATGTCGTGTCGACGGCGCTTTCCTTAACGACATGCGCCTGGCTATAATGGAAGAGAAACTTTCCCCTATCTTCGACCGATACCTGATCAGGGCTTCGCAGACGTTGTTTTGACCCGAACTCTATCACGGGTATTATCGCGCACTCGAATTGCAAGGCTCCGACCAAGAGCTACCTGCTCGACAGCGTGAGCGTCTAAATTGCCCGATCCCCAGTACATGCCGGCCGATCGGAGAAATCATTTGGGACGTCTTTTACGGATACTAGACCACATGCACTTCAATTTTCTTCAGCTTAGAGAATACGTCATTTTTTTACGCGTATCTCCAGCGATCACCGATCCCATGCCGCACTCGGTCGTGACCAGCACCATCTTCACCGTACATCATGTCCGCCACCCGGGGCGGCTTTGACTGAGAGACCGTAAACCAAGCCAAGAACCACGGTGTTCGCTGGGACACTCCAGATCGAAATAAGTTTTCAGCGCATCTAAGACAGCTTCTTCGCTGAACTCAGCGGCCGCCACAGTACCTTTCTCCACGTACGTATAGCCGGACAACCGCTCCGGCATCCTGCAAGTGATGCGAAACAACCCATGATCGATACACGCCATAGTATTGTCGCCGAGGGGTTGAACGATTAAAGCCGACTCTTCGTTAGCCATGACAAAGTTATGGAACATCCAATCCGAGCGGCAACCGTACATATCCCCCTGGGACCATTCAAGCGGCACAGGGCGTCGAGCTGCCACAAAATTTGCTGCATCAGCGCGTCCGACTACACCCACCGGCCTTGGCGTAGCCCAGTGCGAAGTCACGGTGCATCATTCGGCTGCTTCGACCACATGGAAGAAAATCAGCCAGCTTCGCTTGCAGCAAAATTAACAGCGATATCAAAGCCACGGGCTTCATCGACCAAAAGCCGAGCTTCTGCGCTTCCTCGCTGAACCACACTCGACTTTTGATGGTTTCCCGCATTCCCCGGGCTTTAGGTGTTACGGTTAGTAACACCTTCGTGATGCAATGATCGTAGATCCAACCTAAGAAATATTAAAAAACGGCGAATTCCTAGAACGTCTTCCGCCATGTTATGAGGTTTGAGATCAGCAAGTTTGCCAGTCTTCGCCATGTCAAAAAAAGTCCAAATTTTTTGTTTGCTAAGCTTTGCACATTAAACCCAGTTCCGTAGCCGTCGTTGGTTTGGGAAAATCCGATTCGGACAGGTCGAGGCCCAGTACCCCCGGGGGCACAACGGCACCCAGGGGCACAACGGCACCCATCGAGACCACCACGGAGTTTTCCTTCAAGACCAGCCGGAACTCGCGCTGAATCGTTTCCGAAGCAAACGCACTTCGACCCAGACTATTTACCGCAACACGGTCGTACCAACACCATCAACGATCTAACCCCCCGTATAAACGATAGCAGTTTTTCCTCAGTCCCAGCGCCCACAGTCACCGCTTCACGCCGCGCTGTTGCCGAAAGCTAGCTTAGCGTATTCCGTAAACCGCATGTATGCGATCCTACCTGGCCCATCTCGCCTTTCAAATCAGTCAGTTCCTCGCCGTGATAGGCGATCGAATCTATCAGCTTCGCCTAAAGAGCAGCCGCGGGACACAAAATGCCATGGGCATCGGCTTCGTTCTGTAGGGTGTCCGCGAACAATTTTTCCGCATTCTCGATGTCGTCAACGAACGTATCCCAAGGGTCGCCAAGCAACTCCTACGTCTGCTGGCGATTTTTCCGGCGTTATTACTCTTGTATTTTCCAACACAAGCCACTTACACATCCACACCAAGTTTCTAGAGTCTAGAGTACTCCGGTAAAAAAATGGCTGCAAGGTTAGATCCAGCATAAAATCAAAACACAGGGGTCTACGGTGACCTCGGTCACAACGGAAGTGACGTAGTAATCGCACGTCGTCAGCTTCGCTGAGGTAAACCTACACTGGTTTTCCCGCAAAACAAAGTCCGCCAGAGTCGCGTACACTTCGCTCGTGGTCGCATAACCAGATTCACAACTACCCGGATGCAAGTTTCCGATATAGGCACACCATCGACGTCTTTACCGCCCACCGCTAAGCGAAAAGTGCGCATCATGCTGTGCAGTTACAAAGTTTGGTCCCGCTAGCTGCCGAAGGGCTTAAAAATCTGACCCAGTGTCTCCATCTGATTTGGCGAACCCTGGATATTGGCAGAAAAGTCGAAGACGAGCATAGTTGCCTTTTGCCATCAGTGGCTTCTTTTCGCCCATCGCCGCAATCGCCGTTAGGCTCGTAAAAAGTGGAAAAGTTTTTTATGAGAGAAGGTCCGGGAGATCAGTAAACGCCGACCTTCTAGTACGCCAGTTGAAAAGCAACTCTGGAAAACGCGAAAAGGCAAACAACAGCGAGGCCCCGACGAACGGTCACAGCGTATCATTTTAGAACAACCGCTAGACACTTATTTTTCGTCTGTATACGTACTATCCATCACGCCATGCCCGCCCAAGCAAGAGTTTCTCACCACAAGTCGCAAGGCTCCCACCATGAACCTCAATGGCACTCACTACAGCACGGTCGTCGGAATCGGCGCCGGTTAGAAGGCTGCCCGTGCGTTCTTTCAGTCTAGCAGCGCATCCAATTCGATCACAAAACGATGGCAGCTTACGACATGACATTCAGCCAACGCGATCTAAGGGGAAGTACCACGTTATGTCTCACTCGAGTGCCTGCAGACGATGCTCCACCATGAATACACAATCTTCGAAAAGCAACTAGACAGCCAGCCCGGCGACCGTACCCGCTTTTTTGTCTTCGCAGATGCCGTGGCGACTTGGAACAAGGCCAGCAAAAGACCCGGCCATAGCTCGCTTGGCATTCGCTTTCAGCCTCGCCACTCGAACAACCAAACAAAATTGTCATTCACATCCGCTTCTAGGACAAAAAAATATCTTACAATAGCAGAACGCTCGACATCGTGGGTCGGCACCAACCTGATCTATGGTGACTTTTGTTACCACGATGAGCCGGGGAAACTCATCAAATTGCTCGCCAACAACCTCGGCACAAGCCGTGTCGAGGTCGATATACTGGACCTCAGCGGCTCTATCTTTTCGCACATTCTTTTCGCACATCGCGATAAGCGCCTCTGTTTCTCACTCTTTCTCGAAAAGCACGGCTTTACCAAAACTGTGATATTTATCCCCACCGAGGTGTGCTACAGCCATCGGAAGTCATCTTTAACTGCCTCATGCTCGTAAAACATGGCATTTTCTGCCCAGCCACGCACGCAAACGTCGACATACTGAGTTGTGCCACCGTACAGTTCATCCAAGACCCGATGATCAAGAGAAAAGCAGTAGTCGTGCTGATGAAAAATCGCGACGAACAACTTCCTCGCAGCCAGGGAGCTCGATCCGGATGAATTCCTGTCGTTCCTCGATACGCTCGGGTAGATCGTATTCACCGTGCTCATTTTAAACTATTCGGAGTTTTACTAATTTTCCTATTTTCTCCTTTACACGAAGGAAATGATCGGAGTCGCAATGGACATCAACAACCTCGTCAAAGCCTTTAATGAAAAATTACAAAAATCTCTAAGACGGCATGCAAGGCGCCTATGATCTTTATTGTTTCCGGAGGCCAGCCGGGGAGCTCGTTCGGAACGCCGGACAACGCCTTCCCTTCACGCTTGCTGATCACCGCACACAACCTTTATATCGTTAAACGCCTGAAAAGACCCCTACGTTTCTATGTACATCTGGTCGATACGTACATCTGATCGAAAAATCACTATATCTATTAATAATTAATATCATGAGATTTAGCCGATGGCTACCTCCACATTCTTTCACGCAATATCTTGCAACGCATCAAATCCGGCGATCCGAGCTGGGAACGTCTCGTCCCTGTGGAAGTAGCGAACTCCATTAAGAGGTACCATCTCCTCGACTTTGTCCGGTCGGCTTCGGCCAATAAGGTGACACCCACGACGCCAGCCAAGTAGAATCGCCTCTTCACAGCCGAGACAAATGTCCCCCACGCCGACCACAAGCTGGGGAAAACGTATTTGCTCAGCATGCACTTCGCCAAATATCACGCCCTTGGGAACGACTACATCGTCATCGATCCTACCAGGGAACCGGGGCTCACGGCTCCTTCTCCAGCACACATTCAGCGCATCTGCCACCGAAACTTTGGAGTGGGTTCCGATGGTATCTTATGGGGCCCTCTGCCCAGCACGCACGCTTCGTTCGGACTCCGGATCTTCAATCCAGATGGCTCCGAAGCTGAAAAATCCGGCAATGGCCTCCGTATTTTTTTTCGCTATCTCTACGATTACAGCAAAGCCGGTACCGCGCCATTTACGATCGAAACGACAGGCGGAATCGTCGGGATAACCATGCATAAAAGCAGCGACTCTATCACAGTCGAGATGGGGCAAGTCAGCTTCTTAAGCAAAAAGATTCCTGTCACGGGTCCCGTTCGCGAAGTGCTGAACGAAAAAATTTCTCTTTCGGACCGCGACTTCACTTTCTGCGCCGCGACCATCGGCAATCCGCATTGCGTACTGCCACTGCCGGAAATTTCCTCCGCCCTGGCCCACCGCTACGGCCCCGAAATCGAAAAACACTCGTTATTTCCCCATCGCACCAACGTCCAGTTTTTCCGCGTCCTCAACCGGTCGTCCATCGAGATAGAAATCTGGGAGCGCGGAGCCGGTTATACACTCGCCTCTGGCAGCAGCTCAAGCGCCGCAGCCGCGGTTGCGCACCGACTCGGTCTCGTCGATCGCACGGTCGCCGTACACATGCCCGGGGGGCGGATCGACATCGAGATCAGCCCAGATTTTTTTATTTGTATGACCGGGCCGGTCACTCCTGTCGCGGACGGCTCGATCCGTTCCGAGATTTTTTCCTTCCCCGCCTGAACAAACAAAAAAACAGATACGCGAAGCTTCGGCCCATTCAAAGAATGAGCACGGACTTCAATTCGCATATTTCACGTTACAACCATGGAACTTCGACATCAAGGTTTTCACCGGTTCGCCAGTCTTCATTTCGCCAAGTGCAGCTTATTACATAATTTGCAGTCTTCGCAATGTCCTCCGGACCAGCCGGACCGAATATTGCCAATGTCGCCCTCACAAACCAGTCACCTCTGTTCGTTGATGATAAAAAGGAGCAACTTCGTTAAGGACATCGTAAGGCTTGTCAATTTTTCTGCCTTGAGCGCGGAGAACAAATCAGTCCGGGACGAGTGAACCTTTTTTCACCAAGCTTTCACCTATTTCAGTATGAAATCACCTTGCCCTTAGAGTCGAACAGCGAGTGAGTCTTGCCATTGACGTCCTTCAATGTGAAATTCGGGAGAGCCTGACCGATTTCAAAAGCTGCGCACAAATTGTTTAGGAATGTTCCTCTGAAAACGGCTAACATGAAAAATTAATGCGTTTTTTCATAGGGGGACAAGGGCTCGTTTGTTGAAGAAAGAAAGAAAGAAAGAAGTGCACATCAAAGCTTTCAGAGCGCAGGTTGTGTTCCTTTGCCCGACCGAAAGAAAATCTTAGCGTATTCCCCTATACCCTCTCGTCCTACGTCCCCGCTTGTCCCCACCGGCGGAACCGGTCCGGAAACCGGCAATCACGGCCAAGCCGCATGGACAAGTCCATATATATATATTTTGGTTGACGCTGAAAAATTGACCCGGGTTGCAACTATAGCCTGGCTTTTTGGCCAACACTGGCGCCAACAATCCCGACCTCTCGAACGGCATCTTTACGGATTGTCTTTCCATGCTACTGCACGAAAGCCTGCACACTGGCCTTTCCGGGCTGGAACAAAGGGTGCCGCGGAATAGTGGCCCATCGGAGCAGTCGCCCTGTTTGCTACTGATCGCCCTCAATAGTTCTGGCCAGTCTGCTTGCCGCGTCCAGCCAGGTGACTCCATACGCTAATCAGCTTCCTTCTAGCCTGAACACTAATTTCGAGGCTTCTCTCAGCATTTCTTTTTTCTTCGTCAGAAAAATCTGCCTGGTTCCGTTAAACTGGGCCAACCTGACCGCAGTCGGGCTGATATTTCTTTGGCCGTTTTTTCCGGAAGACACCTATGCGCAAACTCGCCTTTTTGTTACAGTACGGAGTCACGACCGTCCGGCATCGAGGGAGTCTGCAATAGCATAATAACATTATGCAGCTTGCTTTCCTGTCTCTACTCCGGTTTCTTTTTTCCGCCTGAAAGGGGTTGTGTGCACTAGTCTTCGGCCTTCACCATCCTAATCGTGTTAACTCCGCTGTTAGCCATCGCGATTAGTTTTACTACGCTCATTCGTTGCTCAAACTAATGGGCGGTAGCAGCTTTGACAAGCCCAGCTGCTCTCGTTCACTTGTGGCCTGAAAGAGCGGATGGATCAAAAATGAAGCCGTCTCATCCAATTTCGCTGTCTTTCCAGCGATTTTGCAAGCGAACCAATCCACCTAGGGAGCCTACTTCCTATCTTAATAATGGTCGGCGAACAGCCTAAGGACGCTGCCTAGGCTGCACATTGGTCGCCTGGAGACAGCCCCCCAAGCAGAAAATGCTGACGATTCTAGTCCCCCGACGGCCGAACACAGTGTGTTCAGAAGCTCCTCAGCCCACCCCAGCAAGTTTAGTTTTACATCTCTGCTCCGTGAAAGTCACCAGTTACCGCGACTCTTATTCGGTACTCGGGTTCCGGCAGCGAAGCTGCGACAATATTCCATTCGTATCTCCAGCAATCAACCTTGGCAGCAGCTCGTCCGCTAGCCATACTCGCAGAAATTATGACCAACCCCGCCCAGTCAAGTACATTTAATCCAAGGTTAATGTGAT